>CAYRJZ010000002.1:57000-224909 GCA_964424775.1 uncultured Gammaproteobacteria bacterium | reverse complement strand
TCTTTTGGTATAATATAGTCGTTAGGGAGTTCGTGGTGAAACACGCTAACTGACACATAAAACATCCCGCTTCATGCGGGATTTTTTGTGAGATCTTCAAGGAATTAGAATATTTCGCGACACTTCGCAGAAGTTAGTACCATTGTGGTAAATCCCCTACGGGTCACACGAAAAATCTACATTTATGCGGTTATTTTGATTTAAATTTGAAATTTATCATTTCACCACAATTTGCAATAAATTGTACTGTAGGCGATCACTTCTACATTCAAAAGAATTAAGCTGCTTGAGGCATTTGTGTGGGTTCAAAAATATCTGCTCGATGATCAATAACAACTGTTTCGTAAGGAACATCAACTAGTTCTTTTCCTTGCCTATTGCGTACAACATTCTCCTCATTGTAATATTCTGTTGTGAAGATCCTATGAAGGTCAAGAGCATTTTGCATTGCTATTCTGAAATCTTCTACAGATCTGATTCCTCCTTCATAATTTTTTGTCAAGTTGCTTACATTAATGACGAGCTCTCCATTACTAATATTCGCAACACCATACGCTCCACTTCTGCCCGGGATTTGTCTTCTTAGATCATTGACAGCTCCTCTCCCAGTGTTAACATTGAAAATACTTGCATCAACTCTATCTCCCATCGTTTTTTGAAGTTCAGGAAGGAAATTGGGGACAAATACATTCGCAAAATCTTTTCCTCTTTCTGTTGGAACTGGAAGTCTTAATTCAATATTATTACTTGTCTCATCAAAATAAATAACTGGATGTTTTTTATTTTTCCCGCTCCCCGGACCCATTGGGTAACTCTCGCCATAATCTTGGAAATACTCATAATTGTTCTTTTTATGATCTCCACTCTTTAAGTAATGCCACAGCGCATCAGGGTCCGGTATCTCGTACTGGAGGTGAGATGAATAAGCTGAATCATAAGAATTTATGGAATGAGGAGTACGAAGTCTTTCAAGTATTTCTCGTCTCCTCCGCTCATCATCAGTAATATCCTTATCTTCAGAGACGATTTCACGCAGCTCTTCACGGACATCCTCAATTTTCGTATCTTGTTCAATTTGCAGTGCTTCTTCATCAATAGTTTCATCTGTCTGTTGTGATGAACCTTGAACTTCTTGCTTTGCATTTGCACGCTCCTTGTAAATAAACTCAAGCTTGTCTAGATCGTATTGTCGTGTGTCATATCTCCTGACGAGAATGTCTTTTATATTGCCTAATTCTTCAGTTGCACGCGGTTCTTGTGCAGCAGCCAGCGGAATACGAAGGAGATTGTCACGCATTAAGTCATCAGTGAATGGATCATTCCTGACTTCAAGTAATTTTCGTTTAATATTTTCAAGCTCTTGTGAATGCGGATCTCTTTGCTGAAGTTCTGAAATTTGTCTTGTCAGCGTATAACATATCTGTTCACGGGAATAAAATAAATTATTTGTTCCTCCTGAAGATAAAGAGGACTTTCTTATCTCATCAAGGATATCCATTGACTTCTGAATATCTTCCGGTGAGTCAGTTACTAAGGCATCGTTAACGAGTGTTAGATCATAATAACTTGACTGGTCAGGTGAATGCTGGGCCTCATCTCTATATTTTTCATGAAGATATGGGAAAAGATCACGAGCTGCTTCCTCCCCTATACCTCCAACTTTTTGTAGTATATTTCGTCTTTTAGAATCAATAACTTCATTGTCAAAACGGTGAGAAAATTTAATTTTACCTAATTCCGCAAAATCCCCGTCTAACTCTTTCTTTATTCGTTCCACTATTTCATTCTGAGTAACTTCGTGAATTTCAGGTGTAGAGGAAGGACGTGTTTGCTGTGGAGAGCCGTCTATCACTCCGTGAGAACCTTCTGACATATTTTAAGTAAAACGAAAGCTCATCAAATTGTCAATAACATTGTAAGAACTATATTCAAATCATGTGTTGTGCTACACTTGAGATATGACTGATGGACTGGAAATGTACCAAGGAGAAACTGCTCCAAAAGTTGAGGTAGAAGTTCCCCATCCTCCTTCAAAAAAAAAGAGCTTTAAAACTCCTCTTCTTACCATCGTTATTTCAGCTCTCATAGTTATGGGAGGACTCACCTTTTTTCTTTTTCAACAAAAGCCTCCACAAAGTGTGGAAAATAAAAATATTATTCCCACACAAGTTCAATCTAAAGAAGTTAAATTAAAAAATCCAAGCTGGGTAAAACCAACAAAAGTAATATATGCTGATGCCAACGGAGATATGTATGCAAGTAGTCTCGACGGAACAGATGCTATACGTATAGCACAGTCCAAAGGAAAAATTCTTGGTGCACCACTCTATATTGAAGTTTCACCTACTGGAAGATATGTTGCATATATCCAACTACCTTCGACTGAAATTGCGGAGTATCAAACAAATCCACCTTATGAATTTCATGGCTCCACTACATATGAATTACATGTTGTTGACTTAAAAAGTTCTCCTCCTCAAGACGTTTTGATCGCTTCTGAAGTTTTTTCAGGATTGGGCAGTAGTCCTACCGTAGCATGGGATGATTCTGAAGAAAATCTTTTTTTCAGTAAAGAATTTGTTGAGGGAAGTAAAGAAGAAATACCCTTCTTCAAATATAATTTCGCTTCAAAAGTAGTAGAAGAAGCTTCAATTCCTCCTTACTTAAAAGATAACATATTTACTTTACCCACAACTAAAAGTTATATAACGCAGGAGAATACACAAAACCCACTTCAATCAGCGTTAATTAGTGAACCATCTCCAGTAAAAACAGACTCAATTCTAAATGAAACCTACTACTATAGTCTTTTCACAAAAGACGGCAAACAGCAAAGTATTCTTTACCAGGCTCAGGATGCTCCTCAAGAAAGTGAACATATCCTTTTTGCAGACGAAAATACTGTCTTTATTTCGCGAGAAGTATTTGTTAATGGACCTGATAGTATCTGTTATCTTGAAAAACTTGACATAAAAAATAAAAAAGTTACTACGTTGCATAAAGAAAATTGCCTTCCTGGTTCATCTAATACACATTATGGTAAGTTGAAATTATCACCGAACGGAAAGTACCTCAGTTCTATTTTTACGGAGGATACTGTCGCTACAGAAACAACACCTATGACTCAGAGAAGTAGCATATCTCTTATAGATCTTACAACTGGTCAGAAAAGTACTCTTGCCCAAGTGAATGAATGGTATACAAAATACTTCTGGTTATCTGATAATAAAATACTTGCTATCTCATCCAAACCCTTTGTTATAGATATTACATCTTCCACAAGTTCTCTTTTTACTCCTTTTAACGGTAAAACAATTCTTGAAGCCTTCTAACATCCTATATTATAGTCAGTGTGTTATAATGACGTGCTTGTGACGCTTTACCCAACTGGGTACAGCATCAAAGGCACATTAACAGCTTTCAGTCCATAACGACCTGATTTACTCATGAAGGAGCAGTCAGATGAGACGAAGAATCGGAAGGCCCTCACGCACAGCTATCGTTGAGGGAAAGTGGGTCTGCAAATCCTGCGGGTCCGAAAACCTCACCGGGTCAAATCGCGTCTGCCCAAACTGTGGCAATCCACGGGATGAGCAAGAGGATATCACTCCGCCAAATCCTGGGGGGCCAGAAGTTACCGACCTTGAAAAACTCAAGGAAGCTAGGTCTGGTCCTGAGTGGAACTGCGAACACTGCGGGAAAGCCAACTCACCACTCGAGGAGGTCTGTGAATACTGTGGAGCAGCAAAAGGAACGAGTCCTCAAAGGAAAAAACGATGGGGAAAAACTCAACCTGACACTCCTCCACCACAAACGGAGTCGTCAGTTGTAACACACTCTGTCGACTTCAAACCTCTTCTCCTCCTTTTTGGAGGGGTAACAGCACTCGCCATTCTCATCGCCGCATTGTACTTCTTTGTCTTTCAGACAAAAGAACACAATGCGATCGTCGTTGGCCACACGTGGGAGCGGAGCATTCCTCTTGAGGAACTCCACACCTACCAGGAAGAGGGTTGGAGTCTCCCAGCAGGAGCACGTCTTCTCTCCACACAGGAACGAGCGAACGGGTCACGAGAGTATCAGATCGGGACTCGAACTGACTATGAAGATGTTCCCGTCGAGGTTCAGGTGGGTGAAGAGCCTTGTGGCGAACCCAGAGACCTTGGCAACGGGAATTTCGAGCAAGATTACTGCCCGGTCTTCGAGACAGAGTACGAGCGCCGACCTGTTGACGTACCGATCTACGCTACGGAGGTCATCTACGCCACCTACTACTTCTATGAGGTAGACCGGTGGGAGGTGGTACACACATTCCGTAGCTCAGGCACAGATACTTCTCCTTATTGGCCCGATGCACCGACTCGGTACGACCAACGTACCGGTCAGCCGAGCCAACGTCTCGAGATCATCTTTAGCGCGGAAGGAAACAAAAAATACACCTACCAAGCTAAAGATGAACATGAGTGGAAGTCATTCACACAAGGACAGGAGGTGGTACTCAAGGTCAACCGTCTGGGACTGATTATGGACATCGAAAGCTGACATTGCCGCTCCGTGAGGGAACTTACGGGGCGGCGTCACTTTATAACTTCAACTTTCCTGTGAGGAAAAGATAAATTGCGTAAATTCCAGCTGCAATAATAACAAGTGCACCCAATACTCCTAAAAGTGGAAGTACATATGTTAATGAAAGGATAAAGATACCAAAAGCCGCAACTATAATAGCTGCTTTAATTAATTTATTCTGATCAATAGGTGGCATATTTCAAGTATATCACTCTTTTCTATAAAATACATGTGTCTATCTTCCTTTTTTCTTACAAAATTTGGCAGTAATTTTCACAGCAACGTACTATAGTATCATCATGTCTTACATAGTATTAAGTATCTTAACTGGACTAATAATCGCGAGTGTTTTGAGGGAATTTAGCTTTAGAAATATCTCAGGGTATAGCATTTTAGCATTAGGTGGAGCACTTTATAGCGAATTTATTTATTTGTTCTTGAATGAGATATATAGTATTTCAAATCCTTCACTTCACTCAATACTGCTTATTTCAGGTATGCTGACATTTATCGGAGTCAAAGTTGCTTTTGTAAAAATGTATGAAAGAGTTATTACCTCTCGACTTTCTGGTCTCCATTAATTAAAGGCTGGAGTATCTCTCGTGCTTGGTGGTAATTTTCTGTCTCCATGAGTTGTGCACGTATCTGAGAAATATTAGGTTCTCCCGTTATATAACATTTAACAAATTTCTTCATAATTGAGTAGGATTTTCTTTTTCCCCATGTTTTATCAAAAAGCTCCATATGCTCTTGAAGCTTTTCTACCTTTTTCTGAAATGGTACATGAGGCCCATTATATGTTGCATTAAAAATCCATGGATCTTTAAAGATTCCCCTTCCTATCATGACACCGTCTATTCCTGTTTGAATAATTCTGCGCTCGGCAGTTTCTCTCCCGTCAATATCACCGTTCCCGATAATTACTGTCGTTTTTTTCAATTTGTCTCGAAGCTTAACAACTTTTTCTACTTCCTCCCAGTGAGCAGGGACTTCTGATAGTTCTTTCACTGTTCGAGCGTGAATAGTGAGAGCCTCAATATTTTGTTCCAGAAGAAACCCTATCCATTCTTCTGTTTGTATCTCGTCAAACCCAATTCGTGTCTTCACACTAACTGGTAAGTCCCCTGCATTTTCTTTTGTCGCCTGAATTATTTCTCGAGCAAGGGGAGGGTTTTTTATAAGGGCAGAGCAGGCACCCTTTTTAAGAACTGATCGTTCAGGACACCCCATGTTGAGGTCTATTCCGTTAAAACCTAGCTCAACAAGTCTTTGTGCTGCTCTCGCGAAAAACTCCGGTTTTTCACCCCAAATTTGAGCAATGAGTGGTCTTTCATCCTCAGTAAATTCCAGTCTTTTTGAAACGACATCAGTTCCAACCGAAAACATACCTTCAGTACTCGTAAATTCGGTAAAGAAAACATCAGGACTTCCACATGATGCAACAATACGTCTGAATACAGTATCAGTAACATCTTCCATCGGAGCGAGGACATAGAAAGGCTTGGGAAGCGTTTGCCAAAAATTTTTCATCTCTCTATTATATCAACTTTTTCTTGCAATGACTATTGCTATAGGATATAATTATTTTGCATTGTCTTGATATAATGTCATCGCTATGAAATCACTGCTCGTATCACTATTTTTCATCTTTACTCTTTTTAGTATTTCCATCCTTCCCGTTCATGCTATTGAGGACCCACTCAGCAAGCCAAATAATAAATTTGGCATTCATATACTCTTCCCAACTGAACTTGATGAAGCTGCAAAACTCATAAATAGCAGTGGCGGTGAATGGGGGTATGTCATTATCCCTATCCAGTCAGGAGACAGGAATATAGATAAATGGCAGTCATTTCTTAATGAAGCTGGAAATAAAAGAATTATTCCTATACTCCGACTTGCAACTGAGGGAGATTATTTCAATACACACGTATGGCGCAAGCCTCGTCATGAAGATGTCCTAGACTTTGCGAATTTTCTTAATTCCCTTGAATGGCCGACGAAAAATAGATATGTCATAGTCTTTAATGAAGTAAATAGAGGGGATGAATGGGGTGGACAAGCAAATCCCTCTGAATACGCTCAACTACTGAGTTACGCAGTTACTGTCTTTAAATCTCTTCATCCTGATTTTTATATTATCGGTGGAGGTTTTGATAACGCTGCTCCCAATCAAGGCACTGAGTATATTGATCAGTATAACTACATGAGGCAAATGAACAATGCAGTCCCGGGAATTTTTAATCAAATTGATGGGTATGCAAGTCATTCATATCCAAATCCCGGTTTTTCCCAACCACCATCAGTTGTCAGTTCAAAAAGCATCAGTAGCTTTACCTATGAACGAGAACTTTTAAACCAACTCTCATCCAAACGCATTCCCATCTTTATCACAGAGACAGGTTGGTCCAACGAGAGCGTGAGTGAAGAAGAACGAGCAAGATATTATGAAGTTGCTTTTCAGAATACATGGAATGATCAGGACATCGTTGCAATAACTCCTTTTCTTCTCAACGCGACAGGACCATTTGCAAAATTCTCATTTATTTCTGAAAATGGATCGCAAACAAAACAATACAAAACATTCCAGTCTTTGAGAAAAGAAAAAGGAACTCCCACGCTCAATAACAAAGTACTTGCTGCAGTCGATCCAATCAATCCTGTTCCATCTAAAAAATTTGATGCTGAGACAAAAGATGAAGGACAATTTTCTCCTTCTTCTGTACTCAAAGCGACATTTAGCTGGGTAATGAAATTATGATAACAATTATTCACGGAGAGGATACAGCCTCTTCCCGTCTCCACTTTCATGAATTCAAAAATAAATACCCTGAAGGAAAAGTGATACAAGGAGATGATATTTCACTTACCGATCTGACACAAACATTCAGTGGTGGAGATCTTTTTACTAATGAAAAATCTGTTTTTATTGAAAACTTTTTGAGCAAAAGAAAACAGTCTGGAGACTTTGGAACTCTTCTCCAAGTTATTAAAGACAAGACATTAGAACATACGATTGTTCTGTGGGAAGGAAAAGAACTTGATAAAAAAACTCTTGCACTCTTCCCCCATGCAACTATAAAAAATCATGCTCTCCCTCAAACTCTATTTCTCTTTCTTGATCAAATCAAACCTGGTAATGGGCAACAGTTGATTAAAAGTCTCTACAAAACACTTGAAACGGTCGAAGTTGAGATGATTTACTACATGATGATAAGACATGTCAGAATACTCTTAGCGTTAAAAGATGAAGGAGAAGAAAAAATCGACGAGGTAAGAAGACTTGCTCCTTGGCAACTGCAAAAGCTGCAAAGACAAGCAAGATTATTCAGTGTAAATCAACTTATTCAACTACATTCGTCTCTATTTAATATAGACAAAAGAGTTAAAACGGGAGAATTAAATTCGTCTCTCAACACAGCCATTGACATTTTGCTTTTACAGATTTAAGATAACTTACATGGCTGTTGATCCAAAAACATTTAAAGCCTACGATATCCGCGGCATTTATCCACAGGAGATAAACGAGGAGAACATAGTATCCACCACTCACGCAATTTATAAGTTTTTCCAGCAAAAGCTTCAAAAAGAGCATATACAAGTTGCACTAGGACATGATATGCGAATTTCATCTCCCTCCCTCTTCCCAATTGTTCGAGATACACTCATAAGTATTGGAGCAAACGTTGTTGATATTGGTCTTGTCTCCACGCCAACTTTTTACTTTGCAGTATCTAACTATGCATATGAGACAGGAATTGTCATTACAGCCTCACACAATCCAAAAGAATATACAGGAATGAAATTTGTCATGAATACACCTCAAGGTCTTCTTAAAATTGGTAAACCAACAGGAATGGAAGAAATTAAAGAAATGGCAATTGCCGAAGTTCGAGTACCCGAGAGTGAAGGAGCTATTGAGAAAAAAGAAGGAATAGTTGCAGATGAAGTTAAGAACGCTTTGACAATCCTAAAAAATCCAACTATTAAAAACTTTAAGATTGTTGCTGATCCTGCAAATGCAATGGGGATTACGTATCTTGAAGAGTTAGCAAAAGAACTGCCAATTGAACTTATTAAAATGAATTTTGAGTTAGATGGCACTTTCCCTGTTCACCAACCAGATCCTATGCAGCCTGAAAACCTTGTTGATGCTCAAAAGAAAGTTATTGAACAAAATGCAGAACTTGCACTTGTGCCTGATGGAGACGGTGATCGACTTTTTATTATTGATGAAAAAGGGAATGTCATATCACCATCCATTATCACGAGTATGATTGCTAAAGAACTCCTCGCAGACAACCCAGGAGGAAAAGTTGTTGTAGACGCAAAATACTCATTTGGTGTCAGAAAAAACGTTGAAGCTATGGGCGGAGAAGTCCTCATTAGTAAAACTGGACACGCATTTATTACTGAAAAAATGACTCAGACAGGTGCACTTATGGCTGGAGAAGCATCTGCTCACTACTATTATAAAGCAACAGGAAATGCTGAATCTCAAGTTATTACAATTGTGAGTATCCTTAAAATTCTTACTGAAGAAAATAGACCTCTTTCTGAAGTTGCTGAGGAATATAGAAAAAGTTATGAATCAGGGGAGATTAATTTCAAAGTTACAAACGCTCAGGAAATTATGGATACCATTAAAACAAAATATTCAGATGGGGAATTTTCAGATCTTGATGGTGTCATAATTAGTTATCCTGAATGGAAAATGAGTATAAGAACATCAAATACCGAACCTCTCTTGCGATTCAATTTAGAAGCATACGATCAATCTACAATGGAGCAAAAGAGAGATGAAATCATCGAAGTTATTAAAAGTGTTGCACAGATTGACACAACGAATACAGGACATTAGACATGACAGATTATAAACAATTTAAAAAAGATACCTTTTCGAATGATTCATTTGTTCTTAAAGTAGAAAAGCCTTGGGGGTATGAGCTCATTCTTACTCCTCCGCATCTCCCCTACACAGGAAAAATCATTCACATTGATGAAGGGAAAAGGCTCAGTCTCCAAGTCCATGATCAAAAAGTAGAAAGTTGGACTCTCAAAAGTGGACGAGCAAAAGTCATGTGGGATAACGATTCAGGTGACCTCATTGAGACAGAGCTTCAAGAAGGAGTTGGTTTTACGTCAATGGTCGGACAGCGTCATAGACTTATCGGCATAACTGATTGTGATATCTTTGAAGTGTCTACTCCTGAAATTGGTACCACTTTCCGACTTGAAGATGATTATAAAAGACCAGATGAAACAGAAGAAATGAGAAAAAAAGAGCGCAATCAATAAATGCAAAACGTTACCGACCTCACTGAAACTCAAAAAATTGATCCAAAAAATGCTCACTCATCTACTGAAAATCTTATTCAACAGTGTAAGACCGCTTGGCTTGAGGTGAACGCGCTTGAATTCACAATCGACGCTGAAAAAGTGAAAAATATTGTGTTCTGCGGAATGGGTGCTTCGATCAACGGAGCGTTAGTAGCACGTGCTCTCATGGGAAGAGAATTGCTTTATCCTTGTGAAATGGTCACTGATTATCATATCCCGGCATATTGCAATGAAAATACACTTGTTGTCCTTACCTCTTATTCAGGATCAACCGAAGAAGTTCTTTCATGTGCAGAAGAAGCCAAAGCAAAGAACTGTCAGATGATTGTCCTCACTCAAGGCAAACAACTTGCTCATTTTGCCTCTGTTAACAACATTCCTTCCTACATATTTACAGGGGAACTAAATGTATCAGGTGTTCCACGACTAGGGAATGGATATACAGTATTTGGACTCTTGGGACTTCTTAATAAAGCTCGCATCATTACGCTTGAAGAAAAGGAAATTGAGTACGCACTGGATCGTCTTGAGGAAACACGTGAAGAAATTAAAAATAAAGCGTTAATTGATTTTGAGAATTTTGAGAGTAAAATACCCGTCATTATTGCTTCTGAACACCTATCTGGCAATGCTCAAATATTAAGAAACCAGTTTAATGAGACAAGTAAGACATTCTCTGCATTTTATCTTATCCCTGATCTAAATCATCACCTCATGGAAGGACTCCAGTTCCCAGTAGACCAGAGTACTGTTTTTCTTATACTTAACTCCCCCATTTATTCTCCAAAAAATAAAAAAAGAACTGAGCTAACACTCGATGTACTTAAGCAAAACAACAGAGAAAATATTGAGTATATGACTTCTGGCCAAACAGTCTATGATGACTTTCTTGAAACACTTCTTTATGGGAGTTATCTGACGCTCTACTTAGCATTTCGTCTTGATCAAGATCCATCGGTCAATCCTTATGTTGACTGGTTCAAGTCACATCTTTCAGAGTAACATCATAAAAAATCCTCACAAAAAAAATTAAATTGCAGAATAACTAGATCTGATGAGATTTTTTAAGAGAAGGAATTAACGTACTACTGAGATAGTCTGTCCTAGTTCTGCAGAAGGTGCAGCAACAGTGATTCTTCCTTGAGCGTCTCGAGAAACAGTGTAACCAGTATCATAAGTAGTGCAATCAGTTACAGGATTGGTATTTAAAGATGGATCAGTTGGTAATGCCGAAATATATGTCGGCATAATCTCTGTACAAATGTTCGTTCCGGTACTAGCGATAGGAGCTGCTGCAGCACTTGCTGTTAAACCTGTTGGGAATTGACCTTGGTTTTCTGCTGCATATTGATGTATAGCATTAAGAAGTTGAAGAACATCAGAACGTCTTTTTGTATTATTCGCCTGTGCAAATTGTCGAGCTGGATTAATAGCGATAAGTGTGATAGCAAGAAGAGTCGCAAGGATTCCAATAACAACTAAAAGCTCAATGAGAGTAAAGCCTTTTTTGTTAAATGTGAATCTTTTGTGTGTCATATTATCTTACAACTGAGATTGTTTGCCCTAACTCTGCCGATGGGGCAGCAACAGTGATTCTTCCTTGTGCATCTCGTGATACAGTATAACCTGTGTCATACGTTGTGCAATCTGTAACTGGATTTGTATTTAATGATGGATCTGTTGGAAGAGCTGAAATATATGTCGGCATAATTTCTGTACAAATATTTGTTCCTGTATTAGCGATAGGAGCAGCTGCAGCACTTGCTGTTAAACCTGTTGGAAACTGACCTTGATTTTCAGCAGCATATTGATGTATAGCATTAAGAAGTTGTAATACATCTGATCGTCTCTTTGTATTATTTGCTTGTGCAAACTGTCGTGCAGGATTGATAGCAATAAGCGTAATTGCAAGAAGTGTCGCAAGGATTCCAATTACAACGAGAAGTTCAATGAGTGTGAATCCTTTTTTGTTTAGTGTGATGTGAGCAGTTGTCATATTCCTTTAATGATTTTTATGATCTAATCCATTATTTGCATACTGCTGAGTGTTGTGTCAAGGGGTTTTAATGTAAGAAAGTGTTCTATTATTTTTCAGTAATTTTTGGCTCCTTGACACCAAACTTCCTTACACATCTATAATAGTTATATGAAACACGAAAAGAATTCATCTGCACTTAAACTTTTTGCTTCTTTCCTTATACTTATGCTTGCTTTCTCAATGTTACTGGTTTTTCAAAATAATCAAAATAACATCCTTGAAGCTGGCCAATTCCAACTATTTATGATCCTTTCTACAGTCGGTGCTGTGCTGCTCCTCAGTCTTTTATATTTTGTTAGCAAACCCCACTCTACACCTAAAACAGCAAGAAAAGCTGTAAAATCTTCAAAAAAGAAAAAATAATAATTATCTAACAATTTGAATAAGTATTGGTGTCTGAACTGTACTCTCCTCTTTTCCAATAATTCTCTGATCTATTTTTGATATTTCAGACAATAGGCTTTGTCTGAGCACCTGTGGAACTAAAGGAGAAAAAATAATGCTTGACGACGACGCAGTTAAATCAGCACTTTGAACTAACTCAACTATCGGAACTCCTCCAGCTTCGACTCTAGATTTAACTTCTGCAGCTTTTGAAGCATACGCTGGAAGATACTGAACAACAGCACTATATGATGCAATAACTTGAGGTGAAGTACTAGGAGACACAATATTTTGTGTTTGAGTTGATTGTTGTGACTTAGAGACTTGAAGAGGTTGCTGTGACATTAAATAGACAATGATCAATACGATTATTAATACTGCAAACACCCCACCAAGAACGAATAATCTTTTTTTATCTTTAGGAACTTCATTTGATATGAGTACTTTTTCTCCAGGAGTAATAACGGACTCTTCTTGATTCAAATTGTACTGCCTAAATTCATTAATATGCTTTATTACTGCCTCAAACGCTTCAGGAGTTTGTCCATTTTTTACATTGCTTATCTTTGAAAATAAAAATGCCGGCAAAACATACTCACCCTTAAACCCAATAATTTCAAATGATTTTTTAAATGAGAGAAAGTAATCTTTGTTCACAACAGCGACTAAAGTACCAGTCTCATTTGGAATTTTGACCACAGACTGTTCTTCAAATGGAATAGAGTCAATAAAAGATTCTATTTCATCATCTTTTACCTTCTGGTCAAGTGAAGAAAAATTTTTTGAAAACACTATTTCATCAGCGAGCAGAATTGAGATTGATCTTGGGTCTAGTTGGTTTTTTGAGACAAAGTCTTTAATTAAAATGTGTAAACTTTCTTTTTTAACAACTTCTAAGTCACGTACTACATCATTTGGGAATACTAATGTAAATACTTGATTCCTTTCTGGGATGTAATATACTGCTTGGAATCTACCTAAGTAGAGCAAAGCAGATATTTTACTCAATTGCTGAACTTTTTGTTTTTTAACTGTCATTAATTTACCTCTCTCCATGAAAGTATAGTTAATACACTACCTGAATAGTCTATACTCACCTCTACTGTTCTAGAAAAATTATTTAGTACCCCATTTGATCTTACTGTAATTGGACTTGTGCCTGTGACAGATATTGCTGCACTTCCATTACCGATCGGAATTGTTTCACCCGTATATGAAGGATCTCTAATTAATTTAATCATAGCAGTTTCAGCACCACTCTCTGCAATATCCAAGGCAGTTGTACCTTGATAAAGTTTATCTGTAGCACCTGAATTAATAGTAGTCATGAAAATAACTGCAGTAGTAATCATAATTGCCATAACAACGAACATAAGAAGTAATACGAGTGTCTGACCTGATTCATATTTAGAAAATTTTTTCATCTCAATCCTGCTGTGGTCTGGAAAATCTTTATTTCTTTGTTCCCTCTTACACCACCTTTACTAGAAATTGTAAAGAGTATCTGAAAAGTATGTTTTCCGTTTACATTCCCAATTCGTCTAAATTGCAAATTACTGACTTCAGTGTTGATTCCATTCAATTGACTTGTACCAGTAGGGTCAGTAAAGAGTAAATTACCATTAACGAGAGAGTAGCTATAAGAAATTGAATTGCGAGAAAATTCAAGAGTATTTGCTGTATCTCCAAGATTTTGAGGAGTACTTATACTATCTGCATTATGTACATCATGTATAAATCGTGTATAGAGAAATCTTCCATCTCCCGCAACTGCAGAAGTAGCCTCAGCTTCAATTTGACCTTCAAGGACAGTTATGAAGATCTGTGTAAGAACAAGTAACAAAATACTCAGTAGTCCCATATATAAAATGAGCTCTATGAGAGTAAACCCTTTTATTGTTTTACTTTTTAAGGATAGTAAAGACTTTTGTATTTTCATGGTGAATAATTTAATGAAACATCGAGAACCTCCGGAGTTAAGTTGTAATTCAGCGTTGATAAATAAGCTCTGTATTTTACACATCGTGCAGGGTTTTCAAAACCACTTCCGTCATCGCTAAATGGGATAGCACCGCCACTTGATGGGAAATAAGTTCCCGATGTCCCATCAGGACCAACAAAGGAATAAGAGGCTCCTGTACAAGTGCCATTTACTGGATCTGCCCCCGACACTTGAAAGCTGAGTGACGTAGAACTTGGCACTGTAGATGAAACATTTAATCTATTCAAAGCCGACTCTGTACCTAAATCTGTGACTACAGACTCATAAGTCCCTTCTTCCATATATGTTCCATCAGGACCTCCCTGTATTATTTTCAATTCATTCGAACTGTCATTAGTGATGATATATGAAAATGCATCGCCGTCTGATTCTTTTACTGATGCAATTCCAATTACTCCCGTGTCGATATCTATTCCTCCACAATAAGTAGGATTTGCTTCATTAGTGAGGTCTAATACTTGATACTCTTTGGAATTAATTGCATCATTTGGGTTATCAAGTCCTACAACAATAGCTCTGTTTTCAAGAAGTGAAACAACAACTGACTGTTCCGGATCCATCCCCCCAGCTTCATACCCCCCTCCATTTGTACAAGGAGGATTCGTCGCTATACCACCTACCAAAGAAAGACTCGATTTATTAGAGGTATTAATAGTAAAAAACTCTTTAAAATTCAGGTCGTTTGTTGAAGAGATGAACGCTCTTGTTCCTCCTGGATTAACATAGACAGCCTTTCCTGATTCTAATGTACTGCAGTTATTTGGTTCAATATTAATCTGACCTGTTACTCTCCACTGAGAAGACTGATTTGGATTGGTAACATTAATGACTTTTAATTCATCTACTGTACTTCCTTGAACTGCGACAAAAATATAAGTACTTCCTCCAACAACTCGTCCATATATTTGGCCAGCAGTGTCACCTGTATTTGCAAAAGATATTCGACTTCCAATTCTTGGCCGTGATCCAGATTTACTTGATAAGTCAAATACATACAAAAAATTATTTGCAGTTACATATCCCCTATCGTTCATAACAAATACAGTATTCGCATTTGTTGAGACACTCCCTCCTGTATTCGTCACAGTGTTAAAATACCCTATTTCTTGATAAATTTTATTCTCTTGATCTGAGTATTGATTAAGGTTAACAATGACAACTTCTTTTGTGTCATGTGAAGTTGCAATGTATCCATAGTCTCCATCTCCAAAAACATCAACTGCGCTATAGCCAGTGAGCTTCCCTTGGAGAGTTGATGTTGGTGGGTCTGTATTGCTTACCTCAACGTGCATAAACGAATTAGCTGTTTGAGAGGATGAAACATAAATGTTTCCCTCTGTTCCCCACACAGCATTAGGTGTTCCAGGTAAGTCAACTGATGAGATAGATAAATTTGGCTCACACCATTTTCCTTTTGTATTGAGTGCTAACCCAATTTCGCCACCACTATTATTTGTTACTCTGGTATTTTGTGGATTGCCTGCATTAAATTGCGCTTGTGATGTCTGACTATTGGCAGCATTTCCAACATACCTGGTGACATAAAGTGTCGAGGTAACGGATGAGGCAAAAGGAAATCCCCATGAAACTGTAATTACTACTTTTTTAGTTGATGGATCAACTGTTCCTCCACTACTAACAACCACGCCATTTTCATCTCTACTCACACTGCTAATAACAAGCTGTCTATCAAGACCATTAATTGTTTCATTCCCTGATGTTAACGACCAGGAATTTGCTGAGACTGTAGGATGAAAAGTGCCATTTTGCGCAAAAGTTGACCACCCTTTCTCCCGTACACTTCTTACTGCCTCTTCTGTTTCTTTTAAAAGTGCAATTGCTTCTATTCTTCTATTCTGCTGCGCTTTTCCTCCTCCAGCAGCAATAAAACCCATAATCATAGGTGGAAGTACAATAGCAAATATACCGACCGCAACTAGTAATTCGAGAAGAAGAGATCCTTGAAATTTTCTATTAATTCTCTGCATAAATGACACCATATTTATTTAAAAGGAAGGTCTTTGATTTTGTGGTTGATGTATCTGAAAAAGTAATCGAATTTTGAGCTGCATTAAAATTACTTAACTCTCCACTTTGCGATGCAAATTGAACAACGTTATTGGGGAAAGTTGTAGTAATTCTGACCGAGTTGTCCATACTTATTTCAAAATTTTCTGCACTCTGTGGGAGATAGGTATCTCCATGAAAAAGAACATATTTATTTTGATCTAGATAAATACCATAAAAATTAGGTGTCCCTCGTCCTTCTGTATCTCCTACCATGGATTTTATCTGTTGGCTTTTCAAATCTGCCATAAAGGTAGCTGTAACAGTTTCAAGGGAAGTTGAAGCCCGACTATTTATAAGTGCTACTGAGACAAAGGTAGTCAGTATTGCAATGACACTCATAACAAGTAACAATTCTATAAAAGTAAAACCTTGCTGAATTTTTTTCATGTTACCTGCTTCCCACTTGCCCGATTAAGTTGTAGATAGGTGCAATAATGGCAAGCATCATTCCTCCAATAAGGACTCCAACTGCAACGAGCATTATAGGTTCAAGAAGAGCAGTCAGGGTTTTAAGTGTTTTGGAGACTTGATAATCTAAAAATTCTGATGTATCAGCCATGGATTTTTCAAGTGACCCCGTCTTTTCTCCGGCCTCAGTAATTTTGATCATAATCCCCGGGAATACATGCTTACTTTCTTTAAAGCCTTCAGATAATTTTTTACCTGATGAAACAATATCGAGTGCTTTTTTAATTGCATGTTCAATTTCTTTCTTTTTTACAACAGACATAGAAAGTTCAAGCGCAGTAACAATTGGAATCCCAGCATTGAGAAGAAGATAAAGACTGTGAGTAAATCGTGTTAAATCAATTTGTTTGGCGAGTTCGGATACGAGAGGAAGAGAAAAGAGGATACTTAGAAATAACTGTTTCTGCATTTTATACAAATACGCTAATCCAACACTCAGGAGAATAAGCACAATAATGAGAGGAATTGTATATGAAGTAATAAACTGCGATAGTCCAATCATTATTTTCGTTGGCAGAGGCAGATCGACACTTAATCTAGTGAACACAGTTGCAATTTTAGGCACAACAACTATAAGTATCATTACGAGAACTGCAATAAAGACTAATACAATAAATATTGGATACATAAGAGCAGATCGTACTTTGTCGGAGAATTCCATATCCTTTTTAATATTCTCCTTGACGTCATTGAGTACAACATCCAGTGTTCCAGCTTCTTCAGATGCACGAACAATGTTGACAGTAACTTTGTCAAAAACACGTGGGAATTTCTCAAGACTACTATAGACATGTCTACCTTCGTTCAGATCAGCCTTCATAGTTTCAAGTATCTTTTTTTGTCCACCCTTTGAGTTCTCAAGGAGTGAATCAACTATTTCAAGAATAGGAATTCCTGCTTGAAGCATTGTCGACATGTTACTCATAAGAGTCAATTTGTCATTTCCAGATATAATTACTCTGTTTGCATTCATACTTATATTGATTCAACTTTTGTCACTCTGAGTACTTCTTCAACCGTAGTAACACCTTTCGTCACTTTTTGAAGACCATCATCAAGCATAGTTGTCATCCCATCAGCAACAGCTTGTTTAAGTATCACGTCTGCATCATTGCGTTGTGTAATTAATTTTCTGATTGCTTGAGTTACTTCCAGTACTTCAAATGCTCCAATTCGTCCTTTATATCCAGTCCCATGACAAATCTTGCATCCTTTGCCTTGGTAGACTCTCAACTCCTCCATTATCCCAAAGTTGCGATCAATTGCGTCAACTGGAATATTTTTTGCAAGTTCATCTCTGGTAATAGAGACTGAACTCTTGCACATATCACAAATTTTTCTCATAAGACGCTGAGCAACAATGACATTTACCGTTGAGGCAACAAGAAATGGCTCAACGTCCATATCTATGAGACGTGGAAGAGAGGTAGCTGCATCATTTGTATGCAGTGTAGACACGACCAAATGGCCAGTAAGAGCAGCATTCACCGCGATACCTGCTGTTTCATTATCTCGAATTTCCCCGACAAAAACGATGTTGGGATCTTGACGCAATATAGAACGAAGACCATTAGCAAAAGTAAGATCAGTTTTTGCATTAACTTGTATTTGGTTCACACCTTTTATCCTATACTCAACTGGATCTTCAATTGTTGTAATGTTTTTCGCTCGACTATTCAGAATTTTGAGGATTGCGTAGATAGATGTTGTTTTACCTGATCCTGTTGGACCCGTTGAAAGAATCATTCCGTAACTTTTACTCATCGCTCGTGTAATTTTTTTGAGATCATGGTCATTCATTCCCAGGTCAAGAAGTGAAAAAAGTCGAAATTTTGAGGCTAAAAGACGGAGAACTGCCTTTTCTCCTTCTACTATTGGCAAAATTGAAAGACGAATATCCAAATCTTCTTCAGAGAGATGTACTCGCAATTTTCCATCTTGGGGAGCTAGATGTTCATCTGTTCGAAGTCGTGAAACGACTTTCAAGCGTGTAATTATCTGATCATGAAGAGTCTTGGGCATGAGGAGAACATCATGGAGTATACCGTCAATTCGAAATCGAACTAAAGATTCTTTTTCTTGTGGCTCAATATGAATATCTGACGCTTTATCCTGATAGGCATAATTGATGATAAGTTCAACTACTTTTGCTATCGGAACATTTGCATAAAGCTGCTGTTCTTTATTTATAAGATATTTGCCAAGCATGTCATCAAATGTTTTTTGAATATCTTTTCTATAGATACTCAAAATATTGACAATATCTCGTTCTGTTGCCAAATGTGGGATGACTGTTTGCCCTGTTTTTCTCCAGATCATCTCTATTGTTTCCTTCTGCGTAGGATCAGCCATAGCAACTTTTATACCTTGAGCATCCCGAGAGAACGGAACAACTTTATGCTTACGCGCAAATCGCTCAGGTATGACTGAAAATGTTTCTTCAGGAATTGTTAGCTTTGCGAGAACAACAAAAGGAATCTTGAGATGATCGGATATAAGAATTCCTAAATTCTCATCAGAAATTATGTCTTTTTCAAGTAACGCGTCCGAAAAAGATGTGTCAGAGGTTTTTGCAAACTCTTCTATGGATGCAAGGGTTTGGGCATCCGAAATTTTTGCACTTATCAAAAGTGATTTTAGTTGTTCATCTGTTATTAACATAGGGCAGGGATGGACTTATTTCAGTGAACGTATTTTTGATAGCAATTTATCAAAATCAAAAAAACTTTTATTCACATAATCTCCTGCTCCAAGCGCAAGCGCCCTTTTTATATCTTCTTCCTGGCCAAGTGTTGAAAAAATAATCACTGGAATTGATGAAATTGCAGGATCTGAAGCTTTTTCTTCCAATACTCCAAAACCATCTTTGTTAGGCATAATAAGATCAAGCAAAATAACATCAGGTCGATTATTTTTCATTTGCTCAAGTCCCTGATTGCCATCCATTGCAGACACGACCTCGTACCCAGCTTCCATTAACTTGAACGAATAAAACTTTTGAAAAAAAGAATCGTCTTCAATGAGTAAGATTTTCATAAATTAGTAATAACTGATTCAAATTCTGTTATCGTCGAGCTCAGTGAGTCTTCTATGCCTTCATTTTTTATTTTTTGAATTGACATTTCTAAGGCTGTAATCACTTTTTCAAGTGAAGCACCAGACTCAAGAGGGAAAGGAATATTTTTATCTTTCAATGCACGAGCAAATCGTTCAATTGAATGAGATAACTCCCCTGTCGTGGTATACCCCATGACAAGGCTTTGACTTTTCAGCGAATGCGAGGATAGATGAAGCTCATTAAGTGCTTCACTTGCTGAAGGGTTTTGCATAAGCTCAGTAAAGTCTCTTTTCATCTTCTGAACATATTCATTTGCCGTTGATAAATACAGTGCCTTAAAATCTTCTAAATTTATATTTGCCATAGCAAAAAATGCAGAATAATCTGCTATCTTTACTATACGTTTGAGTGAAGCTGCATGTCAACGACTGAAGAGATAAAATTCACTTGATTATTCTTGAACACCTCCTCATAATAGTAGGTAATGCCTAACTCCTCTATTCTTTGGTTTAAAGATGTCGATAAAGATGATATACCTCATGTTGGTGGTAAGGGTGCGAATTTAGGCGAGATGACTCAAGCTGGATTTCCTGTCCCTAATGGCTTTATTGTCACTTCTCACGCATATTTTTCATTTATAAAAGAAAATCACCTCACAACAAAAATTAACCATCTGCTCGGAACAATTAACTTTGATAACTCCGATTCACTCATGCAGGTTTCATCACACATCAAGAAGATGATTATGCATGAAGAAATGAATGATGAATTAATTGCCGCGATCTTTAAGGCATACAAGCAGTTAAGTGGACCGCTTGATGACGCTTTAGTAGCAGTTAGGTCATCAGCAACTGCTGAAGATCTCCCAGGCGCTTCTTTTGCAGGCCAACAGGAAACATTTTTAAACGTTTGTGGTGAAGCTGACCTCATATTAAAAGTACGCGCCGCGTGGGCTTCCCTTTTCGAACCACGTGCAATTTTCTACCGTCATGAACAAAAGTATGATCATTTTCGTGTAGGAATTGCTATTGTCGTTCAAAAAATGGTTGAATCTGACAAATCTGGAATCATGTTCACTATTGATCCTGTTACGAATGACAAATCAAAAATAGTTATTGAAGCCATTTACGGACTTGGAGAGATGATCGTGCAAGGACAAGTGACTCCAGATCACTATGAGGTAGATAAATCAGAATTAAAGATAACTCAGCGAGTTGTTGCATCTCAAGATGTGAAACTTGACCGGGTTAAAGGAGTTAATAAGGAAGTAAAAGTTAAGAAAGACGAAGCAACCAAACAAAAAATATCAAATAACATAATTCTTGAACTTGCAGCTCTAGGAAAAAAGTTAGAAAGACATTATTACTTCCCACAAGATAGTGAATGGGCTGTTGCGGATGGGAAAGTATATATTGTACAGACAAGACCTATTACCACAATCGATTCTAAGAAAAAAGAAGTCGCGGCTGCTCCAATTGATCTACCTCTTATCCTCACCGGCTCTCCTGCATCCCCTGGGATAGCATCAGGACCAGTAACTCTTGTTCAAAGTATTCATGATATTGCCAAAATTAAACAAGGAGATGTCCTCGTTGCTTCTCAAACCAATCCAGATTATGTTCCTGGAATGAAAAAAGCTGTTGCAATCATTACTGATAAAGGAGGAAGGACATCACATGCAGCAATCGTCTCACGTGAGCTTGGTATTCCTGCAGTTGTCGGTACAGAGAAGGCTACTGAACTACTTAAGTCTGGAACTGTCGTTACAGTAGATGGAGCAAAAGGTGAAATCTACAAAGGTGGAACAACAATGGTCTCTTCAACTGAAAAAACTATCGTAAGTAACAACATTCACACAGCAACGAAAGTATATGTCAACTTGGCTCAGCCTGATTTAGCTGCATCAGTTGCGACCCGACATGTCGACGGAATAGGACTCCTGAGAGCTGAATTCATTATGGCAAATATCGGCACTCATCCAAAAAAACTCATTCACGAAGGAAAGAAAAAAGTATTTGTAGAACAACTTGCTGAATCTCTTGAAAAATTCTGTGCACCTTTTAATCCTCGCCCTGTTATTTACAGAGCCTCTGATTTTAAAACAAATGAATATAGAGGACTTATTGGTGGAAAAGAATTTGAACCTGTTGAACCAAATCCAATGCTTGGGTATCGTGGAGCGTATCGCTACATCCATGATCCTGAGGTTTTTGAACTTGAGCTTGAAGCAATAAAAATAGTCCGGAACAAACACAATCTCAAAAATCTCTCTCTTATGATCCCATTTGTCCGAAATATTCAGGAGTTACGTGAGGTTAAAAAAATTCTCAGTAAAAATGACCTCCACAGATCTCCTACATTCAAATTACTGATGATGGTCGAAATCCCATCCAATGTCATTCTCCTTGATAAATTTATTGAGGAAGGAATAGACGGAGTTTCAATCGGATCAAATGACTTAACGATGCTCATACTTGGAACTGACCGGGATAATAGTGAAGTTGCATCAGAGTATGATGAACAAAACCCAGCAGTTCTCTGGGCGCTTGAGCATATCATCAAGACCTGTCACAGGTATAAAATTACGTCCTCAATCTGTGGGCAAGCACCTTCACTCTATCCTCAACTTGTTAAAAAATTAGTTGAATGGGGTGTGACGAGTGTTTCTGTTTCACCCGATGCTATTGATACTGTTCGAAAAAATATTGCGCAAGTCGAAAAAGAATTACTCCAGAGGTAAGATATGGCAACAATTAAACAACTTTTTGCTCGTGAAATACTTGATTCCCGTGGTAATCCAACTGTCAGTGTCCGTGTTGTTCTCAGTGATGGAATCGATGCAGAAGCGAGCGCACCAAGTGGTATTTCAAAAGGTGCATATGAATCTTTCGAGATGAGAGATGCTGATCCTAAAAGATATGAGGGGATGGGTGTATTAAAAGCAGTAGATGCAATAACAACAACAATTGCTCCAAAAATTATTGGCATGGAAGCAACAGCGCAACAACAAATTGATCGAGTGCTTATTGAGCTAGATGGCACACACGCCAAAACCAAGCTTGGTACGAATGCACTTCTTCCTGTTTCTATGGCAGTTGCAAAAGCAGCAGCAAAATCTTCTTTTGTCCCGTTATTTGTCTATCTTCGCAACTTTATCCAAAAAGAAAAAACTGCACTGAAAATTCCTACCCCTGCATTTAATATAGTTAATGGAGGAATGCATGCAAATAACAATATTAATTTCCAGGAGATACTCATTATTCCTGCTTCCTATAAGACATTTTCAGAATCACTCCAAATGGGCAAACAAGTATACTCACAATTGAAAGAAGAGTTAAAAAAAAGTAACCAAACAATTCTGACTGGTGATGAAGGGGGATTTGCTCCAATACTTGATACCAATGAAGATGCTTTTTCACTTATCAGTCAGGCGATCGATCACTCAAGTTTGAGGCTGGGATACGATATTTTCACTGGGCTAGATGCAGCAGCAACACATTTTTATATTGATGAACACTACAAAATGAAAGATAAGGCATCTGCAATTATTCCTGTAGATTTGATTAATCTTTATGAAGAGATCATCAAGAAGTACCATTGTATTTACGTTGAAGATCCACTCCAGGAAGATGACTGGGAAAGCTGGACACTATTATTCCAAAAATTGAGCCAAAAAGCACTCATCGTTGGTGATGATCTTACCGCAACCAATCCCTATCGTTTACAACTGGCATTCTCTAAAAAATCTATTAATGGAATCGTCATTAAACCAAACCAGATAGGAACTGTTATTGAAACCCTCGCTGTTGTCGAAATTGCCCGTCATATTGGAGTGAAAGTAATTGTTTCGTCTCGAAGTGGAGAAACAACGGATGATTTTATTGCTGATTTTGCTGTAGCAATCGGAGCTGATTATGTTAAGTTTGGTGCTCCTGCTCGGGGAGAACGAGTAGCAAAGTATAATAGGCTTCTCCAAATTGAAGAACAGCTTCGAGCTGCAGGAGCAATAACTAGTACTCCACAACAGAATTTGGTACAGTAAAAAGAGATGAATACATACAACTGGGAAGAGAAAAAGCAAAATATTGTTTGGTTCAGTGATGGCAACCTCAATATGGCTTCAACAATCATTGATCGCCATATAGAAGATGGGAATGGTGATAAAACTGCATACATCTTTGAGTCAGATGAAGGGACCGTTACTCGCATTACTTATCATGAACTTTACGAAAAGAGTAACCAAACTGCCAATCTCCTGAAAAAGTATGTCGTCAATAAAGGTGATCGGGTATTTCTCTTCCTCCCTCGAATACCTGAGCTCTACATCAATTTCTTGGGAGTTCTCAAGACAGGTGCTATTGCCGGAACTATGTTCTCGGCTTTTGGCACTGATGCACTTAAAGATAGACTTCTCAACTCTGGAGCAAAAATCGTCTTCACAACTAAAGAGCTTGCAGAAAGAATTACTCCAGTTACAGATCAACTACCAAATCTTGAGCATATCTTTATCGTTGATGAGGAAGCATATCAAAAGGAGTTTGCTTTATCATCAAAGGAGTTTTCGACTGTTCATACACGGCCAGAGGACTATTCTTTTATGCTCTACACGTCAGGAACAACTGGTAAGCCTAAAGGGATAGTACATGCTCACTATGCGCTTCTCCAACAGTTAGAAACTGCAACATATGTCCTGGATCTTAAAGAAAGTGATATCTATTGGTGTACTGCAGACCCTGGATGGGTGACTGGAATAGTATATGGAATTATTACTCCCCTTTCGCTTGGTGTAACCTCTTTCGTTCACACAGGGAGATTTGATACTGATAAATGGTACTCGTTTATTGAAAAATATAAAATTACCCTCTGGTACACAGCTCCTACCGCTATCAGAATGATGATGAGTAAAGGAGATGAACTCGTCAAAAAACACGACATGTCTTCTCTCCGTTATCTCGCATCTGTTGGTGAACCTCTTAACCCAGAAGCTATTGAATGGAGTCAAAAAGTATTTGAAGGGAAGTATTTTCATGATACATGGTGGCAGACAGAAACAGGCTCAATTATGATTGCCAATACTCCAGATCTCCCACTGAAATTAGGTTCTATGGGTAAGCCTGTGCCTTGGATAAATGCTGAAATTGTAGATGATGAAGGGAAGCCAGTTGCTATTGGAGAAGAGGGCAATCTCGCACTCAAACCATCATGGCCATCCATCATGCGCACAGTCTGGCAAAACCAGGAAAAATACAACTCCTATTTTCTTAATGATTGGTATATCTCAGGAGATCGTGCGAAAAAAGATGAAGATGGATATTTCTGGTTCATCGGACGAGCTGATGATGTCATCAAGACAGCTGGTGAACGCGTGGGACCTTTTGAAGTAGAAAGTGCACTCGTTGAGTATGAAGGTGTCGTTGAAGCTGGAGTCATTGGCAAACCCGACGAAGTCCGTGGTGAGATAATTAAAGCCTTTGTCGTTTTAAAAGAAGGAGTTGAACCAAGTGAAGAACTCAAGACAAAGCTGCAGGAACACGTCAAACATCACTTAGCAGGTCATGCATACCCTCGAGAGATTGAGTTCATTGACAAACTGCCAAAGACACGCTCAGGAAAAATCATGCGACGAATTCTGAAAGCCAAAGAACTCGGACAGGATATCGGAGACACTTCTACACTTGAGGAGTATTAACGGTGATAAAAACTTTTATCGTGCTCCTTTATCTGAATAAGAGCGTTACGAAGTGCTTCTTCCAAACTAACATCTCTTGAAATAAGATTGCCGGAATAATTTCCCCAGGTATCACTATCATCTAGATGAAATTCATCTTCCATAAGCTGCATTAATTGCCAGTGAGCTAAATTCTCTTTTTTCATGCGAGTAGTGACATAGTCAGGTAACTTTAGACCACTTGAATAACCGAAATATTTTTTACCATCTTTTAATATAATGCAACACCATGCTTCTTCAAAAATCATCCCGTACCTTTCTACAAGTCCACTTTCAAGTCCAATAGAGAAATCAACTCCTGATACATTCTTTTTACTATCTTCAGCTCTGTTAATGGAGCCATCATATGTTTCTTTATCCCAAGGAGTTTCTGAGACACCTGACAAAGCTTTGTAAGATAGTAACTGATATTCCCTAAAAAATACCTGCAGTACTTTTTCAACAACTTTTATCTTTCGTTCTGTTTTTGATCCGAGAACTATTTTCATTTTGCAGCTTTCTCCTTCCATTTTCTTTCAATTACTCCTATTGATACTGTTGAAAGAAAATAGCCAAGTGTGGGAATAATTGCATTGATAAAAGGCTTCTCAACTTTAATAATAGTAAATACCATAACCATTATGAGGTAAGTAAGGAAAATGATCGTACACTTTCTAGTAAAACTCGTTTCCCATGCTTTCTCAAGTTCTACTTTTTTATTTCTTTTTTTAATTTCTTCAATATCTCTTTTAAGAATCTTTAACTCATCCATTCGAAGATTATACAGCAGTATTGATAAGGAGGACAAACTCGCCCTTTGGTTCGACTTTTTTAAAATGAGTCATTGCATCTGAAATTTTTTCTCGTCTTACCTCTTCATGAATTTTTGTCAGCTCACGGGCGAGAACAATATGAGTATCTCCAAAAACCTTCAAAAACTCCTCAAGTGTTCTCACAAGCCGATGAGGGGCTTCAAAAAAGATCATGGTCGAACTCATATCTTCTTGTGACTTTTTGGCATTTTCAAAAAATTTCATCCTGTTCCCTTCCTTTCGCGGCGGGTAACCAAGGAAGAGAAATTTATCAGTTGGCAGTCCAGAGGATGTAAGTGCTAAAGTAACGGATGTTGCACCGGGTAACGCAACCACATTTACACCTTCTTGTATACACTCTCTCACGAACTTAAACCCAGGGTCTGAGACGGTAGGCGTTCCAGCGTCAGAAACAAGGGCAACAGTCAGATCATTCTTGAGTGCATTGAGTAATTCTGGAGCTCGTCTAAATTCATTTTCTTCATAAAATGAGATGAGTCTTTGGTATTTTTCAGGAGGACAGAGATCAGGATATCTCTTTCGAAGTTCACGCATAAGAAAACCCGTTTTACGTGTATCCTCGCAGGCGATGCCATCGACAGAAAAGAGAGTCTTTATTGCACGAATTGTAATATCATCAATATTTCCAAGTGGTGTTGGAATGAGATAAAGCGTTCCCATGCGCGTATTGTAGCAAATTAGAGATGAGTATACTGCCTTACTAGTCCGACCACCCTACCTTGTATACGAAGAGTTGTGGGATAAATTGGTTCCATTTTCGCATTAGCTGGTTTGAGGACAACTCGCCCGTTCTCTTTATAAAATCTTTTCAGTGTTGCCAAATTATCATCAACGAGAGCGACAACTATTTCACCATTACTCGCCTGATTTACTTTTTCTATCACAACATAATCGCCATCAAGTATCCCATCCTCTATCATAGACTCCCCTTTTACCTGAAGAACATAAGATGTTTTAAGTCCGGACAGCATAGATGCAGATACCTGAAATGTAGCATTCGGATCAGTATGCGCCTCAAGTGGCTGACCAGCAGCAATAAAGCCCATGAGCGGAAGTTCAACTGATGGAGTCGTCCCGGTCATCATCGGAATAATACTTTGGTCAACTATTTTAAGAACTCGAGCATTTCCTTCATCTTTCTGAATATACCCTTTATCTACAAGGTTACGAATAATTGCATGAACAGTGGAAACTGCGCTATGACCTGTCGCAACAGCAATTTCTTTAAGAGTAGGAGAATAACCCTTTTGGGATTGGAATTGTGCGATAAAGGTAAGTACCTCTCGCTCTTTTCGGTAGAGTACGCCTGCCATACAGTTGAGCAGTTTTATCTATAAAAGATAATAACTGTATGCATAAAATATACGATTGTTCGCGTATTTTTGTCAATAAGACGATCTAGCACAGACTAGGACAAACTATTGAAATTTTTTTTCTTACATCTTATGTTACAATGCTTCCATGAGTTTTGAATTAGTCTCAAATTTCAAGCCAACCGGAGATCAACCAGTTGCTATAGAGAAGCTAACAGATGGCCTAATCAAAGGAAAAAATCACCAAGTTCTTCTTGGTGTTACTGGTAGTGGAAAAACGTTTACGATGGCAAATGTTATACAGAAAGTAAATCGTCCAACTCTTGTTATTTCACACAACAAAACTCTCGCAGGCCAGCTCTATCAGGAATTTCGAGACTTCTTTCCAAATAATGCTGTCTCCTACTTTGTCTCCTATTATGACTATTATCAGCCTGAGGCATATGTTCCCACTACTGATACCTATATCGAAAAAGAAGCTGAAATAAATGAAGAAATTGATAAATTACGACTCTCTGCAACAGCAAATCTCCTTACTCGACAGGATGTCATCGTTGTCGCATCAGTGTCATGTATTTATAACTTAGGCTCCCCTGTTGAATATGGAAAATTTGTTCTTGAACTTATGCCCGGGATGAAAATTACTCAAAGAGATATTCTTGTTCGTCTTGCTGATCTTCAATATGACCGTAATGATTATGAATTCAGACGAGGAACATTTCGAGTAAGAGGGGGAACAATTGAACTCCTCCCAGCCTATATGGATACCGGAATTCGTATGGAACTAGGTCCTGATGCTGTTACAGACATCCGTGAATTTGACCCGCTTACTGGTGAAACGCTTCAGATCATGAAAAAAGTACTGATCTACCCTGCCAAACATTACATGACTGACCCAAAGACTTATGATTCAGCCTTAAAACACATTCAGGCAGACCTTGAAGAACACGTTACCTTCTTAAAGTCACAAAATAAATTACTCGAAGCTCAACGCATTAAACAGCGAACAACCTATGATCTTGAAATGATACGGGAAGTAGGATATGTGAACGGAATTGAAAACTACTCTATTTATTTTGACGGACGAAAGCCAGGTGACCCTCCATACACTCTCATCGATTACTTCAATCATGCAAGTAAAGACTGGCTCCTAGTTATTGACGAATCACATATTACTATTCCCCAAATTCGGGGAATGTACAACGGAGATAGATCACGAAAAGGAACACTTATTGATTATGGATTTAGACTTCCATCAGCGCTTGATAATAGACCATTAAAGTTTGATGAATTTATGAGACAGACAGATCAGCTTATTTATGTCTCTGCAACACCTGATGACTATGAGGTCTCGCTTGCTACTGAGGAAGATGGAATTGTTGAACAGCTTATTCGACCAACAGGTATTGTTGATCCGGAGGTCATCGTCAAAAAAACAGAAGGACAAATTAAGGATCTCCTCGCAGAAATTAATAAAAGAATTGAGAAAAAACAGCGGGTACTCGTTACAACTCTTACAAAGAGAATGGCTGAAGAGTTATCATCCTACCTTGAAGAGCAAGATATAAAAGTTACCTATCTTCACTCCGATATTGAGACACTTGAGAGACAAGACGTCCTTGATTCGCTTAGGCGAGGAGATGTAGATGTACTCGTGGGAATCAATCTTCTCAGAGAAGGTCTTGATCTTCCTGAAGTAACTCTTGTTGCCATACTTGATGCAGACAAAGAGGGATTTTTACGAAGCAGATCTTCCCTTATTCAAACAATGGGTCGTGCCGCACGAAATATCGATTCACAGGTCATTATGTATGCAGACAATATGACCAAATCAATGCAAGCAGCTATTGACGAAGTTGAGAGACGACGAAAAATTCAAATGAAATACAATAAAGATCATAATATCACACCAAAAAGCGTTGAAAAGGAAATTAGGGCAAGGCTTATTGACCACGATGAAGATGCTGAAAGTAAAGAGAAGGAACGAAAAAAATCTGTTGAATTCATGCTTCAAATGGGGAAAAAAGAAGTACTACTACCGGATGAGAAAGAAGACCTTATCAAAAATTTACGACGTCAAATGAAGGAATCTGCTGAGAGACTTGATTTTGAATCAGCCACGTTACTTCGTGATCAAATAAGAAAACTTCAAGGGAAATAGTTATGCATGTTCCACGAGGATCATATTGGTCGTTCCTGTCTGACCAAAAGGCATACCGGCTGCAATAACAAATGGCTCTTCTTTTTCCATTTTTAGTATAGGATTCTTTCGTGCAATTTCCTTTGCTTGTTCCCGCATCTCCATAAAGTCTTTCGTTGGCTTAATAAGAAATGGAAATACACCATATGAAAAATTGAGCCTTCTAATGGTCGCTGGTTTGGGAGAAAGTGCAAAAATTACTTGAGGATAGCGATGTCGTGCAATTCGATGCGCAGCTTTTCCATACTGGGTAAATGCAATGACAAGACGAGCATCAACCTGATCTGCTACTCGTCCAATACTTGCGCTCACTGCATTTCGAACTGTATGATCATAATCAATCTCTCGTCTTTCAACACGCGGAACAGCTTGTTTAATAATATCTGACATCATCTGGACTGTCTCCACCGGGAACTTCCCCATTGCAGTTTCTCCGGACAACATCACAGCATCAGTTCCATCAAGAATTGCGTTAGCAACGTCAGTTACTTCTGCACGTGTAGGAAGAGGGTTGGTAGTCATCGATTCAAGCATTTGTGTTGCAGTAATAACTGGCTTTGATTTCGTCAAACATAATTGAATCATTCTTTTCTGAAGATGAGGAACTTCAGCCATGGGTACTGCAAGTCCCAAATCTCCACGAGCGACCATGATTCCATCAGCTTCACTGACAATTTTTTCAATATTCTCAATTGCCTTCACTGTTTCAATCTTTGCAATAAGCATCATGTGGTTTACCTTTTCAGGAAGCATTTTTCTCACAGCCTCAACGTCTTTTTCTGATTGAACAAACGAAATTGCTAATGCATCTGCGCCTGCCTCGACCATAAGATTGATGTCATCGATATCTTTCTTTGATGGGATTTTGATATTGAGAGTAATTCCTTGAGCATAAAATCCTTTAAACGAGATAAGAGGACCACCAACAATAACTTTTGCAACTGCTTTATCCACTCCTTCTTTTTCCACAACCAACCGGATACGTCCATCATCGACAAATATTTCTGCACCTTTCTTTAATTGCTTGATCATTGTCGGGTAGTTAACACTTACTTGTTTTGCGTTTCCTACAACTGTTTTAGATACAATCTCAAGTAATTCACCATTTTTGAGTTCTGTTCCTGCCTCAACTTTTCCAATACGAATTTTAGGTCCTGCAAGATCACCCATAATTGAAAGTGGTTTGTTAATCTTTTTTTCAATTTCCCGTATTCGCTTAACAATAGATAATGTCTGCTCTCGTTGAGCGTGAGACAAATTAATTCTGAAGATATTTACACCGGCTTCGGCAAGCTTTTCTAGTATTTCATAAGACTCACTTGCTGGTCCGATGGTAGCAACAATTTTTACTTTTTTTATTTGCATGTGGTGTAGCTTATCACTCACTGATGTTTTTGACAAGTTCTATTCCTATTTTACCATCAACTTCTTCTTGAATAGCAATGAGATCTATTCGAAGAGCTGAGGGTAAATCAGGATGGAGAGATTGATAATACAAAAGTGTTCGCTCCAAAGCTCTTAATTTAAAGTATGTTATTGCCTCGCGTGCACTTCCGTAATGATCCCCTTTGCGTAATTTCACTTCAACACACACTAATATCTTGTCTTTTGTATTCCTATCAATCGCAATAAGATCAATCTCACCATTCCTTGTCCGAAAATTCCGCTCAATAACAAGATAATTATTTTTCTTTAAATACTTAACAGCGATATCTTCTCCCCGCTTTCCTGATATTTGATTGTACATTTATTTCAATGGTACAATCCCTTTTATGAAAGAACAAGGTGTACCCTGTGCTGTAGATTTTCGTAAAAACTGTTCCTCAACATGTGTTCTCTATAAGGTTGCAGAAGAGCAAATGAATGAAATCATCGCAATTACAGGTGATGCAAATAGTGCTGAACTTCTTCGAGAAGGACTCTGTGAAATAGACCAAGAAGAAGTTGGCCTTTTTGTAAGTGGAATAATGGGAATGTATGAAGAAGATGATGATCTTAAACTTTGTGAGCAATTCCAAAAAATTACTTATAGAAATTCTGAAGGATAATTATTTCTTAGGAGTTTTGAGATAATTGAGCTTTGCTCGTCTAACTTTTTTCTTTGAGTTTTCCTTAACTTCTACTTTTTCAATATTAGGAGAATTAACTTGCCAGATTTTTTCAACCGATACACCTTGTACATCCTTTTTTACGGTGAAACTTTTGTTTTCTCCACGGCCACGAATTTGAAGAACTGTTCCTTGAAAAACCTGGATTCGGAACTTGTCTCCTTCTTGAATTTTCTGGTGGACTCGAACGATATCTCCTGGTACAAAATTAATTTGCGAAATCATAGGTGTAATTATACAAGAAAAATCGCTATGACTCAAGCCTCAGCTCATTTCGCTTGTTTCTCTGTTGCCTGGATGAAGGAGATAAATAATGGATGAGGCGAAAGCGGCCTACTTTTATACTCAGGATGGCCCTGTGTTCCGACATAAAAGGGATGATCTTTCGGATCAAGTTCAATTATTTCGACTAAATTTTCGGCAACTGACCGTGCACTAATATGAAGTCCTTTTTTCTCAAATTGCTCAGCATATTTGTTATTAAACTCAAAACGATGCCTATGCCTTTCACTTGATACACCTTTTTTCTCGTCCATTAATGCCCCGTACTTCTTATAAATTGCAAAGGCGAGAGAATCTTTATCCATTTTTGCTTCCCACCCACCTAGGCGCATTGTTCCTCCATAGGCACGACGAGCCATCAACTCTTTTTGCTTGGGAATAATATGAATGACCGGATGTGTAGTTTCTTGGTCGTTTTCAGCAGTATTGGCATTTTTCCATCCAAGAACATCTCGGGCAAACGCAACAACAGCTAATTGCATTCCAAAACACAGTCCTAAATAAGGAATTTTCTCAGATCGAGCGTACGATGCTGCAGCGATCATTCCTTCCGCACCCCGTTCTCCCCAACCAATCGGCACAATAATGCCATTAGGCCTTCCAATGATCTTCTCAGCTCCATCCTTTTCTACTTTTTCAGCGCTTACCCAGCGTGTTACCACCTCAACATTCTCATTCCATGCAGCATGATCAATTGCGTCAAAAAGAGCAGCATACGAATCCCTCAGCTGATACTCTCCTGTTCCGAAATACTTTCCAACAATTGCTATCTCTACTTTAGTTTTCTTCTCTGCTTTTACTCGTCTCACAAATTTTTCCCACTTTTTAAGAGTAGGCTTCTTCACAGGAAGCCCTAACTTTTTCAATATTTTTCGATCTAATTCCTGTTCATGGAGGACAAGTGGTATTTCATAAACAGACCCGACGTCCGGATTGGAAATAATATCCTCAGGTTTCATATTACAAAAAAGCGCAAAACGTTCACGACGTCTTGCATCAAGATACTTCTCTGAACGTGCAACGATAAAGTCTGGTTGAATTGCCATTGAGTTAAGTGTTCTTACTGAGAGTTGTGTGGGTTTGGTTTTTGGCTCACCAAGATGTGATGGTGTGGGAACATAGCTGACATGGATATGGATAACATCCCCTGGATTTTGAAGGGTGAGCATACGTGCTGCTTCGTAGTAGAAAACATTCCAGTACTCACCAGCTGTTCCTCCAAGTTCGATCATGACAATATCTGCTCCCTCCCCTGCCTGATTAATCCTTTCAATTATTTCTTCACTGATATGAACTGCTTCAACATCTTCACCTTTGTATTCAAACCGTCGCTCTTTTTCAATTATCTTTTGGTAGATTTGTCCCATTGTCCCAAAATTCTTTCTTCCCATATCCTGATCAAGGAACTTTTCATATGTTCCAAGATCCATATCAGCTTCAGTCCCATCTTCACACAAAAATGTATCTCCGTGCTCAATGGGGTTGATGGTGCCTGCATCAATATTGAGATATCCTTCAAGTTTAAGTGGAGAAATTTTATAACCTGCTGATTTGAGAAGAAGAGCTATAGATGCAGACGTTATTCCTTTGCCAATTCCTGAAATAACACCTCCAGAGATAAAAATATATTTTAAATGCTTTTTTGTACTTTTACTACGGGGCACGATTAAATATAACAGAGTTAAAATTATCTCGTCAACTAGATCTAAAAAGAACACACTAGATAAACATGAAAATACTATATCTTCAATTTACTGAATCGAGGAAGGCTGAGCGAGAAGTTCATCCCATTTTCCTCTTCTCTCCTTTGGCAATTCTGCTGCCTGAGCTAATAGAACTACTTCACTTTGTTTTCTCAATTTTCTCTATGTCTCTATGGCTTTTATCTGCTCAGGCTTTGTCATTGCTTTTCGCCTATCAGATGAGAACATTCCAAGAGATTCAAGAATGTCGTCTTGTGATGTCCGATATTCTTCAGGTAGTTCATCCAGAAATATTGGCTCAGCAATACATACTTGGGAAGACGGTCGTTTTCCAGTTAAAAGTCTTTTTGCAGATCCAGGAATATCATCCGACATTCCAACACGTTCATCCGTATCATAATACACTGCAACTGGTAAAATTACTCTGTCAGATAGATTTGCAACTATTGCTGCAGCAATTCCAGGAGTGTTTGGTAATTCTCTTTTATCATAAACTGGGCTATGAGAGGCGATAACCATTGTTTTATCTCTCTCGTTCACAGCCCTTGCCATTTCTAAAAAATTTTTTGCATCAAGACAAAAGCTGGGTTTTCCTTCTTCAAAAGTATTAGCAACATCAAAAAAATTTCCTCTTCCTGCAAGAGAGACAAGTTTCCCGATAAGTTTGTCTGCCTGATTAGTTTGCATACTCGCGACAGCTACATCAACAACATTGGCAAAAACACTTGCACCTACTTGCACATCAGTATCTGTCATATGAGTTGTTGCAATAACAGGATGAAGTGTATCTGGAAGACTGTAAAAATATTCCCAACCTTTCACTTCAGGAGGAGGAGTAACGAGGCCACGATTAATCTCTAAGGATTTTTTTAAACGCCACGGTGTCTTATGTACTTCGCCACTATAATTGCTAAGTTCGCTGATTTCACTCATAGCATGAGTCTACCATAAGTCATGACCTATTGTGAGCGATGGAGGGGAGTTGAACCCCCGACCTTCTCCTTGGGAAGGAGACATTCTACCGCTGAACTACCATCGCGTTTATAACAGGATAATAACACAGGAGAATAAGTTCGTGAAGAGAAACTTAACGTGGAAGAGCTAATTGATTACCAACATGAATAATATCCGGATTAACTAAATTATTTGCTCGAGCAATTCTCACCCATTGATAGCCATCACCATATGCTCTTACTGCAATATCCCACAGATCATCTCCTGCACGCACGGTATATGCATTCGCGGTTATTTTTTCCTGAGTTGGTTGAGACTGTTGAGCAAGAATAGGTGTTGGAGTAGGGGTAGAACTTTGAGTTGCGACCTTCTCATTTTGCTCAGTAACAGTTGGTGATGCAGCAGGATTTGTACTCCTTACATTTTCTTTCTGAGGAATTGTAATATTGGTTCCTGCTTCAATAAATGACGCATTATCGATATTATTTGCCATTGCAATTTCAGTCCACCTAAACCCATCATTAAACTCCCTTTCTGCAATACTCCAGAGGTCATCTCCAGCTTTAACTGTGTATGTCGAACTCTCTGTTTCTTGTTGAGGAGTAATTGAAGTTCGAGCGGATGATGTCTGTTGAGTAGCATCTTTAACTTCAGCACTTTTTCCTCTCAAGAAAGAAATGAGAAGGATAGATGCAATAATAACTACAACGATTCCCAGTACAAGACTTGTGTAAGACTCACCAAAACGGAAATAATCGAGAATGCCACCAGACTGGGGTTTCTGTCGTGAATACACGACTGAAGACTCAGTAGTTTTTTTACTTTGAGTTTTGCGGGCAGCAGGTGTTGATGTTACTTTTTTTCTTCCTGCCATAATAAATTGTTAACAGAGCGGGATGGACGGGACTCGAACCCGCGACCTCCTCCGTGACAGGGAGGCGCTCTAACCAACTGAGCTACCACCCCAGGTTAGGAAAGCGCTTAGTCTCAATCAATTAATGAATTGCAAAAAGACCAATTGCTAAGCTGTATCCTAACAAATTATTGCGCGTGCGTCAATGTTCATGTAAGCTGAGTCTTATGACTAATCGTGATATAGCCAGGCTCCTTCGTCATGTTGCTGCTTCCTATGCTGTAAAGAATGAAGCAAAATTTCGATTCCAAATACTCGCATATCAGAAAGCTGCTGATGCGATTGAATCCAATCCAACTGAAATCAAAGATCATATAAGCGATGGTACTCTCGATCAAATACCAGGTATAGGAAGCTCAATGAAAATGTATCTTCAGGAACTTATAAAGACTGGAAAAGTAGCTCATTTTGAAACAGTATTAAAAGATATGACCGAAGCATTTTTTCCTCTTCTTGATATTCCAACATTCGGTCCCAAAAAAGCATATAGACTCGTATCACATTTTCATTTCAAAAATAAAGAGAGTGTCATTGAAGACTTACTCTCAAAGGCTAAAAATGGTGAGATAGCTCCCCTTGAAGGATTTGGAGAAAAGTCCCAAGCTGACATCATACGGGCGATTAATGAATTCAGACAAGGTGTAGATAAAACAAGTAGAATGGTCCTCCCCTTCGCAAATGAAATTGCAGAAAAACTTATTGCGTATCTGAAAAAGTCTCCCCATGTTGTGGACGCATATCCGCTTGGAAGTCTCAGAAGACGAAAAGAAACAATTGGTGATGTAGATATCGCTGTAGCCTCAGAACATCCAAAAGAAGTTATTGAATACTTCGTAAACTACCCATACAAAGAAAGGGTCATTGAACAAGGAGATGCAAGTTCTTCCCTTCTCATTTCTGGTGGGAAACATATTGATCTTATGGTTCAACCTCCTGATCGTTTTGGTTCACTTCTCCAGCATTTTACAGGAAGTAAGGAACATAACGTTCACCTGCGAGAATATGCACTTAAAAAAGGGTTGTCACTCTCAGAATATGGGATTAAGAAAAAAGGCGGAGATGAGAAAAACATGAAGAAATTTTCATCAGAAAAAGAATTCTATAAAGCACTTGGACTCTCCTGGATACCGCCTGAAATTCGAGAAAATACAGGAGAAATCGAGCTAGCCGAAAAAAACTCACTTCCTAATCTCGTTGAATTATCTGATATAAAGGGTGATTTTCACCTCCACTCAAACTTCCCAATAGAACCAAGTCATGATCTTGGTGAAAATTCAATGGAAGAAATGGTAGAGAAAGCACTGAGTCTTGGGTATTCATATATTGGATTTTCTGAACATAATCCAAGTGTCTCAAAACATACAGAGAAAGAAATTACCAAACTTCTTGAAAAAAGGTTCAATAAAATTGAACATCTTCGCAGTGTGTATAAAAAAAATATACGAATATTTTCTTTACTCGAAACTGATATATTATCAAATGGAAATATACCTTTATCAAATTATGACTTTGCATATTTGGATGCAGTCCTTGTCTCAATTCATTCCTCATTCTCAATGTCGAAAGATCAAATGACCAAACGAATTTTGAAAGGGCTGTCCCACCCAAAAGCGAAAATTCTCTCACACCCAACAGGCAGACTTATCAATCAACGTCCTATGATTGAGGTGAACTGGAAAGAGTTATTTGCCTTTTGTACAGAAAACAACAAAGCTCTCGAAATTAACTCATGGCCACGAAGACTTGATCTCCCAGATAAACTAGTAAAAGAAGCTAAAGAGACTGGCGCAAAGTTCTTTATTAATACTGATAGCCATGCGACTGCGCATATGGAGCTTATGCAATACGGTGTTTCTGTAGCTCGACGAGGCTGGACAGAAAAAGATGACATTTTGAATACTTGGGAGTATAATAAATTGAGTAAGTGGTTCAGCCACTAAAAAATATGAATATTTATTTAATTATTGCAATACTAGCTGGAGGAGTTCTTCTTTATATGTGGTTTGTATATAACAGTTTGCTATCAGCCAAACTAAAAATACAAGAAGCACTCTCCCACATTGATGTTCTTCTCAAAAGACGCACAGACCTCATTCCTAATTTAGTAGAGACAGTCAAAGGTTATGCCAAACATGAAAAAGAACTTTTTGAGAATGTCACAAAAGCACGATCAAGTCTCATGCACGCGAAATCTACCCATGATAAAGCTTCAGCGAACAATATGCTTACAGATACGCTTAAAAGTCTCTTTGCAGTAGCTGAAAATTATCCACAACTTCGTGCAAATGAAAACTTCTCCAAACTCCAGGATGAGTTATCAGATACTGAAAATAAAATTTCATACTCTAGGCAGTTTTATAATTCAACAGTTCTTGATTACAATACAAAAATTGCAATTTTTCCAAATAATATTATCGCTTCACTCTTCAAATTCACTGCTGCTGAATTCTTCGAAGCAGAGGAAGAAGAACGCAAAAACGTCAAAGTCTCCTTCTAGTCGGTATGAACTTATATAATGTTATCTCTGGAAACGTCAGAAAGACGTGGCTCATAATTGCACTTTTTATTATATTCCTTTCCGCTCTCGGATATGTTTACGGAAAAGCACAGGGTGGAGATGCAACCTTGTTTTTTCTTTTAGCTGCAATGTTGGGTGGACTCTCAAGTATAGGGAGTTACTTCTTTTCAGATAAAATTATCCTTACGACAAGTGGAGCAAAGCCAGCAACACTCAGCGCCTATCCTGAACTCTATCGTATCGTTGAAAATTTGAGTATTGGAGCAGGTCTGCCCATGCCAAAGCTATATGTAATTGAAGATCACTCCCCAAACGCCTTTGCTACTGGAAGGGATCCCAAACACGCAGTAGTAGCTGTAACGACTGGACTTTTACAGATACTCTCAAAAACAGAACTCGAAGGGGTGATTGCACATGAATTGTCACATATTAAAAATTTCGATATTCGTCTGATGGCCATTGTGGCAGTTCTTGTCGGATCAATTGCTCTCCTTGCTGACTTGTATACAAGACATATGTGGCTGAGAGGAAATAGAAATGAAAGAAGCGGAAATATTTTTGTCCTTGTTGGACTTATCCTCTCAATATTATCCCCCATTATTGCAACTGTTATGCAACTTTCCATATCACGTAAGCGGGAATTTCTTGCTGATGCATCAGGTGCGCTTCTCACACGTTATCCTGAAGGACTTGCCAGCGCTCTCGAAAAAATCTCAGTTTTCCCTAAACCAGTTCAGTCAGCAACAAATGCAACAGCTCATTTGTATATAACCAACCCATTTAAAAATAAAGAAGGGAGACATCTATTTACCTCACTCTTCAATACACACCCACCTATTGAAGAACGGATAAAAATTCTTCGGAATATGTAATATGACAAAACAGTTTATAATTATCGTTGGAAAATTATTATCATCTGGAATTAAAACATTTAATTTAGGAAATGGTTCGACATGGCCTGGTCACATAGCACTCAAATTCAACAAAAACTTTATTAGATCCCTCCTTACAACTTCACGGACGAAAGTGATATTTGTCGTTGGAACAAATGGAAAAACGACGACAACGAGTCTCATCAAGCATATTCTTGAAAAAGCAGGAAATACTGTCATTCAAAACCAGTCAGGAGCAAATCTCCTTAATGGAATTGCATCTACCCTCCTTCTCAATGCTACATTTTTAGGAAAAGTTGAGGCAGACTATGCAATTTTTGAAATTGATGAGAATATTTTCCCTCTCATTTGTAAAGAAGTGACACCAGATCTGATTGTTGTCCTTAATTTATTTCGTGATCAACTTGACAGGTATGGTGAAGTCACAAGTATTGCAAATAAATGGAAAAAAGCTCTTTACTCCCTACCTGAGAAGACAACACTTGTCTTGAATGCTGATGATCCACTCATCTCGTATTTGGGTGAAGAAAGTTCAAAACAAGTAGCGTATTTTGGCTTAGATGGAGCAGATGCTATAGCTCAAAAAATGGAGCACGCAGTTGATTCAATTTACTGTCCAAGGTGCACAGCAAAACTCACCTATAAAAAAATTTTTTATTCACACCTTGGAATATGGGAATGTCCAAAATGTGAGTTGAAAAGGCCTGATAAAATACGTAACTCAACTGATTATTATCCACTTGATGGAACATACAATAAATCAAATATTCATGCTGCTGTAACTGCTGCTTACTCCCTCGGTATAGACAATGAGTTAGTTCAAAATTCACTCAAAAGCTTCACTCCCATTTTTGGTCGACAGGAGGAAATAACACTCAAAAATAAAAAGATAAAGATGTTTTTAGTGAAAAACCCAGCAGGATTTAATGAAACTATTCGCACAATACAAAAGCTAAATGGTAAACACTTTATTCTCGCACTCAATGACCGTGTAGCTGATGGAAAAGATGTGTCATGGATATGGGATGTTGACTTTGAAATACTGAGTGATAAAAAAAATTCTTTCATCCTTACAGGAGATCGGGTCTACGATCTCAGAACCCGATTGAAGTATGCTGGTATTGCTTCTGAAAATATAGAGATATACGAAGGCTCAGCTGAAGCACTGACTCATGCTTTAATGAAAACTTCATCTGATGAAACTCTTTATATTCTGCCAACATACACTGCAATGCTTGATCTAAGAAAGGAAATTACAGGAAAAAAAATACTATGAAAAATGTGTCACTTAAAATTGGCTGGCTGTACCCTGATCTCATGAGTACGTATGGAGATCGTGGAAATATTATTACTCTTACAAAAAGGCTTGAGTGGAGAAAAATAGAATCTACGGTCGTTCCAATCTCAATTAACGACGATAAAAAGCTTCTTGAAAAAGTTGACCTCATCTTTATGGGAGGCGCGCAGGACAGAGAGCAAACAATAGTATCTTCAGACTTTCAAAAAGGCAAATCCCAAACTCTCTCTTTCTTGATAGAAAAAGGAATTCCTGGACTTTATATCTGTGGTGCATATCAATTTTTAGGAAAATATTATCGAGAAGCTGATGGAACAGAAATAAAAGGGCTTGGTATTTTGGATCTTTATACTGAAAATCCGGGAAATCAGCCCCGTCTCATAGGAAATACCGTTATATCAGTCGATTTTCTTGAAAAGGGTAATTATACACTCGTTGGATTTGAAAATCATGGCGGAAGAACGTATCTTGGAGAAAGCTTAAATCCCTTTGGAAAAGTAATAAAGGGATATGGCAATAATGGAACAGACAAATCAGAAGGCGCTCTTTATAAAAATACTTTTGGTTCTTACTTTCATGGTCCTATTCTCCCTAAAAATCCATCATTCGCAGATCATCTCCTTACACTAGCACTTCAGGAAAAGTATAAAGACGAATTTACTTTATCACCTCTGGATGACACCATAGAAATTCAAGCACACAAAGCAATTGTAAGTAAGCTTACTGGTAGAGTATAATAACCACCATGAAGATTGATATTACTCATGTCGCAAAGTTAGCAAATCTCACTCTTTCTGATGAAGAAAAAACAATTTACTCAGGCCAACTTTCCTCAGTTCTTGACTATATTGCCAGACTTAATGAAGTTGATACAAAAAATATTGAAGAAACAAGTCAGGTAACTGGACTTACCAACATTACCAGGGAGGATACTACTCACCCATCTTTCCCTCAAAATGAAGCAATTTCTCAAGCACAAACTTCCCATGACGGCTTAATTGCTGTGAAAGGAATTTTTGAAAATGAATAATCTTTCAATTTCTGAAGCTAGAAAGAAACTCGATGCAAAAGAAATTTCATCAGTTGAGCTTACGCAATATTACCTTTCTGAAATTAATAAAAAAAATGATACTCTTAATGCTTTTTTAACTATCACTGAGAATGAAGCATTAGAAATGGCAGATAAAGCTGATCAAAGGATAAAAAATAGCGAGACAACTCCCCTACTGGGCATCCCTCTCGCATTAAAAGATATTTATTTAACAAAAGGGATAAGAACGACTGCTGCATCAAAAGTTCTTGAAAATTATGTAGGTCAATATGATGGAACTGCTGTGAAAAAATTAAAAGATGCAGGGGCAATTATTCTTGGAAAGACTAATTTAGATGCATGGGCTCATGGATCGAGTGGAGAAAATTCAGATTTCGGTCCGACGAAAAATCCATATAACACAGAGTATGTTCCTGGTGGATCAAGTAGTGGCTCACCTGTAGTGGTTGCTAGCGATATGGCTCTTGCAGCATCAGGGACAGATACGGGTGGATCTATTAGACTTCCTGCAAGCTTTTGTAATGTTGTAGGCCTCAAACCGACATATGGAAGAGTCAGTCGCTATGGAGTCATTGCAATGGCTTCTTCCCTTGATTCCATTGGACACTTCACCAAAACAGTAGAAGATAACGCCCTTTACCTGCAAGTTACTGCAGGTAATGACCCACTCGATGCGACAACACCACAGGTAGAAGTGCCTAACTATACGCAAAATCTAAAAAAAGGAGTAAAAGGACTAAAGATAGGCGTACCAAAAGAGTACTTTGTTGAAGGACTTGATCCCAAAATTAAAGAGATGACCGAAAAAACACTGAAATGGTACGAACAACAAGGTGCTGAGATTATTGAAGTCTCTCTCCCACATACACCCTATGCGATTGAGGTTTATTACATTATTCAAACAGCAGAAGTGTCATCCAATCTTGCTCGATACGATGGCATTCGATTTGGAAATAAGAGAGCCAATTTTGGAGCAGAGGCAAAAAGACGAATTATGCTGGGAACATATGTCCTTTCAGCTGGATATTATGACGCATACTATAAAAAGGCGATGCAGGTAAGAACACTCCTTAAAAAAGACTTTGAGCAGGCATTTAATCAGGTTGACTGTCTTATAACGCCAGCTTCCCCTACTTTACCATGGAAATTAGGAGAAAAAACATCAGATCCTCTTTCAATGTATTTGTCAGATATTCTTACGGTCCATGCCAATTTAGTCGGAATACCTGGTCTTTCTGTCCCAATGGGCTTTATTGATGGACTTCCAGTTGGTATGCAAATACTTGGCCCACACTTTTCCGAAGAACTTCTTTATCGGATCGGATACGCTTATGAGCAGTATAATCCTGTCTGGAAAGAGAGACCAAAAATATGAGTAAATATACGCCAATTATTGGACTTGAAGTTCATGTCGAGCTAAAAACACAATCAAAAATGTTCTGTCGATGCAGCGCTGATTATTTTGGGAAAGAACCAAATTCACACACATGTCCTGTCTGTCTTGGACTTCCCGGAGCATTGCCCGTTCCCAACAAACAAGCTATCGAATGGTGTATCATGATTGCCCAAGCACTCAACTGTGAAATAAATAACTTTTCTAAATTTGATAGAAAGAATTACTTTTATCCTGACCTTCCTAAGGGATACCAGATCAGTCAATATGACTTACCCTTCGGTAAGAATGGATCAATTACTTTATCCTCTGGAAAAACAATTGGTATTACCCGAGTCCATATGGAAGAAGACACTGGCAAACTCATGCACCAAACAATAGACGGAGTTAAGACAAGTCTTATCGATTACAACAGATCAAGTGTTCCACTTGTTGAAATAGTAACCGAACCAGATTTTGACAATGCAGACGATGTTGTTGAGTATCTTCAAAAACTCCAAACAATTGTTAGATATCTTGATGTATCAAATGCAGATATGGAAAAAGGAGATATGAGACTTGAACCAAATATCTCACTCACTGACCAACCAGGAGTATTTCCTCCTTACAAAGTTGAAGTGAAAAATATCAATTCATTTAAATTTGTGAGTAAAGCAATTACATTTGAATTAGCAAGACAGGAAGAAATTCTTAAAAAAGGTGACATCCCTCCGCAGGAAACAAGAGGATGGAGTGAAGATAAAAATATTACTTTTTCACAACGAGTGAAAGAAGAAGCAAATGATTATCGATACTTCCCAGAACCAGATATCCCACCTATTACTTTTACTGAAGTTGAAATTTCTGAACTGAAGACAAAACTCCCTGAACTTCGTGATGAAAAAATCAAAAGATTTGTATTTGAGTACACTCTCCCCCGGTATGATGCTGAACAACTTACCCGTGAAAAACCTGATGCAGATTTCTTTGAAGAATGTGTGTCTCTTGGAAAAGAAAATGATATTACACCCAAACAAATTGCGAATATTCTTCTTAACAAAAAAGACAAAAAATTCAACTCGTCGCATGAAGTTATTTCTTATATAACTGAATCTTCAAAGAAAGAAGAAATTGACCCTGATGAGCTTCGAAAGATTATTGAAAAAGTAATCTCTGAGAATGAAAAGGCAGTCGCTGACTATAAATCAGGAAAAGAATCTGTCATAATGTTTTTAGTCGGACAATGTATGCGTTCTATTGGCAAAAAGGTTGATGCAAATATTGTGAAGACACAACTCATTGAAAGTATGAGCTCGTAGTTATGCCCGAAGGAAATGCTGATTTTACTCCCTTACCTGAAGATTCATCTTCACATATAGATAAACCTCCCAAAAAACACCCGTTTATATCTCCGGGCAAATTTCGTAGACTTCGTGAACTCATAAGGGACAAACAACGTGAAGCACAAACAGACTTTAAATTAGATACAAAGGAAGAGAAACCTCTTGAATCATTCCTGCGAGCAGGAAAAAAGATGGCAAAAGCAGAATTAATGCTCCAATACGATACAAAAACTGGACTACGTAACCATGATTCATATCACGAAGAAACAGAACGTGAAATTGCGCGCGTTAACAGAAATCCTGAATTACACGGACTTGTTATCGGCGTGCAAGATATTGATAGTTTTGGAGCATTTAACTCAACGTATGGCGAGCTCACGGGAGACAAAGCATTAAAAGCAGTTGCAACTGCCCTTACATCCTCAATACGTGAAACAGATATTGCCGGCAGATGGGGTGGCGAAGAATTTGCTTTTACTCTCCCATATGATAAAGAAAATCCAGAAAATGCTCCAACAGATTTCTTTAATCAAAGACGAACAACTGATTTAACCGCTCCTGGAGAAAGAATTAGACAAGCAGTTGAAAATATTCCTGTATCAGAGGATATTCCGCGTTCATTAACAGTCAGTGTAGGAATGTCCGAGTATGATCCCGGAGAGACGTTCGATCAATGCTTTGAGAGAGCATCCCTTGCCTCTCTTATTGCCAAACTAACTAATAAAAATAGAGCTGTTATCGCCAGAAAAGATACTAGGACAGATGAGTGGCTGTTTCATGATGTTACAAATCAACTTGTATATAAAACAGTCATGAGTCCTGATGGGAAAAAACTAATTGCTCTTGAGGACATCACACAAAACATTCCATATGCTGTAGAATATCTTGAGAATCAAAAACCTAAATTAGTTAAAGCAGCGTGATAGCTTCTTTCCTCATTTACTATGGCAGATTTTGTTCATTTACATAATCATTCGGAGTTCTCTCTTCTTGACGGTCTCCAAAAAACAAAAAATATGGTCGCTTATGCTAAATCCCTCGGGATGAAATCACTGGCCATAACAGATCATGGAAATTTATACGGAGCAATCAAATTTTATCAAGCGTGTAAGGCTGCAGATATCAAACCGATTATTGGATGTGAAGTGTATGTTGCAAAAAGATCACTTCGGGATAAAGAAGCAGGTGTTGATAAAGATTATAACCACCTTATACTTCTTGCAGAAAATGAGACAGGCTATAAAAATTTAATGAAAATAGTCTCTGTATCTTATCTTGAAGGATATTACTACAAACCACGAACTGACCTTGAACTCCTGAAAAAACATCACGAAGGAATCATTTGTCTCTCAGCATGTGTCAACGGATATGTTACAGAACCTCTTGTAAGAGGCGATGATCAAGAAGGAGAAAAAAGAGCTATAGCACTCAATGAAATTTTCGGACAGGGAAATTTTTATTTTGAGCTGCAACGTCATCTTAACGTCCCTCCACAAAAAGTTGCAAATGAAAAACTCACTGCACTATCAAAAAAATTAGGTATTCCACTAGTTGCTACGAATGACAATCACTATACCAGACCTGATGATGCAGAGGCACAAGAAGTCCTTCTGTGTATTCAGACACAGTACACTCTTCTAGATAAAAATAGAAAACTCTCCATGATCGACTCACCTGATTTCTATATCAAAACAGCTGATGAAATGACAGAGTTGTTTGCTGACCTTCCTGACGCAGTTGAAAATTCCGTTAAAATTGCAGACAGGTGCAACCTTGAAATTGAGCTTGGAAAGTGGCACATGCCTATCTTCGAAGTTCCAGATGGGAAGACACCTGCCGAGTATTTACAAGAATTAACATATGAAGGAATGAGAAAAAGATACTCTGAGATTACGGAGAAAATTCAGGAACGTGTTGATTATGAATTAAAAGTTATACGGGAAAAAGGATATGATACATACTTTCTCATTGTTGCCGATTTTGTAAACTGGGCAAAAGATCATGAAATTGCAGTAGGACCCGGGCGTGGATCTGCTGCAGGATCTGTAGTCTCTTATTGTTTGCGCATTACTGACGTCGATCCTTTCTTTTTTGCTCTCCCATTTGAGCGATTTCTCAACCCTCTTCGCCCATCTGCTCCTGATATTGATCTTGATTTTGCAGATACAAGACGTGAGGAAGTTATTGCATACGTAACACAAAAATATGGGAAAGAAAAAGTTGCTCAAATTATTACCTTTGGAACGATGGAGGCAAAAGGATCAGTGCGAGATGCCGGTCGTGCACTTGGAATGCCTTATGCCGGACCAGATCGTATATCAAAAATGATTCCTCCAGGCTGGCAAGGACATGCAATGACTCTTGATAATGCACTCACACAAAGTCCTGATCTCAAAAGAGCCTATGAATCAGAACCTGAAACTAAAAGACTTTTAGATATTTCAAAAAAGCTAGAAGGTGTAGCTCGTCATGCATCAGTGCATGCTGCAGGTGTCGTTATCGCTGATCGGGACATTACTGAATACACACCTGTTCAAAGAGAAACAAATGGTGAGAAAGTAGTAACTCAGTATGATATGTATACAGTTGGAGAAGATGGTGTTGGACTTCTCAAGATGGACTTTTTAGGCCTTCGTAATCTGACTATCATTGAAGAAACACTCAAGTTCATAAAAGCCAATCAAAACATCATCCTTGATCTTGATAAAGCACCTCTTGATGATAAAAAGACATATGAACTCTTAGGGCAAGGCGAAACAACCGGAATATTTCAACTCGAATCGTCCGGAATGAGAAGATATATTAAGGAATTAAAACCTACGTCAATTTTCGACCTTCAGGCGATGGTTTCACTTTACCGCCCAGGTCCAATGCAAAATATCCCTGAATTTATTAAGAGAAAAAACAATCCGTCTCTTATCACCTACCCTCACCCCGAGTTAAAAGATATCCTGAAGCAGTCATATGGAGTACTCACTTTTCAAGATGATGTGCTCTTAACAGCAATTAAATTGGCTGGTTATTCTTGGCTAGATGCTGACAAATTCCGAAAAGCCATGGGTAAAAAAATACCTGCTGAAATGAAGAAACAAGAAGAATTATTTATTTCAGGATGTATTAAAAAAGGTTTGACCGAAAAAAAAGCAAAAGAACTCTTTACCCTTATTGCTCCATTTGCTGGATACGGATTTAATAAAGCGCATGCAGCATGTTATGCCATGATTGCTTTTCGAACTGGATATCTTAAAGCACATTTCCCTGTTGAGTTTATGACTGCAGTACTTACCGCCGAGTCACGAGGAACTACAGGTCCACAAAAAAATGAGAAAATTGCTCAGGCTGTTGCAGAGTGTCGAAGACTTGATGTCCCTGTTCTCCCCCCTGATATTAACAAGTCCGAACATGAGTTTAGTATTGAAGAAAATACCATGATCAGATTTGGCCTGTCAGCTGTCAAGAATGTGGGAAGTGCTGCAATCGAATCCATACTTGCTGCAAGGAAGTCCAAATCTTTTGTGAGTTTTCAGGATTTTTGTAATCGGGTAGATTTAGGGAAAGTAAATAAAAAAACTCTCGAAAGTCTTATAAAAGCCGGAGCATTCGATAGTTTTGGTAAAAGAGCGACATTACTTATTGCAATGCCAGACCTCATGGATCAAATGAGTAAATCAAAAAAACATGAAGCAGATGGACAAGGATCGTTATTTGGAGATGACAGTGTTACTATCTCTTCTTCATTTGATCTTTCGTCAATTGATGTAGATGATTTTACGCTTGAAGAAAAATTAGTTTTTGAAAAAGAATTTTTAGGTCTCTACTTAACTTCCCATCCCCATATGGAAATCCTGTCTAGTCTTAAACTCCTTGTTACTCATGAAATTGATCTTCTTGAAGGTGAAAAAGTTGGTTCTTTTGTCAAAATTGGTGGAATTATTGAAACAGCAAGAAAAATTATTACTAAAAAAAGTAATGCCGAAATGGCATTTATCTCAGTTGGAGATGAAAAAGGAATGACAATTGAGTGTGTAATCTTCCCTAAAACATACGTACAGGTAAAAACATATATTGTGCAGGATTCTGTTGTGATGATAGAAGGAAGACTAGATTCAAAAGATGATAGGCTCGTCATTATTGCTGACAAGGTAGTACCTGCAAAACAAACAATTAACTGATCGTTTAGCCTTGTATAGACTCCTGTAATTTAGTACAATACGTGAGCCTATGGCATCATTAGCACCAGATGTTCTTATTCAAGTTGGACCAGTTCCAATTACAAATACCGTTGTAAACACACTTCTTATTGACGCAATAATTATTCTTGGCGTTATTCTTCTTGCAAAAAATGTAAAAAAAATTCCAGGTACTTTCCAGAATATTATTGAGATGGTTGTTGATGTCTTTTATAACCTTACCCAGACCATTGCAGGAAAAAATGCAGAAAAAATATTTCCTTACTTTTTTACATTTTTCATTTTCATTATGCTCTCTAACTGGAGTGGTTTACTCCCAGGGGCTGAAAGTATAGGGTTTTATCCAAAGAATTCACATGCTGTTGAAGAAACTCACGAAGAAAATATAACAAGTAAAAGTGATTCAACTCATGAGGAAACTCCAGTAGATGAACACGCAACAACTGTAGAAGATGACCATGAAGAATCATCAGTTACAGCAACAAAGGAAATTCAAAAAACAGCAGAAAAAGAAGAAAAGCACCATCTTATTTCACTCAATCGAAATTTAACAAGTGATATTAATGCAACACTTGCACTCGCAATTATTTCAGTTGTTGCGACTCATATGCTTAGTATAAAAACATTAGGAATTAAAGAATACTTAGGACGTTTTTTTTCACTCAATCCTATTCTTCTTTTTGTTGGGATATTAGAATTGGTCTCTGAAGTAACAAAAATGATCTCGCTTTCCTTTAGACTTTTTGGTAATATATACGCGGGAGAAGTTGTGCTTGCCACAATTTCTTCTCTTTTAGCCTTTGTAGCCCCTCTCCCATTCATGATGCTGGAGATTTTAGTTGGGCTAGTTCAGGCATTAGTATTCGCAATGTTAACAATGGTATTTATGAGCGTCATGATGACATCACATCATGAAGAGTCTCATTAAACAAATATGAATAAAATATTTTTTGATTATCTTATTTTTTCACGAAGGGGGGTGAGTTATTAATGGAATTTAGTATTACAGGAGGTCTTATCGTTGCACTTGGAGGTATTTTCCCAGCTATTGCAATCGGACTTATTGGAAGTCGCGCTATGGAAGCAATTGGACGTAATCCAGAAGCAGGAGGAAGAATTCTTCCAGCTATGCTTTTAGGTATGGCGTTCGCAGAAGCTATCGCTATTTACTCACTCATTTTAGCCTTTACAGGCTAATACGAATTAAACCGAATGATTTCATTCGCGATAGTTCGTGAGATGAGAATTTATATTCTCGCTCACGAATGAACACGAATTTATTGAAGTAATATATGGAAGCAATTGGACAATTTGGAATCAATATATATCTATTAGCTGCTCAAATAGTAAATTTCTTAATTATTCTTTATATTGTTCGACGATTTGCACTCAAGCCTATTATGAAGGTTTTGAAAAATCGTGAAACAACGATCAAGGAAGGATTAAAGCAAGCAGAAGAGGCTCAAAAAATGTTTCAGTCTGCTCAGGAAAAAGAACGAGAGATGTTGAGAAAAGCTCATGCAGAGGTAAAAGAAATGCTTGATGAAGCAAAAAAACAACGATCTGAGTTACTCTCTGCTACAGAAACTCAGACACGTGAGACAGCAGAAAAAATGCTTCAAGAGGCACGTGCTCAAATTTCTGCTGAAACAAAAGAAGCAGAACAAAGACTGTCAGCTCATGTTAGTCAGTTAGCAGTTACTTATCTTGAAAAATCACTTGCAGGAGTATTCAGTGAGAAAGAACAGTCACAAGTTTTTGAAAAAGCATTAAAAACAATTAAGAAAAAGGCAGATTAAAACCATGAACAGAAGAAATTTACAGCAATTAGTGGTTGAGAGTTATACTGATGGAGACCTTGATATTACGAAAGTAAATAAAATTGCTGACCTTTTGACAAAGAAAGAGTTAAAGTTGTATATTAAAGCGCTGAAGAATTGGGAAAGACAAAATACAATTGTAGTTGATGTACCACAGAGTGACATTGGTTCAATTAAACAATTACAAAGTATTTTCCCTGATAAAAGAATTGTTATGAATGTTGATCCAACCCTTCTGCTTGGAATGAGATTACAACATAATGATGATATATACGAAATGAGTTTGAAAAATACGCTCAATAAAATTACTGAACATATAGAAGAACAATATGATTAAAACACAAGATATTATTAAACAATTAGAAGATAGATCACGTGGCGTCTCATTTGAGACAACTTCACAAAATGTTGGACTTGTTGAGAACAATCATGACGGTGTGATCTCAGCATCTGGTCTTTCACGAGCAGTGATGGGAGAACGTGTTGAATTCAGTAATGGAGCATCAGGAGTTGTGCTTGATCTTAGTGATGACAGTGTCTCAATTATTCTACTTGATGATGCAACTTCAATAAAAGAAGGAGATGAGGTCAAAACGACAGGTGAACTATTGGGTATAACTGTTTCAGATGAAATATTAGGACGTGTTGTTAATCCACTTGGAGTTCCACTTGACGGTAAACCAGCAATTAAAAAAGGTACATTGATGCCACTTGAAAAAATTGCTGCTGGTGTTGTCGAGCGTGAACCTGTAGACACACCACTAAAAACTGGCATTAAAGCAATTGATGCCATGATTCCAATCGGACGAGGACAGCGTGAGCTTATTATTGGAGATCGTGGTATTGGTAAAACAGCTGTTGCCATTGATACAATAATCAATCAAAAGAATGCTCAAAAAGGTGGCAAGAGAGTTCTAAGCGTTTATGTAGCTATTGGTCAAAAACAAAGTACAGTAGCTCAAATAATCGGAAGACTCAAGGATGCAGGAGCCATGGAAAATACCATAGTCGTTGTTGCTGATGCCGCTGATCCTGCTGCCCTTCAATATCTTTCCGCCTATGCAGGAACTGCAATTGCAGAGTACTTTATGGAAAAAGGTGAAGACGTGCTTATTGTCTATGACGATCTCACCAAACAAGCATGGGCATATCGACAAATTGCTCTTGTCTTAGGACGACCCGCAGGACGTGAAGCATATCCAGGAGACATCTTCTATCTTCATAGTCGACTCCTTGAAAGATCAGTAAGAATGAGTAAAGCAAATGGTGGTGGATCAATTACAGCACTCCCTATTATTGAAACCCAAGCAGGAGATATCTCAGCATATATTCCAACAAATGTTATTTCTATTACTGATGGACAGATTTTCCTTGAGGGTGATCTTTTTAACTCAGGAATTAGACCTGCGATTAATGTGGGTATTTCAGTATCCCGTGTAGGGAGTGCTGCCCAAACAGGTGCTATGAAATCAGTTGCAGGAAAAATGAAACTCGAATTAGCTCAATACCGGGAACTTGCTGCATTCGCTCAATTCGGCTCAGATCTTGATACAGCTACACAACAACAACTAGAAAGAGGAAAAAGAATTACAGAAATTTTCAAACAGCTACAGTTCAATCCACTTCCAGAAAGTTATCAATTATTAAGTATTGCTGCAGTAACACGGGGACACGTGGATAATGTAGCTGTGAGTGATATCACTAAGTTTGAAAAAGAACTCCATGAATTTGCTTCTAGCAAAAAATGGAGCAAAGTTATGGATAGACTTGCAAATGGCGAAAAATTGAAAGAGGACGATCTCAAAGAGGTAGATAAATTAATTGAAGACTTTAAGAAAGGATCGAAATTAACTCAGTAATCTCATGGCAACACTTATTTCTCTTAAAAGACGTATTAAAGCTGCTCAAAACGTTTCTAAAACAACTCGTGCAATGCAAATGATTTCAGCATCACGACTAAAAAAAGCTCAGGAAGCTGCACTTTCAAGTAGACCTTATGTTGAGAAACTCACTGAGCTCACTCAATCAGTAACAAAAAAGACAACCGATGCACAAAAACATCCGTATATGAAATCACCAACACTTATAAATAAAACACTTCTCATTGCGATTTCACCAGATAAAGGACTTTGTGGTGGTCTCCTTACCAATCTTCTCCGTGAATTTTTCACTTATACAAAAAGTAATGAAGATAGCTCACTAATTGTGATTGGAAAAAAGCTTGAGAATCAAGTCGTCAAACTTCAGAATGAAGTTCTTGCATCCTTCCATTTCGGAACAACACTTCCTGCTTTCGATACAGTCTATCCAATGATAAAACTTATTAACGATTACTATCTTTCTGGAAAAGTAGATTCAGTGAAAGTTCTCTATACTGACTTTAACAGTTTCTTTTCTCAAACTCCGAAAGTAAAACAACTTCTTCCTATTACCCTCCCTGAAGTTGAAGTAACAACAGATTTAGAATCTGACACTATGCTTTACGAACCAGGACTTTCAGAAATGGTTCCTCCACTTCTCAAACATTATCTTGAAATGAATTTGTATCAATTTCTCCTTGAAAGTTATCTGTCAGAGCAAGCCGCACGCATGATTTCTATGCAAAATGCGACCAATAACGCTCGAGATATTATCGAAGCGTTAAAATTAGAGTATAATAAGACCCGACAAGCGAAGATCACTGGTGAATTACTTGATATCATCGGTGGGAAAGGAGCAGCATCACATGGCTAATAAAAATGTAAATGAAGGCGTCATTGTAAGGGTAGCCGGACCAGTTATTGATATCTATTTTGAAGGAGAGCTTCCACAAATTAATGAAGCACTTCTTGTTAAAACACCAAATGGTGATGTAGTTACCCTTGAAGTTCAATTTGAAATCGGAAATAAGGAAGTAAAGACTCTTGCTTTCGGGTCAACCGACGGTATCTCTCGAGGTATGAAGGTAGAGCGAACAAATGCACCTATTTCTGTTCCTGTTGGAGAAAAAACACTTGGACGTATTTTTAATGTTCTTGGTAAAACAATTGATGGAGAAAAATTTGATGAAAAAGGTGTTGCGCTCCACCCAATTCATGCCAATCCACCTGAACTTATCGATCAAGAGACAAAGCCTCAGGTACTTGAAACAGGCGTAAAAGTTATCGATCTTATTGCTCCCTTTACCAAAGGAGGAAAAATTGGAATTTTCGGAGGAGCAGGAGTTGGTAAAACAGTTGTTATTCAAGAACTTATTCGAAATATCGCGATTGAACATTCTGGACACTCAGTATTTGCTGGAGTTGGTGAACGTACCCGTGAAGGAACGGACCTGTGGATTGAGATGAAAGGCTCTGGAGTTCTTGATAAGACAGTGATGGTTTATGGTCAGATGAACGAACCTCCAGCAAATCGTCTTCGTGTAGCTTTGACAGCTCTTACTATGGCTGAATATTTCAGAGATGAAAAGAATGAAGACGTTCTTCTCTTTATTGATAACATTTTCCGTTTCGCTCAAGCAGGATCAGAAGTATCTGCTCTTCTTGGACGAATGCCAAGTGCTGTTGGATACCAGCCAACTCTTGCAACGGAGATGGGAGGTCTTCAGGAAAGAATTACCTCAACAAAGAAAGGCTCTATTACATCACTTCAAGCTGTGTACGTTCCTGCAGACGATTATACTGACCCAGCACCTGCAACAACATTTGCACATATGGACGGAACAATTACTCTTGAAAGATCTCTGTCAGAACAGGGTCTCTATCCAGCCGTTGATCCACTGACATCATCCTCACGTATTCTTGACCCCAATGTTGTCGGACAGGAACATTATGATACAGCTCGTGGTGTTCAAAGAGTGTTGCAGCGATATAAAGATCTCCAGGATATTATTGCAATCCTTGGAATTGACGAACTATCTGATGAAGATAAATTAACTGTTTCACGTGCTCGAAAAATTCAGAGATTCTTGACCCAACCATTCTTCGTAGCCGAAGTATTTACTGGGTCTCCTGGAAAGTACGTCAAAATTGAAGATAATGTACGAGGATTTAAAGAAATTCTTGAAGGAAAGCATGATTCACTCCCCGAACAAGCTTTCTACATGGTAGGTACCATCGAAGAAGCGGTTGAAAACGCTAAGAAGATGAAGTAACACCATATGCAATTAAAAGTAGTAACCCCCGAAAAAATAATATTTGATGGCGAAATTGAAGAGCTCGTTATTCCTACTGTTACGGGTGAAATTGCAGTTCTTCCCCATCATATTGACCTTCTTACACAAGTAGTAGCTGGTGAAATGACAATCAAACAAAAAGGAAAAGAGCACCATGTTGCTGTAACAGGTGGATTTCTCCAAGTTGATAAAGGAGTTCTTACTCTCCTCTCTGACTATGCGATTAGGTCAGAAGAAATTGACATGAAAAAAGCACTTGAAGCACAAAAGAGAGCTGAAGAAACTCTTAAGAAGAAGCAAGAAGATTTGACAGAACGTGACTTTGCTGTTGCCCAAGCAGATATGAGACGGGCTATACTTGAGTTGAAAGTTGCCAATAAAAGACGCAGTTCACGACAGCCAATGTCATAGGCATGGGAGAAATTATACACTTTCGTAAGTCTTCACATTCATATCGTCCTGATGGTTCACTCCTAAACTTTCGCCCTGAGTCCCAAAAGCCAACTACGAATTCAATTTCTCACGAGGGAATAGTTATAGACCAAACAGTATTTGAAGCAAAAAAAAACAGATTCAGATCAGATATATACTGTTTAACACAAGAAGACTTTCCTTTTATTGATGTAGCATCACCTCTTTCTTGGGAATCTCATGAGTAATTTATTGCGCAATCGCATATTTTTTCATAGAATAGCCTTACGCCGATGTAGCTCAGCTGGTAGAGCAGCGGTATCGTAAACCGCGGTTCAAATCCGGCCATCGGCTCCAGATTATGCCTAGGTCAAGAATAAATCATAAGCTAGAAAAGGAGACAAAAAGAAATATTCTTCTTATTGCTGGAGGTATATTATTTCTCATATTGCTAGCACTCACAATTGGAACAAACCTCCTCGTCAACTTTAGTCTTTTCGTTGAAAGAAAGAGTGATTCAACTGAGTCGCAGTCTTCTTCACAAGCAATTGTTGCAACTCCTTCCCTTGATCCTCTCTCGAAAGCCACAAATAGTGCTCTTCTCAGTGTAACAGGAAGTTCATATTCTGGGAAAAACGTTCGTCTTTATCTCAATGGTAAGGCAGTAGACACTGAAAAGATATCATCTGACGGGTCATTCCAATTTAATGATATTGAACTCGAAGAAGGTGAAAATATGATTAAAGTGAAAGCAATAACTGAAGATAAAATAGAAAGTAAATTTTCTGAAACGAATACTATTATCTTTACAACTGAAGTACCACTAATAGAGATCATTGCTCCGCGTGATGGAGAAAGTGTTAACAAAGATCGTAATCCCCTCTCAATTGAAGGGACAGTTTCTATTGATGCAGAAGTAACGATAAATGGGTTTAATGCAAGGGTCGATGATCAAGGTAATTTCAACTATAAATTGCCACTGAGAAATGGTGAGAATACGATTAAGATAAAGGCAATCACAGATGCAGGAAATTTATCAGAAAAAGAAATTAAGATTTCTTATTCAGAGTAGTACCACACAGAAGCATTATCCAAAGTAAAAGGGGTGAATAAAATAATAAATTGGTAAAAAGGCTTCCAACAAAAAACGCTCCTAAAGATGCGTATACAACACTTCTCTCTTTTATTCCTGTATTTTTGAAAAGACTAACAATTCTTCTCCACAAAAAAATAAAGCAAGCAAGCCCTGCTATTCCTGTTGTTGCTAAAATAAAAAGATAACTATTGTCTGTTGATGCATCTGCATGACTCATAAAGGCACTCTCTCCTCCTCTAAAACCAAAATGAATTTGAGCAAATCTGTATGCATTAAACCCCACTCCAACTACTGGATGATAAAGAAATATTGAAAAAGCATTCAATGATGACTCAATTCGAGCATTTACTGAAGCTATACGAAGTGGATTTAACCCTTCCAACTCTCCTGCAAAAATGAAAAAAAGAGCTACCAATACAAATATTGAGAAGAAAAGCACTTTAAATTGACGATGAAGAGAAAGAAATATGAGAGTGCCAACAAATAACATAACAAATGCAGTACGTGAGTAAGTGAGATATATCGCTACGATGCTCATTATATAAAGAAAAAATGTCAGAATATTTAAAAAAGAAAATTTCCTCTCATTCAATTTGATAAAAAGGAGTAAATAAAAGCTGAATAAAACAAAAAATGCACCTGCAAAATTTGGATCCAGGAAAGTTGAAAAAAGCCTATAAAGATGATCATCCCAACCAAGGTAATACAAATTTTTAAGATCGGGATAGTAGAAGTATTGGAGAAAACCTAAAAAAGTAATGACCCCTCCACTTAAAACCATAAAGATTCGCGTAATCTTTGTATCTCTGATGGAAAGAGAATAAATATAATAAAAAAACAGCATATATACTACCCATCGCAAAAGATAGAGTATGGAAGGTAAAAGCGCAAACTGCGGTAGCCATGGATTGATAAACAGTCCAAGCAGACCTACTCCTACAAATAATCCAAGCGGAAAAAGTAGATATTTCTCAATGTTAGATAAAACTTCACGGTTCTTACTTTTTTTTATAAATGTAACAAATACTGCAATCACTACCACCACATCAAGTGGATTAATAACTACTGCACTTGTCATTGGTATTCGCACTATTTGATTAAGTACAAAAAAGCTAAATAAGAGAAATAAAATAACTTTATTCATTTTTCCTCAATAATAATAATTGTAACAACAATAGTAAAAGACCACCATAAAACACGTGAGACTGAACAATGACTGGATAAACCTGCGGTTCTTTTAAGTTCAAAGATACAAGTATATATGCAAAAAAGAGTAATATTAAATAAAGTGTAGATCGTTTATTCTCTTTTATAAAATAATATACAGCGAAAAATGAAGGAATAAGAAAGATAAAATGATGCTGCCATGAGAAATTATTGATCAGCAGACTTAGTGTCAATAAGGTTGTTAAAATCAGATACTGATACTTCTTTACTCTTCTCTTTATAAATACAACGAGTCCAGTTGTGATAAGCAAAAACATTGATAACATTATCTTAAGAAATTGTCTTAATTCCTCACTATCCGTTGAACGTGAAATAACCCCAGATATTGCTTGGTTGTAATAGTCATCTTTCCATGATGTCAGTAATCCTGGAAGAATTTCCTTATAGAAAGTTATATTTTCCGGGACCATCTGAAGCACTATCATAATACAGATTAAGGCGATAGAAGTTAAAATAACTGTATAAAAATATTTAAATCGTTTCTGTGCTAAAAGATATGGGATGAAAAGTAAAGGAAAAAATTTAAGTTGAAAAATAAATGCTGACAAGACACCTGCAAAAGCATCTTTCTTTTCAAGCAGTTTTAGAATTATGAAAACGACAAATAGAAATAAAAAGGGATTTATCTGTCCCATTCCAAGGGAAAATCTCACTGGAAATGATAGAAAAACGAATGAAGATAAAAGTAATGATTCATTTGAAAAGTAGTTTCTCTGAGAAATGTTGAAAAGGACAATAAGTGAACCTAATAACAATAGTATAAGCAGTATTACCCATATTTTCGCAGCTATTTCGTATGGAAAAAAAAGAAATGGAATAAATACTAAATAATCTAAAGGAGGATATGCCTGATTCGTAAAATAATGTACATCAAATGTATATGGATCTTGATGGAATAAAATTCTTTGAGCACCAAAATAGTGTGCGCGAAAATCTGGAAAATCAGGTTCAGCAATGACTTTAACCATGATTAAAAATGATGTTATAAAAAATAAAATAATAAATAATCTTTTTAGTATATCCATTTCTTTCCTCCTGAAATATACAGATCAACCCCCGTTATTTTGTTTGAGTATATTTTTTTAAAATTTTTAAAACGATCTGGAAGGACACTTTGTTGAACGAGTATATAATTAAAAGTGTCTCCTTTTTTTGCATAACTTTCATGAATAAATGGGAAATTCATATAATAAAGGTTATGTGATCCAATGATAAGAACAGTATCACTTTCTGTGATAGTCTTTTGCATAAAATTGTCAACATCGTAGTAATCTCCAAAGGTAAAGTTTAAGTTTTTACTTAGAAATTCATGCTGTGACTGCGCTCCTATAATGACAGGAATATATTTCAACTGAGCAACAAATCTATATCCAACAGTTACAGTGGCTAGAAAAAATATTACTCCTATCAATACCATTTCAAGTTGTTTCCTCTTTAAACGATTTAATGTAATTCCACATAAGAGTGAAAACAAAGGTAGATATGATAAAAGGAATCTCCCTCCTCCAATCTGAGGAAGAAAATATAAAAATACAATTGCAAGTACTGAATAATAAAGAACATATTTCTCAATTTCTCCAAACTTTTTCCAAAGAGTGAAAATGAGAGGAGTCATGATAACGTATATAGGTGAAATAGGGTCTGAAGAGTTCATAAACATATTCCATACCCCCTTCACCATATACCAAGGTAATAACTGACTCCATGAAAATATAATTTGATTCACTGATGTGCTAAATGATGGATAGAGAGGGTTTCCCGTATAAACAAAGGCAAAGACCAACCAAGGGAGTGGAACAAGTATTATGCAAAAAAGATAAATAAGAAGATGTATAACAGCTTGTTTTGTGTTTCTATATTTCTTTAAAAGAATAAATATTATTAAAGAAGTAGAAATCAGTACACTAACAAGAGCCAAATATTTCGAGGCAACAGCCGCACCTAACATCAATCCTGATATATAAAGATACTTACTTTGTTTCTTTTTTATCCACACTACAATTCCTAACACACTTAATGTTTCAAAAAAACCTCTTCCTAAGTCTATATATGCAACAGTCATTTCCCATGACACGACAAGATTCGAAAGAAAAACAAGTACAACAAGTAAAGATATTTTTTGTGAAACAAATTGTCGCGACAACGCATACAGAGAAATACATGTACCAATACCAAATAAGAAATGAATTAGTTTTGCTCCAATTTCGTTAAAAAACAAAAGTGGCATTATATAGAGAACATCAATTATTTTAGGCATCACACTGTAATAAAAAAGTCCCCCCGGAATATACCAAATTTTTTCCTGCATGATATAAAGCTTTGGTATTGTTAGGTGATACCATAAAGCATCAAAACTTAACTCTGGTGCAAGTGCACCAATGAAATTAACAGAAATAATAAGTAAACAAAGTAAAAATGAAAAATAAGTAACTTTATCTTGTTTAAATTGCCTCAATAGAAATCTAATCAGTTTACCTGCATAAAAAAGCCTCTTATAGAGAATGAATATAAGGAAAAAGAAAAAAACAGTTGTAGCTAATCCTACTGAAACTTTTTGAATTGAAGAAAATAGTCCTAAAGCAAATAGGGTGTATGAATATAAAATAACTGCAATCGCAATAACAAATAATGTCATTTTAGTGTATAAATAAGTGTATTCTCTACTTTTTTCTCTAAAACAAGGTCAGAACGTGATAATTCATCCATTATTTCCTCAGCTGATTTTACTCTTTTCCCCCGAGGTGAAAAGTTATCTCTATACATTTGCTGGTATTCGTCTAAGTGAACTATAACATATGTAATTTTGAAATTTTTTAACGTATTAATGCTATTCTTATTTGGAAAGTTTTGGAGTAACCAATACGCTTTTTCTTCCCAAGGAGGAGGTGTAAAACCACTCGCACCATTGAGTGATCTTCTAAAATGGAGTGTTGAGTAGTATTGTCTCTTTGTCTCTTCAATAACATAAGGCTGCATATTCCATACATACATCGGCATTTCTACATAAGTAGTATCTTTTGGACTTTGCACAAGTAACTTATGCTCATACGGAAAGTCCTTTTTTGAAATAAGTTTTTGATACGGTATAGGAAATTGAAACTCAATAATTGCAAATGCCATGAAAAGCACAGCAAAAAATACATATGCATGTTTGTGTATATTCATTTTTAGATGATCAAAAAAAATGCCGGTTGCTATCGCAAAGCCAAAAATGCTTAAAATCATGAAAGAACTTGAATCACGAAATCCTTGAAAGCCAGGTAATAAGTAATATAAAAATATATAAGGAAGAGGTATAGGGAACGGATGATGAATTGTTTGACGAGCAAAGTGAAGAAAAGGTCCCATACTTAATATAAGACCCAAAAAACCAATTATTAAAAAAAGAACTAAGTTCCTCTGTTTTTTAATTACAGCACACATAACACTTAAAATAATAAGTATAAGAAAGGTCAAACCAAAAAAGCCATTTTTTACATCAGGATGCTGGTTAAATGGCAAGGAATTCAACAAATGATAAAATCTACTATGAATATTAGTATGCAATAGATCTTCTGGCTGGATTGCTGTATGAATTGTTTCACGAATGTCTCTTGTATACCCAAACTCCTGAGAAACGGTGAAATATGGGAAAGCAAAAGGTAGAATGGCGAACAAAAAGATAACAGAAATTCCAATAGTTCTTTTGTTACAGAGAAGCCTAATAGTCTCCCGTTGCTCTATTATTTGAAAGATAGAAATAGCGGAAAGAGTAAAAAAAATAAAATATCCAGTAATAAAATTATTCAAACTTTGAAAAAAAACAATTATAAGTGTGAGTACAAAATAAATAATTTTTTTTGATTTTATGTAGTAAAGAAATGCCAGAACACTTAGTGGTAATCCATATATTCCAAGCAACTGAATGTGGACTCTTCTGTCAAGAAATATTGGTGAAAAAATAAAGAGAACCCCTGATAAAATTGCCGCAATATAATTTTTCGTTAGGAAGTAGGTTAAAAGGAATATTGAAAAACCTGATAAGAAAAAGCTAGCTATAACAGAAACGTTATAAATGCCAGCAGGTTCATTTATCATTATGGATGGTAGCCAGCTGATGAAAGTTGAAGTGAGTTGTAAATGTGAATACGCTAAAGTATTGGAATGAGGATAAAATGTAGGAGCATTGAATAAGTTAAGAGGACTATACATCAATGCATGGACGGACCATTGTTGTACCCAGGGAACTAATAAATCATCTGACATTCCACTGATAAGACTTCCCAAGTTAAAGAGGAGAGGGTAGGTAATAAAAACTGCCAGGAAAAAAAAGAAAAGCGCTATTACAAAGTAAAAAAGACAATTTGGGAATAGTTTTTCCTTCATTATTTTATGTACAACTTTTCACTCTGCAAATCAAGGTCAAGAGGTAATAAATTAGAACAGCAAATATCCAGAAGTAAAGAATAAATGAAGTATTTTCTTTTCTCATTTTTTATGTGCAACAACAATAAGTGAAATACCAATTGGAGGGCGAATTATTTTCTCAACTTTTTGCAGTAATGGCACCACTTTATCAAAAATTTTAACCTGGTATGACTTAAGACTTGTACTATCTTTTTCAACAAAAGCTCTCATCTTCCAACTGACAAGTCCAATAATGTTAAAAAAGTAAATCTTATCAATATCGAATCCCGCCATCTCTAATTTAGAAACAAGATCTTCTTTTTCATACCTTCTAAAATGACCTAAAGATGCATCAAGTTGGGTATATGCAAATTTTTTAGCAGGAACAAGAAGCACCAAACACCCGTGCGAAGATAAGAGCTTGTGAATATTTTTGAGAGCTTCTCTATCATCTTTAATATGTTCTAGTACATTGATAGCAAATACTGAATTATATTTTGATGATGTTTTCATTTTTTTTGTTACATCAAAAAGTAATACTTCAATATTTTTGTTACTCTTAAACCTTTTTTTCAGATGCTCAACCAAGCCTTTATCGTTATCAGAAAGAGATATTTTATTGTTATCTATCAAATAGTGTGAAAGGTTACCCGTGCCTGATCCTATTTCTAGTGTAGGAAATGTTATGTAAGGCTTAATTTCAGAAGCAATCCATTTATTATAATTAACAGCATCCTCAAGTACTTCTAGTGTTGATATTCCTTTATATTTAATCATTTTAAATTGATACAACAAGATAAATTATATAGTAGCTGGGAAAAGAATAATAGTAATTTAAAAAGAAGTATTTTTTACACGCTGCAGTGACCATGCTTTTGATCTTACCAAGAATGAATGAAAAGACATCATAAATGCGTGCACTATTCCAGGTATACCATCTTTAAATCCCAGTTTTATCACATAATTGAGCAAGAATTTACCTAATGGAAACAATACGATTTCGAAGGGAGTAATACGTGTTTTTTTATCCATTAACTCTTGTGCTCGTAGTGACGAATAAATATTTATCTGTTTGAGGAAATCTTGAATGTCTGTATGAGGATAATGATAGAGAGGGTTTTTTAGTGTTTGTACTTCTCCAAGTGTATGAAGAGTCTCGTGTACTTTCCCAATCCACTCTCCTTTCCCTTTTTTAATCAATCTCACAAGATACATGTTTCCTACCTCACCATGCTGAAGTCTTTTTCCCCACAGGACATCTTCTCTTTTAATTCGGAATGCTGTTGAGTGTGTTAGAAACTGTGATGTCTGTTGATAAATTTCATCAGCTAACTCGTTACTAACCCTTTCATCAGCATCAATAAATAATACCCATTCTTCCTGTGCTTTACTTAACCCAAAGTTTCTCTGCTTTGAAAAATCTCCATCAAGATCATGTATAAAAACTTTTGCGCCTTTCTTCTTTGATAACGATGTAGTTTTGTCACTGGAATTATCATCTATAACAATTATTTCTGCACAAAATGACAAGGCATCTATACAATCTGAAATATTTTTCTCTTCATTTTTAGTAAGAATTACTGCACTAATATTTGTCTTCATGATATTTTTATTGTAACACAGCAGAGCTGGTTGCTCTTTTTTTATCCTCTATTCTTAACAAGATATCACTTTCTTTTTCTTCAATAATGAAGACTAAATCTGCATCTTTCATTATAGTTGACCCTTTCCACCATAATAGATACTCATATCCCATGGTTAGGCTCTCAAACTCACTGCCTTTTCCTTCTCCTTTGAGACTAAATGGGCGCTCCTTAGCATACGTCTGAATAACATCTGTCACAGTGATACGTTGGGTGAAAGTAGCTCCATATCCCTCGTCTCTGCTTCCCATGAGATAATTTTGACGAATAAGAGTAAATGGATTTAGAAATAGTATTCCAAGCAATATAAGATAAATTCCATATTTTAAATATCTTATCTTCATTAACTCGTGAAATGTATAAGCGATTACTACCATAAATTGAGGAAAAAACATTGGAACATACGCTTCAGACGAGATCCTATTTGCAATAAAGACAGCAACTGGGATAAAAAAGAAAAGAGAAAGTATAAATTCAGAGCTAAAGCCTTTCTTCTTTATGCCACTTTTCCTCAGACCATTAATCAAAATACCAATTGATAGCAGTGAAATTAAAATTGCTCCTACAGAATGTACAAGAAAAACAAGTCGTTGATGAAGTAGTAGAGAAAAATTCAAAAAAATAGCAAAATTACTTTCTTGATACTCTTCAGGGTGTATTGATGGGAATCCAAAAACCCGCAATGCTCTATATCCCATCCATGCAACAAATTTGATAGTCTGTGGAAACCCATGAGAAAAATCGTAAATTAAAACAGGGATAAGAGGGATTATTAAAAAAAGAAGACTTCGAATTATTATCTTCTTAGAAAACAAATTCACTACATATTTTTCCCTCTTCCACAGTCCATAAAGAATAAGAAATATGAAAGGAAAAGCTAGAATAACAGTTGCTAACTCAAAATTATAAAGGATTCCTAAAAAAAGAAGTGTGAATGGGAAATAACGGATATCTCCTCTCACCCATCTTATAATTGTAAAAAGATAACATAAAACAAAAAAAGGAATTGGGGTTGTATGATATGGCATACGAGAATGAATAATCACTAACGGCGAAGTTGCATAGAGAGCAGCTGCAAGAAATCCAACTCTCATGGTAAATAGTTCTTTTCCAAGTAAATAAATACCAAGTACACTCAGAAGGCCGAAGAGTATCCCTACATATCCACCTATCAATGGATGAAAATCAGCAAGTAGCAGGGCAATTCCTAAAATATAGGTCCAAAATGGTCCTTGATGAAGCCATGGATGACTAGATGGCATACTGACTAAAGGAATACTATTGTTAAGGAGCATATCTCGCGCGGCTAAATAGAACCATCCAAAATCACCTATAAACATCATATGAGTCTCAAGCTTATATGCCATAAGAAAAAAAGCACCAAGAAGAATAATACTAACGATAAAAAGTGGGATCAAAGAAGTATATCTTTTCATGAGAGATGAGTGACAATATCTTTTCTCACTGCAACAATATTTTGAAATGCAAAGATCTCCCACGTGCTTGGCCTATATTCACCTAGTGGGTAGAGACCATATGGCATGAGGCGGTAAAAAGTATAATATGGCAGCTCATCATAGAAATCCTTAAGAAAAGACCGGCTAAATGCATTCATTTCATTGAACTCAAACTGAACTATTTTAACTTTATTTCTTTGTATCATTTTCTTCGCACCTTTTAAGACATCTAACTCATTTCCCTCTGTATCCATTTTCAATATGTCAATTGATTCTATTTTATTCTCATGGCAATATGTATCAACTGTAATCATTTTTGCTTTAAAACCTTGAGCCTTTTGACCGTGAAGCTTTGTTATTACTTCTTTATGAACAGATGCAAGAGTTGATGTTGGTTGAGTATGTTTAAGTAAGGCATCATCTGCAAAGTCCCATAAAGTAATGGACGCATTTTTCTCACCAATTCCGATATTGTTAAGTATCACGTTCTTCGTCTTCACATTCTTTTTTAATAAGGTAAACGTCCGTGGATGCGGTTCAAATGCATGAATTTTTGAGGTAGGAAAACTTTTCATAATATCCATTACAAATCCTCCTGCATTTGCTCCAACATCAAAGACGGTATTTATCTCGATTTTTCTCTTTTTAAGCAGTTGCTGAAAATATCGCTCACCTGTTACGTCATTTCCTTCAGAATTCAGGACACCAACACCACGTAAAGCAATTCGAAAGATGTGATAATTAAAACGATAAAATATCGGTCGACAAAAAATAAATCTATAAATATTTAAAAGTTTATTCATGTATTCTTCTGTAAAGATAGTGCAATATTCTTTGACTCACTTTGTCTATTGAAAATTCTTTCTCTACCTTCTCCCTTCCTTTCACAGAAAACATTTTCCTTTTTTCTTGAGAGTTATATATCTCAATTATACTATTAGCAAGAGCTTTTTCATCTCCTGCATTAAATAGCAATCCAGTTACATTATGCGATATCACTTCCGGTACAGGACCAAAATCACTCCCAATTGTCGGAACTCCATGTGCCATAGCTTCAGCACTCACCAGTCCGAATCCTTCTAACTCCCACACAGTTGGAAACACAAAGACATCCATGATGTTATAGTAAGTATCCAAATTGTCAACATAATCTGTAAAATGGACTGACTTCCCTAAATGGTGTTCTTCAACTAATGACTGAAAATAATTTTTATCCCACCCTGTTCCAATGATTAAGAGGAGTGCGTGTGGAATTTTTTCAAGAATCTGAGGCATTGCTTGTATTAAAAATTGCTGTCCTTTTTCTCTTGTAAGTCGTGATACATTACCAATAATAAATTTCTTCTTCCACTCTGGATTGATATCTTCTTTTTTTTCTTTTTTTATTTTTGGTAAAACGACTCCGTCAGGAATATAAATTATTTTTTTCGGATCAATTGAAGTATCATGTAAGATACTTTCTCGGGTATACTGGCTCGGAACGATGATATAACAGGGTACTCTCCACAATAATTTATAAAGAAGTTTTGGGAAGTAAAAATTTCTTTTAAATATTGTTGTTAATGCACCGTACTCAAACCAAACGACAGGTATTTTTATAAAAAGTGACAGAAAAGTTACAAGCATTTTTTCTGAAAACCCACTCATGAGAATGATGCTTACCCGCTCTTTTTTAAACCTTCGAAGTAATTGAATATAAAATATAAAAGCTCGAGGTAAAAAGAAAAATGATTTAATTAACCCTTTATAATTCCCAATAACATCTAAGATAAATGGAATTTTAAAAGTCTTTATTTTAAGTGGGTCAACATAGGTAATAAATTTTTGAAGATTGGTAGCTAGAAGCACTTTTTCACCGTTTTCCTGAAACGATTTCATAAGGAGTGCCATGTATGTTTCTGCTCCACCTAAATCAGGAGTTTGCTGAATGACGGCAATTTTTATTTTTTTCTTTCTCACGTGTCAATTGTACGTATGTTACAATAGAATTGCAATTTGCCCATGTACACAATATGTATAAAAAAATAGTATCAAATATTAAAATTTATCACGATGATATTACAAGTAAAGGACTGAAGTACTTCTTCACTGCACGAATATTAAAATTTGATACTTCTCGTTCTATCTACAATCTTTTTAGGCCTCATAAAGTTAAAATTAACGGTCACACTATGCATATTGATAAAAATGACACCATTATTTCTCACGAATTATTAACTCACAAAGTTTGGGACCCATATTGTACAAAAATATTCTCAGAAATCATTAAGAAAGACTGGACAGTACTTGATATTGGTGCCCATATTGGATACTACTCACTGCTTGCTTCTTCACTTGTAGGGGATAGAGGACGCGTGTATTCATTTGAACCAGATCCTCATAATTTTTCCCTTCTACAAAAAAATATATATGAGAATAATATTAGTAACGTTGAACTTATTAATAAAGCAGTGGGTGAAAAAAAGAGAAAAGTTACATTCCATGTTAATACAAGAAATACTGGTGATAATAGAATATTTGATAACGGACAGTTGCGAAAAGAAATTAAAGTTCAGCAAATCGCCATAGATGAATTTTTACTTAAAATTCCAGTAGACTTTATCAAGATAGATATTCAAGGGTCTGAAATGAATGCAATGTTAGGAATGAAAAAGCTTCTTTCTATGAATAAAAATATTATTATTCTTACTGAGTTATGGCCCGAAGGGCTCAAAATGAGTAATAGTAGTATTTCTGAATATCTGACCTTTCTTGAAAAAAGACACTTCTATTTATATTTAGTTAGTGAAGAAAACAAAACAATATCATTAACTTCAAAAAAGGCTCTCATTGATGACTATGTTGCACGAAAACTTTATGACACTAATTTAATCTGTACTAAGAAGAAATTGACCCCAGGCTTCCTTAAAAAACTTAACTCCCTTTAAAACAAATACTTCCTGACGATATAAAAAATATAAGGTATTGATATTATATTTGCTAATAGTGCAGCATACCCGGCACCTACAACTCCAAACGTAATAGTAAAAGGATAAATTAAAATGAGAAGAGCAATGAGATTGAGTATAGATATCTTGGTAATAGCATCTTGCTTCTCAAGGGCATAAAGAGGGGCGATTGTACTTTGCGTCAAGGCTCTTGATACACCAAAAAACGCTAATACCTGAAGTACTTTTGCTGCTTCAAGCCAGTGATTTCCTAAAAGAATTGCTATTATCTGAGTAGGAAATAAATAGAAGATTATTCCCATCGGAGTAACGAGTGCACATATAATCAAAAGAGATTTTAGATATGCTCTCTGTAGTCTTTCTTTTTCATCATTCATCTTTACAAATACAGGAAATGTTACTCTGCCGATCACATCCGATACCTCTGTAATAGGTAGCATAGAAATTCGATATGCCATGTCATAAAGTCCAAATGAACTGACATTTACAATCTTTGCTACAAATACATCGTCAATATTCTGGTACAAATACTGTAATACTCCAGTTGCAGTCAGCCATTTTCCTTTTCCAATAATTTCTATTAATTTACCTTTTTCAAATTTAAATTTCGGAAGAGGTCTGATGATGACAAAAGAAAGAAATACTTCAAACAGGGCTCCTACCAAAAGACCAAATACCAGTCCATAAATATTCTGTGTGAGCACAACAACGAGAAGTGTTGCAATTGATTCAATAGCAAAAATGGATGTTCTATAAATAAATTCTTTCTTAAAGTCCAGGTCTTTTACAAATTTTGCAACTGATGGGTTGATAAACCCTCGTATGAGTGGAACAAGACTAATTATATAAAGAAGCTGAGTAGCTCTATACTCATTAAAAAATGAAACGATATATGGAGTTGAGAAAAATATAATGAGAAAAATAAGAAAACCCCTCACAATTGAAGTTACCCAAGCTGTGTCTATATACTCATCAATTTTCTCTTTCTTCTGAACTAGAATGATATTAATTCCTGTTTCGGTGATAATTTCCAAAAAAGCGAGCACTAAGGTCGCAATCCCGAACATCCCAAAATCAAGTGGAGACAGAAAACGTGCAAGTATTGCTGTCCTGATAAATGAAATTGCTCGTGTTACAATTCGAAAACTTCCTATCCACGATATCCCCCTAATCGTATCCCTTTTATATCCCACTTTTAGTTAACCCTTTCATCGTTCCTTTAAGAATTGCGAAATCAGCAATAAATTGAATAAAAGGCAGAAGAACAAGTCCCTGCCATATTTTTACATAAGAATAATTTTTCATTATTGCCCAGATAATATAAACCAGCAGTAGTATGGCAAGAGTATAAAAAAGAAATTCAGATCTCAAAACGATTGTACTCACAGATAAAATGAAAGCCATAATATATCGAATAAAGAGGAGCACTACTTTCGGTCTTATTACCCCGGCCTCTGCGTCACCATATGCAAATCGATAGAACATATAAAATGCCTCCTTTGCATTTGTACGAGGATACCACATTGTAATTGCATTCTCAGCAAAAACAATTTTTTTATTGAGTTTTTTTGCTTTACGTGCGAAAACATAATCTTCATTATGAGAATATTTTTCATCAAATCCACCCAGATCTTCCCACACTTTTTTTCGCATAGCCATAGATCGGGTCGCAGGTAAAAAAGTTTCTGGATCTACTTTATCAGGCATGACAAGAACATACGGAATGAGTGCTTTTTGAAAAGGTGTAGAATAGGTACCTTTATAATACCCAGCAACAATATCGACATCTTTTTGCGAAAATGGTTGGGTTATCTCCTTGACCCATTCTCTATCCAGAACACACCCAGCATCAGTAATGAGAATAATGTCCCCTCTTGCTACCTCTATTGCAGCATTTCGACCCACCGACCTATTTCCACGCCTTCTGAGTGGTTTAATAAAAGAATACTTTTCTTCATATTCCTTTAAAATTTTCCACGTATTATCTTTTGATCCACCATCAACAATTATTACTTCATCAGGTCTCTCTTTCTGCTGAACAACTGACTCAAGGAGTGAGGCAATATTTTTTTCTTCATTAAGTATGGTAACGATAAGTGATTTTTTCATAGTAACTCAATCTTCCTCCATCTCGTAAATGAATAAAATGCGAGAAATAAGATTACAGCTATGAGAAGGATTTTCGGTTTGTGACCTAAGTATGAAAGAACAAAAACAGCATTCATGACAATTATTGAGAGGAAAAGGGAATACTCTTTTCTCTTTTGAAAGAGAAGAAATGCTGAGAGAAAAAGTGGAAGAATGGCTACATGACTATACCGCATATCTGAAACAATATTTTCTGGCCATGAGGGTAAAAATAAATAGATAATAAAATTTATACACCCAACTAGAACAAGTTTTGTCATTAACAAATTTTTATTCTTTGAAAGAAAAAGAACAAGAGGAGTAATAATACTTATAATTCCTACTAGGAGGTATTCCGAAAGAAAAGCATTTACAAATTTGGTAATCCCATCAAGTGAGTATGTGAGAGTCCTGAAGGTAGACCAATCCTGAAGGTGAAAATTTGAATTAGATGGAAAAGTGAGAAATTCACCAGGATAAAAGGGATTGCTTTTTAAGAGGAAGTTTCTCACATACCATATGCCTCCTAACAAAAATAATGGAATAATAAACACAATAACTTTTTTAACATTTATATGCTTCAGAAATTGTTGCCCAAAGACTAAAATAAGAGTAATCACAAAAAATGGACCGGAGTATTTAGAGCCAATTATCATGCCAAATGCACTACCTAGCAATAAATACTGCCAAGTGCTAGATCTCCAGTTCAAAATCAGAATAAGTGAGAGAGCATAGAAGAGAGTAAGGTACAGATCTATACTTTGTGTATTCATGAGCCGGACGAGAGATATAATAGTTGAAAAGCCTGTTGTGAAGACGAGCGAACTTATATGACTTAAAGAGGCAGCACGACCCACGTAATAAAGAGTGACAACTAAAATCAGCCAACCTACAACATTGTAGAGATTGAGTGGAATACTCATAAGAATGAAGGGTACAAGCAGTAAATTTGAAGAAGCAGGATAATATAACAAGTCAAAATGAGTCGATGGAGGATTGAGTATCTGGCCGTCAATAAAACTTTTTGCAATTGGTATGTGATAAGCAGAACTATCACCATCACTTGGTGGCAGTGTGATTCCTGTAATACTTTGTGCAACAAGAACACACAATAATATAAGTAAACATATTGGCTTAAGTATTTTTAATTTATTTTCCATAATTTTTTATATACCTCAACTACATTTTCCCAGGTTTGGGTAGAAACCCAATCAAAGCCATCGTTGATTGCTGTAGAAAAGGATGAAGGGTCGGATCGAAAATGTTTTATCTTGACTGCAATTTGTGTTGGCTCTGAAGCTATTGTGATATATTTTGCAATAGGTGACATTTTTAGATAATCCTTTTTCAGCTCATTCTGGTAGATACTCATTACCACTTTCTTTTCAGCTAAAGAATCGAGAATACTTAAGTAGGATGATGCGAAAATAATATCTGCTTTCTTAATATACTCTCTGGGTTTCTCAACGAAACCTCTTACTTCTCCCCATCTTTGAAATTCTTTTCTAAGACTTCCATCGCCTAATGCGGTAAATTCAAAATCAATTCCCTGAGTAGATAGTATATGCAAAACTTCATTGTAGACATAGATACTATTATCTTCTTCTATACGTCCGACAAAAAGTATCTTCAGTCTTTTCCCTGGAGGCACCATCTTACTTTCATCAATACCATCGACTCCCCCATAAGTCACATAAGTAGGGTGTGAGTGATACCACTTAGAGATAAATTTCCCGACATTGATAGTTCCAGTTGAGAGAAGTTCACTAACTTTTCTTACCATGATGGCATTTTTCTTTGGCGGAAAATGAGTCTCATATCCATGAAACGTTGTATAGACTTTTTTAAAAGGACGAAGAATTTTAAAAGGCAGATACCAGAAGAAAACGTCATGACAGTGCACAATGTCTGCATGAAATATAAGATCATTATATTTCCAAAGAGCTTTCCAAATTCTGTCCTTTTTTCCCCTGTCATCCTTCCCTACTTTCAGTCGAATGACATGAAATTCATCTTTATAATTTTTGGCTTCCGGAATATCTTCAGTAAATATTGTTACGTCGTGTCCTTCCTTTTTGAGTCTTTTGGAGATTTCATAAACGTGTTTTTCCACACCACCTCTATGCGGATAAAAAAGTCTGGTAAAAAACACTATCTTCATTTCTTTTTTAACACAATAAAAAGTTGTGACTCTCCAAACAATTTAAGTGAAATATTATCTATATATGTAACAACATCTACAAGTTGGAATTTAATTAACCTAATAAGTTCTCCAAAATACGGGAGAATAAATAGTGAGTTTCGAATTATACCTTCCTGTTTGTAGTCTGTTACTACTTTAAAACCACACTGCTTTGAAAGTTCAATAAGATTTTCTAATGAGTATCTACGTAAGTGACCTACTCTTTTATCAAACCCATTGGCCAAACCCAAACGATAAAGTGGAGCATTCCTTGAAGGGGTTGAAATGATTGCAATCCCGTTTGGGCTGAGTAGTTTATAAATTGTTTTTAATGCCTTTTTATCATCTTCAAGGTGCTCAATTACTTCTGTGCAGATTATTAAATCATATTTAGCTTTTGGGTATTCAACTGGAAAATTTCTTGTCTCAAATTTAACATTATTTAATTCTAAAAAACTTGCACTTTTCTTTGCAGCTCTAATAGCCTCAGCAGAAATGTCAATTCCTAGAACATTATTTCCTTTTGATCCACAATATAAAGCTATAGTACCTGCACCACATCCAATATCTAATATTTTTTTATTTTTCTTTATGTATTTGCTTAATGTCCTTAGAATTAATTTATAAGTAAAGTTATTTTCATCGATTACTTTTCTTTGGGAATTTGTTCTTTTATGGAATCTTGAATATAAGGCGTTCTTCATACTTCAATTATTGTAAAAAATACATTAGTAATATAAGTCATTGTCTTTTTTCAACAACTTATTATTATGTATATATTTTAAAAATAAAATACCAACAGGAGTAATTTTAAGTGTGTTTTTGTCTTTATCTTCTAAAAGACCGGAATATTTAAGGAAGCCAATATACCGATTAAAATCTGAATTAGAGAGTTTTGACCAAATAGTCTTTGAATAAGATAGTTCAGCTTCATGTAATGAGACACTTCCTTCATTATTAACTCTCTCTAAAAGCTCGATTTGACTCGCAAAAATGATTCTATATGTTTTTTCAAAGTGATACCACATAAAAAATTTTCTCTTTTCATTTTCAAGTGATGCATTTTTTTCCTCAAGACTTTTTTCTTGAGAGCCTTTTAACTCTTTATTGATATCTTCGACTTTCTTTTGACTGTTTGAGTCTTTTACTAAAAATTGTTGCTCAATTGATAATCCACCTGGCCCACTTAATTTCCAACCTCCCCTACTTAAAACTGCTTTAATTTCACCTTGTAATCTTAAAAAGATAAATAGAAAAAATAAATACGGGATTATAATCTTTATCAAATCAACTAATAATGATAATAATGAAAAATACTCTGATAAATTCATAAATTATTTAAATTTACTTGAAAATTTTTTGTTATATTTCTCTACAGACTTTTTTGGAAACTTCTGATATACTCTTTGTCTACTTATACCTAAGGCATTACCAATATCATCATAAGTAGCTCCTAATTTATAACAGAGTTGTACCAGGGCAACTACATCCTCGGCGAAAAGATCATGAATACCTTGTAAATATAAATTCAATCTTTTAGAACGCAACTGCTCTTTTAAATATTCTTCTTTATTCATCGTTAAGAACTACGTGTTTTATATTATATAAAAAAGTACTTACATCAATAGTCTTCCTCCACTCTTTCTTATTCTTCTTATACGTCATATAGTCCTCTTCTGTTACATAGTGGGCTTTTGTAGGGTCTGTGAGGTGGTCAATAAAGAGGATACCGTTGAGATGGTCTATTTCGTGTTGAAGAAGGACTGCAGGCCATCCTGTGAGCTTAAGGATTATTTCATTCCCTGATCTATCAAGTGCTTTTACTGTCACACTTTTATACCTTTCCACTTCCCCCCAAATAGACGGAAAATTAACACAACCTTCCGTGTGCTTTTGAGTTGTTTTACTCTTTTTTATTATTTCAGGATTTATCAGAACATGGATGTCACTATAACTTTTTCTCCCAATTGCGAGATCTACTACTGAAATCCTTTCTGTCATCCCTACTTGATTTGCAGAAAGCCCAACAGTCATAGGACGAGTTCGAAGTCTTTCATCGCCTGTATTATTACTCCCATAGACAAAATCGAGTAATCCTTCTATTTTCTCTTGAATTTGTTGTTTTCGGAGATCTTTTTTTTCAATTGAAATACACTTTTTTCGCAAAAGAGGATCTTCCATCTTCAGAGGACGCAACTTCATGGCTGAAGTATATCATTAGTTAGATTGTTTTGGTAAATTTTTTTCTACGTGCTCTAACAGATCGTCAACATCAAATGGCTTGGCAACAAAGTCATCTGCACCTGCTTTTTTCGCCATCTCCAAAGCATCTCTATTTGCAGATATCATCACCACTGGTATATTTTTTGTTCTATTATTGTTCTTCAGATATTTACAAATATCTGTTCCATTCACTCCTGACATCCAAATATCGAGTACTAAAAGATCTGGATATTCCTTTTCTTTTTCCATTTGATATATAGTCGAACCGTCGGCTGTAACACACACATCGTACCCTTCACTTTCAAGAATTAACTTAATAGCTTCTAGAATTGCTGTATCATCATCCGCGACAAGAATTTTTGCCATATCCAATTTTCATCACCTTCCTTTCCAAACATTACTAAATTACATGTCAAAATTAAGAAATACGAAAGAAATGAGAAATAGAATCGATCAAAAATATAGAACTTTTCCAGAAAGAAGTGGTACAATACCACACATAATATGCTAAAAAAAATTCATTACTATCTCAATCCCATGTTACGACTTGGGTTGAGAAAATACTCTATCGTTTTCCCCTTCTTAACAATACTTATTACAATTTCACTGATTGAAGCATACGTCATGGGGATTGCAAAAGACCCAAGTGCAGCAGGACTCCTTGCTATCTTTTTTCCATTATCTTTAATTATTTTTCTTTTAGAGATGGTATGAGAGGAGGCTTTATTGTGGCAACACATACTATTATTTACTACCTCTACATCATCTTCACGCGGACACCTCAGGTAGAATCACGAACAGCGTTAGAAACAACTCTCGTACTTGGATCAATATATCTTATATTAGTTGCAATAATTGGAGGACTCAAACAAAAGATTGATAATCTACTTGGACAAGAACAAGACGAGAGACGAAGACTCCAGTCAATTGTAGACCAGTTGCCGGTTGGTGTTCTTATAACTGATGCAAAAGGGAATATTACGCAAGGAAATAAAAAAATGATAGAAATTTTTGGTACGCACACAAAAATTAAAGGGAGGATTGGGGAGATAAAAGACCCAAACATGTACTATAACAATAGACATGTTGCACCTTCACAATGGCCGATAGCCCTTGCAATATCTTCAGGAAGACCTGTAAAACCTAAAGAATTCGTTTACATTCATGAAAATAAAAGAAAAACATTTCTTCAAATAAGTGCTTCACCCATTTATAACAGTAAAAATAAATTAATCGCAGCGGTATCAGTTATTAGTGATATTACCTTACAAAAAGAACATGAAGAGCGTAAAGATGACTTTGTAAATATGGCCTCACACGAACTCAAAACTCCACTGACAAGTATGAAGTTATTTCTTCAGCTTATGTTAAAACATGCCGGAACGAACAAAGATATTCATGCTCAGAAATTACTCAAGAATATTCAAAATCAGACAGAAAGACTCCAAGAACTTGTCAATGGTTTACTTGATGTTTCACGGCTTCAAACAGGAAAATTAACATTTAAGTTTGAAAAAATGAATTTTACTGAACTTGTTGAAGAGACAGTTGAAGAAATGAAAGGCTCTACCAAACAACAGCAATTAATACTTGAGAAAAAAGTTCCAGCAAAAATTAATGGCGACCGCTTTAGAATTTATCAGGTCATAACAAATATTATTAATAACGCAATTAAATATTCTCCCAAAGATACAGCAATTATTGTAAAAGTGAAAAAAGAAAAAGGAAATGCAGTGCTCAGTATAAAAGATCAAGGAATGGGTATTGATAAAGAACAACAGAAAAAAATTTTCGAAAGACTTTACCAGGTTTCAGATCCAACTGCTAAAACGTATCCAGGACTTGGTATGGGTCTTTATATCTCAAGTCAAATTATAAAAGCTCATAAAGGAAATATCTGGGTCGAAAGTGAAAAAGGGCAGGGATCTACCTTCTTTATCTCATTTCCTCTGTCCAAGTAAACTATTTCTTGTATATTTCTTAACCATTTTTAAAAGATCCTCCATTTCAAATGGCTTGGTTAAAAAATCATCGGCGCCACAAGCAAATGCAATAGCCTTCGTATCTCTATTTGCTGAGATTATAATGACAGGTATATGTGATGTATTCGTATTGGACTTCAACTCCCTACAAATATCACTTCCATTCTGACCTGACATCCACAAATCAAGAAGAAGTAAATCCGGTTGGTCATCTTTCATTATTGGAATAACATTTCCATCAACTGATGTTCTCACCTCGTACCCTTCATCTTCAAGCATATAAGTAAGAGCTTCCAGTATTCCCGGGTCATCATCAGCTACAAGAATTTTTTTCTTAATCGGATTACTCATGTTTCATTTCTTCTTTGACTAATGAATTTTTTCTTGATATATTTTTCCTTTAACTGGAACACTAAAGTAGAAAATAGAACCTTTTCCCTTTCTACTTTTTACCCATGTTTTTCCACCATGTCTTCTAATTATCTCGTCAGATATATAGAGTCCTAGCCCCATTCCAGCAAAAGTTTCTTGTCTCTTTCCTTCCTCGCGATAAAATCTTCTAAACACCTTATCCTGTGCTTCTTTTGATATTCCCACTCCAAAATCTTTTACCGATAACATAACACTTCCTTTTTCAGAACTAGTTGCTACAATAATTTTTTTTGAGTGTGGCGAATATTTTATTGCATTTGATAAATAATTTGTAATGACCTGACTAATTCTATCTCTATCTCCATATATTTTTTTTGATCTTGAAAAATGTGTTACTATATTATGCCTCTCCGTTGTTCGTTGAAGCTCCTCTACAACTTCTGCAACTAACACATTGAAATGAAAATACTCTACATGGAATTGGAGTCTCCCTGTTTCAATCTTATTTACATCTAGAAGATCTGATATGAGTGAGGTCAATTTATTGATTTGTGAATCCATTTTTGATAAAAGCAAAGCTGAATTCTCATCACCCATTTTTATAAAACGATTTCTTAATACTTGCGTAAATGCTTTGATACTTGTAACTGGCGTTTTGAGTTCATGACTTGCAATTCCTATGAACTCCTCTTTCTGTCTTTCCAACTCTTTTCTTTTTGAGATATCTCGAAAATTTCCAACAATTGCCTGAATTGTTGGGGTCGTTACATGATTGGTAAATGTTGTTTCCAACCAAATCCATTTTCCACTTTTATGTTTAACGCGGTACTCAATTGTTTGTTGTGAATGTGGCTTACTAATGACTTCATTCCAAATTTTTTCAAAAATTTCCCAATTTTCTTGATGAATATACGGTTTGACCATCCTTCCTAGTAATTCTTTTGGACTATATCCAAGAACGTTTTTTATTGAATCACTTGAGTAGAGAACTTCACCTTCTGTATTGACCATCTGGATAGCATCTGAGCTTTTTTCAATGAGTGTCCTAAATCTCTCCTCACTTGCACGAAGTTCAAACTCAATGTTTTTCTGGGTTGTAATATTGTGTCCTAAAACAATAAATCCTTTTACTTTATTTCTGCTATCTATGTCGGGTATGTAATTTACCTGAATGTATTTCTTCTCATTCGTTCTTGACTGAAGAATCGCTTCATATGATGATTCCTCTCCTTTAAGTACTTTTTTTATATGTGGCTTGGCTCTTTTTAATGCATCTTTCCCAAGTATCTGTGAGAGACTTTTTCCGACGATGTTATTTTCCGGGATTCCAAACCACTCTTCATACGCTTTATTCACATATTGATAACATAACTTATTATCAACATATGCGACAAAAGCAGGAATAGAATTAGTAATAAGTCTTAAATGTGCAGGACTTTCTTTATCTATCTCTGTAACGATCTCTACATCTTTCCGAATTTTTTTTCTTACCATAATTATTTTGAACAACTATAACAAATCATGCTGAAGGATACAAATAGATGAAGTAATTCTTACAGTAATTACCTTTTTTGTGCAAGGAGTGTAATAAAACCAGCTTCGCGATCTGGATTATGCATTGATGGATTGGGATAATCTTCACCATACATAATATTTGCTTTTCCTCTGGTCGTTCCATGTTGAGAATCAACAACTCCCATATTATGACTAACAGCAAATTCAACGAGTACGTGGGGATCAAAAAAGAGATGAGGCTCAAATTGAACATTTCCTGAACAGGCACAATAGTCATATACTACTTCTTCATCTCCTGTTCCCACCTTCACCATTTCCTGATATTGCGAATCAAGTTTGCCCATTGCTCTTACCCATAAGTGTCCACCTTTCTTTAATGATTTATACGCATTATTGAGCACTTCCATAGCATCCTTCTTCGATTCAAAATGGATAAAAAGTTGATCTGCTAATGCGACATCATATACATCTTCCCCAAAATCGCTCGCTCTCACATCACCATCAGTTGCATACATCGGAAATATATCTACTTCCTCACCAGTATTTATTAAAGGTATACGAGTATTCAATACATCATGCAAGGTATTTACTGCAAAGATACCATTCATATCCCTATCAATTCCCTCAACACGCATTCCGTGAAGTGAAAAGAAACTACTCGATCTACCATCTGAAATCCCTAAATCGAGAACTCTTCCTCCCGGTACTATTAATCTATCCCTAAATTTCCAGTATTCAGGATTTCCGGCACTAAATGGCCACTCTCCATTCTCACCCATCTTCATCATGTAGTTACTCATATAAGCTGAGAAATCAGCCATGTATTCATTTCTTTCCATAGGGGGACATTATATTTATAAAGCTCATAAATTGCAAAATAACGTTGACAAATTGAGCCTAATAACGAATAATACAGAGACATGCATATCCTCAGAAGCATCTATAGCTTTTTCGTTGATACTATTCAAACCTTTGTTCTTGCACTAGCAGTCTTTTTAGTGATTTATTTTCTTATTGCAAGGCCTTTTCAGGTCAGTGGAGAATCAATGTACCCGACATATAAAGACCGCGAGTATATTTTCACAAATATCATTGGGTTGCGACTGAGCGAATTAAAACGTGGAGATGTTATCGTATTCAAATCACCAGTAGATAGGAATAAAGATTTTATTAAACGTGTCATTGGTCTTCCTGGAGACACTATTTCCCTTACTAACGGAAAAGTCCTCGTTAACAACCAAGCTGTTGATGAATCGACATACCTAAGTAGTGATATAAAAACATTTGGTGGTTCATTCCTTCAAGAAGGCGAGAGTGTACGTGTTCCTGCGGAATCATTATTTGTCATGGGAGATAATAGAATGTATAGCTCAGATAGTCGGGAATGGGGTTTTCTTAAAAAATCAGCAGTAATTGGAAAATCTTTCTTTGTCTATTGGCCTATCAACCAAGCGAGGGCTGTTCACAATCCTTATTCTGCACAATAATTATTGCTGTTGAGTATTTTGAGGTGCTTCTACTCCATTTGATGTAGGTTCAGAACCAGTTGTTAAGATTTCATGGAATTCTTTTAATTTCTTGGTAGTCTCCTCTACTTCGCCTTTCACAACAATTGTAATTCTTGCTAATTTACTGGACTGGAAGATCTTTACGTCATCTACATGATATCTATCCTGGATTTGTTTGGCCATGTTATCTTGTTCAGGTACCCAAAGTCTTTCTTTCTTATGTGTTGGTTCTTTTTGCTGAACCTCGCCTTTAATTTTCCGAGCCCATTCTTCTGTTTGACGAACAGTTGCATTATCTCTCAAAATTCTTTTGAATAATTCAAGCATTAATTTTGGATCTCCAAGTGAGATGAGTGGTCGAACATGTCCTTCGGTAATGACACCTGCAACGAGTGCATCTTTAATAGCATCGGGAAGAGAAAGAAGACGAATGGTATTAGAAATAGTAGGTGCAGACTTACCCACTCTTTTCGCTACTTCATTTGTTCCCAGTCCGAATTCATCAATGAGTCTTTTGTATGCGAGCGCTCTCTCAATTGGATTAAGGTCTTCTCGCTGAACGTTTTCAACAATAGACATTTCAAGCATTCCTTGAGGAGTTGTTTCTTTAATAACAACTGGAACAGTGGGAAGACCAAGAATTTTTGCTGCTCTCCAACGTCTTTCTCCCGCAATAATTTGATATCCAGCTGGAGTTCTTGCAACGACAATCGGTTCGAGGATTCCCTGTTCACGAATTGATTCTACTAAGTCTGTTAATGAGTCTTGAAGGATTACCCCACGAGGCTGAAGAGGATTTGATTGAAGTTGATTTGGTTCAAGTTCGGTAAGTATACCGTTTTTGTTATCCATTTGTTACTTCGACAACTTGTTTACCCTTATGGGTCTTGAAGTTGACGACTCCATCTTGAAGTGCGAACAAAGTAAAATCTTTACCCATACTCACACCATTTCCTGGGTGAAAACGTGTTCCTTTTTGGCGAACAATAATACTACCTGAAGTAATTTGTGCTCCACCATAGACTTTAATACCCAAACTTTTAGGTCGGGAGTCTCTATTTCCTTTTACTGATCCTTGTGCTTTTGTATGTGCCATAGTTTTATGGTTGTGAAAACATACTCATAATACGTTTTGTTTTCACAGATGTCAATAGTTATTTTTCGCTAACTTTATTTTTGACAGTGCGGGCAGGGGCTTTGGTAACTTTTGTTTCAACAGTTACTTCTTTTTTCGTTGATTCTTTTGCTTTAGCTTTGTCTCCAATTGCTTCAATTTGAACTTGAGTTAATTCTTGTCGATGACCAGTTACACGTCGATAGCGAACTTTTGCCTTGTACTTAGAAACTCTAATTTTTTCACCCCGAACATTTGCAACAACTTTACCTGTTACCGTAAGACCTGAAATAACTGGTTGACCGATTTGAGCAACGCCATCAGCTGTATAAAGAAGAACATCTGAAAAGGTAACAGTATCATTCTCTTTTGCTGAGAGTCTTTCAACTGTAATAACGTCACCTTCAGATACTCGATATTGCTTTCCGCCTGTTTGTATTACTGCGTATTTCATAGAAGTTTCGATATTATATCAAACTACTCAGCGAATTTCCAGCACGGGACGCCTTCGATGACTTGATGCAATTGAAGAGAGAATTCCAAGAAAGATAAAGTTTGAGAGAAGAGAACTTCCTCCATATGAAACAAAGGGAAGTGTTACTCCTACAATTGGTAACAGACCAACGTTCATGCCAATATTTACAAAAAAATGAATAAGAATAAAACTAAATGTACAAACAGCAAATGTACGAGAAAATTCATCATCTATCCTTCGAAAAAGTCGATAAATTCGATAACAGAGAGCAAGAAAACACATCAAGATGATAAGCGCTCCAAAAAATCCAAGGCCTTCAGATAGACTGGCAAAAATAAAATCAGTTTGGCGTTCTGGAAGAAAACGAAGACCAGACTGCGTTCCCTGACTCAAACCTTTTCCCATCACCATACCAGATCCGACTGCGATCATCGCCTGAATAACATTGTAGGAAGTTCCCAAAGGATCACTTGTTGGATTCATAAATGTGAGAATTCTATTTTTCTGATAATCATGGAGAAAATGCCAAAGTACAGGGGAAGCTAACAAGAATGGCAGTGCTGTTGCCCCAAACCATTTCCAAGGAAATCCATAGACAACAAATACAATTCCTGCAGCAAGGACATAGATGAGTGCATTCCCTAAATCTGGTTGGAGAGCAATAAGAAAAAATACCGGAGACAGGAGTATAAGTGACATGAGATATGTTTTCACTGATCGATTTGTTCCCTGTGCAAGAAAAGATGCAAAACTGAGAGATAGAAATGGTTTGAGAATTTCAGAAAACTGAAGTGGGAAACCAAAAATATATACCCATCGCACTGATCCCCTACTTTCAATACCAATTATTAAAACAATGATGAGAAGGAGAACAGATACAGCATAAATGGGTAGAGATAGCCTTTTAAACATCTCGTAGGGAATTTGGGAAAAGATGAAAAACGCTGTCAATCCAATTGATAATGTAAACAATTGATTTACGAAAAACTGACTGTTGAGTGAGAACAGCGTGGTAAGACTAATAATGAGGAGGAGTCCAACTGGGACAAGAAGCCACCAGTCTATCCTGGGCAAGGAAATTCCTTTCATGAAACTTTTGTTACAGTGAGTGTATCACCTTTCATCAGACTATTTATGGAAGCTTTCTTTTTGATATCTTCTTCAAATTCTTCTGGCCATTCCGGTAGGTGAACATCAATAGTATCGCTTGGTTTGAGTGCTAATTTTTTTCTTTCCTCCTGAATTGAACGAATGATTCTTCTTGCGTCTCCTTGTTTTTGAAGATAATCATCTGTAATTCTCTCAAAATTCGGATGTCTATAAACTAATTGACTATTAACTTCAATTGCATAAGTATTCAATTCTTGCAAAATAATATCTAACAAAACATTTTCATTCTCAATTGAATTATAATTACCTGGAGCACTGATCTTTATTTCTTTTTGAGGATCTTTCACACCCCATCCTTCTATCTTTCTTTTTGCATGACCATATTGGACAACCTCTCGAACAAGTTTCATTTTTTCTTCAAGTTCACTATCAATCTTTTCGTCTGAGAACGCTGGCCAAAGAGCGAGATGAACTGACTCTTCATCTGTTAAATTTCTATACATAGCCTCAGCAATAAATGGTGTAATTGGAGCTAATAACTTCGTAACTGTTACCAGAACTTCATAGGTTGTCTGATAAAAGGCATTTTTATCCTCGACATTATCAACAGAAAGTCCGACACGATCACGACTTCTTCTGATATACCATGTAGACAGATCTGTGATAAAAAGTTGGAGTTTTTCAATTGCGGATGGACTATCAAAAGCATCAAGATCAGCAGTTACTTCCTTTGTTAGTTTATGAAGAAGCGACAGTATCCATGTATCCAGTACATTTTGTGAATTAGTCACTTTTTCTGATGGAGTCCACTTGTCAAGTTCTGCGTTCTGGAGGAAGAAATTATATGAATTCCAAAGGATTAGCATCATTCCTCGAACTTGATTGCGGTAATGTTCTTCAGAAATGACCATATCTTCCCCATTCATAATAGGGCTAGACATAAGGTAAAGTCTGAGAGCATCCCCTCCATATTTTTGTAATAGTTCTTTTGGATCTGGATAATTTCCTAGATTTTTACTCATCTTTCGTCCATCAGTTCCTAAAATAACTCCTTCAACTCCAACATTTTTAAAAGCAGGACTATCGTATAACGCTCCTCCAATGACATGAAGGACATAAAACCATGCGCGGATTTGCCCAGTGTATTCAGCGATAAAATCAGGTGGGAAAAAATCTTCTAACTTTTCAGAATCATTAAATGGATAGTGACGTTCGGCAAATGACGCAGAACCTGCTTCGATCCAGCTATCGAGAACTTCCGTAACTCGTTTTATAGTCTTTCCACATTTCTCACAAGGAACAGTCACATCATCTATTTCTGGACGATGTAGTTCAGTTACCTTCATTCCTGATTTTTCTTCAAGCTCCTTGATAGATCCTGGAACAAATCGTTCACCACACTCACATTCCCACACAGGAACGGGGGATCCCCAGTATCGATTTCGTGAGATATTCCAGTCAGGCGCATTCTCAAGACTCTTTAAAAATCTTCCATATTTAAAATGTTTGGGGAACCAATTAACTTTTTCATTTGTCGCTTTTAACTTTTCTTTCAAATCTGCAACATTCACAAACCACGCATTCATTGGGGCATAGTAAAGCCTCGTATGACATCTCCAACAAAGTGGGACTTTATGAGAATACTCTTCATCTTTATAAATAAGTCCCCTCTTTTCAAGATCTTCATTTACTGCTTTATTTGCTTTGAGGTAATACATTCCTCCGAAAAGTGGGACGTCTGACTTTATTGTTCCTTCTTCATCAACATGCATTTCAATATGTATGTTGTTTTCATTCATCGCTCTTAAGTCTTCTTCTCCATATGCAGCAATAGTGACAACACCCGTTCCCTCCTCTGCAGTCACAAAATCACCACCGATTATTTCGAACGCTTTTTCGCCTGACTTTATTTCGTAATAATCATAATGAGGAGTATATTTCTTCCCAACGAGGTCACTTCCCTTCATTTCTTCCAAAACTTTGTACGGAACATCTCCCAGAATTTTAACTGTTGTTTTGGCAAGAATATATAACTCACCATTCTGTTCAACTTTTACATACTCAAGATCAGGATTAACTGCTAGTGCAGGAGTTACAATTTTATTCCAGGGGGTTGTCGACCAAGCGAGAATATACGTTTTCTCTTCATCTTCCAGCTGGTATTTATATGTCGTTCCATGATCAACAATTTCTTTATAGTTGTCTGCATCCATTGCTACTTCAAAATTTGAGATAGGTGTCGAACAATGAGGACAAAAAAGTGAAACTCGAAGCCCTTTATAAATGTGGCCTTTTTCATACATTTGCTTGAATACCCACATAACAGACTCCATGTATGGGGTGTCCCATGTTCTATATGCATTCTTGAAGTCTACCCAACGACCGATATGATCGACGTACCATTCCCATTCCCCTGAAATCTCATCTACATACACTTTGCACTCTTCAATAAATTTCTTAACACCAATAATTTCTTCAATATCTTTCTTTCGTTTAATCTCTAATTTATTTTCAACTTTATTTTCAATTGGAAGTCCATGGCCATCCCACCCCCACTTTCGACTAACGCGGTATCCTTTCATCGTCCAATAGCGACCATAAACGTCTTTATGAATACTCCCTAAAAGGTGACCGTAATGAGGCATTCCAGTTACAAAAGGAGGACCATCAAGAAAAGTCCATCTTTTATCTATTGGGCGAGATTCAATTGATTTCTCAAAAATTTTCTTCTCTTTCCAAAATGTGAGGATATCCCCTTCAAGTTCAGGAAAATTTATTTGTGGAGAAACAGGCTTTAACATAGCCTCAATTGTAGCTTAAAGAAAGTAATTCTTCAATAAAAATTACTTGGGCAATTAAGAAGGTGCATTTTCTTTTTCACGAAACAACCTCAGCGTATCAATAAGAGGATCCTAAGTTTTGAGGAACTTCAACATAAAGCACTAATTCAATTCATGCACATGCGGTGTTGTGATAAGTGAAATTATCCAAATTCTTATGGGAGCATCAAGAGACAGAAACAGATTTCGCTGCTCTTCCTCTATTTGAATTTGCTTCAATTCGTCGAAGTCGCGCCTCTTCCTGAACTTTCTGATTTTTTACTCTTTCTTTGGTGTTTTTATCAATGAGAGTCTGACATTCATCGTTACTGCATTTATAACGAGTCGTTGTAACATCTGAGGAATAATTTTCTATTTTCTCAGTTACTTCGTCAATTTTTATCAGCTCAGAACCGCATTGACGACACTTTGTAGATATGGAAGAAGATATTACTGGCAAACCACATATAGTATACCAGATTTTATAAAAAACACTAGGGATATAGTATTTTATTGTGAGTGATTGAGATTATAGCTTCTTCGGGTTAATTCGGAGAACTTTGTCATCATTTCTTTTTGGTATACCACGGCCATCAGTATTACTTGTCGTAATTATGAGACTTCCATCTTTATCGGCGATAACTTCACGAATTCTTCCGAACTCACCTGAAAAATGTTCTTTCACCTCAGTTATCTTGCCATTCTCTATAACTGCCTCATAGAGAGTTCTTCCTCTTAGACCACTAAAAAACAATGAGCTCCCAATTATTGCAGCGCCTGAGGGTGCCCAAGTTGTGTTTCCAGAATTCCTGACAGGAGTCTCCATACCTCCACGCACCTCATCTCCTTCAATATCTGGCCACCCATAATTTTTCCCAATTTGAATCAGATTTACTTCATCAAGACCCGACTGAATGCCAGATCTTCCGTGTTCAGTTGCCCATAAATTATTTTCCACATCCCAGGCAAGACCTTGAACATTTCGATGCCCATACGAATAGACTTCGTTATTAAATGGATTACCGGGTGCTGGTTTGCCATCTTCTGTGACTCGTAAAATTTTCCCAGCCAACGTATTTCTATTTTGTGAAGTGGACGGCTCTTGAGCGTCCCCAGTTCCAATATACAAATTATTATCCGGACCGAATTTAATTCTTCCCCCATCATGATTTGATGCTCCAGGAATTGCAATGAGAATATCTTCTTTATTTTGAAGTAGATTATTCTTATACGTCATGCGAACAACTTTATTTAATGTATTATTCCCATTTTGGTTATAAGTGTAGTAAAGATAAACGAAATTATTTGTTGCAAAATCAGGATGGAGTGTTATTCCAAGGAGCCCACCCTCTCCACTTTCTACGACCTCAGGTAGTTCAGCAACAGGCTGCTGCCGAAGTTCTCCATTTTGAAAAATAAGTCTTACTGTCCCTTTTCGTTCAGTAACAAGCATATCGCCGTCTGGCAAAATTGCGATTGCCCAGGGTGTATCCAGATTTTCAGCCAAAAAACTTACTCTCTCTTCATCACTTTGAACTTGGCTCGATGAAGGAAGAGAAGAAGAGGTCTCTTTTTTAAGAAGGTCATACGATACAAGAAAAGTAAGAATTGCTAATACAGCTAAAGCAATTGCGGTAAATATTTTAAGGTTTTTATGATTTATTGAGGACATATATTATTCGAACAATTTTATTGTTTTCTTGATCTCTTCTGGAACACCTACGATACAATCATAGTTATTAATATCCTCTTCACTTACCCAAGCATAATCACTAAATGCTCCTTTTTCAAGTACAACATTTCCTGACTTATACTCTGCAGCAAATTTTACTAAAATTACCGGAGTTTCATCCGGACGTATAAAAGCAACACTATTAATGTATTTTAAGTCAGTTAATATCTCAATTCCTGCTTCTTCTTTGACTTCTCGAACAAGTAAAGCTTCCACAGCGTCTTCATAATCGAGAACATCACCATTCAGTCGTGTAGGATTGTGAATATCCAAATCTTTCCATTCAAGTTTTCCACCTACCACACCAAATTTTCCTGGATGCACAACTTCTCTTTCATCTCTTTGAAGAATAAGACACCTTTTATCAAGGCGCCTATACACAACAACATTTGCAACGAAGTAGAAGAGTTTTTCTTTTTTTGCGCTATTGATACTAATTTTTTGAGCTGGCATAAATTTAAGTTATAAGAAATTGCTCTATTTTCATAAGTGCGCCTTTTCTCATTGATGTTTGATCTTTTTCTTCTTTGCTCATTTCTGCCCATGTTTTCTCAGACCCTTCTGGAATAAATATTGGATCAAATCCAAAAAGTTCAGGACCTCTAGGCTTTGCAGCAATCTTACCTTTAATTTTAGAGTTGAAAAGCTTTACCTCTTTTCCGGTGTGCAAACCAAATGTTACCTCAGCTACCGCTGATCTATCTGGATAATGATCAAGTAAAGAACATAGTCCTTCATTTTTTAATTCGTGAAGAAAAAATTTTATGAGTGGTCCAGGCAACTTCCCTAACACATTAAAGGTCAGTGAGGTATCTTCAACAAGGATCGGAGATAGAAGTTGCATGTATGCTTCTTTCACTTTTGCTTTCACTATCTCATCGAGGTCAAGAGATTGAATTTCTTTTAAATCAAGCTTGTGATGTTTGATGGGGAAATCAAGATATCTAGCAATTTGATCAGCTTTCGCACTATTGCTAGTAATAAAAGTAAGTGAACTCAGCACACTGTTATTATAGCACTCTTAATTTGATATACTTCACCCATGACTGAGACTACCACAGGTTTTCAGGAAAACGAAGCACTCATACTCACAATAGAAAACAGAGTAAAACGATATTTCCCTGTCTTTACTCATTCTGATAGGGATGAATTTCTCAATTATGATCCAGCAAAAGATATTCATGGACGAGGGCATATACTCTGGCTCTATGGGGAAAAAGGGAAAGGAGAAGGGAATCCTTCAATGGCTTTTATATATCGACCAACTGGACTTGTTATAAATTGGTACAACACACCACCTCCAGATGAGCTCGAAAGAATCAGAAATGTAAATGATTCAATTTATGGTCCACATGATAGACGGTGGGAAAAAGGTGAGGAAGATTTCGCCCTTGAAAAAGCCCTTATTCATATGAATGGATTTCCAAGAAACGATGAGTCAGTTTATGAACAATTAGTTGATTGGGATGCAAGTGAGCAATGCTTTATTTCATTAAAGGAAAAATTAGAAAAAAGACAAGAAGAGATAGCTCGTCATAAACGTGAAAAGACAAAAACCCCAAAGCCTCCACTAGAGACAGCATGGAACTTACCCAGTGATACCCAGACAGAGCTTGCGATTGCGCGAATTGCTCCACATGATGTGTATACGTTCTTCAGTGGTGCACAAACTGCAACTGAAGGTGTCCTCAAACAGATACGAAGTGGGACATCAATTGGAAAGACTACTGTTGAAAGAGAGTTACATAAGATTGGCGCATATGAAACGCTTTTGAGAGATCATCAAATACTCAAATAATGTTAGTTGTTAACTAGTAATTTCCTCTGTTTCATTTTATACTGAAGCTTATGAAGAAAATTGAATTTTTTGGCGCAAGTAATGGAGAGGTCACCGGGTCAAATTATCTCATTACTGCAGATGATAACAATCAAGCACTTATTGACTTTGGTATGTTTCAGGGAAGTCCTAAAATGGAAAAGAAAAATTTTGAGACACTTCCATATAACATTTCCGGTCTTCAAGCAGTTTTTATTACCCATGCTCACTTAGACCATACAGGCAGACTTCCTCTTCTCATTTATAGCGGGTTCAAAGGGAAAATATTTATGACCGCTCCGACAAAAGCGTTTGTAGAAATCATTTTAAATGACTCCGCACGAATTGCAGAAAAAGAAAGTATTACTCCTCTTTATACCAGTGAAGAAGTCTGGAAAGTTATGAATATGATCCAGGTAGTTGAGTATGATAAAGAAGTAATTGTAGGAAGTTTTTCAGCTGTCTTTCGTGATGCCGGCCATATCCTCGGTTCAGCAAGTATAGAAATAACTGATACCTCAAGTGACTCAAAAGACAAAATTGTCTTCAGTGGAGACCTTGGTAATACACCTCAATCAATTGTCAAACCAACACACTATATTGAGTCTGCTGATTATGTTGTTATGGAGTCCACATACGGTGACTCCGCTCATCCTGATGAGGATCCATCTCTTGTTATCCAGGAAGAAATAAATACGATTGAGAAAGAAGGTGGAGTACTTCTTATTCCAGCCTTTGCACTTGAGCGCACACAGGAAATTCTCCACATCATTCACCACTTAAAAAAAGATGGGAAAGTCAGACCAGATACCCCGGTCTTTTTAGATAGTCCAATGGGTATTGATGCAACAACTGTCTATTTAGACTTTAATGCATTTTATAATGATGAGATCCGATCCCATGATACTATTCCCTTTAACTTTGAAGGACTCGTCATTACCGATAGCCCACGGGACAGTAAAGATATTATCAGAGCTACTCCCCCTAAAGTTATTATCGCCGGATCAGGCATGATGGCTGGTGGACGTATTCTGCACCACGCAGAAAATTATCTGGCAAATGGATCGACAAGAATACTTTTCGTTGGCTATCAGGCAGAGGAAACAGTTGGTCGAGATATTCTTGAAGGGGCCAAACAAGTCGTAATTGATAAAAGACAACATCAAGTTCGTGCTCAGATAAGAGAAATTAAAACTCTCAGTTCTCACGCAGACCAGCCACGTCTTTTGAAATGGCTCGGTCACATAAAAGGAGTAAAGAAAGTATTCTTAACTCATGGTGAACTCCCACAACAGGAAGCACTGAGAGAAAAAATCCAGACAGAACTTCATATAAAAGACGTCTATCTTCCCAAAGATGGAGAAGAAATTTCACTTTCCGACAAAAATATCCTCTGATCTTACCAGTTTCTGAAAATGGTCATATTTTTGTCTCCACACTTCTCTTTCCCTTCCTCGTTCTTCCACATCATTGGGAGCCAAAATCCGACGAGCACTGTGCTGGACAAGTAATTCACCTAACTGATCTGTTAATAGCAGATTTGGTTCAACTTTTCTTCCCATAGCTTCTAGCACTCTTGTCATATCAACAACACAATCAAAAGCATGATAGCCCCCAACAACAACTGATCCTGAATCGTCAATTGATAGATCACTATAAATCTCCTGAAGAAGGTCTAAATGCGAAGCAGACTTCCAGTCCATAAAACCTATTCTCAAAGCTACAATGTTATCAAAAAGATGTTCAGGATAAAAAGAACTAAATTGAGTTGGTAAAGTATCTGCAAAAACTACTCCATTTATTTTGATATTTTGCCTTTTATATCTCGATAAGATATTTGTCGCTGTATCTAAGAAACTCTCTTCAAATGTTCCGCTTAATTCCTCTTTTGTTAATTTTCCACCTCCCGTAGTTCTTTGATCGGGATACATTATGATTACACCACTAGTTTTTTTATTTAACTCAGACTCTGGTATAAAATTTATTCCTTCAGTCATACTTTGGCATTATACATGACTGATTACTATGAAACCCCCGATTGCTCGAGGGTTTCATCAAAAATGCGTTAATATCAACTACATGTGGTTGAAATAACTCACGCACTGACCTTGATTCCTGAAAACATCGCCTTCAGAATTTGTCAAAGTCTTATATCCACCATTTTTACAAGCATCTTTACTTGTTGGTTCGTTCACAACTGGACCTGGTTCTACCAGCTCAAAGTCATATGTAGTTCCATTAAAGGTCACGAGATCTGTGTTGATAGTGTAACTTGGATTGCTTGACCCAATATTGACACCAAAACCAACAACTACTGCTTCTGGACACATTGTCTTTACATCACTAAGAGTGTAGAAAGGTGTTCCACCTCCACCAGCTGTCAAAGATCCGTTACTGCACGTGATACTTCGTGATGACCAGAACTGTCCTTGATCTACATCATGTTGTGTCCATGTATTTGGGACAACAGTTCCATTCTGGTATGGCTCATAGACAAGTGTTGTAAAACCACCTGTTTCTGTGCCATTTGTATCAATTGCTAACTGATATGATGCATCGCCTTGAGGGAATGAAGCACTTATCTGTTTTGAGTAATACGAAAGCTCTGTTATATCAGTTATAGGTGTTGATGCTTCGTGCATATACTGCGCCTTAGATGTCGTAGTTGCATCAGTCGTTAACTGTAGAGCACCGTCGCCACCTGGAGCGTCTGCGTCTGCAACAAAAGTCACCGCTCCTCCTGGTCGTGTATCAGCTGTACTCCATCCTTGTGTATTTGTTGGAGTGACAACAGTTGTAGCAGCAAAAGCAGGAAGAACACTTGAAAGCATCATGACGCCTGCAGCTGCACCACTCATTACTGTATTTTTTATATTCATTTTTTCACCTCCTTTCCACAAAAAAACCGGAATTACTCCGGTCACTGATTGTACTCATACAAAAGAATTATCAATCATTCTCCTTTTATACTTTCCAAAAAGGAAGTAGTCAAGGTCCTCAATACATTGTCAGGCATAATTTTTACATACCTATTACATGATAAAATCATCTTATGAACGAACCCCGTTGTATTCGGATATTTCGGACCCGTGAACAAGCAGAATTAGCACAAGAAATTCTTGTGAAAGCAGGTATTCCCTCAAAAATTAAAGAAGATGGTTTTGGAACACTCACTCTTAAAGATCTTAATATGCCATCACGTTTTCGACTGTATATACCAAAAGATGAGATTGGAAATGCTGCAACATTTCTCGCGCAAAAATTAGCAAAAAAAATTACTAAATAATAAGCCGGGTGCCATTGTCATGAAGCCATTTTATTTGTTGCTTATATGATGGTGTATATTTTCGAACAGTACTCCAGAAAGCTCTCGAGTGATTCTTTTCAGCTGTATGTGCGAGTTCATGAATGACAACATAATTCAAAGTTAAGAGTGGTGCCATAATGAGCCTCCAGCTAAATTGCAGTCTATTATCAACTGTACATCTTCCCCATTGAGATCTCGTATCTGAAAAAGTGATTTCTCTAAATGACGTTCCCATTTCTTTTGCAAATTTCTCTGTCTGACTCGTTATCAATTGTCGCGCTTCACGTATATAAAAATTTTCAATTTCTTTCTGTATCCGAAATAAAAGTCCTATTGGAAAAAAAAGTGAACCATTACTCACTGATATCTCTTTAAAATCTCCGACCTGCAATTTTACTTCCTGACCCAAAAATAAAAATATATCACCATTGGCATAAGTATGGGAGGGAGTTTTTGGCCTCTTCTTTATTTTTTCTAATTTTTCTTTTATCCAATCTTCATGTTCATTGAGAAATTTATCAATCAATCGTTCTGGAAGATGTAGTGGTGTTTTGACAATTAATTCTCCGGCAGGTGTTATTTGCAATGCAAGAGATCGTCTTTTTGATTTCTGAATTTTATACGAGAACTGCTGGGACATGGAGAGTACAATAGTACCATATTTTCTACAAAATTACTTACATATTAAAATAGTGTATTTATACAGGTTTTCCTATAAACTTTGAGATTTTTGCTAATAAATCCTGTTGCTCGAATGGTTTTGCTAAAAAATCATTAGCACCAGATTCTACAGCACTTGTTTGAACATCCCTACTTGCAGATATCATAATTACTGGTATATGTTTTGTATAAGATTTCTTTTTCAAATATTTACATATATCCCTACCATCCTGCCCACTCATCCAAATATCAAGTATGAGTAAATCCGGATAGTCTTGTTCAATTTTATAAATCGTTTCTCCATTTACTGTAGTATCTACCTCATATCCTTCAAGTTCTAATATCATTTTTATAGAATCACAAATAGCAGGATCATCATCTGCGATGAGTATTTTATTCTTCATAAATAATTGCTAAGAAAGTATATTTTTATTTTCAGGTACAGTCTTTTTTTTACTGATAGGTAATGAAAAACAAAAAGATGAACCTTTTCCAACAATACTTTCAACCCAGATTTTACCTTTTTGTCTTTTAATAATTTCGCTAGAAATATATAATCCCAAACCCAAACCAGGAACAGTATTATAGTGAGGCCCACTTATTCTGAAAAACTGCTCGAAAATTTTATCTTGTTTTTCTTTTGGAATTCCTACTCCAAAATCCTGAACACATAATTTCACATTTCCTTTATCATTATTTGTAGTAATTATTATTTTATCTGTATGAGGTGAATACTTAATTGCGTTTGAAATGAGATTGATCAACACCTGTCCAATTCTTTCTCTATCACCATATACACTCTTTGTCTGTGCAAGATCTTTTGTTAAAATGTGTCTTTCTGTCGTTAATTGCATTTCATCAATTATTTCATATACTAACTCATTAAAGTCAAAATACTCTTTATGAAATTCTAATCTTCCTGACTGAATTTTTGTAACATCTAAGAGATCACCAATGAGATTTGTTAGTTTATTTATCTGAGAGTCCATCTTTTGAAGTGCTTCTACAGCCTTTACATCCCCTTTTCTCTGGAACATCGTCTGAAGCACTTGACCATATGCTTTTATACTTGTAACTGGTGTTTTTAATTCATGAGAAGCAATGCCTAAAAATTCATCTTTTTGCCTTTCTAACTCTACTTGTTTTGAAACATTAGTATTTGTCCCAAACCATTGAATAACTTTCCCTTTTTCGTCATGAACCGGAACAATGAGAGTTAAAAATGGATTATATTCTCCTGTTTTTGATTTTAGAGGAAAAATCATTTCAAATGGTACTCCAGTTTTAAGAGAGTTTTTCCATCTTTCAAGTACTTTTGGCAATATGGCAGGATCATGGACAGATTTCCATCCCCAACCTACCATTTCCGCAGGTTTTTTTCCTGTATATTCATACCATCTGGAATTATACCAATAGATATATCCATCAGCATCTGCCATCCAACACAGATTCGGAATATTGTCTGCGAGTGTTTTAAATTTTTGCTCACTTTTTTTTAGTTCTTTTGAAATTGATCGCTCACGTTCTATACCTGCGTCACGTTCCTGTCTATCTTTATCAAATAATGTAATGTCCTCAATTGCGAGTAGGACTCTATCTTGCCATGATCCTTTTTCTTTAATTTGTCTAGCATTAAGCAACATTACCTTTCTTCCAATTTTTGGGAAGTTATATTCAACTCTAAAACCATTAAACGGATTATGTGAAGGGAGTATATCTTCAAGAAGCTTTTTCAGATCAGGAATATTCCATTGTCCATTTCCAAGTTCATAAACGAGTATACCTTCCGTATCTTTTTTATTGACTTTAAATCTTTGATAAAAAGTTTTATTAGCTGAAACAACTCTTAGATTTTTATCTAATATTAATAAAGCTTCCCGGATGGTATCTATAATACTCTCCAAATATTTCTCATATTCAGACTGTTGATAATTATTATGATTTCTAAAATTAGATGAACTCATGATTGTTTATTATTACGCAACAATACCAACGAATACAACAAATCTTCATAAAGAAAATTGTAAGAAATTGATAAGTTTACTTACAAATGTAAAGCATTAACAATCACTATATTCTTCGTATCCTTGAGCTATTGGCAAAACATCATAAATTTTGTAAAATAAAATTCTCCAAGGGGGAGTAGCTGCCGGAACAATACCGGAGGTAGAATCAACAATCTCGGAATTCCTGGTTCTATCAATGCACCTCGCATAGTCAGACCTTTGGCCTTTATTCTCAGTGAATAAGTGGTTGAAGGTCTTTTTAGTAAGACTTCTTCTTCTTTTCACTTCGATTAGACATTATGGATATACAAACAATATTACTTCTTATCTTTGGTGCAGTTGTTGTCGGATTTCTTATCCTAGATCTTGGATTTCTCAATAGACGAGCCCATAGAGTTGCTCCCAAATCAGCACTTCTCCAGTCACTTTTCTGGATAGCAATAGCATTTGTCTTCGGCATACTTCTCTTTTTCCTTCTCGGACCTAGTAAAGCAGCTGAATTCATGAGTGCATATGTTACAGAAAAAATGCTCTCCGTTGATAATTTATTTGTTATTGCCTTGATATTTAGTTTTTTCAAAATTGAAGAAAAATATCATCATCGAGTTCTCTTCTGGGGAATTATCGGAGCAATTTTTTTCAGAGGACTTTTTATTGGAATTGGATCAATTATTATTAGTCAGTTCCACTGGGTGTTATACATTTTCGGTGCATTATTAGTGTATACGGGTATCAAACTTTTTAAGGATAAAAAAGAAGAACATGTCGATCTTGAAAAAAGTAAAGTTGTACGTGCTTCTCGTAAGTATCTTCCTTTCACGACATCTGAACATAATGGCAAATTTGTTCTTCGGGAAAATGGCAAATGGTATTTTACAACGCTTTTTCTCATCGTCCTTATGGTCGAAGCAACTGATATTGTCTTTGCAATTGATTCAATTCCTGCAGCATTTGCAATAACGAGAGATCCATTTATTATCTTCACCTCAAATGTTTTTGCGATTATGGGGCTTCGTGCATTGTTCTTCCTTCTTGAAGATGTTCTTCACAGATTTCACCATCTTCAAAAAGGTTTGGCATTTATCCTGATCTTTATTGGAGGCAAAATGCTGATCGATATTTTTGGAATACATCTATCATCAATAGTCTCCTTCGGCATTATCATGCTAGCACTCGCTATCTCGATGATCCTCTCTGTTATCTTCCCCAAGAAAATATAAAAAGCAAAAACACCCCTATCCTTGCGGAAACCACTTTCGTGGAGAGATCCCTCTCGGAATCACTGGGGTGTTTCGCTCGTTTGTCAGTTGTCGTTAGCGTTGGTATCTGCTTTCGCAGTTGGATCCTCTGCTTTGTGATCTTCACCATCAGTTGAAGACCCAACATGTTCTCCGGAGAGGAACCTGTCGGAAGCAAAGGTAGCTGCTTTGACGAGAAACACAGGGAATTCTGGTGGGAGAAAGGCTTGATGCGAGGAGACCAGTTGCCTCATCACACTCAGAGCAGCAAGTACCTGCTCTAGACCTTCATCACTCTTTCCTCGTTCCCTGAGTTCATCAGCGATGCTGTCGATCTTCTCTACAACTTCGCCTGGCTGGTCGTATTCATCGCCGATGATCTCGTTGCAGAGGCTGACGCACTCGTCGCAAATGTAGACCTTGTTCGGACCAGCGATGAGGCGCTTCACCTCCTCTTGCTGCTTGTTGCAGAAGCTGCACTTATAATCGAGCCGAACCAATCGCCTATTGGACGAGGAAGGAAGTTGTACTTCCTTTCCGTCGATTCCGATGGGATCCTGTGGCACTTCCGAACCACTCGACCTTTGAGTCATGACGGATCTCCTTGTGATTCACGTAGTGCACAAGCTGCACCTACCAAGTCAGAATAATTAAGACCTCGTAGGAACAGCTTGAAACACTTTTTAAACAACTGAAATTATTAACGAGCGAAAAGAATAATTCAAAAGTATTCAGCGAGTGCAATTACTCATTTATACTTTTAAATTAGAGGGATTTTAACACAACTGAGCTGTTCACTCAAAATATAAGTGTTTAAAAATTTACCAGTCAGGAGTACGTGGTAAATAAACTAATTCGTGTTGGTTCTGAATTACCTTCTCCATAAAATTATCCTCAGCATCCAAAAAACATACTCTATCACTCTCTGTATTCACAACTTCTTTACCATCAGTCATATAGATAAAACGCTTTATTGCATCCCGATCGACATTAAATCCACACTTTTCATAAAATCCTGAAAATCCAGTAAATCCAACTCCTGTTGTATTATGTGATGTTAAATAATCCTTAATCGCATTCATTATTTGTCTTCCATACCCTTCTCCTTTTTTATTGGCAATAATTCCGCCAATTCCAAAAATATCAAATGTCTCACCATTAAAAACGACACCTTTAATTGGAACGAGTTGACCTTGGGCGAGAATATTTTTTTCACTGTCTTTCAATAAAAAAAATATATTTTCTGCATGATAATCTGGATTCATTGATGAGATATTCCATTCTCGTGCATGACTTTCATTCATCTCGTCCAGTTCGTCTCGAGTCAAGTCATGCCATGATTTAATGATCACACGATTACCATTTTCCATATGTGAAGTATATCAAAAATTAAGTAGAGCACTTGCTTATGCCGGTAGTGTTTGTTGTACTTTTATTTAGAAAAATGCTTTTTTAATAGATCAGCATATTTCTTTCTCTCATCATCACTCATCATTCTTTTATTTTTATGATTGAGGTATAAATTGTCATCTTTATATCGGGGCAGCACATGGACATGAAAATGCCAGACACTTTGATTGCCATCTGGCTCATTGTGTTGTCTCATGGAAGTTGCATCGCATTTATAAAGTTCTTTCATCGCAGTAGCTACTTTTTTAGCTGTGATGTATGTCTGAGAAAGTGCATCTGGTGAAATGTCATAAATATTTTCAAAGTGATGTCTGGGAATAATTAAAACATTTCCCGCGTTGTGGGGCCATGTCATTGAGGAAATAAATGCGACCGTATTTTCATCTGAGTAAAAGACAAATTCATCTTTCGTCTGTCCATCACTCGTGTCTTTCCCCTCAGCAATTTCGCAAAAAGGACAAATGTAATTCTCAGGAGCATGACTAATCATAGATGAAGTATATCAAATGAAGCTGAGCATTAAAACATGTTAGTCCATGTACTAAAAATAATTTATTGACGCTATTTCAAGAAAGGTACATTTACCTCTACATCAATCTTGTAAACCCCAGTCTTACCAATATTTTTGGGTTCTGATAATTCAACTATATAGATAGAATTATCAATTTTGATCTTCACTGGAGTATCAGATAAGACTTTACTTAGCAGAAATATAAATTTTTCCACCTGCTCAACATCTAACTCGGAAACACTATGCTCTTTAAAAAACTTGAACATCTCAAGTATAAGTTCATTATGAAATAAAAAAAACTCTCTACTTCCTGGATTTTTAATGAAATATAATAGAATTAATTTGATTTGAGGTTTAAAGTTTCTATCAATTTTTGAATGCACTGTCCAATTTCTATAGAAATTTATACATGGATACTCAACTTCCTGATTTTTCGATTCAATGATACGAAATATTTGAGTTAGAATATAAACAACTTGGGCTTCTGAATCTAAATTTTTTAATTCTTTCTCAATTTTATATATAATTTTTAATTTATACCCAAATTTATTAACCATATCTAAATAATTTATTTAAAAGATTTCAATTTTAGGAATATTGGGGAAATATTTATGAGTCAATATCACTTTTAGCAGATTGAATTCCTCTCGTTACTCTCTCTGGTAAAACAAAAAGGAAATCACCAAACGCAAAAGCAAACTCTAAACATTTTTTTGCATCAGATTCCGTAGGTAACAAATTATCCTCATCTGCATGTCTTTCATCATTGGCATCTAATCTGACTTCATGTGCCCAATCTGCCATTCCTTTTGTTATTAGATGATTATTAACAGCTTGATTAATTCTTGTATATAGACTTCCTTCTTTATAACCTTTATTTTTCAACATCGCATCTACAGCACTCGCTGACAACATAATTGAACCAGCTGGAGCATGAATACTATCCATAGCTTGATTAAGATAAGCTCGTGCCTTATCTGGAATTGAATCGGAAACAGATTTATCAGAAGGAAATATCTCTTGAACATCTCCTCCCTTATGATAAGCCCAAGCAATAACTACCCCACCACATCTCTTACATACATATACATTCCAAAGTCTACTAAAGTTACCAGAATGATCAGTAGTATTATGCGTAGATTGAAGAACAAGGCTGGGTGAATCTACGTTACAATGAGGACACCTTTGAAGTTCTAGATGATTTTCAAGCATTACCATAACTCTAATTTCTCTGTCTTAGGAATGCGGGGATATCCCATTCATCTTCTTCTGATGGGCGCTGCTCCTGCTGTTGAGGAGCTGAATTTTGTTGTGGCTGCTGTTGTTGCTGTTGTGGCATAGGCTGAATCGTATTGTGCTGTGGTGTCTCGTGTGGCTCAACTGGCCGACCTGTAACAGTGTTGATGTACTGTTTGACTTCTTCCTGTGCCTGGGATGGCATGCGAAGGTGTGGTGCGACAAATTGCTGAAGACGCTGTTTGGTCTGATCAAAGCCTGTTGCGACAACAGTAATTCTGATCTGATCATGCATTGACTCATCTATAGTTGCTCCGAAAATGATATTTGCATCTGAATCAGCTGCACTTGAGATGATCTTTGCTGCTTCATCTACTTCAGTCATCGTCAGATCATTTCCTCCAACAATATTAAAGAGAACTCCACGTGCTCCTTCCATCGTTACTTCAAGAAGAGGTGATGCGATAGCTGCCCGTGCTGCTGCTTGTGCTCTATTCTCACCAATGCCTGTTCCGATACCCATAAGAGCACTACCCGCATTTGACATGATCGTTCGAACATCGGCAAAGTCAACGTTGATAAGTCCTGGAAGCGTGATAATCTCTGAAATTCCCTGTACACCCTGACTGAGCACTGAGTCAGCAACTTTGAACGCTTCAAGAAGAGATAACTTGCGGTCAACAACATCCATAATTCGCTGATTTGGGATAACGATAAGAGTGTCAACTTTGTCTTTAAGTCCTTCAATACCTTCATCAGCTGAGACAGCTCGGCGTGTTCCTTCAAAAGTAAATGGCTTGGTCACAACAGCAACGGTGAGCGCTCCTACTTCTTTAGCAATTTTCGCAACAACAGGTGTTGCTCCCGTTCCTGATCCTCCACCCATTCCAGCTGTCAAAAAGACCATGTCAGATCCCTCAAGCATATCTTTAATTTTTTCTGCTGATTCCTCAGCTGCCTGTCGACCTATTTCCGGATCTCCACCAGAGCCAAGTCCTTTGGTGAGATTTTCACCTATTTGTAATTTCGTTGTTGCGGGATTGAGAAGGAGTGCCTGAGCGTCTGTGTTGATAGCGACGAAGTCGACACCCTGAATGTTGGAGTGATTGATCATTGAGGCGATAGCATTTCCGCCTCCACCACCGATACCTATAACTCTGATCTTAGCGAAGTTGGTGGTTTGTGGTCTAATGAGCATAGGATGGAGTCATCCTAACAGATACAGATTGCAAATGCAATATAACAGACTATTCAGAACTGCTGGGATACTTACGGAATAAACGATTTGATGATATCGATTATCTTCTTTATTGATTTGCCGGATGCACCGGGAACTTTTGGCATAGAAAATCCTCCAAATGATGCTGCTCTTCCAGTGTCATTTTTCGCTCCATACATAATAAGTCCAACAGCAGTTGAGTATGCTGGACTCTGAACTTCATCTATAATTCCTTTGAGATCTGTAGGCTCTCCTACTCGAACAGGCATTGCGAGCATTCTCTTTGCAGAATCTTTAATTCCAACGGTGAGAGCTCCTCCACCTGTAATGACAATACCTGCTGGAGTCTGTCCGCCATAGCCACTCTTTTTGAGCTCAATTCCGACCATGGTAAAGATCTCATTGAGTCGAGGTCTAATAATTCCTTCAACAAGAGTCTTTTGTGAGACTTTACGTACTTCCTCAGGTAAATTGAGAGAGGATAAATCTATCTCATCACTTGCCTTCTCCTTTGGCTTGTCATCATCATCCTCTGGTCTGAGAATTCGACGAGACTGATTTTGTGAAAGGAATAACTTGATCTTCTCAGCACTTTCCAAAGAGATACGAAGTCCGATCGCTAAGTCGTTCGTAATGTGTCGTGCACCAATTGCTAACACTGATGAATAAGCAACAGAACCTTCTGTATAAATTGAAATATCAGTTGTTCCAGCTCCTATATCGATGAGAACAACGCCTAACTCACGTTCTGTCTCAGAAAGAACAGAGAGCGAACTCGCATACCCGTTAAAGACAAATCCACTGACATCAACGCCAACTTCTGAAAAAGCTTTTTCCAAATTTCGAACAGCAATGCTATTTGCAGTAATAATATGTGTGTCTACTTCAAGTCTTACTCCAGACATACCAACTGGATCTTTAATGCCTTCCTGTCCATCAACGATATAATTTCGTGGAAGGACATGAATTATTTCACGAGTGGATGGGAGAGATATGGCTTTTGCAGCATCGATAACACGGAAGAGATCAGTTGGAGTAATTTCCCCTTGCGGAGTTGAGACTGCGACAACACCACGAGAGTTCTGACTCTCAATTTGACTTCCGCCAATTGAGATAAAGACATGGGACACTGAGTATCCAGCCATTCTCTCTGCTGCTTCAATAGATGAATTAATGGTGTTAACGGCCTCTTCTATATCTACAATTTGACCTTTTCTAATTCCTGCAGATTTTACTTCAGAGACCCCGAGGATGTGAACTTGTTCATCAACTTTCGCGATGACAGTCACAATCTTATACGTACCTACATCAATTCCTACTACAATTTTTCCGTCAACTGCATTTTGTTTCATTGCAACACAATAATCGGCCTGTCGAAGCGCACGTCAAGCCTCTTAAATTTCTTACCTTCCATTGTAAGTCGAACAAGGATGACTTGTAAAGAGGACAGTTGCGGATTTAGCTCTTTTTTCGTGCTAATTGTCACTTCACCGTGTCCGGAAACATCAAATGTATAAATACCACTTTTAACCTGCTGGATATTCTCATACTCAATATTCTTTTCTTTTAACAGACGTTCAATATCCTTCTTCTTTGCCTTACTCTCTGCATCTGCCTGAAGAGGTCGAAAAATAGGAAGCGGGCTGATAAATGGAGGCTCCTTGAGAAGAACAAGGATCCCGACTCCTATGAGAGAGAATCCAAGCAGTCCGGTTATAAAAGAGATAAAAAGCATTCTCTTTTTTGCTTGAACATGTTTTTCTTTTTTAAGTAGTCTTTTTCTGGGCAGCATCGATAATTACCTGGACAATTTTTTCTGCCGCGTCAGGACGAACAAGAGATCGACCCTTCACAGCATTCTCCATGTATGATCTATTATGTACTATTCTCTCAACATGGTCTAGTAGTGCCTCAGCAGTAGCGTCTTTCTGCTCAAGGACCTCAGCACTCCCAACTTTCTTCAAAAACTGTGCATTGGTATACTGTTCATTTTTCTGGCCTGTCGGAAGCGGGATCAAAAGTGACGGTACTCCAAAAAACAACAGTTCGGTGACCGTATTTATCCCCGACCGGCTAATAACTAAGGAACTTGATGTAAGTACGGACTTGACACTTTCCGGTGTGATGAATTTATGGAGCTCATATCTCTTTTGGAGATCTGTTGGAAGTGTATCTCGGAGCCTTACAAGTCGATCATAGTCTTTAAATTCTTGTGCATCCCCCGTCTGATGGAGAACCCTGTATTTTTTGAGTAATTCAGGCAAGGATTGTTCAATAAGTGTATTCAGAACGTGTGATCCCGAGCTTCCACCTGTAATATAGAGTAAGGGAGTTTCTTTTTCAGTCTGTAAAATTCTATAAGCTTTCTCATCTTTGTAGACACGTAGTGGATTGCCAGTTAACACGATCTTTTCTTTAGGGAAAAAAGCTCTTGATGACTCCCATGAGATACAGACCTTACTCGCAAATTTCCCAACCATTTTATTTGCAAAGCCCGCCTCTGTCGTTTGTTCATGAATAACAATAGGAATATGTAGTGTCCGCGCTGCAGTACAAACAGGAATGGAAAGATAGCCTCCGAATGACACAACACAATCAACTCCCTCATTCTTTAGAGATTTAAGTGACTGAAAATATCCTAAAGGTAATTTCCCAAGGGATGGAAGTGTGTGACGAGTTAAGGAGCGTTGCAGTCTACCTGTCCTCAAAGATATAAAAGGAATATTTTTTTCAGTAATGACTTTATATTCAAGACTAACAGCAGTATCTCCTTCAAAAGTATGCTTTCTTCCATAAAAAATGAGTGTATGATCTGAGGAAATTTTATCTATAACTGCAAGGGATGGAGAAAGGTGGCCTCCAATAAGTGCAATTTTCATATACTTCTAGTGTATTATACCTTTTTTTGCGTGGTGAGACTGCATGGAAATGTTGAGGAGTATACCTATTGCTGCCAAATCTACAATAAGTGCAGACCCTCCATATGAGATGAATGGCAGAGGAACTCCAGTGAGTGGGATAAGAGCAGACATGGCTGCTAAATTGATTACAGCCTGAATTCCTAAGAATGAGATAATACCAGCTGCAAGAAGTCTGCCAAACATATCTTTTGCATGGACTGAGATGTAAAAACCCCTCCACACAACAGTAAAAATGACAATTATGAGAGCAAGTGATCCTAAAAATCCAAACTCTTCAGCAATGATTGCAAATATTGAGTCTGTTACATTTTCTGGCAGATAAGCGTATTTTTGTAATGAGTTACCGGCTCCTACACCCATCAACCCGCCTGACCCGAGTGCGATGAGAATTTGCTTGACATGATATGACGTATTCTCAAAATTTTGTCCCATATTTAAAAAGGCTGTCAATCGCGCAAGTCTATAGGGAGCAAGTAATATAAGAAGAGCTCCAATGACTCCAACTGCAGGAATCATTAACAGGAAATGAGAAATACTTGCTCCGGAAAGAAAATAAAGAACTATAGCTTCAAAAAGTATGATTGATCCTGTTCCCATATCTGGCTGAAGCATAACAAGAAGAAGAACTAGTCCAAGCAGCATACTGAATGCTAAAAACCGTTCTCTTTCCTTATTTGAAAACCAAGCAGCTAAATAAATAGCAAGACTTAATTTCACAAATTCTGCTGGCTGGAGTACAGTGAATCCAATATTTACCCAACGATGTGCACCAAGTGCATAGACACCGACTCCCGGTAAAAAGACTGCAATAAGCAAAATTATCGCAGCACAAAGAATGGGAAGAGCGAGAGTATAAAGCCTTTTGTAGTCAAAGAAGAAGAAAAAAATCAATGCACTAAAACCAAAAATAGCATTAAATGACTGTTCTTTAATGTAGTAATATTTATCTCCAAAATCACGAAACCCTATTACTGAAGAAGCGTTGTAAATCATAAAGAGGCCAAAGACAACAAGAAAAAGTGTTGCGCCTAAAAGAATAAAATCAGGTCGACGAAGTTGAGTGGCAGTTCTCATGAATAATAAAATTTATGTTAAGAAAGCAAGATAAACACCAAGTACTCCAAAAAATATTCCGATGAGCCATGCCCTCATAACAATCTTTGGTTCCTCCCATCCTCTCTGTTGAAGAAAAAGATGAAATGGCGCTGCAGGAAATAATTTTTTGTGTAAATATTTCTTGCTCAAAATTTGAAGAAGTGATGATGCAATCTCAATGATAAATACTCCTCCAACAACTGCAAGAGTCAAAGTCTTCCCTGTTAATAACCCAATGACTGCAAGAGCAGCACCAAGAGACAACGCTCCGACATCCCCTAACCAAATTCGAGCTTTATAAATATTGAAGTAAAGAAATGCCATTACTGACCCCAACAATACAGAAATAAATACTCCCAGCGAGCGATCAATTTGCTGGGAGTTAATTGCGAGAAAAGCAACAAGACATATAACAAGAAGTCCTGACGCCAATCCATCAAGACCATCTGCAATATTCACAGCATTTACAAATGAAACAATAACAAATGCTGCAAATGGAATAAAAAGTGCACCGATACTGACTAACCCAAATCCATGTATATAGACAAAGGAATATCCGAGTTGCACATAGAAAACGGTAGCAATAATGAGTGCGAGTACCCACTGGATAATAAATTTATGTCGAAAACGGAGACCAAAAAATGTAGCATTCTTTGAGTCAACTAACTTTTTTGCATCATCATACAAACCAAGAATTCCAAAACTTATAAAAGAGAAGAAGATAACAAATAACTCCCAGGGCTTTACATTTATAGAAAGTATGCCGTACGCCCACATGGTAATAATTGAGGTAAGAAAAATAACAAGTATTCCACCTCCAATGGGAGTGCCTGCTTTCCACTTATGATATTTATCAAATAAGGGTGTATGTTGATCGAACATATCCTTGGTGACCTGATGTTGTCTTCGAAGTTTAATTCGGTAAAGAAAATCAATAAATGGAATAAGGAGAATGATAGTAAAGAAAAATGAAAAAATTGTTAGTCCCAGCAATGTTGCCATTCATGTATTATACACCCGTGTGGCTCTCCTTCATAGTGGAGTTATGCTGTTGATCCAAAAGATGCAATTGTTCGTTCACATAACTTTTGTGCTTTTTGACCGTGAAAAAAGTACACAGAATTACTTTCATGATCTTGAAAAAATTGCAGAGCCTTTTTCTCATTACTATTCATGACCAAAGTTGAATTACTCTTGGTGTGGAGTGTTTTACGAATATGTTTATTAAATTCATTATTTGAATTGAGAAGAATGACATAATCAGCTTTCCCCTTAAGTTCATCACCAATTCGCGTGCTTTCATTTTTTGTTAGATTGGTGTCTTCAACACCCAGAATAATAACTTTCTTTTTTTTCATTTTTGACATTATCTTCATTCCATCTTTGAGAAAGAGAAGAGCAAATACACTTGTATTATCAATAACGACGTCACCATTTCTTTGCAGATGCTGTGTAAGAGTGTGTGGATAGGAGAAAAGATCTTTTGAAGTTTTTTCTATCTCTTTTTTTGTTAATCCTTCATGATAAGCTACTATAACAGCCAGTAAAGCAGCTTGGGTATGAATAGAACTGACAAATGGAAAGACAAGAATATACTCATGAATATTTGTCAATAATTCAACTTTTGTTATATTTTTATGTTCAGACAAATTTTGTATACAAACATTACTCGTATGAGGGATTTCCTTCTCAATTTGTTTGGTAGAAAGTAAAATAATTTTGTTGCCTTTTACATATGTTCTATCCTGAATAAATAACTCCTCAGGAATAATTAATTTTTTCACTTTAATTCTTCCCTGTATGAGTTTGTGTTTGCTATCTGTTATCGTATTTGTCCAGACACAGGTATCAATAGATAGTGACTGAACAAAAGATATTAATTTTTCATCTTTTAGAGATGAAAGAGTAAGTAACAGGAATTTATGTTCTTGTGTCAAACTTTTGTTAATAAAGTGAGCAAGATCTGAGACATTCTGACTCTCTGGTGCCACAAGCACTCTGCCTATCTTTTTCAAAAATTTTGAGGTATACCACTTTGTAATCTCTGCATTTCCATCACCTACAAAGAGAATTATCTTTATTTTTTTAAAATTTTGTAATTTTGAGACTGCTCTACGAAAAACAATATCTTCATAAATTTCACTGGGGAATACAAATAGTGAAATAACACCTCCAACTACAAACATTTTTAGCCGATCAATGACAAGCAACCATAAATATTTTTCAGTAAGTGGAAACATAAACAGTAAAAGGAGAATTAAAAAAGAGATAAGCATTATCATGGATGACCGTAGATTAATTTTCGCCTTAACAACTGAATTTTTAATAATACCTATTAAGACAATACTCGCTTTGATGCAAAACACTCCCAGAATAAGAAGTTGATACCATTCAATAGGAATATCTGAAATACTTATATAAAGCGCAGCACCAATACTACCCCACGTTACAAGAGATGTTGGAGAAAAAAAATATCGAATAAATCGTCTTTTAATAAATACATTGGAAACAATATCCTGGGGTTTATAATCTACTCTCTGCCATGCTTCAAGCCAGTAAAAAATTGAACGGAATGTCCATAGAAAAAAACAAACGGACGTCAAAATAAAGAGTAAATCTGTATCCATATTTATTGAAAAGAGCAGGATTATTTAACTGTGACACTTTTTGCTAGATTACGAGGTTTGTCTGGGTCTAATTTCTTCTCGAGAGCAAGATAATATGCGAGAAGTTGTACCGGAATAATTTGTGCAATTCCTGATGCATCCAGACAATCTTTCACTTCAATATAGTGATCAAAAACAGAATTTGGCCGGTAACTTATTCCAATTATTTTCCCTCCACGTGCTTTTATTTCTGTGGCGTTTGAAATGATCGCTTCATAGGTTTCATCATTTGGTGCAAAAACAATACATGGTGTCCCTTTCGAAATAAGTGCAATTGTTCCATGTTTTAATTCGCCACCGGCGAGCCCCTCTGTATGAATATACGTCACTTCTTTTATTTTTAAAGCAGCCTCAAGTGCCGACGGATAGGAAATTCCTCGTCCAATTGTATAAATATGTTCTACATCAGAAAGTTCTTGAGCCAAACTTTTTATGACCTGAATAGATTGTGGAAGAAGAAGTCTTTTTACTTCTTCAGAAGCTCGCAGGAGACTTTTTTGAATATCTTCTTTTTTATTACTTAAAAGTCCAGCCATGAGGAGAAGAGTACTTAACTTTGCTGTATATGCTTTTGTCGACGCGACTGCCAACTCAGGGCCTGCATTCAAAAGAACTTTGTTATCTGCCATTCGATAAATTGTTGACCCCAATGAATTTACTATTCCAACTATTCGAGATCCTCTCTTCTTTGCACGTTGTAATGGTTCAATAACATCAATTGTTTCTCCTGATTGAGAAAAAGCAATGACGAGACTTTTCTCATTGAGAAAATCTTCCAGATAATTAAATTCAGACGCAACAGCTGTATTGACATGCTTTCCTGCTATTTTTGAAAAAAGGTATGTTCCCATAAGACATGCATAATACGCAGTTCCCGCACCTATAAAAAATGTACCTTTTGCATTTTTAATGACCTCAACAATATGATTGATTTCGTCAGTTGAGGTCATACTCATATTCTTAATTATCTGTTCCTGATCATATATTTCTTTCAACATGTAATGGTCAAAAGCTCCAAGTTTAGTATTACTTATTTCCCAATCAACTTCTTCAATTTCTGATGCAATTTCTTTTCCTGTTGAAATAGAGTGGATGACAACTTTATCCGTAAGAGTTGCCATCTCATTGTCTTTCAAAAAAATGAGTTTTCGAGTATGTGAGATAATTCCTGAAGCATCTGAGGCAAGAAATAACTCTTTCTCCCCAACTCCCACAACAAGAGGCGAACCATTTTTACACGCAATAATTTTATTATCATTATTATTGATAACTACAATTGCATTGAGTCCATGGAGCTGAAGAAAAGCTTTCCTCACTGCTTCTTCAAATGAATAATCTTTTGCTAATTCCTCAATAAGATGGACAACTACCTCAGTATCTGTTTGGGAACGAAACGTGTGTTTTCTTTGCAGTAAATTATTTTTTACGTCTTCATGATTTTCAACAATACCATTGTGAAGAAGAGCGATTTGCTGTGAACAGTCGAAATGCGGATGTGCGTTTTCGACAGTAACACCGCCATGAGTCGCCCACCTCGTATGGCCTATCGCAAGAGATGAAGGGTGATCTGATGTAATGGCATTTCCAATTTTGCCTACATGCTTATCTATCTCAATTGTTTTTTGTACTTGCGAAGCAATTCCCCATGAATCATACCCTCTATACTCTAATTTTTTAAGGCCTGAAAGGACGATTTCTGAAGCATTATTTTTCTCACCAATATACCCAAATATTCCACACATATTTTATCCCCAAATAGTATCACAAGAACTGTTATCTGAAAATGCTTCATTCTACCTCATGTGCTAAAATCTACCTATGTTCATTGTGACATGGAATATTTGGGGAGGAAAAAATCTTGAAGAGGTAAAAGAATTTCTTCAGAAACAAAAACCTGACGTTATTGGACTCCAGGAAGTGAAGACACTGAATGGAGTCAATCATGCTGAATACCTCGCACAACAACTTGGTTATCACGTCAGTTACTGTAAATCTTTTACAACAGATCGGCACACCCCAGTCTACGATTTAGGAAATGCAATTCTCACAAAAGACAAACCACTCTCCTCCGTTTGTCATGAATTAAGTAGTCTTGAGGATTATAAAGGCTCATCTGTTACAGAACCACGGACAGCTGTTGAAGTTACGATACCTTATCACAATTCGAGACTGACAATTTTCTCAACGCACCTTGGTTATTCAGAAAAATTTGGTGAATCAGACCTTCGAGACAGACAAACAGGAAAATTAGTTCAACTTATACAAGACCGTGAGAATGTCATCCTTATGGGAGATTTCAATTCAGTTCCAACAAGTCGAGTCATTGCAACGTTTTCCTCACTTCTAATAAATACTGACAGTGAGCTCACTCAGTCTTCATTTACTGATCTTAAAGATCCGGATAAGACAACATATAGAATTGACTATATCTTTACTTCCAGAAATATCCCGTCAAGAAATTTTCTTATCCATTCATCAGAGGCGTCAGATCACTTACCTCTCTCAATTGAAATATAAACTAAAGGTGTACTCTGTAGACATTTGTTTCTCTCTTTTCAAATCCCATTTTATTATATAACCTATTGGCAGCTTCGCGGGACGGATGTGATGTTAAATCAACTGAACTAATTGAGAGACTACGTGCTTTTTCAAGTGCATGCATCAGAAGTTTCTCACCAATTTTTTTACCCCTAAATGACTCATCAACGACAAAGTCTTCAAGTATTCCTTTCATTTTGTAAGGAATTCTATAGGTGATAAGTGTTATCATCCCGACTATTTCCTGCGTATCCTGAACTTTTGCAAGAAAAAGAAAAGTCGTCGGAGAGTCGATCATCTGCTTGGTATCCTCAGACATTAATTCCTGACCACCTTTACCAAGCTGTTTGACAAGATGCTTAATCGCATTATGAATTTCTTGTGAATGGAATGTCGCTTCTTCAATAATAATATTATTTTCCATATTAAAAAGACTTCATCATTTTTTCTGCTTCTTCTAATTCTTCTGGCGTATTAACACCTCTCCAAGCCAATTTCCCACCACGAACCGTTTCAACTAACTCTTCATGCTCAATAGCTATATCAATAAGACTTGTTAGATAATACTCTCCTGTCGCTGGACTTTTTTCAACCAGAGGAAGATATTTTTTGACAAATTCAACATTAAATAAGAAGCATCCAGGATTGATCTCTGTTATTCTTTTCTGTTCCTCAGATGCATCCTTTTCCTCAACTATTGCACTCACTTTTCCCTCATTACTTCTCACAATTCTCCCAAGTCCCTGAGGATTATCCTGTTCAATAGTTAAAAATGTTATTGCCGCTCCTGATTCGGCGTGTTTGGTAAAAAGTGATTCCATAATTTCTTTATTATTTTTGTTATAAAAGACAGCATCATCTCCATACACGACAAAAAGATCAGTAATATTTTCTGGAAGCACTTCTAATGCGCATGATAACGCGTGTCCTGTTCCTAGCTGTTCTTTTTGTTCGGTAAATATAACTGGTCTATTTGCCAATGCGTCCATAACAGACTCTTTTGCATGTCCGACAACTACGATAATTGCACCAAGTCCCAACTCCTCCATAAATGAAACAATATGCGTGACAATGGGCCGATCTAAAAGATTGGCAGTCACTTTATTTGATTCCAGCATATTCATTCTTTTTCCTTTCCCTGCTGCTAGAATTACTGCTGATATAGAGGATTTATTTGCCATATTATTGTGTTACTTTTTGGATATCAGCACCAAGAGAGCGAAGACGTTCATCAACTTTTTCGTATCCACGCTCTATAAGATGAATTCCATGAATTGTTGTCTCACCAGTTGCAGCAAGAGCGGCTAAGAGGACAGCTGCACCAGCTCTAATATCATGCATTGTTACAATTGCGTTGTGAAGCTTTTTAGGACCGTGAATTCGTACAGCATGATAATAGTCTGGACGATCATCATCTAAATTAAAGTTATAAACTTCTTCTTTATTTTCAACAGGAGGATTAAATAGATCTGCTTTCGCACCCATCTTTTTTAAATCAGTTACATACTGTAATTTATTTTCAAAAACTGTTTCATGTATTACCGACGTCCCTTCAGCCTGTGTCATCAGAACAGCCCATGGAGCCTGCCAGTCAGTCATAAAACCTGGGTATGGCGCAGTTGTTATCTCTGTTGCCTTTATCGGACCTTTATAGAAAAATCGCATTCCCTCAGCGACTTCCTCAACTCCGGCTCCAACCTCTTCAAATTTTGTATGGAATGCCTCTAACTCTTTCTTACTTGCTCCTTTTACGGTAATATCTCCTCTTGTTACAACTGCGGCAATTGCAAAAGTAACAACTTCATTTCTATCTGGCTTGATGGTGACTTCTGCACCATGTAGCCTATCCACACCTTCGATCTCAATAACTCTCTGTGCTGTTCTTTTAACCTTTGCTCCCATCGCATTCAAAAGATCGATCAACTCATCAATCTCAGGTTCCTCAGCAGCATTCTCCAGAACTGTCTTTCCTTCAGCGCGAACTGCCGCAATTATCATAGTCTCAGTTCCTGTATGAGTGTTTTTATCAAATCGATATGTCACACCGTGTAGTTTTTCAGCTTTTGCGTGAAAATAACCATCATCACTGAGATAATTGATATCAGCGCCCATTTGTCTCAATCCATCAATTGTTCTATCTATTGGTCGCGCACCAAGCCTACACCCGCCTGGATTGGGGATGATCGCTTCTTTATTTCGAATAAGTAGTGGGGCCAGGAACATAGATGAGGTACGAATATGTGACGCCTGATCAAGAGTGATATCACTCTTTTTAAATTTCTCTATACGAATTTTTACCGTGTGATCAGTAATGGTAACAGTGCCACCCAGATCCTCAATAATCTCCCCCATGATGCGAAGGTCTGAGATAAGAGGAATGTTATGGAGGATGACTTCTTCATCTGTCAGACACGCTGCAACATACGCTTTGAGGACAACATTTTTTGCCCCGGATACTGAGACAGATCCGTGTAGACTTTTTCCACCTCTGACTATAAATTTTTCTTCAATCATTGATGCATTATACCGTCAAACTCGAGTTTTCACAAATTATCTTACTCTTTTCTTTCTCTCATTTCGAGGTGTTCTATCTCCTTATAAACATCCCCAGCACCCATAAAAATAACGACTGTTGTATGATCCAATTTGCTATTATTTATGACTGAAGCGACTTCGGTAAGGGGAACATACTGAACATTTTTTTTCACCCGTGCGATATCATCAGCCAGTCTTTGTGAACTGATACTCTCATCCCTTTCTTCACGTAAAGATCCATAAATATCTGTAAGAATAAGTCTAGATGCATCATCGAAAGCATGAATGAATTCTTGATAAAGAGCTTTTGTACGTGTAAAGGTATGTGGTTGAAAAACACAGACTATCTCCTCTTTCGTGTACCGTTGACGAAGAGCATGAAGAGTTTTTTTAATCTCTGTCGGATGATGAGCATAATCATCGTACACATCTGCACCATTTTTCATTTTTCCCTTAAACTCCTGTCTTCTCTTTGTACCTCTAAAGGTACTTAGTCCGTCTCGAATCTTTTCGAGTGAAACTCCTACTTCAAGACAGACAATCAATGCACCGAGTGCATTTAAGGCATTATGATCTCCCATTACCCTCATCCTGAACTCACCCAGATCAACACCCATTGACGAGACATGGAAAAAAGTCTGATCCCCTGAGACGGAGACACGCTCCAAGACATAATCGTTCTTGGGTGAAAAACCATAGGTTATAGTTCGCTTAGAACTATTCTTTAAAATTGAATAGACTCGTTCGTCATCTCCACAGCCGATGATCGTATCATTTACTTGTTCTGTAAATTGGGAAAAGACTTCTTCAACTGATTGAATATCAGGATAAATATCGGGATGATCATGCTCTATATTGGTAAAAAGGGCTATATCTGGATAATGCCATAAAAATGCTGCTTTATGATCTGATTGTGGTTCTGTAGCATACTCATCAGCCTCAGCAACAAAATAATTCCCCTTTCCAAAATGGCCTGGAAGATCAACTCCACCTATATCACTTGTTCCAACAAGGTAAGATGGGTCTATGCCTGCTTGTTTCAAAATAGTAATCACCATGGCAGTCGTCGTTGTTTTCCCGTGTGTCCCTGCAACTGAGATCCCACGAAAACTTCTTCCAAAAAGCGTGCCTTTCATAAACTCTCCAACAGCTTCCGCACGCGTTAAGACAGGGATGCCTTTTCTCTTCGCCTCGACAACTTCTGGATTTTGATATCCACCATGTGCACCCGTGGTGATCACGATGTCAACATTTTGAACATGGACAGGATCAAAACCGACAAGTGGCGTTATACCTACTTTCTTCAACGCGGAATCAGTTATAAATTCTTCATTAATATCACTTCCTGTTACCTCAATTCCTGCTTCTTTCGCAATCAAAGCAAGCGGGGTTAATCCTACACCTTTTATTCCGACAAAATGAATTGACCGAACTTTACTCATAGTTTCTTCTCCTTTAATGCGCTCAAAACAGCCTCATGATCACTCCACTGTTCTTCACCTTTTCCAAAATTCATTGATTTTTCATGACCTTTTCCTGTAATTATGACACAATCTCCCTTTTTTGCTTCAGTTACTGCTTTGAGAATTGCCTCACTTCGATCTGGTATCTCAAGCACTTTTTCTTTTCCACTCATTCCTTTTCTTATCATTTTATTGATTTCATCTACAGTTTCTCCCCTCGGGTCCTCTGATGTAAGAATGATAACATCAGCATATTTTGCTGAGGCTTTCCCCATCAGTGATCTTTTTCCTTTATCTCTTTGACCGGCACTTCCAAAGACATGTATTACTCGTCCTTTGGTACTATCTTTCACTGTCTGGAGCACTTGTTCAATAGAGCGAGGTGTATGTGCAAAGTCAACAATTATTTTAAAATCTTTATCGTAGATAACGTCATATCTTCCTTCTGGCAACAGTGCTTTTTCAAGAGCTTTTAGGATAATCTTATCGTCAATATCAATTGCTTTTGTTGCTGTATATGCTGCAAGCATATTATATGTATTAAAATCACCCGGTAAAGAAGAATGGATGTTAACTGATGAAGGAGTATATGAATTTTTATCATGTAAAGAATAAGTGAGAATTTTCTTTTCATTCAAAAGATCTGAATAAAAAGAGTAACTGTCATCATCTTTATTCAGAACAACTATACGAGAATTTTTTAACAAGCGAGCTTTGGCTAACATATATCTTTCCATTGTCTTGTGATAGTCGAGATGCTCACGAGAAATGTTGGTGAGTACCCCAACAGCAAATGGAATTCCAAAAACCCTATGTTGGTCTAGTGAATGAGATGTCACTTCAAGTACTAAATGAGTTACTCCATCCTTTTTTGCTCTTTTTAAGTAAGACTGAAGTGCTAAAGAGTCAGGTGTCGAGACGTGGAAGCCTGTATCATATTCTTTATCCCCAATTTTTGCTGAAACTGTTGAGATAAGCGCAGTCTTGAAACCTGCCTCCTTAAGTATACTGTAAATGAAAGTGGCAGTTGTCGTTTTCCCATCTGTCCCGGTAACCCCAATGACTGTTAATGACTTTGCCGGATATCCATTGAGCACATTTGCTCCAAAAGCTTTTCCTAGATGATAAATGTTTTTAATATCTTGCCACATACGTGTGTAGTATACCTAGTTATCTTAGAAGTTTAAAGAACTCAAGAACTTTCTCATAATAAAGATAAATAAGCACACCATTACAAAAAATAAGGACAGGAAAAACAAAGGATTTTTCAGCAAGACCACCTGTTTTCATACGTAAGAGACGAATAGGCGGAATTCCGAAGTGTAGTGGGATTGGGAAAAGCCACGGCACTCCTTCCCGGGTAAAAGTATCCATAATAAGATGTGAGACAAAGCCGATCATAAAAGCCCACCAGACAATATTCATATCAACGAGCAAAAATGAGCTAAGTAATTCTAAAATTATCTGCGTAATCACTCCAAACATGACAATTCCAATGATTGAATGAGAAATAAATCGATGTCCACCAAGAAGGGGAGATAAAAATTTCCCTATAAGTGTTCCACCTCTCATTCTCCTCCACAAATTTGCAGTTGGTTGATCAAGATCAGGAGCGAGTCCTCCAATCATGTTTGCAGTGAATGCAACAAGAGCTGTTGCAAGTGTCATTTTTTCAAGAGGTACTGTTACCAATACAATATTGAGGGCAGTAAATGCTGCTAAATCGTGTGTTCTTCCTGTCACCTCAACAGTATAGCAAATCATACAGGTACCTATTCTAAGCTATACTATATCCATGAAAGTTATGAATAAAACAAAACAAACTGTCCTTGTTCCGCATATTCAGGAAAAGACCTCTTTTTTTGCAAAAAACAGAGGTCTTATTGGGAGTACTGTGAGTCAGGCAATTATGTTCTCAACACATTTTGGTATACATACTTTTGGCGTATTATACTCAATTGATGTAGTTATTTTAAATAAAAAAAATGAAGTTGTTGCACTTCATCAAGAACTCAAGCCAAAGAGAATCTTTCTTTGGAATCCATTGTATTCACAGGTACTTGAACTTCCAGCCGGGACAATACAGAAGTCACATACGACAAAGGGTGATACGTTGGAATTTGTATAACTCTTCTTTACATTGATTCTTTTGACTTGTAAAATACCTCTATGAAAGATCAAATTGCTTTTGAAGATTTTGCAAAACTAGATTTGCGGGTAGGTCGAGTTATTAACTGTGAAAAAAAAGAAGGATCAGATAAGTTACTGAGACTAACGGTAGATTTTGGTGAGGAAGGCGAAAAGAATATCCTCTCAGGAATTGCAGCCTGGTATGATCCAGATGAGCTTATCGGCAAAAATTTTATTTTTGTTCTTAATCTTGAACCAAGAAAAATGATGGGTGAATTCTCAGAAGGGATGATTCTTGCTGCAGAAGGTGGAAACAAACCACTCCCCCTTATTCCCCTTGAACCAGTAGCTCCTGGGTCAACAATTCGTTAATCTTTTTACTCACTCAAACTTTCTGTAGGTGCAATGTTGTAATAAGTGAGGGCTTTCTTTGCAATTCTAAAAAATATTGGAGCAGCTGTCTCTGACCCGTAAATTGATTTAGTCGGTCTATCAAGAACAACAAGCATTACAAATTTCGGATCATCAGCAGGAGCAAACCCAATAAATGATGGAATAGTCTGATTTGGATCATAATGCCCCTCAACCGGAATTTGGGCAGTACCTGTCTTTCCAGCAATTCGATACCCCTTAGGCTTTGCCCATTTTGCTTCCCCTTTTTCAACTGCATTCACCAGGATCTCTGTCATTATTTTTGCTGTCTTCTCACTCACTGGTTGATTTATCTTTTTTGGAGGAATTGTTATGACCTCTCCCTCAGGCGTTTCGACTGATGCGACAACATGTGGCTCCATTCTCACTCCTTTATTTGCAAGAGAAGAAAAAGCAGCGAGTAACTCAATTGGTGTAATGGAAATTCCCTGACCAAAACTCGATGTTGCAAGATCAATTGGATACCAATTACTTCGCGGCCTTATCGAGGGTGTTACTTCACCCTGGAGGTCAATTCCTGTTGCTTTACCAAGTCCATATTTATCAAAATAATTCAGCATCCTGTCCAACCCTAACTTTTGTCCGACAAAAACCATCCCGGTATTATCTGAGTATTGTATCGCCTGTGTCATGGTGAGATTTTCCTGATATTTATCATTCCATGTCTTAATCGTGTATCCCCCTATCTCAATGGGGCCATTACAATTCGGACAGACAGTTTCAGGTTTGACTAGTCCTTCATTTATTGCAGCAGCCATCACTAAAGGTTTGAATGTTGATCCAGGTTCATACGTATCAGTTATAAAAGCATTTTTAAATTCCTCAGCTGAATGCTCGTAATATTTGGCTGGATCAAAAGAAGGAAATGAAGCCATTGCTAATATCCCCCCAGTTTTAGGATCCATCATCGCTGCCATCCCTCCTACTGCACCATACTGTTCAATTCCTGTCTTTAACTCATCTTCTAGAACGAACTGAAGAACTCGATCTATATGTAAATTGAGGTTTCGTCCATCAATTTCACCTGATGAATTATGCAGTTTTGCAAGAATCGGTCTTCCTAGAGCATCATGAATTTGCTTAGCTACTCCTTCTTTTCCTCTTAGTTGTCTATCATAGTACCCTTCAAGTCCAAATTGCCCGATATCATCACCCAGTTCATTTTTCCCAACGAATCCGAGTAATTTCGCACCAACTGAAGCTTCAGGATAAAAACGAATCGATTGATCATCAAACCCAATTCCAGGTAAATCTAGCTTCTCAACTTCTTCCTTCTGAACAGTACTTATTTTACTTCCTACAGCTACCCAGTATCTATTAAGGTCTAAAAGAGCAGAAATTGAGGCTACATCCTTTTGAAGAATTGGTGCAAGGAGTCGGGAGGTTTTATCTTTTTCCTTAATCTCCTTCGGATTGGCAAAAACAAGATAGGTAACTTTATTTGATGCTAATGGAAATCCATCAGATGTGCGAATCTCACCTCTCTTAGGAACGAGTTTAACATTTTGACCATACTGAGACTGACCAATTGATGCAAGTTCAGAAGCTCTGACAATTTGCCAGTAAAAAAGTCTCACTGTAACAAATAATAAGAGAACAGTGAAAAAAAGTAGTACAGAACGATATCTCCAATCTGTCATCTTTTTGCAATGGGGAGAGGACTCTCAACAACAAGTTGAGACTTTGATTCTTCAAAACCAAGTCGAGAAGCCTCTGAAGCAATATTTGTCAAAGATGATGAAATAAGTACCTGTTCGTGAAGAACAGCATTTTTCTTTTTATATGCCGCTATTTCATTCTCAATTTTCCCAAGCTCAATTCCAGTTGTAGAGATACTATTCGCAACAACTACTTGCACGAGTGATAAGCAAAGAATAATAAATCCGTTTAACATGACAACTAATAATGGTTTTTTCATATTTTTCTTTCAAAGACTCGAAGCTTTGCGCTTCTACTTCTTCTATTTTCTTCTTGTTCTTTTTGTGTAGGAATAATCGGTTTTTTTGTTATAATTTCTCCTTCACCGGCTTTTTCAAAAGCTTCAAATGCATATTTCACAATTCTGTCTTCAAGAGAATGAAAAGATATAACAGTCAATCTTCCTTCGTTCTCAAGAAGCCTTAATGCTTTTGGTAAAGCATTTTCTAGAACATGCATCTCATCATTAACAGCGATTCGTAAGGCCTGAAAGACCCGTGTTGCTGGATGAATACCATCACTCTTTGGAACTGCTCGTTTAATGACCTCTGCTAAGTCTTCTGTTGTTCTGAACGGTGATTTTATTCGTCTCTCAGCGATACTTCCTGCAATTTTTCGTGCAAATGGCTCTTCCCCATACTTCTCAAAGAGTTCAATGAGCTCAACTCGTGTTAGCCCATTTATGAGATCAGCTGCTGTAACAGTTAGCTCACCATCCATCCTCATATCAAGAGGACCTGGTTGAAAACTAAACCCTCTTTCAGGTGTATCAAATTGATGACTTGATACTCCCAAATCGAAAATGATACCTGAGACAGATATAAAGTGATGCTGATGTGCTATCTCATCAATTTTTTCGAAATTTCCATAAGCACTTCTGAATGATCCATTTAACTCTTCTTTCCTTGACGAAATAAGTGATTCTACATATGCATGAGCGTCACTATCAACATCAATTCCCAACACATCTCCACCTTGTCGTAACATTTCTACAGTATGCCCACCACCACCCAACGTAGCATCTATATACTTATGCCCAGGTTTGATTTTTAAAAAATCGATTACTTCTTGTAAAAGAACGCTTGTGTGATAATTATTCATGTCCTTGTGAATGTCCAATATCAATAGTTAACAATTCAGCTGATTTTGAGACTTTCTCCTCATATACTTTGTAACTTCTTTTGTCCCACATCTCTACATACCGCTCTACTCCAATAAAAATGATCTCTTCCTGAAATTTTGCATATGTCACCAAATACTCAGGGAGTACCATTCTTCCTTGATTATCAAGTGTTATTTCTGTCGCATTTCCAAAAAGATATCTTTGTAACTCCCGTGTTGCTTTGTCTGTAAACGGTTTTCCTCTTGTACCTTCCAATAATACTTCCCAATTTTTTTGTGAGATCACCTGTAAGTATTCATTTATTCCCTTTGTTACAATGAGTTGATCTCCCATCTCTTCTCGAAACACTTTCGGTAAGGCTATCTGATGTTTTTTTGTAATTCTTCCTTCAACTTGTCCCAGAATCATGAATTGTTAACGATCAATTGGTCAAATGAAATCGTATGAGTTGTATACTATCACACATTTCACTACTCTTCACTACTTATCACTACTTTTATATATATTGCATCATTTACTGAACCATGTCAATCCTGTGAAAAGGGGAAGTAGTGTCCGTGAAAAATTAGAACACAAGCAGTAGTGTGTGAAAATGTAAGAAAATAAATGTGAAAATTGAGGAGTTCTTAGAGTTCAAGCGTATCTTCTACCGCATACACTTTTCCATCGTCTTTTGTAATTTTAAGAAGTAATTGAACATCAGTAACGCCTGTATCGTATCTGCATGTTCCACTTGAACAACTTCCTAGATCAAGTAATTTTGACTCATATGACTCTTCAGTGCCATCGAGTTCATCTTCTCCCGCTACGCCTCTTGAAATTCTTCCTCCACCATCACCATCATCCGTCCCTCCGGTTGAATCAGCCTCATAAGAAAGTTCATACTCAAGAGCCGTAATACCTATTGCTTTACTAATAATAAATTTTACCTGCTTTTTATTTGGCGTTGCTTCCAACTCAAGACCAATTTCTTCAGGCTTGATTGAAATTGCTTCGTTCTCAAGGGATTCTTCAACTGGTTCTACTGGCTCAGCTGATCTATTGGACATGACAAAATATCCTCCTAGTCCAAGAAGAAGTAATACAACTGCACCAACTCCAATAAGTAAATTCTTATTCATAGATTGAAATTATTGTAGCAACTCTCCTGACTTTGTCAACTCAGTCAGCAGCATTTTGCATTTGTAAATCGGTAAAGTCGATTATAACTCCTCCACGCTCAGGAAATAAATCTAACTCACCCTGATGAGTATCTTCTGTTTTTACGTGAGGAAGATTCCCTGAATATCCAATATGTTCATTTCGGCGAGCTATAACATCCGTATATTGTGAAATTAATGTATCTATAGTTTCCCTTGATGAATCATATCCAAAAACGTCTGCATTTCGCTCAAGAAGATCTTTATTTGCTTCTTTCTGAAAGGAACTCTGTTCATTTTCGAGAAGTTTATTATCAGCTGTAATCACTCCAATTAACTGTAGTGATGATCCAAATTCCGTTAATATATTGCTTACTGAGGTAAGAACATTTCCCTCAGTTACTGGAACTTTTATCCCAACGCCTTTTACACGAGATTCAGGAAGTCCTATACCAAGTTTGCGATGTGGAACACGTAAATCTATATGTGGTAGAGAAACTTGTCGCAGGTTTTCGCTCACTATACTTTATGATAACCTGCTACTAAAATAATTTGCAAGCGCATCAATTTGCATACGTTCTTGTTGAGCTGTATCTCTGTCACGAACTGTGACCGTACCATCTATAAGTGTATCGAAGTCGATTGTTACACACCAAGGTGTACCCACTTCATCCTGACTCAAATATCTCTTACCAATATTTCCTCTATCATCCCATATGACTTTCCCATCAATTGATTCTTTCAAGTGATGATATACCTCTTTTGCTTTGTCTATAAGCTCAGGCTTATTCTTTAAAAGTGGAAAGACAGCAACTTTATATGGAGCAATCTTGGGATGCAGCTTTACAACTACTCTCTCATCTTCTTCGGTATAGGCATCAATGAGCGTCATCAGGAAAAGTCTATTAATACCAACTGCAGGCTCTATTACATGAGGTATGACTTTTTCTTGTGTCTCTGGATCAACAATTGCTAAGTCTTTTCCTGAATACTCTCTATGCTGCTTGAGATCATAGTCTGTTCTGTAAGCAAGTCCCCATAGTTCTTTAAAGCCAAATGGAAATTTATACTCCAGGTCAACAGTTCGCTTACTATAAAATGATCTTTCCTGATCCTCGTGTTCACGCCATCTTAACTTATCTTCTTTTACACCAAGTGTAACTGTTACAAATTTCCACATTTCACTCTGCCAGTTCTCAAAGACTTCTTCCCATTTTGTCTTTATCGGGTGGAAAAAATACTCTATCTCACCTTGCTCAAATTCAATCGTTCTAAAAACCGAATTGCCGAGTGTTATCTCATTACGAAATGACTTTCCTATCTGAGCAATACCAAAAGGTAATCTCACGCGGGATGAATTAATAACATTCTCAAAGTCAACAAACATTCCCTGAGCTGTTTCTCCTCGTAGATACGCAAGACTCTCATCTCCTACGACAATTCCAAGCCTCACAGGAAATAACTGATTAAATTTCCGCACCTCAGTCCAGGAGAATTCACCACAATTCGGGCAAGGAATCTCATGGAGTGCAATTATTGAAGAGAGTTGCTTTTCAGTCAGTCCTTCAACTTTTTGAGACTGAATATAGGAAATTATAGTTTCTTTTGATAGGTCAGTTGGAATTGTTATATTTTCAAGTTCTAGTTCTTCAAGAGTAGCTTTGTTTTTCTCTAAGTATTCTTCAATTAAGTGATCTGCACGAATACGCGTTTTACAGTTTTTACAATCCACCATCGCATCTGCAAATCCTGCAACGTGACCTGATGCTTCCCATACCCTTTGATGAGAAATGACACTTGCATCAAGTCCTACCATGTCATCACGCTTAGTCACAAATATTTTCCACCACAAATTTTTAATATTTCTTAATAGCTCGACACCAACTGGACCATAATCGTATGTATTCGCAAGACCTCCATAGAGTTCTGAGCCAGGATAGACAAATCCCCGTCTCTTCATGAGAGATTGAATTTTTTCCATAGTTACTTCATTCATGAGCCTATGATAACAGAAAATACCTATTTAAAAAAGAAGTTGAGTATTATTTCGCGTCGATTCTCTCAAATATTCGGTGACTACGTAATTTTCTCTCAAGAATTCCTTCAATAAATTGATGTGTATTGAGTGTACGAGAGCCGTCAGGACTTCCATGCCAATATCCTAAGTGAGTTAATAACTCGACTTCAAATGTATGAAGCAAAAATTCAAGCGAATCACTGTCAGCTTCTTCTAGTTCTCTGAGCGTATTTATGACAAGTTCATATATTGAGGACTGTTCTTGATTTTCAGGACAAAGTCCTTCAATTAACTCACAGACATGATATGCAGCACCGGTTTTTTGAAGATCCGATTTTATTTCTTGATACGTCTCTATCATCTGCGCCTCAACAAGTGTGTATAATGAAGCTCCTTTATAGAGACTTACCTGAACTTCATTCAATTGCTCAATGTGAGAAGACCGTCTACTGGTGATTTTTCTCACTCCCTGAGCTTTTACCTGAATTTTTCCAAAGTCACTCGTATAAAGAGTAATTATTCTGTCTGCTTCGTTGAAGTTGCGCCTTTTTATGACTATACCTGACGTTTTGAGATTTCGCACCAGACTATTATACTCGAAGTTTTAATTCTTTATCGGTAAGGAGATCAAACTTTTCAACTGTTTTTCCGTTAACTTTAATCGTGTACGAAGGTCCATATGTGCCAGGCTGTTTTTGAATAAGTACAGGTAATGTGCCATTTTCTACTTTGAATGGAAGTTCATAGGTAACTGTTAGCTTTGTTTTTCCAAGCGGACGAACTGTAATAAATCCTTCGATAACAGTCTTTCCCAAATCCTCACTTGTCGTCATTTTCACTTCAGATCCTGTATTTTTTATGTATTTACTTCCTTTGGGAACATATAGCCTGACCCAATCTCTTAACTCTGCGTTCAGACACAGTCCTCCACGTTCTAAATTACAATCTGATGGTGGATAGGTATTTTTATAATCAGCCGTAACAGTTTTTACTACTCTTCCATCTCCACTTACTTCATAATTTACCTCAATTTCCTGCTCTACAAAGAGATTGGACTTTGCCCCTCCAAAGTTAGTGTCATTGATATGGAGATAGTCTCCTTCAAATGGCAGTATGCGCCCTGCTGCATTGAGTGCCTCAATACCAGACTGAGCATTTTCATCATATAAGTAGAACATCACGTGTTTTTGATATGTTTGATTTAACATTGTCTGGAAAAGAGGTCCCCAGTACTGTTTGGGAGAAGATGAAAGCGCTTTACTCATAAGAGCAGTTAACATGTCCCCCAGAAGTGCTTTTCTATCTGTTCTAACATAATTCACAGGGCGGGAGATGTTATTCTCTAGCTCATAAATAACTTGAGGACAATCGCATCGTGAATCTTCTTTTGTATTATATGTTGTACCGTTGACGGTAATTTGATCATCAAGTACACGGATAGTTTCAACAAGAACATTTGTATCAATAGCGATAATACCATCTACCTCTACTTTCTGACCTGCCCGATCGTAGAGTTTATTGAACTCCTTCATTGACTCAATAAAATCTGGAGAAAGATTTGAATCACGAAGGTTAAGAGTTGGAACCTTTGGAAGATATTTTAAAATAGGCGCAGGTGCTTTTGGTTTGTTGGGAATTGAGTCATCAAGAACATAAATATCATCTGAACGATCAAGCTTAATAACACCCTTATCAAGTCTAAAAATTGCATACGCAGTAATAAATCCTCCAGTTGGGCGAAGTTCTTTGTCATTCTGGAAAAGAACTAAGTACTTTTTCTCTTCTTTCTCACCAAGAAGCGAAGGTAAAACTTTAATAAGTGGACGTGCCTCATCAACGAATTCTACACCCTGATCTGTGAGAAGCTTTGCCTGAGTGAGTTGAGATTTTATTTTCTTTCCGAACAAAAATTCGGGATAGTGATCAGGATTTATCTGATCAACTTCTGCCCTTACTTTAACAAGACTGTCTGAAATTTCATCAATACGAGGTGTAATCTTTCCCATGGAAAGTACTGCTGTTTTAATTCGGTCTTCTGCAGAACCACCAGCAAAAGATCCCTGACCTTTGAGTCCTAAAACGTCAGCGTAAGGTTTGAGTGAGTCAACAACTATTGTTGCAGCTTTCATTCCCTCTTCACCTGCTTTTAATCCATGTTCTGCATCATTGTAATAAAAATTAACAATTGGAATAAACTTCAGATAGATAAGAGGTTTCATCTTGTTCTGTGTATCTGAAAGTGCTGCTTTTGTTTTTTCAAGTTCAACTGACGCAAGCTCAATATTTTGTTGCTTTAGTGCACTAGATAAAACTCTTGCCTGGGTATAGGTCGCTTGTGCGGATTTAGCAAGTCTCACTCCCGGAAGGATCAATCCAAAAGTTAACAAAAGAATTATTACTAGTGCAATTCCAACAACTTTCCCGACATTTTTTCGAGTAATTCTAAATAATTTCTTTCTATTTCTTTGTCTTCCCATAGTATTGTCCTCTTCTTTAGGCTGAAGTCTACTTCTCGTCCGTGAAACCAGATCAATTTTTTCAAAACCAGCCATATCTTTCTATGATACAGTTCACTTTTTTTTATGTCAAATCTCTAGAGTGCACCTTTTCCTGAAATCATAGCCCATGGTGTACGTGCGATAATATAAAAATCATACACAATTGAACGCTTTCTCACGTACTCAGCATCCATCTCGATCCTCTTATCAAAGTTGATCTCACTTCTTCCTGAAACTTGCCAAAAGCCAGTGAGACCTGGTTTGACAGAAAGTACTATTTTTACCGACTCCTGTGTCTCAGGATATTTTTTTTGCTGCTCCCGAAGTTCATCAGGATAATATGCACGTGGGCCAACAAGACTCATATCTCCTATCAATATATTGAATAATTGTGGAACTTCATCCAAAGAAAATTTGCGAATAATTTTCCCAACACTTGTTATACGAGGATCATTTTTTAATTTATAACTACCTTGTTTGTACATTTCATATAACTTTGCAAATTCAGGATCTTCCCGAAGGATTGTGTGCGCATTTTGGATCATAGATCGAAATTTGAACATTTTAAATGGTTTGCCGTTTTTCCCTACCCGCTCAGGGGTATCAGCGAGGACTGGACCTGGTGAATTAAGTTTGATTGCTAGAGTTACCAACAAAATAACTGGAGAAAAAATGATTAAAAGTATTGATGCAAATAAAATATCCAGAAGGCGTTTTACAATCTCGTAGTATTCACTTTTTTTAATTTCTTTGTAGGGCATGGGTGTTAAGCAAGATGCTCAAGTGGTGTCCCAGAGAGACTTTCGACCAGTTTCTTAATCTTAGGTACCGACTGCTTTGGACAAATAAGAAGAACATCTTCAGTGTTAATTATGAGAAGCTCGCTTAAATCTATTCCAACAGCTAATTGATTCGTGTAGTTGAATGCAAGAGTGTCTTGTGTATCTTCAAGGAGAACATTACCTTTGGTAATATTCTGTGAACTCTCTTCTGATAGTGCTTCTTTGAGGGCATCCCACGCTCCAATATCACTCCACCCAAGATCAGTTGCGATCACATAGACATCATCAGGTGTCATCTTTACTAATATTGCATCGTCAAAACTGATTTTCTCAAGTGTAGGATAGATTTCTTCTAACTTCTGTTCATATGCATCAGTTCCCCACGCATCCCTAATTTCCATAAGTTGGTTATGCATGTCTGGAGCATACTCCTGAAAAAGATTTACCAAAGTTCGAGGAGTAGTTACAAAATATCCCAAATTCCAGACAAAGGAGGCATTTTTAAAGAAAAGCTGTGCATCTTCAAGCTTTGGTCTATACCGAAGCCTTTGGAATCTATAGATTTCCGCTCCCTCTTCCTCTTTTAACTTATCTCCAAGCTCAATCCAACCTAAATTCTGATTTGCAAAACGTGGTTTTTGTGCAATAAATACAAATTTCCCATTGTGGTTGAGGACACTTGACTCAGCAAGTCGTAAAACATGACGAAACATAACTTCATTTTTGACCATATGATCGCTCCACAATATCGCAATAGGTTCATCACTAAATTTTTTATCAAGCAAAAAAGCGTTAAGTCCAATTGCTGGTCCTACATCTCGTGTTGCTGGTTCAAGTATAAAATTTTCTGCTGGAATCATCGGGAGTTGTTCACGAACAACATTTGCGTATTGTTTTCCGGTAGCAATATAGATATCTTCAGCTTTAAATTCAGGAAGGAGACGATTTATTGTTGATTGCAGCGTTGATTCTTCACCAATAATCTGCCCGAATTGTTTTGGAGTATTCTTTCGTGAGAGTGGCCAAAGTCGAGAACCAACACCTCCTGCAAAAACAATAATTTTCATGAGTTAATAAGTATTATATCTATATTATCCTAAATTAGCAAAGTAATTAGCAATATATTTTTTCATTTCTTTTTCAAAACGAGTTAATGAGAAAAGCTGAGCTTGTTCGTAAAGATAACCTTTATGAAAATCCATTTGTTCACACATCGTAATTGCTTCACTTAGTGCCTCAATACTCTGTCTTTGAAATAGTATCCCTGTTTTTTTATCGATAACAATCTCACTTGCACCACCTTTACCATATGCAATGACAGGAACACCCAATCCCTGCGCCTCAACCATAGTGATACCAAAATCTTCAAGTCCAGGAAAAATGAGAGCTTTACTAGATACATAAAATTGCCTTAAAACGTCATCTGACACATAACCAATAAACTTAACTGTAGGACCAGCTATACTTCGTAAGTATGCTTCTTCTGATCCTGTTCCGATAATAATGAGCTTCTTTTTTAACTTATTGCATGCCTTTATCGCTAAATCGACTCTTTTATAGGGAACAAGTCGTGAGACGACAAGGTAATAGTCTTCCTGGTTAGCTAACTTCTGCACTTCATCCACTCCTTCAAATAATGAGACAGGTGGATGGATAACTTCTGATTCTCTTCCATAATATTTTTTTACTCGTGATTGTACTTCCTGAGAAATGGAAATAAAGGCATCCGGACGCGCAGAACTAACTTTGTCCCACTCGCGAAGATATTTTACTGCCGGTGTTGAAAGCAATTTGAGTGCTTTATTGGTGAAGTATTCTTCATATCCGCTCCAGAGATAGCGTGTCGGTGTAAGACAGTAACAAATATGTCTGGTATGCGGTTTGGTCAAAATCCCCTTTGCTGATTCACTTGTAACTGAAATGACAAGATCATATTCATCAAAATTGAATGATTCAAATGCAGCAGGCATTAATAAGGGATAAAATTCATGAGCCCTTTTTGCAAAAGGAAGATTCTGAAGAAATGATGGAATAACTTCTATCTCATCTGCCCACCCTGCAGTCTCAGAATTATATACTGAGGTGTATAAAGGAGCATCAGGAAAAAGTGAGTGAAGTGCTAAGAGGACACGTTCAGCTCCACCCCATTTATTTACTCTATCGTATACGAGTGCTACTTTCATAAATTTTAAGTGTTTGCTCAGCCATTTTTTTCCAATCATATTTCTCGATATATTTTTGAGCGCTTGTTGTTATATCTTTTAATTCATTTTTTGACTTCAACACAAGCTGCATTTTCTGTTCTAACTCCTGTTGAGAGTTAGGATTGAAAAACAGAGCATTTCCACCAGTAATTTCTCGAAGAGATGGAATATCTGATGCTATAACGGGAGTTTGATGAGACATAGATTCAATTGCAGGAAGTCCAAAACCCTCCATAAATGAGGGAATGACAACAGCACTTGCTTCTGCATACATTGTGCTTAATTCCTTATCATTGACCCTGTGAAGAAAGGAAATATTTTGAATCTGCTTTTTATCTATATACTTTTTCAATTTATCAGTAAAAAAGTCGCTCCTTCCGACAAAGTATAAATATGTATCTTTCGAAAATCTTTCAAAAGCATCTACAAGAACTTTTGAGTTTTTGTGCGGATAGACATTACCAATATGTAAAAAATAGGGTTTTTTAAGAACGAAAGAAAGGGAAGTTTTTTTAGGAAGTTCATAGCCTTCATAAATGACATCAATTTTATCTTTCTGTATCTTCAAGTGGTCAATGACTTCATCTTTTGTTGCTTCTGAAACAACAATTACTCTCTCTGCCTGTTTTGCAGCATTTTTAATGATAAATTTGTATGCTAATAATTTTGCTCTGTACATAATTGTTGGAAGGGTTGATGCCTCACCAGTTGGAAAATGATGAAGGATCAAATCATGAATAGTAACCACAAATGGGTTTTTATAAAAAAGAGGAACAGCAAAATAAGGGAAATGCATGAGGTCTACGTCTTCTTTGCTAATCGCAGGTGGCAGTTGTATCTGTTCGGAGAATGAATGCCAGGGAATATTGACAACTTTTATTTGAAAATGTGAGTTAGTGAGCACACTTTCAACAGCTTCTTTGTCCTTTGGAGTAACAAAAAGAACATATTCATTTTTTTTATCAATAGTTTGAAGATTCAAAACAAGATTGCGAATGTATCGTCCAACCCCTGTTTCATTCCAAAAACGAGCGTCAATACCAACTTTCATGTGACTATTATACGTGAAATCAGTTATTTCTGTAGAGCTTCTTTATAAGCTTGCTCAAGTCGGGAAGTAATTGCTGGCCACGCATATTTCTCTTCAACAGCCTGACGAGACCTAGCTGAAATTCTCTTATACTCTTCCTCATTCGTTAAAACGGTACACACTGCTTCAGCAAGCTCATCTGGAGTATCTCCAACAAGAATATCTCTACTCGCCTTTATATCTAATCCTTCAAGTCCTAATGGAGTTGTTACAACTGGTGTGCCAACTGCCATTGATTCAATTATTTTATAGCTCGTCCCGCCACCCACTCTCTTTGGCGCTAAGAGAACATCTGCATAGGTAAATATTTTATTTGTTGGGTCAGAGTTATTGTCATCAAAAATAATTGACGAATCATCCACACCTAATTTTTTAAGTCCTACAGACATATTTCTCCCAACGATCCACAAGTAATACTCAAAACGAGAAGTTGAGAGTCTTTTTTTTATTTCTGGCCATACATCTTTTATGATATACGAAGCAGCGTCGCTATTTTGAATCCATTTATAATCCCCAATATATAAAATTCTTTTTTCTTTTTTTTCAAAATTATCCGGTACTTTCTTAAGAGTGAATTGCTTCATATCTACACCGTTAGGTACTACATAAACCTTATCTTTTTTTATATACTTTTTCTCTTCTTCGGAAACAGTCGCGACAACTGTTGCTTGTTTCCAACATTGTTCTTCCTCTCTCTTTATTTTTTTAATGTCCAGTGATAAGAGTGGCTGTAAAAGAGGAAAGGCATTTCTCATGTATCGTTCATAAACAAGATACTCAATATTATGCTCAATGAGTACTACTGGAAGAGATGTGGGAGGAAGATTTTGCTGAACATAAAATGTTTCAACATGAATAACATCATATTTACTTTCTTTTAGTTCTTTTTCAATTCCTGCAGTCATATCAGGCAGTCTGTGACCTGTTGTCAGAAAAGATTTTTGCGATAAGCCAGACAAAAATATATTTTTCACACTCCATTGTTTTCGACGAGGAAATGTTACTACTTTGGTACAGTATTTCTTAACCTCGTCTATATCTTTTTGTGTTTGATGTATGCGTTTTTCACATATAAGAGTAATTTCATGACGGGAGGATAACTCTTTAATAAGATTGAAAAGCCGGATATTCCCTCCATTCAGAAGAGGAAAGGGAAGGTATGATGCAACAATAAGAATTTTCATGTCATTTTTCTTCCCCTGCAGCACACTCAGTGAGGTCAACGACAATAAAATCCTTATTTTTTTCAATTACGGTGCATCTTTTAGCCCATTCATTTGTTGCATCATCAAAATTGACGGAAACCAAATGTGTTGCGCCTTCTTCTCTGTATTCTTCAATTTTTCCTTCTCCTACTGTATACCCATGTCTATTCGTTTGATAGAGAAAAGCTGTGTCGTTCTGGTATGGAGCAATGACAATAGCATCTTGAGGAAGATTTTTATCAACATATTGTCCTGCTTTAATTATCGATGGATTATTTACATAATAGTATCCTCTTATTTCATACCATCCGAAGGCAAAAAGAAGTGCTAATAATACTCCAATAATTCCTATATTAATTGCCCTTTGAAACAAAGTATTCTTATAGGTAATAAGAAAATCAATTCCTTTTGCCATAAAAATACAGCCTATTGGAACGAGTGGAAGTTGATAATAATCATGAGTTACATTTCCTCTAGCAATAACAGTAATGAAGACAAAAATACTTACCAGCCATAACAAATAAAACCATCCTTCTTTTTTGTTATATCCACTTATAACCCCAAGCCAAAATAATACAAAACCTCCAGTTGCAAAGATCAATCTATTCATCCGATCATAAATAATCCATCGGAAAAAAGCACCTGTAAATCTTATTCCACCTTGATTATAAAGCCATGTCGTCCCAAACATTCCCTCTGGATACTGACTTATATGCCATCTCCAAAGAAATAAAGGAGCCAGTGAAAGGATAAAAAACAAATAAACAGCATACTGTTTCCAGACAGAAAATTTATATGTTCGAAGTATTAAATATACAAGTGGTAATAGGAGAACGAGTGCATATGGTTTGGTGAGTAACGCTCCTGCATAGATAATGCTGGCAAGGAGTGCATAAAGTATTTTTTTGGAATCGAGCCACCGTGTAACAAGAAAAAATGTAAAAACACTTAAAAAAATATGCAATGCATCAGGCATAATTACTCTTCCCCAATAAATATTAAAAGGAAGAAATGCAAAGAGGAAAGAAGCAAACATCGCAATTCTTGAATTCGAATAATGCTTTACTAAAAAGTAAAGAACTATGACAGTTAATGACGATGCTCCTATACTAATTACCCTTCCCCACTGTTCAAGGGTGAAAAAATCAAAAAGGATAAATCCAAAATACGTCAATGAGTTATAAAGTGGAAACTCTGCAAAAAAATATCTATTTGGATTAGGAGTAAATGTCTCGTTGAGGGAATTTAATACGTCAAATTTTGGAAAGAAAGGAGTATACCCTTCTTGTACAAAATTTCGTGTTACAGATGCTGTATCTGCCTGTCTCCATGAATGCCAATCAGCAACAGGATTATCAAAACGATATAATCGAACAAAAATTGAGCCTAAAAATATAAGTAAGAGTAACAATAAAGCTTTATTCTTCATTCAATTCAGCGGGAGATGTAGCTGTTCTGACCTCAACAAGATCTCCATTGTCTAAATATTTAAATACATGCGCATTCAATAATTTCTGAGCACTCTTAAATGCTTCATCTTCAGCACTTGATTCGATAATTCTGATATCCTTACTCTGAAAACTAAACCAAAGTGCATCATTTAAGCCAACCGGAAACACCCATGCTTCGCCATATCTGATAGGTTTGTTTACAAAAAAGAAAGTTTTAGCAGATGGTGTGGCTTCATCGGTATTTCGATACGCATAGCTTAAGCTGACTAAAGTATTATTGGTAATCTCCCCTGCTTTCTTCCAGTCTTGTTGAATTCTTTGAAGTTCCCGGACATGATAAAAAGCAAAGAGTGCAATTGTTATAAAAATGACTGCAATAGCTGTCTCTTTTGATCTCTTACTGAGCCGTGTGTAAGCTGATCTCAGAAGGACGACTACAATAATTATTATTCCAAAAGAAGCGAGGTAATTATAACGTGGTGCTATATTTCCCAGTCCCAAAAAAGGAAGGAGAGAAGTAACAAAGAGAGTTAAACCAAAAATAATGTATAACGATGTCTTCTTTGAAATAGTACTGTAATATTTTCGAACAATATAAAACCCAATTCCTAGCAGTACAAATCCAAAAAGAGTAACAACTATGACATTATCAGAGCTCAAATTTCTAAAGAAAGAATAAAAGGAGAGTGATGAGGGACCAAATAGAGCGAGTAAAATATATCCGACAGCATTGCCTAGAAAATTGAACGGAAGTTTCATCAAATTGTAACTATAATCACCACTAAACCAAATACTTTGTGCATTTTGTCGAAGGATATAATAGAGAATGACCGGAACAAATAAAAGTAGATACCAAAGTAGATTTTTTCTCAATGTTTTAACTCCTCCATTTTCTCGTGAAAGGACACTATCCAAGGCTATAAGCATGACAGGACCAATGACTCCAAATTCCTGAAAGAATGTTGCAACAAGTAATGATGGAAGCATAAGAAGGAATAGAAAAATATTTTTATTTTCTCGCCAGTAAAGAAAAATAAGCAGACTGAAAAGAATAAGATTTGCTGTAATGAGGGTACCCGTCACTGAAATCCAGTACACAGACTCGGCGTGAGTACTTAATACTGAAAATAACACAGCACCTACAAAAGACCACAATCTACTTCCGAACAATTTATTTAAAATAAAAAATATTAAAGAAGCCGCTGCGACATGAAGTAATACTGAAACAACATGAAATGGAAGTGGAAAGAGCTCAAATATCGGATACATCAAGAAAAAGTATGTTTTGGTTCCAGGTCGATAAAAGAAATTTTGTGAATCTGTAAAGTAGCCAATTATCGTCTGGACGAAAGATCCACATGCATTTGTATTTTGTGATAAAGCTGCCTGACAATCAGCAGCCCATCTCAACCAGGTAAAATCATCACCTACAAAATAATTTGACAGTCCAGATAAAAATACTAAAAATCCAATCCCTCCAAGATACAAGAGCAGTGCAGGGACTGATAATAGAATGTCTTTAATTTCTTTAAATAGATGTATGGGCTTTTTCTGATATTGAACGAGTACTCCCATAAGGACACCCACCAGGAGCCAAAGACTGAACGCGACTTTCGATGCTTCGAAAACATCAATGAGGACTGCATTTAAAGATAATCCGAAAATTCCACTCATTGTACCAATGACAAATGCCCGAGCTCTTGCATCAGTAATATCAGGAAGGATTTTAAATGCATATATTCCGATTGTCAGAAAAATAAAGAAGAAAGAGAGGAAGCCGAGTGATCCAGTCTCACCTAATATTCGAAGATAGTTGTTGTCAGTTGCTAAATTAATTGAAGAATATCCACTTCCAAGAAGAATATTTCTCAGAAATGCTTCTGTCGCACGAGGCCATTCACCTTGGAGGCGTGTTGTAAAAGAAACATCATAGGCAAAGGCTTTTTTAACAATTACTTCTCCTGTCCTACTGATAATTTTTTCCTGACCTGATCCCGGACGGAGTTTTTTATAGACTATCTCAGATGTAAACTCACTTCCTGACGTAGATGGAATATTTATATACTTTGAACCCTGAGGGAGATTTTCCCCTGTTGATTGTTTGTCCTCAATAACAATTTTTCCGTCATTCTCTCCTCCTTCTGAAACGATACCAATTGGCTTGCCTGTTCGTGAATCAACAGCTAAATCGACCTGGGTAAATGTACTTGCAAATCGTTGAGAAATTCCCGGGAACGATTGGAGTAACAGAATACTGAGTGCTAGAACAGGAATAATAAATAACTTTTTCTTAAGAAGAACCAGAAGAACAACTATAGAGACCATATAGACACTAAATGAGACCCGAGAATTAGTCATCAAAAGAAGAATAAGTGCCCCAGTTCCAGCAAATAAGAAAATTGCTTTCTGCCAAATCTTCTTAAATCCAAAAACGAGTCCTCCCATTATCGGAATAAGGAGGATAAGGTATGCTGCTAAATCATAATGACCTGCAAAAGTTGATGCCACGCGTGAGAGTGGTGATAAGCGAAGTGGAACACCTTTAGCAAACTCTTCGTTCATCGTAAGAAATGCGGGGAATCCATATACTCTCTGCCCGATTCCATATATGACAATTGCAATAAGTGTTACAGTGAGAGTAACAATTACAGGTGTAAGTGAGGATTTTTTCTTGATTGCAGAAAATGCAAGGAAAAAGAAAGAAAGATATTCAAGCCTTCTCAAATAATGTAGAAAAGCTATTTGCGGGAAAACATCACGTAACTCTGGAAAAATAAAAAGTACACCATTGAAGGTAGCTAAGGCGCCTATAATCCAGAAGGTAAATATAGGTACTGTAAGTGGAGTTTTAAGAGTTGCTTTACGCAATATAAGGTGTATTAGAAATACCCCCCATGTGAGTGCTACTAATAAATCTTCAAGTCGGATATACACCCATGTATGCTTGATATCAAATAATGGGAGCTTGGGATAAAGAGGAATAAATGCAATAAAAAATAAAGTAAGGATAAGAAGCGAGTTATTACTTATAAAATTTAAAAATTTCTTCATATTATCTGAACCAGGCAGATCTCCCCAATCTATAAGTGAGATCTCTTTCTTTTCGTTCTCCAATTTCTTTTGCTGGCACACCACCAACTATTGAGTATTGCTTAACATCTTTCGTCACAACAGCTCCTGCGGCAACGACAGCGCCTTTTCCAATCGTTACACCTGGTAAAATTATTGCCCGAGGGCCAATAAAGACATAGTCATGTATAAAGACATCTCCCGTGATCGCATGAAATGTTGTGCTGTGGATATCATGTTCAGCGTTATAGATCATAACGTCAGATGCTACTGCTACATGATTACCAATAATAAGTTTGGCTCTCCCATCTAAGACAACTCCTTCTCCGACAATGGTATCTTTACCAATTGAGATATTTGCCGGTTGATAGAAACGAGCTCCCATATGAATAGTAGATCCTCTTCCAATCTCAATTCCGGATAGACGATAGAAAAAACGCCTTATTGTATGTGAAGGAACAGTTCCAATAATATGAAGCCAAAAAACAATATATTCAGACACAACGGTTGTAATTCTTCTTTTTACTCTCGGAATCATATGTATTACTTATTGTTTCCTACTTCTTCAAGGACTGCAAGTGTTTCTTTTGCCGCTTTTTCCCAGCTGAACTTAGCTATTTGTTTTTTTCCCTTTTCTATCATCTCTGAACGAAGCCTAGAGTTAGAAATAATTTTCTCTATTCCTTGTGCAATATCTTTTGCGTCATTTGGATTGATGTAATATGCAGCGTCTCCGCCAGCTTCAGGCAATGAACTAATATTACTTGTCAGAACTGGACAACCATACCTCATAGCTTCAAGCACTGGCAATCCAAACCCTTCATAAAGACTCGGAAATGCAAAAAGTTGGGCATTTTTATAGAGAGCTGCAAGATCATCATCAGGAACAAAATCAAGAAATTTAACGCTCTCCTCAACATTAAAACGCTGTGGTGCAGATAAAATAGATTCAAATTGCCACCCTTTTTTCCCTACAATGACAAGTTGGAGACCTTGACAGGTATCCACTAAAGATTTTTTTGCGAGAGCAAATGCTTCAATAAGCTTTTCAATATTTTTACGTGGCTGAAGTGTCCCAACGAAAAGCACATAGTGGTCGGAAATGTCATATTTTTCTTGAATGTCAGCTTTACTCATACTCTTTAATGTTAAAAAAGTGTGTTTTATTCCAGGATAAATGACCTCTATTTTCTCCTCGGGAACACTGTACAATTTGATTATATCATTCTTCGTTGCCTCACTTATGGTGATAATTTTCTTTGCAGCCTTGACAGAATACTTCGTCCAATTATGAAGTTGTATTAAGTCTTTTTTGGTAAAGTATTCAGGAAAATGAAAAAAAGCTAAGTCCATAATCGAGATTACCCGTGGAACTGGACTAAATCGAGGAGCATAATGACCTGGAGAGAAAAAGACATCTGGTTTGTTCTTTTGTCTATATAGCATCAAGGGGAGAGCAATTTGTGTCCACAACTTTGTTGGACCAAAGACGTTATATTTCCAATTTCTTCTTTCTTTTGGGAATTCATCTCTTGGTGAATTTTTTAGATATATCTGCCACTCAGATTCTTCAGGAGATAACTCATTGAACTGACGAAGTAATTCAAAAGAATACTCACTCACACCGACTTTTCTCTCAACATTTGCTTCATTTGCATCAATTCCAAATATCATATTTTTAGTATAGTCTATTTATCCCGCTCAAGAAATAAACTAAGCAGTTAATCCGGGGTAAACAACAGATAATTTATCGGGTTGGATATGGAGGAGTTCTCTTGCATCATGTAGGGTAGATTCAGAAATGCAGAGTATCTTCTCTGTCTCTTTTTGCACCCAGTGCAATTTTCTCTTTTGAGTATCCACAATTTTTTCTGTACTTTCCTGAGGGTACTTCAGTACAACAAGGTCGTAAAGAATAGTAACTTTTTGAGCATTTTTAGTTGGTGGCTCAGTCCAATCCGATGATATAAACAAATCAACTTCTCCAATAAAATACTCAACTGGAAGAATATGAAGCCTATTCCATAATAGATCTAAAAGAGAAGGAGGAAGTTTGAATTGCTTTATGGAAACATTAGGACGGCTTATTATCCACTCATTATTAAAAGGTCTTCTAAGAGAAGAATAGAACAGTATAAACTCATGGTTTTTCCCTTCTTCTGTAAGTGTGTTCACGAGATTTTTAAGAAGATTAGCAACACCAGTATTACTATATGCAAGTTGGGAAATATCAATACCAATTCTCATGTTTAATTTTTAGACTGATATTTGATAGGAAAGTTCATCTTGTCACGTTGAGTGACGTTCGTTAAAAGTTCAGCCAAGAATCCTGTAAAGAAAACCTGCAGTCCAGCGAGTATGAGAAGTACTGAAAAGATCAACAGAGGCCTATCCCCAATTCTTTCACCCGTCAGTCGAAGTATCGTCAGATAGATAAAAAGAAATGTACCAACAAGAGTCATCGCACCCCCCATAGCTCCAAAAAAATGAAGTGGTCGTTTTCGATACTTTACAAGAAAAAGTATTGAGAACATATCAGGAAGATCTTTAAATATTTTTGAGAACCCATATTTTGAGTATCCGAACTTTCGAGGTTCATGTTTTACTTCGACTTCATCAACGACAAACCCTTGTTCAGCAGCAAGAACAGGAATAAAACGATGTTGCCCTCCATAGAGGCGTAGGCTTTTTGCAGCTTCATGTGTATACAGTTTAAAGCCACAATTATAATCGTGAACTGGAATATCAAATGCTTTGTGAACGACACCATTGAATAATTTTGAGATGAACTTCATTCGAGACTTATCTTTTCTGTTCTTTCTCCATCCACATACGACTTCAATGCCTTCTTTTTGTTTGGTAAGAAAAAGTGGTATTTCGCTCGGCTGATCTTGAAGATCTGCATCCATTGTAATAACAACATCTCCTTGTGCTTTTTGAAATCCTAATGTTAAAGCATCAGCTTTCCCCAAATTTCGGCGAAAAGAAAATACCTTCACTGATTTATCATCAGATTCAAAAGACTTAAGGATATCTAACGACAGATCAGTTGAACCATCTTCAATAAAGATAATTTCGTATGTGTACTTATGCTCTTTTAATACTCTTTTTAATTCAGTATAAAAAGGCTTCAATGCGTCTTCTTCGTTAAAAACAGGAACTACAATTGATATCATAAGATCTATTGTAACAAAAACAGCTGAGCGTATACAAAGAAAGAAACTTATCGGAAGAGTGCACCGTGGAAATATGTTGACTCAACAGGAGGTTCTTGCTTGGAAATTTCGAGTTTTTCAACCATAAGACCTGTGCTAAATACTTTTCGTTCAATCACTTTCCCATTAGTCCGTATCACATTTTTCTTCCAGAAATCATGAGCTTTGAGGTCTCCTTCTTTTGGAGGAAGAAGAAGAAGATAGGTAATTCTTTCTTTGTTATTGACATAATGTGATACACCTTTATCTCTACTTCTCCACCACATTAAATAATCCATGTTATATGTCAAAACTTGAGGTGTATAAGCAAGATACCCAAACTTCTCATTTCCCGCGTCATTCAATACCCAGTCTACAACTTCTAATTGTTTTTGAAATGTAGCCCCATTTGATAATGGCACAGAGTATCCTTTTATATATGTATTGTCTATCCATCCAAGTGTTGGGATAAGGAATATTAAAAGTGCGAACCAAGAATAATAATGACCCAACTTATGCTTAGATATGATTTTCATTCCTAAAACTAATAGAAACACTGATGAAATTACTAAAGGAAGGATATAATGAGGCCAAATAGGATGTGGATATATCACTAATAACGCTGAAATAATTAGAGGTATGAGGAGAAGAAACAAAAACTCTGAATTATCTTTTTCTCTTTTCTTTTTCTTCAAATGTATAAGAGTAAAAACAAAAGAAGAAATAATAATAATTATCAGCAACACTTTACTTAATTGAGTTTGTGTGAATAAAGGCGTAAAAAAAGAATTAACAAAGACACTTACCCTATCATTTATTCTGAAAAACACATCTGAATACTGCTCATACCCTTCCATTGGACCTGAATGACCAAGTATTAAATTCAGAGCTGCACGAGTCATAATAAAGCCATTTTTCAACTCAAAAAGAACATAATTTATTACAGTAATGAAAAATACGACTGTGCTTTTAAATAAGGTCTTCATTTGAGGAAATTTTCTCTTCCATACAAAAGTAAGAAGTGTAATCGGTATTAAAAAAATTGCAAAGGCAGCTTCGAAATGAATACCAATACCAATCAAGAACGCACTACCAATGAGAGCTTTTTCATATCCTCTGAGATAGCGTATGAGTGTGTAAAGAAAGAAGAGAAAAATCAGTGGCATAACATGGGCATTAGAAAAATTAGCCATACTTTCAATAAAAGAAGAGGAAATTCCAAGGAAAAGAGCTATAAGTAGTCCATATTTTGCTCCATATAATTTCCATCCAATATAAAATCCGGACAAAACTAGAATCACTGTTAAAAGAATAAAAATGGGAACAAGAGTAAAATAAGGATTTCCTCCACTCAAAACAAACGTTGGAACAAGTAAATAAAGCCAGAGTGGGCCATGAAATATTCCCCCTATTCCTGACCTGGCACCAATAAGAGTGATATCTCTATTTTCTACTATCTCTTTAACAAGAGTCATATCTCTTGCCTGGTCTAAAAGAAAATAAAAATTACCACCACTAAAGGAATGAATTCGAAGAAGCAGTGAAAGAGTTACAATAATCAGAAGTAAAACTATAACTAAAAAAAGATTCTGTCTTTTTGAAAGAATTCTCATACTTTTTTCCTTTTACGAACAACTTTCTCACGCATTGATGGCCTCTTCTCGCCTTCATTTTTCTTATTCTCTATAAGAAATAGTACTGTACTCATAAGAAAAAGGAAATAAGAGGTGATAATAAGTATCGATGAAACCGAAAATAGGTGGACATAGTGGAGAAGAGCGCCGCTCATCAGCAACACAAGTCCACTAATGAGCATCACAGTACTTAAATTCTGTCGAAATTGAGAAAACTTGACTATTACACTATTAATGAAAAGATAAAGAAATACCGTAGATAACGTAATTATGTGGACATATTTCCCAAATGAAATAAAGGTATCAAGACTGACATGACTATACTTTACCTTATTTACGACAAATTCTATCAGTAATGATGGATTTGATAACAGCTCTTGTTTGGGATATTGATGTGCACTTGTGACTTTAGGCTGATGGGAGCTTAAAGTAACTGCATCATCAGGCTTCCCGCTCTGGGAAATTATCTCAATTTGATACTGCTTATCCCTTGAATTATGAATGACCGGAAATCCAAATGGAAATAAGTGATGTGGCTGGAACTGGTCAGTTTTATAGATATGCTCGTAATACCATGACTTCGAGCCTTTTTCCCTAATTCTAAAGAGTACGGAGTCCTCGTTTATTCGATCATAATTATAAAATCGTACTGCTACCTGTCCAAGATAGTTCTCATTTACATTGAGATCGAGTTTTATTGATTGATCCTTATAGAGTTCACCCCTTGGGTATGTAATTATCACGTCATTTGGATAAAAAATTGAAAACCCAGTCAAATTATCACTTTGAAGCAAAGTGATAATTGTTAGTACGATAATCATACCCAACACTGTGAGAATAAAAATAATATTTCTTATTTTTTCCATTTAAATAGAATAACGATTGAGAATAACGATAAGACAAATACAGTCGTGCTTATAAGGAGTCCCAGATATAAATAAGCTTGTGGTCTAAAAAAGAGCGTGAATATCATATTTATTGATCCGTCTTCATTTACAGTTATGTCAGCATCATCATTCTTTTTTAAATACTCTGGGTCAAGTAAAAAAGTATTTTGAAGAACTTCATTTTTTTGATGAAATTTACTCTCAATGAAATATGATTTGTTTCCTACTGCATCTTTCCAATGAAAGCTGCCTACTCTTAACTTCCAGTCTGGATGATAAAGTCCAGCAAAATTGAGATACATAGGGTTTCTTAAATTCATAATTGAGATACGGTGTTCAGTTGGATTAATTGTTGTAAATTGAACACGTTCAAATGGAATATCTTTCTTCAAACTCTCTTTTTCTTGAGTTAAGTAGATAAGTGGTCGTACCTGTTTATTTTCATAAAGAAGAGTATTTTTAAGTCCGATATCTTTCTTTTCCAAAAAATTTACTTTATCAAATGACTTTTCGAAAAATTCTCTATTTTCTCCAAAATCTCGTCTAACATTACTGTTTGTTTCTACATCTTTTATGTTTACAACAAGATGTCCAACTGACGCATTTGAAAGTAATCGTCGTCCTGAATCTGATGTAAGGAAAAGGGTAATGCGTTTTCCCTCAGTCATATCTGACTCAACATCATACATTTTTGTTTCAGCCCAATAATTTCTCACAGATCCAACCGCATCGGTGACTGGATGATTTGAAGTTGAATATAACCAGTAAATATTATTATTAATGGCAAATACTCTTTGAAAGTTATTCTCTTTCTTAAAATAATTACTAAGTTTTATAAAATCTTCAGGGACTGTCTTTGGAATATAAAGAGATTTTATTTCTCCTGTTATAAAAGGTATAGTATTCCAAAGAGGCAACAATGCCAAAAAGAAAATAATTATACTCGCTAAGTATTTTTTCTCCTTAAAATAGTTTTTAATAAAGAGTGAAAAACTTGCAAAAAGAACTGCATAACCTAACACGATTAAAAAGTTAAATTTGCTTGCCTCACGAAATGCAGCAAAACCTGGAATATGTTGGAAAAGCCATGGATAAACCTGTGGGAATGGCTGGGATTCTTGTTTGGATAAGAAAATGCCAAAAAGTGCAATAAGACCAAAGAAGACAATTTTTTTATTTCGTCTTCCTACTAAGAGCCCTGAGAACGCTACCAATGGGAACAACCAAAATGACAATGGTATTTCTTGGAGCTGCAACCATGCTGTTTCTTTGCCAGTCCAAAAAGGATAGAAGAATGAGATAGCATTTTGAATGTTATAAAATTCACCGCCAAACAATTCACTATAAAAAACAGCACCAGATGTTAAATTTTGAATAGTAATTGCAGGTAGAATCCAAAAAATATTTAACAAAAATAAGATAAAAAAGACAGAAAAACACCTTAAAATATTTTTAAAGAAATTTTCCTTAATTTTTCTTTCAATAAAGAGTTGATGGTAAAGTGCATAAAGACAGAGAATCATTGAAATGACGTAGAGACTTCTCAAGTCTGTAGCTCCAACAACAAAAAGAAGCAGTGCAGTTATTGGTAGCCAAATAAGTTTTTTATTTTCTAACAAATTAATAAAAGTTATACATGCAAATGCACCCCATGCATATGCAAGTGGTAAAAGAAGATGGCCTTGAGTACTAATTGAGAGAAAATAAGTGTTATACGAGAAAATAAGTGATCCTATTACCCCAGCTGTATTTGAACGAGTAATTTTTTTAACTATTAGAAACCCACTAATTGGTGTAAGTAGAATAATTGGCCAGAAAACAATAACTTTCTCAATAACATTTGAGTTAAAACCTAAAAGACTTACTAACCCATTTATTAAGAAAAATGGATATTTCCAAAGAAGAATATTTGGACCAAAAACACCACCTGTATATGGAAATATTATCTCTGAATAAACTTCTCTAAATCCAAATCCCCAATCTCCAAAAGCAAATGCAGATATATTCAGCCATCTATGATAAACAATGATACCTACTATGAGCAATAGTACTAAGGAAATAATTTCATTTTTCTTTCTATTTACCATATATAAATTTAAGCATATATTTCTTTTTCAAACACAACAGTAAACTATTTCGTGCGAATTTCTTTAATTGCTAAAAATGAACCAGCCAAATATGGGAAATAATAAAATATCTTTTCAATAAAATTTTTTAGCATTTGATTTCCGATAATGTCGTAGTTAACTTGCCCAAGTCCTCCTACTACTCTATAACCCATTTTTTTGAAATCTCCTGAACTGAAATTTGACACATGATAATGAAGGCTTTTATTGGAGATGAGATCAGGACTATCAGATTCCATGACGTAATATTTATTATTTTTTGGTGGAAATTTTCTATTTAAAATAAAGTATAAAATTTTTTCAACTACGTTTGCCTCACCTGCTATTTCCACCTTTCGCGTCATAAGAAAACGGAGAAGAGATGTAAAGTTATTTATATTGGGTGTAGAGATAAGAAGGTAACCATTTGTCTTTTTCTCTAATTCTTTTATTAATAAGAGAGCATCTCTTTTCTTCATATGTTCGACGACCTCAAGACAAATTACGACATCATATTTTTTCAAACCAGGTAGTGGTCTTTTTGTTAAATCAAAATGAAATACTTTAGCTTCAGGAAACTTTTTTTTCGCTCTCTCAACATTTTTTTTATCAAAATCAAAACCTGTTATTTTCCCTTTTAAGTATGGGAAATACTGTCCAATACCACACCCAACATCTAGTACACTTTGATCTTTTTTATTAATTTTTTTAATTTCTTTTAATATATAAGGAGTATAATTCAACATTTTATTTCTTTTCTTTTACCCACGTTTTTGATTTTTGGGAATATTTCTTAATAATTCTTGCTGGATTACCAGTAGCAACAGCGAAGTCAGGAACATCTTTAATAACAACACTTGATGCACCAATAACACTATTTTTCCCAATAGTTACCCCAGGCATAATAACAGCATTCACTCCAATAAAGCTTCCCTTTTTTATTAATACTTTCCCTTTTTTCTTTAATGGTTGTTCGATAATGGGAGTTTTAATATCTTCATAATTATGGATATGATCAGATATGAAAACTCGATCTGATATTAATACATCATCTTCAATAACAATTTCATCTATAGATGCAAGAAAAAAATTACTACCAATGCATGTATTATTTCCAATGGATATAGTGGGAGAAAATTTTTGATTTTTAAATTTTTTGGAGACAGCAAAATATGAATTTTCTGCAATAAATACATTTTCTCCAATAGAAATACGATCTCTACCCCATATTTTATACGGGAATTTGATAAGTGATTTTTTACCAAAAGAAGAAAAGCCTTTTTTACTTTGATAATATGAAATTAATGAAAGAATATTTTTTATCATTACTTTACAAATGAACACTTAAATTCTAATTGATCAGTCTTGTATTTCTTTTTTTTATACTGTTCAGAAAGATCCTTAAGATCAGAGAAAAATTTCCTAGCTACGCTTTTTTCTGTAAAATTATTGATAACAAATGCATGTCCAGCTTCAGCGATTTTTTCGAGCTTTTTTGAATGTGTTTGATAATATCTTATTTTTCTTTTCAAATCATTCAGAGTTCCATTATATCCAATATAATGGACACCAGGTACTAGTCCAAGGTCTGTGTACATATCACTTATCTGTCCAATATAAGCAGCTCCACATGCCATTCCCTCAACAAAACCTATCCCCGGCAAATCATTTATCTCTTCACCATTTATAAACATTTTATATGAATTATATCTCTCAACAATATCAAATTTAAAATAAGATCTCTTTGTGGCAAAAAGCGCGTTATACAATTTAGCAAAAAGTTTTTGCAATAAATTCTTAGATGACGTCCTTTTTAATTCTTTTTCATATAGTTCTCCAATTGAGCAGTCGATAATGTCTTTTAGTTCATCTTTTTTTTGAAGTATCTCATTTCGAATTGGTTGGAGTACGTCTGTCTTATAGAACTTTCGAAAGTCCTTAAAATCACTTGGATTGCCTGTTTTAGTAATATTTACAACAGTTCCGGTAGCCAGACATTTGTTAATCCTATTATTAAAATTATTTATCTTTTTAAATCTTTTCTGTGCAACAAAAGGTAGGGTGTAAACATCTTTCTTATAAAAAGATAAATATTTTTTAAAATATTTTGAGTTTTTAGATAAGTTATTTTCAGCTACAAAAAAATTAATTTGTAGTCTTTTTGCATTTTCAGCGATGAGTGAGGTGTTTTGAACAAAGTGAGTTATATGAAATATTTTTAAAAACTTTTTATTAAAAATATTATCAGTTCCACTGTAATTTGTATCGAGGTTTTTCAAAGAGAAAGAAAAAAAGATATCATCTTTCTTCAGTTCATCAATATTCCAAACTAGTTTTACTTTAAGTGGGTTTATTTTATTTACTATCATCCACAGATACACCTCAACCTTTGCCGGAATTATTCTTGCAGCAATAGACGGAAGTGATGAATCATGATTATCTATATAAAAAGCAAAATCATTTCTGCTTTGTCGAATATAATCTAATAAATAAGAATACTTTTTATAACTGTGTATCCTTAATATGAAGTCAAGAAGTGTTTTTCCTATGACAAGACTCGAATGAGGATTGTGAAAAATTATTCTCATATTACTCAAGAATAATTACACGTGGATTTAATGATAATAGTTGATCCTTCACTTCTTTCTGATAAGCTCCTGCTTTAAGAATAACCATCACGTCTTTTTCGTCTTTAATCACATCTGGAGCAAAAACAGTAAGTGATGTGCCATAGAGTCTTTTACCTTTTTTAATTTTGGAGTTATCAAGAACACCAATGATATTCCCAGTCAATCCGTTAAGAACAAGAAACTGAGAGAATATATGTGCTCCGAAAAGATAAATTTTGCCAGAGAATTTTTTGATCTGATCATTATACTTAGCTACTTCATGTTTATAGAAGTTAATGTAGTCATTAAAGAGCTTCTTATTTTCTTTATACTTATTTGTTATGGTAACTGATTTATCTTCATTTCTAATTTTTTTGGTTGCGTAGAAAATACTGTGTTCATAGAAATATTTTTTTTCTAATATTTCTAAACCATTTTTGTTAAGTAGAAAATCAATGTAATATTCAGTTAAAAAAACTGTGTGTTCAAAATTTATCCAGTTCGCTTGCTTATTTAGTAAATATTTATATAAATTTGGAACTGAAAATATTTGAAAATCACCTATTTTCATATATCTACCTATACTATTCATAAATAATCCAGGCTCATAAATATGTTCGAATGTATGTGAATGAACTATACAATCAACTTTTCCATCATAAATAAAATTCTCGTCAAAACTTTTTTCAATTACCTCAATCTTAGAATCTCCTCCATATGCAGGAGCAGGTTCTACCATAATCCATTTATTAATATTTTTATTTTTCTTCACAGATTCCTTAGCAATAAAACCATTAGACCCACCTATTTCAAGTATATTTTTTGAATTATATTTAATAAGGAACTCAACAAAACTTAAGTGATGTTCATTCCAAAGTGGGCCAAGTGCTTCAGAATGATAGTCTCCATATACAACTTCAAGTGGAAGTACTTTATCTAATTGCATTACTCCTGTTTTTTGACAGATTGCCAATGAAAGATCTGCCGTAACATCCTCACTCTGAGGTTTATCTGTACATCCAATATAAATTGGAAAATTATTAAATACATATAGTTTTTCGAGAGTATTTTCTTGTGTTATTACGTTATGATTTCGATCTATATAATTAATTTTCATTTTGATTTACTCCATGCTCCAGAGCCGTGTGCAAATGTAAGAGAGTGAACATCAAAAGGTTCTTTTAGAATGTTATCTAGTATGTGGAGTACAGCCTCTGCAACTGCACCTTCCCCTCCTTTTGCATTTGTCACATAATCAGCTTCTTTCTTTGTCGTGTAGAATGCATTTGCAGGAGCAATACTGTAGGCTACTTTTTTAAAAACAAGAGGATCAAAAATTCCATCTCCCATGTATATAGACTCTTTTGGATCATATAACTGAGAGAGCCATTCTATTCTTTCGAATGTACTTACAAGATCTAATTTTAATTTCATATCATCTTGAATTCGTTTTTTTGTAATTGCAAAACCTCTTTTATCTCCAGATACAACATGAATATTCATCTTATTCTTTAATAATGAAAGAGCATCTGCGTCTTCCGGTCCAAACTTCTTCATTATCTTTCCTTGTTCCGTGTAATAAAAAGTCCCATCAGTAAAAACGCCATCAACGTCTATTATAAAATTCTTAATTTTCATCGCTTACTTCTTTTATTGCTCTCCATAACTGTAACTTTCCAAAATAATATAAGAAAGTATCATATGGATGTTCATGAAGAGGTGACATGTTCAACCATGCAATTGCAGTTAACATTTTAACTTTTTTTTTATCCAATTTATTCTCATCAAGAAACTTAAACAATACCTTTTGACATTCTACTAAAGTTTCTTTTCTATGTATATCAACATAGACGTTATGCGTCCCAACATTTATTGTAAATAGTTCTTTACTCACTATACCGTGATTTATTGTTAGGTTATGATTTAGTTTTGCAAGATCATAATACATATCTCCAGCATGAGTTAGTCCACCAAAATTTTGTCTCCAGTCAACTAATACATACCCTTTTTTCGTCTTTATAATATTGTCGAGAATATAATCTCCGTGAAATCGAGATTGATCAGTCGTTGAGAGCCAATCAAAATCGATTTGTTTTAACATATCTTTGAATGAAGGTACCTTTTCGTCATTTATTATGATCTCAGTATCTTTCATATTACGGGTAAGGAGAAATTCTGCTATTCTTTCCTGTGTTTTTGTAAAATAAAAGTCATAGCAGATATTTTTAAATTTATTCACAGATGTCTCATGTACTCTCTTCCATAGATTTTTTTTAGACCATAACAGGAAGTCTGAAAAGTTAGCTGGAGTTGCAACATCTGCATATAAGTCTCCATCAATATAGTTATAGATATAAAAATTTCCTAATGACTTTTTAATTTTTGGAACTAATCCTTTAAGATTTTCTGCTCTCTTTACTCTTTGCCTTACCATTGACTCATCATGAAAAAACTTAATAACTGAGTCGTTAAATATAAAAATCGATTCCCTTGGTTTATCGAGAACATTAAAGGGGTTTTTAAAATCTTGTCGTGTTTTTTTAAGTGAATCAATATTTCCGACATCCCACCACCGAGTTATCTCTTTTACTTTAAAATCAACCCCATCTTCAATCATATGATTGAGTGCATGAAAGTCAGACAAAGCATCTCCATAGGTATTTTTTTCATAAAGATCATTAAGTGTTTTCCAGAACTTTTTATAATCATAAACACCAACTAATCCTATATGTAGAAAATCAGGATTGATTATTCCCTTCTCTAAAATCTTCTGAATTTTATTATTGAGAATATTAAAAGACGTATAATTTGATGACCCTTCACCACGATAGCCTCCAATCCAATTACTTATAACTTTAGGGATTTGATCGTGGACAATTGTGTCAGACGCATGAAATATAAAAGGCTGCTGTAAATGTTTAGATGCTTTCAACATGCTATATCCCATACTACTTCCTTTCCCTTCATACTTATCTACCTCAACAAAGGTAAAAAGGTGTTTTGGATATGCTAAAGTTAAGAAGTCTTTAACTTGTTTGGCGTAATAGCCTAACGTAATAACAAAATGTGCTGATTTAGGATAACTTTCAATAATGTGAGAAATAGTTGGCTTATCACCTACTCGAATAAGTGTTTTATTTGTATACTTAGTTAACTCTCCAAGCCCGGTACTTGACCCTGAGGCAGTTATTAATACTAAATTAGAGGTATTTTTCATTTAGATTGAGAATATAACGTTTGTTCTCTATTTTATCTTACTATATAATAATTAGTAGAGCATTACAAGGGAAATTTATAAAATGTACAAAGTACTCATAACAACATCAGGTACTGGATCAAGACTTAAAGAATTGACCAAGGATACTAATAAAGCTCTCATCGAAATAAACGGAAAAAAAGTTATCGATTATATAATTACTTCTTATTCATCTGAGATAGAGCTAGTTATTACAATTGGTTATTATGGAGATAAGGTACGGGAATATATATCACAAATGTATCCTGAACGTGATATAACTTTTGTCGAAATTGATAAATATGAAGGTCTAGGATCATCTCTTGGATACTCGATGCTTCAAGCACAAGATTTCCTTCAGTGTCCATTCATATTCCACTGTAACGATACTATTATTAATGGGAGCATCCCTTCTCCTGAAGAGTATAATTGGGACGGGGTTTCAGAAGGCAATGATCAGTCAATTTTCAACACACAAAGTTACAGTTCAGTAATGACAAATGGTGAAGATGTTATTGAACTTAACGGAAAAGGTTCAAATAATTGGAATTACTTACATATTGGACTTGTCGGAGTTAAAGATTATAAGGCGTTTTGGGAGTACTTGAATAAATCCTATCGTAATAATCCTTCGGATACCTCGCTCAATGATTGTGTAGCAATTTCAGAAATGATAAAAGAGGGGTATAAATTCAAAAGTGTTGTATTTAAAGAATGGGTAGATACAGGGAACCTAACATCTCTTGATAATGCCTTCAGCAGACTACACTAAGATGCATCTAGCAATTTCCTGAGTTCTTTTATTTTCTTGTCAATTGGAGCTTCGTGAGGTCTATAAATTGTCTGAGTACCACAGACTAACATATTTGCACCATTTTTTATCATCTGGGGTGCACTTTCAAAATTAACTCCACCATCTACTTCAATAAGAATATCCCTATTCCCTACCATTTGCTTCACATCTTTAATTTTATTTAACATATGAGGAATTAATTTATGACCAACTATACCTGGGTTAATTGCCATTAGCATGATAAGATCTATATCATTTAAAACATACTTTAAAATCTCTAAAGGAGTTGCAGGATTAAGTGCGACTCCTGCTTTTATCCCATGATCATGAATACGTCGTATTATCCTATCCAAGTGCACAGTAGATTCAGCGTGTACTACATAAATATCATCTTTCTGATTGGCCCCAGCGTCAACAAATGTCTTAATATAAGCTTCTGGATTTGATACCATCATATGCATATCAATAGGAATTGCTGTTTGTTGTCTCATTTGAGTTATTATTTCTGGGAATAGTCCGTATCTTGGTACAAATACTCCATCCATTACATCAAAATGAATATAATCGATCTTACCTCGAATAAGCGAGCTGATATCCTCCTGAAGTGATAAATAATTACCACAAATTAGTGAAGCAGCAAGTTTAAACGTATTCTTTCTTTTTACCATATTTATTCAAGATTTGAATGCCTTGACCACATATTTTCATGAGATTCTTTTAATTCTTCCATTAATTGCAGAACTACAGCATCATAAAAAATCCCGAGACATTGCTCATTGAGCGTAGTCATTGGTTGCTGCGAATAAAATCCATCTATATGTTTTACTTTAGATGGTGCATTTAGTATTACCATAGTATCAGCAAGTCGAGCCATTCGCGATTTATTATGATCGACATAACTTGATACTAATGCCACTCTTGATCCATTTTTCTTCGCAAGCGCAACTAAATCATATATCGTCTGAGTCTCACCTGATCCAGAAGATGCAATAAGCAAATCACCTCTTTTAATCGATGGAACAGTGGCATCCCCGATCATAAATGAGCGAAAACCCATATGACCCAGTCTCATTGCAAAACCTCTCGTTGCCATACCTACTCTACCTGCGCCACATAAAACTATAGTCTTTGCTTTTTTAATTTCTTTAACAAAGAGATCAACTTGCTCTTGGTCAACCTGGGCAAGAACTGACTCAATTTCAGATAAAATTAAATCGATATTTTTGTTTATTTTGCCTTTGCGTGTTTTCATCTCAGATAACTGTACACTAACATATGAAAATCATTCTTTCAATGTCTTAACTTTTTTGTTGATACTTATCAAGAAATTGCCGGAATATTTTTGCTCTATTTTTCCATTTCCATTGGCTATGAAGAGATCTTACTTCTCTTTCTATCGGAGTAACAGTATTATAATATGTTTTATCAGATAGTAATTTGATTACAAGGGTCGAAAACTCTTTTTTATTTCCTATGGGTATTTTGACACATCCTGTTGTATAAAGAGTTTTTAATGAATCATGATCATAAAGTACTACTGGAAGCCCAGTACATAACGCTTCCGCAGCTACCATACCATTATTATCGTAAATAGTTGAATGAAGTAATACTTTACTCTGACTATAGATTTTATACTTTTCCTCATGATCTACAAAACCAAACCATTTTATATTCTTTTCTATACCCAGCTCTCTTGCTCTTTGCTTTAAATAATTTTCAAAAGATGGTTCTCCATTCCCAAGAATTGCAAGTTGTGCTTTAGGTCTTTTTAGAATTATCTGTACCCATATTTCAAGTAACTGAGCAATTCCTTTTTGTGGGTGAAGCCGGCTGCAAAAAACAGCGTCATATTTTATTTTTCTCTTAACTTGTTTTTTAATATGCTCAGTATTTACACCACCATAAATTGCTAAAATTTTATTCTGAGGAAAATTCTTAAACATTTTACGATCATAATCATTTGTTATTAAAAACAAATCTGCATATTTCAGCATTGGAATAAATAGATATCTTTGGTAGAAAAAATAAACTATATATTTCAAAAATGGGAATTTATATCCTTTGATTAAATTTTCTAAGGGGGATGGTATAAAAAGAAAAAGCGAAGCTATCCATTTAAATTTATATTGTTTTTTAAGCTTAATAATAGGTAAGACATCTGGTGCAAAATCAGAACATGAATAAAAATAATCATTTTTATATATTTTATGTTTTTTAAAATACTTTGCAAATTGTTCTGTAATATATTTAACTTCTGTTCGATGTGAAAAATAATTGAATTTTTTAAATGGATAATAAATAGGAATAATTGTAATTTGTTTTGTTAGAATATAATTCTTAAATGTTTCAGGTTCTGTGGTAAAAACTACAAAATCAAAATGATTGTATAAATTATTTATTAGCTCTAAAAGAATTTTTGTATTCCCACCCATTGATGTAGGCGGACTGGTATAAATTGCTGAGATGTAAAATTTCTTTTTCATTTGTTTTTCTTAGCTACATACAGAAGTCCTGATGATAATGAAAGAATATGAGTAAAAAATCTATCGACAAGAGATAAAGGGAAAGGAAAAAAGAATGGTACACCTTCTTTCTTTACTATTTTAAATTTTTCTTTTTCTAAAATTTCTTTTAAAGATTTAAAAGTAAATATTTTCAAATGACCTTGAACACTATTCCCTTGACCTAAAAATCGAAAGAATCTTCCTAATACGACATCACTACTTGTTTCTGTATACAAGGGTTGAATACCCAATAAAACAAGTATTCTATTCATCCATGAGACAAGATTTGGTGTAGAGACAATAAGTTTTCCATTTTTCTTGAGGACTCTATTAATTTCTTGTAGAATAAAATCTGGATTTGGGACATGCTCTATTACTTCCCCAAGAATAACTAAATCAAATTCACCATTTTTATAGGGAAGTCCCTTTGTTATATCTCCAACTTTATAATGTGCTTTGAGTCCTCGTGGTTTTTTATAGACATCAATTCCATAATAGGTGGCTCGAGGTAATTCCTTCTGAAGATTTGTTATGAGAAAACCTGTTCCACAACCAATATCTAAAATCTTTTTGGGCTTAGCAGATACCGTCAAATTAATTATTTTTTTGAGTCGGGTATCCAAAAACATAATATATGTTTTATGATCCTCATAATAATTCTTAAAGTCCATAATACTGAGCAGTATTATTATTTATTTTATACTAAAAATATATCCAAGAAAACCTACGAAAAACTCACTTGTTTTCATAAAAAGCATACCGAGACCAAGTACTGGATTTTTGAATAATTTTATAGGGTGAGAGAAAAAAATTGCATACCGATGTACAATACTTAACTGTTGATGAGAATACTTATTATTTTTTGATTTTTTCATATATGCACTTAACTTTTTCGAATAATAAAACTTCTTTTTTAAAGTCGTTCGAAGAGACAATTTTCCTTCATTATGATAGATAAGACTTTTTATTCTCTCCAATTCTCCTAACTTTTTCATCCGTTGGGAAAGATCCCAATCTTCTGGTCCAGTGAGAGTAGTATCAAATCCTTTACTTTTTAGAAATAGATTTCTCTTAAAAAATCGTGCTGCTTCGATAAAATCATTTCCTATGTAAAAACTTCTCTCGAGTTTTTTACATTCTGCCCAAAACCCTTCTCCATAAGACTCTTCTGGAATTATGACTCCGACACATTCTTTATTTGTTAGTTTTCCAACACACTCCTCAATTACCTTTTTGGATAATTTCATATCAGCATCTAAGAAAAGAACATACTCTCCTTTTGCTACTTTTGCTCCAAAATTTCTTTGAGCGCTTCGTTCAGGACCTTTATCAAAAACATTTTTTGTGAACTTATAAGAATAGTCTTTTGTTCGATCAGCTGACTTATTGTCAACGACAATAATTTCAATTTCCTTATAAGTTTGAGCCTTCAAACTTCTTAGACACGTAACAATATTTTTCTCTTCATTTTTCGTTGTAATTATGACTGATACTAATTGTTGATTTCTTTTCTTCATACACGCGACAGAACAAATTTTTCAAGTTGAGACCATCCGGGCGTAATTCTCTCATTTATTATCAGTGGTTTTTTCATTTTCATCAACTCATTTGCTACAGACTGAGGTGAGGTATTTACCAAAATGTTCATTTTTGAATAAGCTTTCAGTGAATCTCTCAGTCCTGGGACGTTATAACCAATAACTGACGTTCCGACTGAATTTGCTTCAGGAACAATCATTCCCCAACCTTCCCGACTTGAAGGAACAAGCAAAACCCAGGACTTAGCCATTTCAGTAAATTTTGATTTTTCTGAAACAAATCCTAAAAAATTAATAAATTGTCCTAATTCTTTTTCTTTCACTATTCTCTTGAGCTCTCTCTCATACTCTTTCTCCCCTCTTCCAATTATTTTTAACTGCCATTTTATGTTACTCCTTAAATTTACTAACTCAATTGCAGAAATTGCATCTTTAATACCTTTCATTTCAGTAAGTCTTCCTACAAATAATGCTGTTGGCTTTTCATCTTTTTCAACTCTTTTTTGGAGAGATAACGCATCAAAACCCATCGGTATTACTTCAATTTTTTTTCTCTCTATACCCAACTCGACTAAATCTTTTTTTGTCGATTCTGAGATAGTCCAAAATGTATTTCTGCCATACAATTTCATCATTATTTTTTCCCATTTTTTACCCACCCAGCTAATAGGAAATGGCAACATCTCATCCCAAATGTTTTTTGCTACTTCACAAATGAGAACTATCTTTCTTGTTCGAGGCATTAATAGGGGGGTAAGGTATCCTGTCCCATGTATTGAGTCAATAACAAGATCTATTTGTCCAAATTTTTTCGTTAATAGCAACCAAGGAAAATAAAGAAAATGAGTGAATATATTCCCATAACGAATAATCGTTATATTTTCATAAATTTCACTCTTTTTTAGACCTTCTGATGACATAGCGTACCAAGTTACTGTAACACCCCTTTCAAGAAGTGACTTTAAGATATGCATATTCAAAATCTCTGCGCCACCTGACTTATTATTACGTGGATCTCTCCAGTTTGTCAGCAAAATATTCATCTTTTTTTATAATACCTTAAAATCTTTAATCTATAAAAAACAGCAGATGTATCCCAAATCATTGAAAATATTTCTTTCCAAAAATTATCTGAAGTAATTGTGCTCCGATGATTAAATTGAAGCCGTATGGGTCCTTCAAATATTCTTTTATATCCGAAACTGTATGCTACCGCGAGGATTTCGATATCGAATGCGAATTTTTTAACTAAAATTTTTGGTAACACTGCTCTCACGACTTTTCTTCGAAAAAGCTTTAGTCCTACTTGTGAATCCCTAATCTTCAAACCAAAAAGTATTCGAATAAAGGTCCGATACCCCCATGATAATACCTTTCTGTAGAAGGGATAATCCACCTGGGAAACAGGATGGAGCTTACTGCCGATGACGATATCAGCATCGTACCAGAGCATGTGATTGACTAACATTGTAATCCCAGCAGGATCAATATCCATTCCAGCATCAATAAAGCCGATTACATCACCTTTTGCTCTAAGCATTCCATATTTCACAGCATACCCTTTCCCCCTATTTTTTTCATAACTCAATACTTTGACTCTTCTAGTCTTTATTTTCTTCTTAATTAGAGTGTGAGTATTATCAGTAATTCCATCTATAACAATGATAAGCTCGTATTTATAGGGGAGTGAATCAAGAGCTTTTTGAAGGTTACGAATATTTGAAATTATAGTTTTTTCTTGTTTGTATGATGGAACGACCAGGGAGAGAAGTTTAATCTTTTTTTGTCTTAACATAATAAAAGAGCAGGAGTATCAATAACAATGTTGAATTACCTAATAATACCAAAATTATGTGCAAAATGGATTGATGAAATAACATAATTCCCACAATCTGCAAAATACCTGAAATTAATGTAATAATATAAACCTTCGTTTTTCCAGAGGATAGAAAATAATTATTCAAAAGAACAGCAAAAGAAAAAATGATAATATACACTGAGAAAATCCCTAAATACGATCCTAACTGACTATATGATGGACTTGGGAAAAACACTCTTAAAATAATCGATGGAAACAGGAAATAAATTAATGAAAGCAAAAGAGATGCTCCGAGAATTAATGTAGACGCAAGTATGACTGTCGATCGGAGACTCTCTTTCTTTTCTTTTTTATGCGCAATAAGTGGGAAGAATGCCATGTTTATGGGACTTGTTAAGTAAAAAATTGCTTTTCCCATAATGGCTAGTGCCGCGTATTGTCCTGAAGTAGCATTACTAAAATAATGTCTTGCCAATATTGTATCGGTATTCATAAGCAGCGCAAGTCCAACCCCTGCTAAAAAATATGAATATCCGTAATGAAAAAAGTCACGTTTTATTTCAATTTCTTTTACGTTTTTCTTTAGTGTTTTATTCTTCTTTAAAATATAAAAACTTAAAAAGACAGCTGGCAAAAACATTGAAAGAGCAACAGACGTAAATGCCCCAGTCGCTGCAAGTCCTATACTGACAAGGATAAATGCAATAACAATTTTAATTACAGGTTGAATAATTGTGAGGAAAGACAACGAAAAAAATTTCATTTTTCCTTGGAAGATTCCACCAGGAATAGATAAAAAAAGTGTTCCAACAATTGCAACGAGGATGAGAAGTATATATTCATACTTAGGTACATGAAGATAACTCATGAGGAATGGTATACATATCAAATACAACACGATAAATCCGACAACAAAATATGCAATATACCTTCCACCCACCTGAACAATATGAGAAACCCCATCCGTGGAATGATTGGCATATTTTGCAGTAAGTTTCGTAAATACACTTGTAAACGTTCCACCAAAAAGAGCTACTAATGATAAAAACGATGTGAGACTTATAAGTAAGCCAAAATCACTGCTACTCAGCAAACGCCCCATTAACAAGTTATAAAAATAATTTACCAGGCTAGCAATAAATGAACCAAAGAAAATTATTGAACTTCCGGAAATTAAGGGATGACGAATAAAACGAATAAATAAGAGTTTCATGAAATAAATGCGTTGATATTTAACTTAGAACTTTTCTATAGACAGCAATTGTTTCGCGTGCAGTTTTATCCCAGGAAAAATTTTTCGCTTGTTTGAGTCCTTCTTCTCTGAGTGTGTGCTGAAGTGATTTATCTTTTTTCACTTCTTTAAGTGCATTAGCAATGTCATTTGAGCTGTATGCGTCCACATAATAGACAGCTTCTCCCCCAACTTCTGGTATAGATCCCTCCCGTGATGCAATTACGGGACAACCAGCCTGCATAGCTTCAACTATTGGTAGACCAAAACCTTCATATAATGATGGAAAACACGCCACATAGGCCAGGTTATAAAGAGTGACTAAATCTTCATCTGGAACAAAACCAATGGCGTGAAGAAACTCTGAAGAACGTATAAGAGATCTTGCCGTAAGTAGATCTTTATTCCAAGGATGATTAACAACATTTTCTTCTGCAATTTTTTTGCCTACTAGCACTAGATGTTGTTCAGCCTCTATTGCTGCTTCAAGGAGTCTTGGAAGATTTTTATTCCATGTTGCATCTCCAACATAGAGCGCGAAATTTTCTGGTAAATGATATTTGTCACACAACTCTTTTTTTACTTTCTCATTAATTTTTTTGGGCTGATAGATACTATTTGCAGCTAAGTAAACTGGATACACCCTTTTCTCTGGAACAGCTAATTTGCGTACACAATCATTTTTTGAAGAAAGGGAGTCAGTGATAATAGCATCAACATCTCGTATTAAATATTTATTCATTTCCCACTTCACTTTTCCTTTCAGTCCAGGAGGAAAATGTTCTGAAAATAAAATCGGAGTAAGATCATGAATGGTAACAACTGTTGGAATTTTCTTCATGAGTGGTCTTGTGATAAAAAAGGGCTCAAAATAAGGATAATGAATAAGTTCGATATCTTTTGGGAGTTCTTTTGTGTCGGTGAAAAAGAAATAGGTGTTTTCTTTATCCGTTCTCGTTATTGCTTCTTTCAAATTCTGAAGATAAAATCCAACTCCTCTCACATTATGACCAGATGATTTTTGTAATGGTGATATATCAATTGCTATTTTCATATAATTATTTTCTCCTCTCGAGTATTTCTAATGCAAGAATCTTTAGTCCATATATTGAGATTAAAAACAGAGGTGGAAGTAAAATGACAAAATATCTTGCTGACATATAACCTGTCTGAAGGATCAGAATATAAAGTGCTACCCATGTTAATATAATATCCAGCGCTTTATTCCGATATTTTTTGTATTTAAAATACATGAATAATACAAATACCAACAGTAAAAAAGAGAGAGGCCAGGTAAATTGCCACTGAAAATCAGACATAACACTCGTATCCCACCAAGAATACCATTTATTAAAGAGAAACAGTGGAAAAAATGTAAAATATTTCGATAGATGACCTGTGTTGTATAAAAAGACCCATTTTTGAATTCCGAGAAAAGAACCAATACTATATCCTGAAAACAATACAGCAATATATGATGACAATAAAATCACTGGAGCAATAATTGATGTAGCTACATATCGTATTGTATTTCTGATATCTCTCCTCAGAAGGAGAAGAAGCATCGCCGCTCCAATAAGCGTGACACCGGTTCCAAAAAATTTTACGGAAATAAAACATCCCAACATAATATTCGTGAGCAGAAAATATGGAATGTTATTTTTCCTATTTAGAGCAATATTGAATAGAACAAAATAACCTAAAAGAAAGAATAACTGCATAATATCCAAAAGAGGTGTAATACGAAATTGATTAAGAAAAAGCGGTTCAAATGTTAATAGTAAGACTGGAAGAAGCGCAAGAAGAGAACTCGAAAAAACCTGTCTTCCAAGAATAAATAGCAAAACGACTGAGCCCAAACCAAATAATATCGTTGTCACATGCTCATTTTTAAAAAGAAGTATTGATAAAGAAATAAAATATTTTCCAAGTGGAGGAACTTCAGGATTGACTAGAATGGGACTTATCCCCTGGATAAGTGCACCACCTGCAAAAGAATAGACATACTCATCCCTGATAAAATTTCCTTTTTTATTTGCATATATCGAGTCATAGTACATTTTTTTCAACTGTGGATACCGTTCATTATAATCAACAGTAAATTTACCGGCTAATGGGAATAACACACTGGCAATATTGAAAATAATAATGGCTGTGATAACGATAAGAAGTATCGTATTTTTCTTCATATCTATCTAGTATGCCATTTCCAAGCTGAAGAAATAATAGTCGAAAGATCTGAATATGTTGGAACAAATCCTAATATTTTATTTATTTGAGTAGGATCTGCGACTAACTCAGAAGGATCTCCTGCGCGTCGTGGATTTATTTTTATATTTATTTTTTTACCACTTACTTTTTCTACTTCTGTGACTATCTCTTTATTTGAATACCCATTTCCTGTACCAACATTCATTTGAAGGAATCCATCCTGGTCATGAAGCCTTTTCATAGCAAGGATATGTGAATCAGCAAGATCAAGAACATGAATATAGTCTCTCACACATGTGCCATCTTTTGTCGGATAATCATCCCCAAAAAGATTAAATTCTGAGCCAGTTATAGCTGCTTTAATTGCATTAGGAATAATATGTGTTTCTGGATTATGTTTTTCTCCCATACTCCCATCGAGCGCGGCACCACAAGCATTAAAGTACCTAAGTGCAGCTGATCGAATGTGGTGACTCTTGTAATACCACTTGAGTGCTTGCTCAACCATTAACTTACTCTCTCCATATGGACTTTCTGGTGACTTCTGATGAGATTCAGGAATAGGTATTTGTTGAGGATTACCATAAACTGCGGCTGTTGAGGAAAAAACTAATGCATATATCCCTTTCTCTCGCATAGCTTCAAGCAAATTGAGTGTAGAAAATAAATTGTTGAAGAAATACATGCCTGGATGCTCAGAAGATTCAGCTACAGAGATATACGCTGCAAAATGGAATACACCATCAAATACATGATCTTCTAGCACTTTTGTTATGAGGTTCTTATCAGCAAGGTTACCCTGGATAAATAATGCTTCACTTGGAACTACGCTTTTGTCCCCTCTTTCAAGGCTGTCAACCACTACAACTTCATGATTCTCATCAAGAAGCTTTTTCACCATAAAACTTCCAATGTATCCTGCTCCACCTGTCACTAAATACTTCATAGGCTCATTCATTGTATCAAAAAGACCACAGTTAATCGATAACTCACCTATATTTTCTCTCTCTTAAAGATAAATAGTTCAGGACCTACCTGCCACGTCTTCGTCTCTTTATAACGATGATCTGGAGCACGGAAGTGGATAAAATCCACCTGCTTAGGATCTTCTGGATGAGAAAGGATGAGATAGAGAGTATCAGCTTTGTGATTATTTGTACCAGGGTCATAAGGTACATCTTTTTCAGCTAGCCATTTAAAAAGATACGAATACTCATAGGAGTATGTTGAGGTGTTATACGCAAATACAGTGTAATTTGAATTGCGGACGTCACTTATTATTTGTTGAACGACCTCTTTTTGCTTGTTGATATTTATGACTTTAGGATCTGGCTGAGTAACGCTTATAATTATTCCAAAAGATAGGACAACACTTACCATTGACCACAGTAATAACGCGCCTCGAAAAATGACATGTTTATTAACACACAACATAAGTAAAAACAAATAGAGTACCTCAAGTCCAATAAAGTGATAATTCCAAACCGGGTTTTTTGAAGAAAGATATATAACTAAGGTAGATAAAAAAATTGTAAAAGTTATTATAGATATATTCGTCTCATATGCATTATTCTTTTTTTTTAAAAGATAAATTAACGTAATTAATAAAATTACTACTACCAGACAGAGAGAAAGAATATTATTTACTGTTAATAATTTAGCTAATGGAGAAATAAAGTGCTGAAAAATCTCACTGTCTGACATACCAGTAACTCCCACCACTGCACCATCAGCTCCTAGAGTTTGTAATGCAACTTTTACTTGATTGAAGCCATGTCTAATTTCAAAAAGTAAGAATGGTAAAAAGACAGTAACAATTCCTGAGATGTATAAAATCAATCCTAACAGATTATTCTTGACTCTGGACTTTTTATCTTTTAGTCCAAGAAAAAAAATAATAATCATCGACAGTACCGTACCTAACATAACACCTATTCCCAATGAGATATGGAAATTGATGACAAGTGCCGATATCGCTCCGATCAAAAAGTAAAGAAAAAAATGTTTCTTTTGTACGGGTACTCTTTTGACCTCTGCAAAGACAATTATGAGTAGAATAATAAAAAAAGGTGCTACGTTTGGGTTCCAGGGCGTAATGCTGTAATGAACTGCGAACTGAGTAGCAAAAAGTATCCAGATTCCAATTAATGTAAAAAACCGAAAATGTTTTTTTAAAAAGTAATAAAAGAGTGGGAGCAAGATGATATAAGGAACTGTTAAGGAAATAAAGACTGAAAGTCTTGGGTCTTTTGTAAATAAAAGTCCAATGCTAATCAACCAAATCCAATAAGGTCCGTAAAAAAAACCGGGAATACCTGAAGGTGGGCCGATGAAAGTGGGTTTGGATAAATTATTCCATGCTGATAAAAAATCACGTGCAGGGTCATACCAGAACGGGATATTGTAAATCAAAAGAGCTTTTAATGAGAGAACTAGCGGAAACAAAAAAAGTAAGAGAAGCATTATACGTCTGATGAGATTATTTTGTTCCAAAAAAATCTCGGCATTTTCAACTACCTTTACAACATTTTTCATATGATACAAATATTTTTTAAATTATCTCCGAAAATAACTAACCACCAAAGACTTAACAATCCTAGTAGGAGAATAATCGATTGTGCACGAGGATAGGTATGGAGAAGGTTTTTTACCCCAGTATAAGTAATAGGTAAAAAGAGTATATTTATTACAAATATTTTAAATTGTACTGGAAAGAGATCTTTTGCAAAAATCTCGACAATTGGGAGTAAAAAGATAATAAAGATAAGAGGGAATAATCTTTTCATTCTCTTTCTATATATCGTTACTACTCCCCAAATCACACCAAGAAGACCTACAAATGAAAAAATACTTATGAGAAAAATGAGATCAAAGTAATCTATATAGCGAGTAAAAAGATCAAGCAAAAATCCAGTGACTTTATTATGAAATATCTTTACAAAATAGATAGGTAAACCAACATCATATTTCGTTCCATTGTCGATACTGAATTTTAAGTCAAAAGCAGAAAAGTAAAATCTATCAGCTAATCTTATACACTGCACTAAAAGAAGTGATGAAATAACCTGAATAATCCCTACAAATAAGACCACTGTATTTTTTTTCATAGTTTTATAAATTGAGCAAAGATTTCATTTTTTGCATATGGTAAAGTAATATTTTCAATCAAATTATCTGGTGCTGGCTGTCCATAATACGGCCTCACAAATAACACACTCTTATTTCCCCAATCTGAAGGTTTTTTCCAAGAAGAATCGACGTAAAATGGTTGAAGAGCATTACTATAAAAATCAAAATACACTTTCGCATATGAAAGACTACTTTCTACAACAATCACGTCATACTTGTCTTTATTTCTTTCTGTAGCTTGAACAACTTCCTTATATCCTGCTCCCCAGTCGAGACCGTTAACTTGAGGATAATGAACATAATAATGATGGAGATAATTTGTATACTCAAATACCCCAAAAACAACAATACTTACCAACAGGAGGATTTTTACTCGTGTTCGATTTTGAAAAAGAAATAAATACCCCTGAGCAATTATGATACTTAATGGAATAACCATAAGAAGTGGTCTTAAAGTATGCGGGCTTGGTAGAGCTAACATGGCAGGAACCGGTGCAATAAGAAGTAAAAAGAGAATTACTTTAGAAAAAGTTTGTTCTTTGTGTCTTATAAGAAAAATAAGTCCTATGAGTAAGAATGGAAGCTGTGTTCTAAATAACAATCCAAAGTTTGCAATTTGATGTCGGCCGATCCCATCACCATCATTAAAAAGAAAAGACAAAGAGAAAAAAGAAAGATAATTCTTCAAGAGTACCATAGGATATGTCATTATCTTCTGCAAAAGAGGAAGCTCTTGATATCCTGAAAGAGAAGAAGTCTGGGCGAAACGTGCAGATCCTTCTGGACTAAGTGTGAAAAGAAACAACGGTAAAAGGAATAAACCAGTGATAAACAGAAGAGTAACACTTACTTTAGGACGATAGTTCTCTTTCCAAAGAAGAAAGAAAAAGAATGTTAAGGTCAATGGTGTAATTATTCTAAATGAATGATACGTATATGTTGATAATAGTAATAGAATAATTCCTCCTACTGCATAAGTCACATTCTTTTCACGAAGATAAAATCTTTGAAGTGCCAACATTCCGGTCATAAAGAGGAATACAGCCAAATTAACTTCGAATCCTCCTCTAGAAAAATGAATGTGATAACTCGATATTGCTAAAAGCAGTGATGAGATTAGAGCAAGTTTTTGAAAAAATACTTTCTCTTTTGTACTTTTTGCAAAACTTCTTATAAAAAAATAAGTAACTAGTATTGTTGCTATTCCTGCAAATACAGATGGTGCACGTATTGCAAATTCTGTTTTGCCAAATACTGCCATTGAGAGAGACATAGCATAAATAAAAATTGGCATTTTATAATCTCCAAAAGACTGAAAGAATAAAGGAAAAGGTTTATTAAATTCATCTACTCCTTTTGTGAGTATGTTATACGCATTGAGACCAATTGATGCTTCATCCATATAAAGTCCTGGTGGATTTACTCCCACATTATACAAACGAAGAATTGAAGCAATGATAATAATTAGGAAGAGAAGAAGATACGACTTTACTTTCATATGAAAATGTTTACTTCAAAGATAAGTATTTAATATACGCAATTGGAAATCTTAAAGAAGAAAAAAATGAAAAGACAAATCCTTGCCACCCGTCTAGTACTCCTTTATGTCGAATATAAGTGAGAAAAAACCAATGGAGTGGATAATAGAATAAATACAATAGTAAATTACCTATATTTTTCTTTTTCTTCTCTTTTTGAAAATCCTTTGACATCAAAGATGTATATCTATTATTCCTCAAGAGATATCTTCTAAAATTTGGCGAATCATAATGAAGTAAATCTGAATCAAGCCATCCTACTCTTCCATCAACTTCAATTTGCTCATGGACATGAACACACGGAAAATGCGCTTTGTTCTTTTTAACGAGTCTGATTACACCATCCGGATAGACCCCTCCATACCTTAAATATCTTCCTAAAAAGTAATTTGCCCTAGGTATAAAGAAAGCTGCGTACTCACCAACTTGCTTTCCAATTTGTCCGTCTCTTTTAACTAACTGTTCTTCATGTCTTAAAAATAAAGATCTATGTTTTAGAGACTGCTGATATTCTTCAATTTCTGTATCTGAATAATTAATTATTTTTTTTATTTCTTTAGCCAATTCCTTGCTCACCTGTTCATCAGCATCTAGTTGCAATATCCATGTATTTTTAGCTTCACCTAATGCTCGCTGTTTATTTACATGAAAAATAGGAGAGTTATCCTTAATAATGACTCGTGCTCCATATTCTTTCGCAATTTCAACTGTTCTGTCAGTTGACGAACCATCAACTATTATTATTTCATCGGCAATCTCTTTTACTGATAAAAGACATTTTCCAATATTTTTTTCTTCATTAAATGTAGCTAAAACAACAGATAATTTATTCATATGTTCTTTATTCATTTATTGTAGCGCTTGTTTGAGTAATTACATAGTATGCTTCTCTGCTTTCATATGGATACATATAAATAGTCTTGAGTTTTTTTTCTTTCTTTTTGTTAAATGTTTGTTCATGGACTCCACATCGAATATGAATTGAGCCTACTGGAGCTTCATCTGCTTCTTTATAAGATGGATTCATAATAATATTTCCCAATTCAGCTCTCGGCTGGATATCTTCATCATATGCATCGAAGGGACTTGATCTTGTATAACGAACGTCTCTAAAAATATTATTCCATTTGATCATTTTCTCATTTGATATATTGCCAAAATACCACAAGAATAAATCATCATGTCCCCAGTTTCGACAACTTCTTCCATTTAAAAAATAGATTCTTTGATTCGGATTTTTATTTAAAACTTGTTCAACATACTTCCCCATTTCTACTGAAGCGGAAGGGAATTCAGGTAGGCTGTTCTTTTTATAATGAACAAAATACCCATGTGTATATTGAAGAATCTGGAAAAATATAATTCCTAAAACTCCTAATACAACAACAATCTTTATTTTCTGAGTATATTTACTCATAACATCAAAAAGTCCTACGCTCCCAAGTGCAACAATAAGCGTAAGAGGGATGATAAATGGAAGCAGTCGAGGAGCGTATGGAACACCTGAAGTTAAGGCAGATGGTAATCCAGCAATTACTGTAAATAAAAGAATAAATACTAGCTCCTTATTCTTCACTGAGAATTCTCTTAAGAAAGTATACATCCCATATAAATACGGAATGACAAATATACTCAGGAAAATACCAAAGTCCTTTGTTCCATGTCGAAACGCAAATACGTCACCTTTATCAAACAGAAATTCTAAATTGAAGTTCCATATAAAAGATGCAAGTATAGTTCTTATCTTAAATATGAGTGCTGAGAGTAATCCACCATCTGTATCTGAAAGCAGGTAACTCAATGGTCTGTTATCAACTTTTGAACCAAGAAAAGCAGGAAGGAAAGCAACAGCAATGACAAGAGAGTAAACAGAAAGAAGTGAAATATAAGTTCTTACATTTTTCTTCTTTGAAACAAAAAGGAAATGGTACAAAATAAAAGAAAATATTATGAGTGGAATAATAAATCGTGGAGCGTAGTATGACCACGTACTTATCAAAAGTGATAAAGATGCAACTGTCACCCACCATCCCTTTTTCTTTGCAGTGAGACTTTTCCAAAATCCAATGAGGAAAATAATCATCATTGAAGTTGCAAGCATAGTTTCATACGCAATCCGACTGAGGTGGATATGAAAAAGGCATAATGAGAGAATTATCATGGCATACCACTGTATATCTCTCTTTTGAGGAAAGAGGATTTTCGCCAGATACCCAATTGCCAGTACAGAGATAATTGAAGCAGTGACTGAAACCAAACGGACAGTTAGCGTCGTATTCCCCAAAAAATAATAAACAAACGAAGTCAAATAAATATACCCTGGCATCTTAAAGTCAGAAACTGATTCAAATGCAAAAGGATAAGGAGTACCATACTCATCTGTTCCATTTTCGGCGATTGTCTTACTATTTACTGCTATTGATATCTCATCTGAAAATAGACCTGCAGGAACAGATCCTAAAAGAAATATTCTTAAGAAAATACCAATAAGAATTAATATAAGAAAGATTATTTTCTTCATATATACCTCTTAATAAATAAGTACGTACCAGTGAGCATAAATGCGCGAAGTGTTAACTGAAGCGGAATTATTTTAATGGGATGTAGGTGTGGAGAAATAAGTCCAACTATGAAAAAGGAAATGAAGAAAAAAAGAAGAAAAATTTTTAGTTTTCTTTCTTCTGTTGAATAATTTTTTATAAAATAAAAAACAGAGACAATTAAGAAAGGTAGCTCAAATAAATAAAAAGGCCTAAAAGGAACTTCTCTCTCATATGGTGTGGCAATACTCGGCGAAATACCAAATAAGAATGGCATATCTATATTTCGAAAAAGTGAAGTAATGAAAGTATCAAGCGCAGTCTCTACTTTATTATGAACAAGTCTGTTTAACAACAATAAATCCGTTGAGTCATAGGTAAAGTTTTCATTTAATTTTTGTGCAGCCTGTTGATCCTGAAAAAAGAGTGACATCTTTCTTTCCTCAATTACCCTCTCATTTGAATGAATATAAAAATACGTTGTTAGAATAAGATAAAGAATGAGTGGCAACAGAAGAAATTTATCTTTTTTCATGAAGAAGTAAGCTTACTTTTTTGTGTAAACCAAACATAGCTAATAATAGTATAGCTGAAATTGCTGAGAGTACTAGCCCCAACTGTCTCGTCTTTGTATTCTCAAAAAGAAGGAGTATTTCATGATTGCCAGGAGGAACTATGTACGTTATAACACCTCTGTATTTCGGATCCTGAAATTCTATAGTCTCTTTCTTTCCGTCAATATAAAGATTCCATCCTGGAAAATAAAACGTATTATCGACAAGCTTCACTTTGTCATTACTTGAGATCGTATATTCACGCCGAGTATTCTTATATTCTTTTAGTCTTAATGCTCCATCCCCCTCAATGATCTGACCCTGATCTTTTTTAAGTGGATATGAATCACTCTCTCCACTCCAAATTGTGTTCATAACAGTTGCGTGAAGATTGAGTGGCGTAAAATGATAATAACCCTCAGGAAAGTTTGTATGATTTTTCCCATACATCTGAGGAAAAGCAGAAATATATATGAGGATAATAAGTAAAGTCATAACAATTTTTTTATTAAATAGAGATAATAAATAGGCAAAAAGTATAGGAGGAAGAAAAACAAACGAAGACAACATTCTCCATTGAAATTGAACATTACTCAGCGTATCTATATTTTCATAAAGAAATGTACTCCACTTCGAGAGTAAAAAAATGAGTATAAGTGAGATAGAAAGTGCAAAAATAAAAATACTTTTAGGTGCAGTTTTTTTTAACATAAGAATGGGAACTATGATAATCGAAAAGAGAACAACTAATGTCTCAAGTATTCCAACATTAACGATAAATCCTCTATGCACTATATCGAGTGTTGTAAAGTACTCCCATCTATTTTGAAAATAGCTTTGTATAGTGAGATAGCTATTCGGAGTAAGATGATTGCTCGATTGTCCATAATAAAAATATTGAATTTCCTTCTGAAGTGGAAGAAAAAAATAGGATGATATTCCTACCCCGAGAACTGAAAAAATAAAAAGAAGAAATATGTTTTTAATAAGGGAGACCCTTCTCCTGGACTTATACTCTTCCCATAATAGAAAAAGAGAATAAGGAATAAATAATACACTTCCAACAACTAACATAAATGGGTGAGTAAGAATGAGTAATGCCACCGTTAGGGATAAGAGAAAGAGACCAAAAACATGTTTCTTCTTAATGACGAGATACAAAGCAATTAATATTAACGGGATGAATACTCCTGCAAAAAACTCAGGGATAGCTCCTCTTATAAAAATATTAAGAATTCTATATGGAGCAAAGTGAAAGAATATTACGGCACATAAAGAAGGTAATTCCCTGAAATAAAATCTTAAAAATATGTAAAAGAATAAGGACGAGAAAAAGAATCCGATAAATGCAACGATATTAAAAGCAATTGTTGGGCTGTTGAATAACAATATACCAAATGCAATAAGATATGTAGTTACCTGGTGAGAAATTATACCAAGTGGAAGTCCATAATTTGCAAATCCATCTGTCCATGTAACTGGAAATTCACCTTGTCTCATTGCATTGGCAAATAATTGTGGGACTAGTGTATGTACTATACCATCCATATTTGATGATCGATGCTGCTCAAGGAAAAGTGGCAAAAGTGTAAGTACCGTAAGAAAGAAAATAAACAAAGCAGAAAAAAAATCAATCTTTTTTATCATATTACCGAATAAAATCTACTACTTTTTTTTCTCATAATAACGAAAATTAGGAAACCACTTATTGAAAAAATAGACATAATTTTACTTAGCAACCTTAACTTTGTATCTTCAAATTTTATTTCAATAGTATGTTCACCAGGAGGGACATCATATGTTATGACACCTCGATACTCTGGATCTTGAAACTGAATATTTGTCTTTACCCCGTCTATATAGACATTCCATCCTGGAAAATAGAACGTGTTATCTACCATTCTTACACCCTTATCTGATGTAACAGCATATGACCTTTGAGAGTTTTTCTCTTCACGTTCAGTTATCTTTCCCTCTCCAGCAATTATCTCACCTTTCACTTTTTTCTCTGGATAATCCTGTGATT
>CAYRJZ010000002.1:0-56990 GCA_964424775.1 uncultured Gammaproteobacteria bacterium | reverse complement strand
TTCGTTTGGAATAGGTAAGCATTACCGCTATTGGAGAACAGAATGAACATTAATGCTCGTTTTATAGTAGGTTTCAATCGGTATAGCTGTAAAATTCTTTCCATATAATTGAGGAAATCGTAAGACAATCACCAAAATCACGATAATACCAGCTAGTATAAACGAATGTTTCTTTGATAGTAAAAAAGCCGCTATGATCGGGAGAAGGAAAAGAAGTCCGGACAACATTCTCCATGTGAATTGTATGTTTCCTAAAAAGTTAACTGTCTCATAAATACCTTTCGATAACGGAGTCATAAAGAAAAGCAAGATAAAGGCATTCAAGACAACAAATATGAGTAAATTATCTACTTCAGTTTTCTTTTTATTTCGTAAAACAAATCCAACTGAAATAATTCCTAGTAACAAAAGAATCAGCTCAATTATTCCTAACGTAACTATATGACCTCTAGTAAATACTTCCTGGGCAGTAAAATACTCCCAAGAGAAATTTATAAAGGTGAGTGGTGTAAAAAAACTACTCTGCTCTAAATTTGTTGTATTATGTCCATAGTAAAAATACTTTATTTCTCTTAGGAGTGGAATCAAATAAAAACTTGAGGCACCAATACTGAGAAAAGCCGATATTCCAAGTAAAATACTTTGTTTGAAAGTCTTTTTAGATATGACATCTCTTATATTAAAACGTGCCTGTTGAATAAAAAGATAAAGACAGTAAGGTAGAAAAACAAAACTATATAATAAAAGCATCATAGGGTGAGTAATTGCTAAGAAAAAAATTGAAAAACCTAAAATAATTAATCCCCGCATTCTTCTTTCCTTAATAAACTCATACAGACCGATCAATATAAAAGGTAAAAATATTCCAGAAAATATCTCTGGCATTGCACCTCTGACATAAAAATTAAAAATTCTATAGGCGCCAAAATGGTAAATGAAGGTTGCCACAGTTGAAGGCAAAATAGAAAAATATTTTCTCAAAAAAAGGTAATAACCAACTGAAGAAAAAGCAACAGCAATAAAAGAGACAACTTTAAAACCGTCATAAGGATTGTTGAGAAGTAAAGTAGAAATCGCTCCAATATAACTTGTTAATTGATGTGCTACAATACCAATAGGAAGTCCATAATTTGCAAATCCATCTGTCCAGATGACAGGAAAGTCTCCGCCATAAAGAGCAAGAGCAAACTGGGCCATATTTGTTATATGGAAAGGAGCATCGAAGCTAGCAAGACGACCAGGATTAACTAAAAAATCAAAGAGAAATACGATTGACAAAAAGAAAATAAAGACTATATAAAGATAATCAAGACGCTTTATTTTCACCGTATATGCATTATAGTAAAGTGAGCAGTAAAACACAAAATTCAAATGAAAATACTCATAGTAATGAGCTTTACTTTATTCTAATTCTTGTAATTATTACCCTTGCAACTTTTATAACCCTAACACCAAAAATCTCTAGTTCACTTTTTCCCCAAAAAAGAGAAATGATTTTAAACACGTTCATTTCTAAAACACAACAAACAAGGAATTTAGATGAACGAAACTTTTGGGAGTTTCGTGAATTTTACTCGCCTGGATACTTTGACTTCAACAAAAATGGCTTAAATTCAGAAAAAGTTGCTGAAGCAGAAAAGAAGATGAAGATCACTTTTAGTGAAAAAGCTACAAGAAGTGCTCACCTTCATTTTAACAGCAAATTGGTTGAAAGCATCGACTATCTGACACAAACAGGTCAATTAAGCGATATTGTTGATTTTCCCAGCGATAAGGTTATTTTTCAAAATAATGAATCTATAATTTATGAAAATGCCGATGAGACATTAATTGTTATTTTTGTAAAGCCATTAGATGAAATGCGTCGTGCGAATGGATACTTTGAATATGAAGGGAAAGACAAAGAACTTGTTCAAGATAAATACTGGTTAAATATTACAAAAATTAACAGAAAATAACCTAGGACTCAACGAAAACGATTGCATCCTCTCCGCTGGGGTACTTGATGGTTTTCACCCTCTTCCCTTCTTCTGGAAAATCAACTGGAGTCCCCATAAATAATGTATTTGAAATATTTCTATCTGCACTCCATTCAATTTTTTTAAATTCAAATTTGTTGAAATTCTTTATACTCTTTTCACTTGAAGTTGCTTTCTCTATTTGATACTCATGAGGAGGATATTTTAAATAGAATAAGAAGAAAATGTACGATTGGTCAAGAGGAGTTACATTAGAAATTACTACCTTATCATAATTAACATGTACCCTATTCACATAGTCAACAGCTTCGTCATATCCATACTGCCAGTCTTTTGCATAAAAATAATTCATCTGAACGAAGTATTGATTGAGATAAAAAGAAATATTTGCAAGCGCAACAACAATGAATATACCAACCCCTATCTTTGCTGTGATTCTTTTTATAGACGACCTACTTGCAGAACGTTGAATGATTGACAAAAAAACTAATGAACCAAGCGCAGTAAGTATCTGGAATGTTGGGAGAAAATTTAACGTTCTGACAGCATGAGGCACATCAATTGTTACAGACGCAGCGACTGGTGCAATCAGTATCCATAGAAGGATAAATAGCTTCACGTTTCTTTTCCATTTATGAAAAACTAATGAATAAATACCCATAAAAATTAAGGGGAGTTCAAAAAGATATATTAACCCCACCCGAGGAGCATGATGTCGTGGGATATCACCATGTACGAATAACCAATTGATATCAAAGTGAGAAATGTAATTAGAAATAATATTTTTGAGATAAAACATATATTTACTGTTAAAAATCATACCTAAAATATCCTGCTCTGATTTACTTTTCTCATAAATTCTCCATGACTTCATATAGTCCTCAGTAACTTGAGAGAAAATACTTACTCCTTTTGCTCTCCCTAATGTCTCTCCACCACCAATAAGTGACATAATTATTGGTGAGATGATGACAAGACCTACCAAAAAACTTAAGGCAATAATCTTTTTCGGAATTTTAATTACCTCTTTATAAAATAAAATGCAGAGAATAAGTCCCATGAGTGGTACAAAGACTTTTTCACTTTGATATGTATGCATACTCAAACCAAAACTGAGTATTGAAAATGGGAGAATGATATTCTTTTTGAAACTTGTCAGAAAAAGAAAAACACCAAGAACATTAAAAAATAGTCCTACATTTGTCTCGAATGCTACTCGTGAGAACTGAATATGCCAAGGCGAGAGAGCAAGAAATAAGGTAGTTAAAAGTGATATATCTCTTCTTCTAAAGAGATTTTGACAAATACCATAAACGATAAGAAGAGTCAGAATTCCTAATATGGCCGATGGTAGCCGCACAGCAAAAGTTGTTAACCCAAAAAGAGCAATGGTAGGTATTGCAAGGTACGAATATAATGCTGGTTTGAAATCACCAAAAGATTCTAAAATCAGTGGAAAAGTCTTTCCATATTCATCTTTCCCCGTCAAAAGGAAGGAATAAGCATTGTATCCAAGAGATGCTTCATCCCAGTCTGGTGATGCCGGGACATTCCCCAATTGCCACAACCGGAGAGTTGATCCAAGCAAAATAATCATTATTAAATAGTAAATTGATGGAATTTTTTTAAATAAACTCATATGCTGTCAATCTTTCAGATTCATCAAGTAAGTAAAATGTTTTAACTACTTTTGCTCCACTCGGTACTTTGTCTGGTGTATTTATGTAAAGTACACCTTCTTCTTTAGGCAGTGTTTCAACAGATTTTGAAAAAACAAATTTATCAAATCCTTCAACATCAACAAGCCCATACGTATCTCTATGAATATTTGCTGTATTCCTAAACTCTTGTGGAGGTACTTTCATATAAAAAAGATAGTAAATGTATCCTCTTCCTAATTCTTCTGTTATATAAAATTTATTGTATTTCTCTTTATTTATATTTACATAATTAATTGATTGTTCATATCCATACTGCCACTCACGAGAAAATCGAACAGGGTAAATCTTCCAGTATTGATACTGAAAATAAAATACGTTAAAAAATAGAAGTAGAATAGGTATTATCAATAGGCCATATCTATATTGTTTTTTCAAATTAATCACTTTCATCATTTCGAATACACTCACTATTCCATATGCAATAAATATCTGAAATGTAGGAAGCGAGGCCTCAGTTCTGAGTGCATGAGGTGTTTCTCTTGCAGTACCTGCTGGAATAAGACCAATGAGTAACCAAAGCGGAATGAGCCACCACACACCCTCTCTTTTTCGAAAGAGAAAAAGTATACCAATGATAAAAAATGGCAAGTCCCACAAGTACAGTTGTCCTACATCCTGAAGTGAGAATTTTGGATTTTCATCTCCTGTAATAAAAAGATAAGATGGATTAAAATGATCGAAATAGTGATCTATGAATGATAAAATATAAACAACCCTCCAGTTATGAAGGATTTTAGACCAAATTTCGCCTGAATCGTTTACAATTTCCTGATTACTTGTAACTATAGGGGTAGGGTCTGTAAAAATATTAACTTCATGAAAACGCAATGCGGCCTGATCTGAAAGAAGAAATGGTAAAATCGGAAGAAAGAGGATCAATCCGAATATTCCAGCTCCAATCGAATATACTTTATTTTTCCACAATACTTTAATATATCTCAAACTTAATAGTACTACTAACAAAGGTGCAACAATCCTTGCACTATTAAAAGTGTAAATGCTTGCTACGAAAAAAAATGCAGCGAAAAATAGGTGCCACTTCTTTCCCTGCATAGCAGAGAGATAAGCCCAAACACCACTTATTAAAAAAAAGGTCGCTATATTTGCTTCAAACATTCCTCTTGATAGCATTATGTGCCAAGGAGAAATTGCGAGGATAAAAGCGGAAACAAGCGCTAATATTTCTTTTTTTGAACTATTCTCAAAAATTCTTTTTGTGAGAAAATACGTCATAAGTACTGACAAGACACCACATAATGCTGATGGGAATCTAACAGCAAAAGGAGTTAAACCAAAGATCTTGACAGGTAAAACATCAAGATAAATTGCTAATGGTGGCTTGAAATCACCAAAAGATTCGAAATATTGATAAGGAAGCACTTTCCCGTACTCATCTTTTCCGTCGATGCCTATTGAGTACGCGTTATAACCAATAGCAACCTCATCCCAAGTGAGAGAAGGAGGATGAGAACCTAGGTAAACAAATCGTAAAATTGCTGATAATAAAACTATGAAAGACAGTAAGAGGAAATATTTCTGCAATTTAATATATTTTTTCATATTAATCTACAAACCTATATTTAATTAACGTCCACAATGCTTTAAGCCCCTCGGGAAACGTTTGGAGTTTTTTTCCTTCCTTGTATCCTCTGGGTACTGTAGAAATTGCTACTTCATGTATTCTATAACCTGATTTAAGCAATTTAGCTGTTACTTCTGGCTCAAAATTAAATCCCTTTCCATGAAGCACCTTGCTGTTAAAAAATTCTCTAGGAATTATTTTGTAACAGGTCTCCATATCGGTAATCCACTGAAAATACAAAACACTTGTCACGAAACTTAAAAATCTATTCCCAAAATAATGGAGGAGGAAACGAGGTGAAGATTCTTCTTTTTTTATATTAGGCAATCTTTTAAGTCTAGTTCCATAAACTACTTTCGCTTTTTTTAAAATAATTGGTTGAAGCAGTTTTATTAAATCTGATGGGTGGTATTCGAGATCTGCATCTTGAATGACAATAAATTCCCCTTTTGTTTGCTTAATTCCTGTATGTATGGCTGCACCCTTTCCTTTATTTATGGTGTGCTCAATATAGGTAGTATTTTTTTTATTTTTAATCTTTTTCTTAATTAATGTAGAAGATTTATCTTTTGATCCATCATTAACAATTGTTATATGAAAATCAACTTTTGGTATCTTTATCTCATATAGCCTATCTAAAACGGTTTCAATTGTTTTCTCCTCATTAAATACTGGTACTATTATTGATAATTTCATAGTTACTCTATTTTATAAAGTGAGTATATCCCTTCATCTATTACTGGTTTCAACCAGTCATTATTTTCAACACACTCATACTTTTTCAGGGTTAATATATACTTCACACTGCTCTCTTCCTCTTGAACCTTCTTTATTCTTTGTTTGATCATACTATTATCGCATGAGTTGAGTGCCTTATGTAGCTCTAAAACGTTGTTTGTCCTTTCAGATTGTAGCTTTTCAAATTTATAAAACTCAAGTACTTCTGGCTCAAAATAAACATTCCTTAATGTTGAGGCAGAAGCTATCGGTGTTCCATATACTAATTTACCATCTGGGAATTCTTTGGTTGTCACAGCGTTAACCACAAGTATTGAGTCACTTACAGATATTGTTCTTTTAATCTTATTAAAAGTAAGAGTTAGATCTTTTTCAATTTTATACGGCTCTGTGGTGTAATGATTATAAAGATGAGTAATATCTGGAATTGCAATAATAAGCAATACAACAAAAATCAAAATAACTTTTATTTTTTTCTTAAGATCTATCCCTTCTGTAAGAGAGATTGCAGTAGGCAATAAAAGAAGAATAAATGCTATCCACAAGAACTGTAATACAACAAAGACGGCAATGCTTTGGATGAAAAATGTAGGGATAACAAATCCAGTTATAATACTAACAAGGAAAAAAATGTGAGTATCAGTATAAAATTCTCTTTTAAATAATCTTGGGAGGAGTCTTAATGACATAAGTCTTATACCAAGACTAGGAATAAAGAAAAAAGCTTGAGCAATAACATAAAGTTGAACAATTCGAATAATATTATTGTCTGCCATATAGGTTTGATATTTAAGAGCCCATTGATACTCAGTAAAAAACTTTGCTCCTTCCATAAAGTGTCTATAAAGAAGAAAAGGTGCAAATATAAGACTACCCGCACCGAAATTTATTGGAAGATACAAGAATGCTGCAAGTACTGATCCTCCCAAAAGAGTTAAGAAATACCTAAAATCCCTTTTTAATAGATGAATAAGCGCAACTATTCCAAGCCCAGCAAAGCACATAACAGCAGTATAAATTTTTATCATAGGGAGAACTCCTAATATAAACGATGCTATTAAAAGTTGTGTTTTCGTCTTTGAAGAAAAAAATAAGATAACAATACAAAATAACAAAGTTATTGAAAGTATTACCGATGGATCTACAATATTTGCTGAAGTATGAACTATACCAGGATTAAAAAACACGTTAAATAAAAATGAAACCCATTGTTCCAATCCAAACCCAAAATAGAGGAGAAAGACAAATATGTACTGGGTAAATCGTTTTAATTTTAAGAAAGAGGCAAGTGCAAAACCACTCAAACCATACAAGAAAGATAAAAAGAATGGCATCAATCTAAAAAAGAGGTCATTTGGTGAAAATGAATAAAATACATGGAGTTGTGCCAAGAAGAAATCATAGAAAAAATTATATCCTCGTAATGCCTCACCTGCTAATCCTGGATGTGTTGGTGGGAAATGATAGGATAAATTCCCAATAAGACTTAAATGCCAAATAGCATCAATTGCATTAACACCATAAAAATAAAGCTCTCCATTCACTTCTTTCCCTGAATTCCACATGAGAAAACTCATCCAGAATGAGCCAATAAAAAGTATTACTAACAAAAAAGGATCTACGGAATTTTTTTTCTTGTTTTTATAACTTTCATAAATTATTTTTAATTCCTTATACCAAATAGGAATTAGCAATACATGATAAAGGTAGGCAAATCCTACAAAAGATAATCCGTATGTTCCTAGTATGAAACAAGTAATTCCAATACTAAGTGCCAATGGAAGAGACATCAACTTTTCCTCAAAGGGAAAACGAGATATACGAAGGAGAAATACTCCAGGTAGATAAATAACAAAAAAAAGTACAAAAATAAATAAAATAATTTCGAAAAACATTACATCACCTTATTGACCTAATGACATCATGGTCACTAATTTTCCTCTTTTTTTGTACACTTTTTCTTTTTTTGAGAATGGATGGAAGAAGAAGAATCGCTTTCATCAGTCCTTCAAGAAATGATGCGTCTTTATTTACTATCGCTCGAACTATATGAAAAGGAAGAAAGAAAAGATGCATGGATATAAGTGTTAAATCACTCACATTTGTCCAGGTAAAGATAAATTGATTTCTGTATGCTGTTACTCTTACTCTTTTAGGTGTGGTCATTTTTTTAATTGCACCCTCTTCATGTTTATGAATGACAGTACTTTCTTTTTCAAAAACTAATTTATAGCCAGATTTCAATGCACGATATGAAAGATCAATATCTTCCCAATAAAATGGATTCATAAGCTCATTTAATCCATCTAACTCATCCCATATAGATTTCCGAAATGCCCCACTTCCTCCACTCACCCATAACGTATTACTTTTACTAAGATTTCCTGGTCTGTGCTCTAAAAGACCTTTCTTCCACTCACCTACTCCTCTTCCACGAAGTACTATTGTGTCACCCTCAACACTTTTATCCATACACCCAACAGCAAATATTTTTTCATCACTAAAATGTTTTACTAATGGATCAATACATCCATCTTCAGGAAGTACATCTGTATTAAATAAAATCACAATTTCACCACTCGCCTTTTTAACTCCTCTATTGACCGTCGTAGAAAAGCCATAATTTCTTCCATTTGCGAGGGTAATAAAATGTACTCGTCCTCTTTTTTTTTCATTTTCTAGCTGAGCAAGCAGCTGTCTACTGTTATCGGTTGACCCATCATCATTTATGATCAACTCAACGTCAGATTTTGTTTTTTTTCCATATGTATCAAGTACTGCAATCATACGGGGAAGACTTTCTCGAAGTAATTTCTCACCGTTATAATTTGGAACAACAACACTAATTTTCATAATTATAGTAGCGTATTTCTAAATTCTACGACATGTTTCCCTTTTGGCACAATAACTCCTCTAAAATTATAATCTGTTCTATGAATTATTGTTAGCTCTTCATTAATAAAAGCTTTCCAGCTTGGGTAGAATGTATCCGTAAAGACGAGAAATGAATCTCCTTCACTTAATACCTCTATACTCACTCTATTAGCTTGATAATCCAGTATAGTTGCAGATCCAGACGCAAATTTTTTTCTTAGGGTATCACTCTCATTTTCAACTATTGCTGTTGTCCTCAAATTCACATCAGGCCTAAACATTTCTTTAATAGCATCTTCTTTACTATCAACTACTACGAGATTATTTACCAAGAATACTCGAGGGAACACATTCTTGTTTTCATAGACACGAGTTTCTCCTTCCTGAAATACCTTCTCAAGTTTTTCATTACTATAGTCTGTCAAAGTCAAAATATATTTTACTCCAAGGAGATTTATAATTTCATTGTCAATATTATTTGGAGTTATTATTCTGTTAAAGCCAAATGGACTTGAAATATCTGGCTCATTTCTTTTAGCTGCAACCATCAATTCACCATATCTTTGGAGATAAAGAGGGTCATACCCATCTACGCTCTGAATTTTATAAAAAGATGGGATATTGGGATGAAAAATCCGTCTGTCAGTGGCCATTATTCTATTTTCCTCTACATTCTTTTCTAAATATGAAATAACTGACGATTTAGGGTAAAAGAAATCTGCTGAAACAAATGGAGTATATTTACTAGCAAAGAATAAAAGATCTAATACAGACACTAAAAGAATAACAAGAGATGCAAAAATTCTTTTTTTCTCAGGAAAATATGAATGGAAAAGGAGCAAAACGGTTGATGAAACAAGTAATGTTGTAGGTAATATAAGATTTCTTTTCGTTACATTCCAATACTGAATATAATCTACATTCTTTCCTACAATGAAATACCCAAGAAGAAAAAGAAGAAGGACAAAAGAAAGTGGAAAAATCAATGAAATATTTAACCTTTTCTTTGTTTTGATCAAATAATCAAAACCTATGACAGCTAACACACATAGAGCAAAATCCACAATAAATAATAATCTTGTCGGCTGAGCAGAAGCTAAAAAGGGAATTGATAGTTGGAAAGGAAGTTGTGAAATTGGATTGGGTAGCATTAATAGAAGTGAGATGAGAACTGCACCTATGTAAAATAATGTTCTTCTACTTTTCACAAATATTCCAGCAATAAATGCAAATAGGAGTGGAAGTATTCCAATATATCCAATAAATTCTCCATAATTCCATATTCCAAAATAATTTCCAGTTGACGGGTTACCAAAAAAATCAGGAGCTAGAAACTGCACAAGATGCTGCCATGGCAGGAACCATCCAGGCTGTTGCCAATTAAGATCAACATTTCTGGCAGATAGCAGAAGATGGGTGACTTGTGCCAGAACTACGGGTGAGAGAAACAAGAAAACAAGAAAAATAGTTAAGCCGAAAACAACATTTTTTTTAATAGGTATAAAAATAAGAGAATAAAAAAGAGTAAAGAGTATTATATAGACAAATGTTTGGAGATGACCTGCAAGATATGACATTGCAATACTACTTGCTAGAACGAGCAACCATTTCTTTTGAGATGCTTCTTGTGTGTATTTATCAACTGAGAGAAGTATAAGTGGCAGCCATATTCCGGTATGCACGATAGTTCCCCATTCAAGCCAAGAAATTATAAAGCCGCAAAACGAAAACGCTACAGATCCAAGAAGAGAGGCTATTTCAGAGAACTTATGATTTCTAACATATAAATAGAAAAAAATTCCAGCGAATACTTGCTGTAGTATGATAAAAATAGTCCATCCGTGGATAAAAGGAAGAGTAAGAATGAAATTAAAAGGGTAAAGTGGAGATGACTGTATATTCCCAAGAAGTGGATAACCAGCCATACTATACGGATTCCAAAGTGGTAGATTGCCGGATGTCATTTCACTTAATCCAAGTGTTTTCCAGGGAATTTGCTGAGTTACAGGATCAACCACTAAGGGATTTTTATATGGTACTCCTCGAGGATTTGTATCTGCAAAATAGTCTCTAAAGGGATGGAAAAGAAAAACGAGATTGTCTGAAGGAATAGGATAACGTGATTCAAAAAGTACTGGTTTATAAAAAATTCCAAACAGGGAAAGAAAAAATAAAATTATGAATATTTTTTTCATGGAAGAATTTTATGTAAGCTCTCACAAAATTTTTCTTTACTAAAGTCACCTGCTCTTTTTTTTGCACCAGAACTAATATTTTCCCATTTTTTAACATTTTTGATGATTTCTAAAGTATTCGCTATGAGTTCTTCTTCTGTATTCCAGATCATTCCTACTTCAGATGAATTAATTATTTCAACTTGGCCACCTGCTCCATACACAACAGGAACAGCACCTGCACCCATCGCTTCAACGGTTGACATACCAAAATGTTCAGCACGGTCAGGATTTTTCAAGATATTTTCACCAAATCCTGCCGCATGCCAATAAATTTTTGCTTTTCTGTACATCTCCCAAACAGTATCATTTGACTGATTGATGTGAAAAAGAATTGGGTATTTGCTGTACTTCTTTTTAAATTCATTTGCAATTCCCAAATCTTTTTCTGAAACGTTCATTACAAAAACGAGTTTCCACCCTGTAAGGCCATTTTTAACCATTCTCACAAATACTTCTGCCAGTACATCTTGTTTTTTAAAACTTGAACCACTTTGCTGAATCCCAAATCTTCCTACGTTCAATATGATATTTTCCTTTTTAGTCTTAATATATGTATTAATCTCAACTGGAGGATACAGCACATGACTATCGATATGAAATGTTTTATCAATATAAGACTTGGTAAATTTTGAATTACAGACTACTGCATGGACAAGTGACATTTTTACTTTATTCTTCAGAGTCTGCCCATTAACCCATGGTAATGGGGATTGGAAATGAAGTATAAGAGGGCATGAAATAACGGGTATACTTCCATCACTTAAAAGGAGAATTGCATCATATTTTCGGGTTTCTCCCAAACGTTCAAGAAGAGGTGTTTTTTGAGAAAAAATATTTGGCGCAAATTCAAATTTTCTTAGATTAAATCCAAACCGTTTCTCAGCTAACTGTTGAATTTCCTCCCTTTTATCCCAGAAGATAGTAACGTCATGATCTCTTGCTAAGCATTCAGCAGCAGTAAGAATATACTTCTCACCTCCAGACATGGTATCTAAATATGGATCGTATACTCCTATTCGCATACTATCATTGTACCAAGTTTTGCAATACTTGAGTACGTATGATAGGATCTGTATATGAATTTAGATCAACTCCCGATAACTTTCTATTTACTTACAGCATGGTCTCTATTCTGGAAAGGAATAGCTCTCTGGAGAAGTGCATCACTTCGGCAGAGAAATTGGTTCCTTGTTCTACTTATTTTAAATACACTTGGAATTCTTGAAATTATCTATCTCTTCCGTTTTGCGACAAAAAGGCTAACTATTGACGAAATTAGAGGTTGGGTTTCATCTCAAAAAAAGCATTAATTCTGCTTTTTCTCCTGAATTTCCCATAATTTTGCATAGGTAATAAAGATACTAAATGCTTGGTACGTACTCTCAATTAATCCCACTGTTCCTGCTTTCCACCCCTGATCTTTAACGTAAGACTTAAGGAATGCCTGAATCATAACACGCGGAAATCTCCACCACTGCATCTTTGGATGATTTGCCTTATATCTATTGTATGCTTCAATTTCTGACCACTTATTTGTTTTTTCTACCATACTTGTTAAGTCACGATGCGTATAGTGTTCAAGAACAGCTGATAACTCTCCTACATCACCATCAAATTCTGCTGTTTCATGTAATGTTCCTTTCCATCCTTTCAAACTTTTCGTTCGAAATAGTCTTTCTAGTTTTTCTTTTGTAGGCCATACATTTTTACCAAGATAATAGTTTTGACGAACCAACTTATAACAGCCAATATTGGAATCATTATTACTAATAACATTTTTTATTTCGTCAGCTAACTGAGGTGTGACTCTTTCATCCGCATCAACATATAGGATATAAGTTGTTTTTACCTTATCAAGTGCAACTTCTCGAATTTTGGAAAAATCATTTAAATCAATATCAATTACCTTTGCACCTTTTTTCTTAGCTATTTCAATAGTTCTATCCTCTGATGAATTATTAACTACTAAAATACTATCAGCAAAAGAGAGCGATTCGAGGCATTTCTCAATCATTTTCTCTTCATTCTTTGCAATCACTACTGCTGTTACTTTACTCACCTTGGGTAACTCCCCTTCCCAAAACGCCTTCTAAAATAGTCAACTATTCCCTTCTTCTGCCACTCCCTCCCGTTTCTGAGTAATCGTACTGATTCACGAAGCAAAGCAATTTTTGTTCTCATAGGAGCATACTGCATACCGAATAATAATCGATTCCTACTAAAGAAATAATCCTGAAGTGTCGAACCAGATCCACCAGTTGATGCTGCATTGATATGCCAAAGTATCGCTTTTGGAGCAAACCAAATGGAATATCCACTCATCTTAATTCTTTGGTTAAGATCAGCATCTTCAAAATAGAGGAAATATCTATTATCAAAACCTTTTACCCTCTCAAGTACATCTTTTGGAATAAGCACACAACACCCAGTCATGAGATCTGTTTGTTTTGTTACTTCAAACTGTCCATTATCTACCTCATCTACTCCTTCATGCACACCATAGACATTTGACCAATCAATATGCCCACCTGCATACCAAATTACCTTACCAAGCTCATCTTTCCTATATTTTTCTTTATGATATTCATTTCCCTTTTCAAAATAAATCTTTGGAATAATCGCACCTACCTTCTTCTCATCTTGCCAAACTTTTAATAACTCTTGCAAAAGATTTGGATCTACTCGAGTATCATTATTGAGTATAAGAACTGCTTCAGCACCTAAATCGAGGCATTTTTTAATTCCAACATTGTGTCCTCCAGCAAAACCCAAATTCTCTTTTGTTTTAAAAATAATCGGTTCAAAGTTTTTATATTTCTTTCCATCAACTGAAAAGACTGCTTGAGGATAGTTATCAACAATAACAACTGATAGTGCTATTCCACTGACATTGAGCTCATCTAGTGATTTAAGACATGCAAGTGTTTCTTCTTTTCCGTTGTAATCAAGTATAGAAATTGCAATATGTTTCATCTCTCTGATAGTTTTTTATGGATTTTTCTTTGTATCCTTAATTTTGTCTGTTTAATTGGATTAAGCGTATTATGAATCATGAGAGTTAAAAACCAGTATTTCACTTCTGATTGTAAATGTTCCCCAGCGCTGAATAATTCTTTTAAGAACGCTTTATCTCCAGTTGTTTCAATAAATCCCTGCTTTTCCCAAACCTTTGCCCAAACAAGAAACGTATAAAAAGATTGGAGAATGCTGATCACAAGTCCATGAATTCCATCTTTGTATCCTTCCTGGAGAAAAAATGTTTTGAGAAAATCACGGACGGGAAGTGTTATTGCATCTGTTCTATGATAATGAATATTTTTCTTAACTAATGAGTCTGCCTCATTCTCTGTATATCTATCCATTTTTTGAAGATACTGTGATACTGATTGATAATTCTCATGAATGAATGGCTGTTCTAATACACCGATCTGACCTTCAATTTCCAGTTGTTTATGGACTTCCTCAGATACATATTTCCCTGTTCCTCGTTTAAAAAGTCTTACCTGATGATCAGGCCAGAAAAATGAATGCTCAATCCATTTTCCAAAAATAATATTTTTTCTAGGGATTTTATACCCATTGTAAATACTATCCTTTACCTTTTCTTTTATCTCCTGAGCTAATTTCTCAGGAATTCGCTCATCAGCATCAAGTGATAATATCCAGTTACCCTTCGCTTTACTAAATCCAAAATTTTTTTGAGTATCAATATGAAGAGGATCATTTTTTTGTGTAAATATCTTCTTGGTATATTTTTTTGCTATTTGTGCTGTTGCGTCAGTAGATGAATTATCAACAACAATAATTTCATCAGCCCATGAAAGTGACTTTAAACAGTCTTCAATATGCTTTTCTTCATTAAATGCAGAAATAACAACAGATATAGTATTCATTATTTTTTAAGATTCTCTCTAATTAATTGTATATCAGATCTGATCTGTTTTGCTGCAATAAGATAAAGGGTTCCCATATAGACTATTCCACTCATCGCAATTGTTATAAAAAGTGTTAAGAAATCAACTATAAGCATATTTCCGATAAAATAAAGAAAAACACTCATAACACCTGTTGCCACAAATGGAGGTAAAAATTGTGGAAGAAGTGTAAACGGAATATCTTTTTTTACGAGATAGACTACCCCAAAGACACTCAGTGAGACTAATGCTGATGCGATAGCTACACCATTAAAATCATAGAACATAATGAGAATTGGTGTTAATACCCACGTTGCACCGGTCCAGAAAATCATCAATTTGAGTGTCATCTTTATCTTTCCAATTGCATTTAATGCATTCGTCAGAGGTGTTGTAATTGATGAGAGAGCCGCATTTATTGCAAAGAAAAAGAGTGAGAGTAGAGCTGGCTCCCACTTCTCATATTTCGGAAAGATCTCAATAAATTGAGGCATAAGAAGTACCATTCCTGCTAATGACGGAAAAATAAATACCATTGTTGAGAACAATGTCTTTTCTATAGCCTTGGCAAGATAAGGAGGATTGTCAGTTAACCGAGAGAATGAAGGGAAGGTAATACGGATAAGATTGTCCATTATGAGCCTTAATGGTATATAAGCCCATTTTTGAGCCACTCCAATATAACCAAGCGCAGGTTTGGGAAGAACAGCACCTAAATAAAGAAAGAAGAGATTGTCTTTTATTAATGCTAATAATGAATTAGCTTGGAATGGAAGGCCAAAGGAGAGTAATTTGGAGGCAGACTGTCTACTTATTCCAATTTGGATTTTCCAAGGAGCAATAAAGTATAGAACAACAACACCCACAAATCCACGAGCAAGTACGGAATAAGTAAAGCTGGTAATTCCAAATCCATTTATAGCCAGAATAAGAATTAATACATTAAAGACGAGCGTCTCAACAATTTCAGGAATAACAAGCTTTTGGAATTTTAACTGCCTTTCAAGAAGAATTGAAGGAATTGTCTTAAGAGATGAGAGGAAAAATGCAATTACCAATGCTTGATAGAGCTGTACGCCTGGAGTATTTAAGTCATAAAGTGATGCGATGACAGGTGAAAGTGCAAGACCTATTATTACCATCGTCACAACCAACAGTTGCTGAATAGTGAACGTTGTTTTTAGGTCATCGACTGTTACTTCATCTTTTTTCTGAATCAGGGCTGCGGCCAAACCGATGTCTGAGAAATAAGTCAAAAAAACAATCACAGTCGAAACAAGGAAAAATACTCCATAATCTGTCGGTGACAGATAAACTGTTAGTAAAAAAGTTACAACCTGACTGATAATTTGAATAAAGAATGTTCGCGTTACCAACGAAAAAACACCCGTAATAGAGCGCTTTTTAATAGTTGCAACATCAATTTCCTGCATAAAGAGGTTAATTAGAATCTCTTGTAACGAATATCCCAGAAGAGAATAAATGTTTCAAGCATGGCCCTTATTATAATTGAGAGGTTGCCTCCACTCTGTTCACCATACTTTCTGGGAAGATGAGTTACACCCACTTCTTTTATCTTCAAGTTTTTTGCTTTCGCTTTCGCGAGTAACTCTGTTGTGATCATTGCTCCTTCAGATCTTAAGGGCATAATTTTATCAAGCGCTTCCTTCTTAAACATCTTAAAGCCACAATCGATATCTTTAAAAAAGAAATGAAAAAACATAAAATCCCATACTTTTAGGAGTGTTGCAAGTATATGTCTCTTAAATGGATCTCTTCGCTTCTCTCGATATCCAATAACGATATCAACGTCCTCAATACGCTCAATAAATCTATCCACTTGAGAGAAATCAAATTGCAAATCTCCATCAGTAAATACAATATATCTATACTTACTATGTTCGAATCCAGACTTTAATGCTGCGCCATACCCTCTATTTGGATTATGTGAGATAGTACGGACATTTTTATACTCTTTTTCCAATCTTTGTGCGATTTGAAAAGTCTTATCAGACGAACCATCATCAATGAGTAATATTTCCCACTTATCTGCAATCTGAGGAGCTATTTCAAGGGCTCTTTTAGTAACTGCTTCTATATTCTTTTCTTCATTCCAAAATGGAAAAAATATTGATAATTCAGGAAGTTTATTCATTTCTTTTTCTTACCTTTGAATAATAGTATACCAAGACCAGTCAGTAAAATACCAATAATAGACAAGGTATTCCCTGCCTTCTCCATTATTGTCTCTACATATGCAACTTTAATCACCATGTCACCTGAAGGAATTTGAAAAGAAAGTCTTCCTCCTTTATTCTCAGTCGTCACTCTTTTCTCTTGAATTGTTACCTTCCAAGCAGGTGAAAAAGCAAGATTCATGGTATATTGCTGCTTTTCCGTACTCTTCACGTTAGCAGTTTTTTCTGATGCATTATTTTTTAGAATGGTAGCGCTAACTGATATATATGACGGGAAAAGATTACCAGCACTTGATCCGACATGTGGTCTTTCAAAATTCGATGGCAAATACTCATCAGAAATACGTGAAACAACTTCACGAATATACTGTGGATCTGATGCTTTCTCTTCATCTTGTACAATGTTTTGCGGTACAAATAACTTGCCGTAATAGATTGTCGTGATAATGAGAATTCCAAGCACTCCTATCCATACTGTTTTTTTGAGGCTGAATAACTCTTCAAAACAATAAATAACAAAACCAGCAATAAAAGATGAAAAGAGTATGATAAAAGATAAAAATCTCCAGGGGAACTGAATAAATGACAAGAATGATACTGAATTCCAAATAAATGATGATACTTCAAGCGTAAGAAAAAGGGAAAGAAGTAATCCAGTACCTGCATACACAATAATTTTTGATTCTTGACGTTTTCTCATAAAAAAAGCAAGAATTATTCCCAAAAATACCATTCCTATGTGGATTTTCCCAATTTGGAATGACATGCCATCCAGACATCCCTCCGTGGAACCAGCAAAACCCCATGGAGAAGACCACAGTTGGGGAAGACAGACATAATGTTCAGAAAAGTAAGTACCAGTTCCTGAAATTTGTGACCTGACATTAGTCAACTCTAATTGCGTTAGTGCTGGCAGCCAATAGAATGCTGATATCAGAACTCCTAGGAGGAAAGAGATAATAAGGAACATGCTTATTCTTTTATCTTTTCTAAAAGACATAATTATGAGCAGAATTAACACAGTCGAAATAAATGGCAAAAGCATTAAAGCAGTAAGATTGTGTGACAGAATAACTCCTGCAAGGCTAAGTGAGGTCAAGATAACACTTCCCCAACTATTTCTTTTATAAATTCTCCACAAACCCAAAAAGACGAGTGGCAAGAATACGTACGCCCACAGCTCCGCTATAGCTCCTCTGACATAGAGATTGAGCGCATGATAGGGAGCGAATGTATATAAAATTCCCGCTACCAGTCCTCCTTTTTCTCTCCAGAACTCTCTGGCAAGAAAATACATTGTAATACCTGAAAGTATTGTCCCAAGTATAATCATCGCTTTTGTACCAATAACAGCATTCTGGAAAAAGAGTGCTATTATTCCGCCAATATAATAAGCAAATGGAGCATAGTACGTAAAAATCGGATAACCATATCCATACCCTAAATTATCTACCCACCTGACAGGAAACATTCCATCGAGGAGTGCTTCTTTCATTTCAAATACACGAGTAATTTGTGTATTATCATGCATGGGATAAAACCCATCATAAAAAAGCGGTTTAACAAGAAGGAGTGAGAAGATCACTATGATAGTAATAAATAAAAAATTCTTCATATTTTTTTCATCTTCCTTAAAGTAAGGAGAACAAATAGGCCAGCGCTCAGTAAAGATATTGTATCTGAAATTATTCGTATTGGAGTTCTTAAAAATTCAAATTTAACTGTTGATATACCTTTTTGCACAGTAATACTCATGCGTCCATCTTCTGTTACTTCCAATTCATTCTTAACTCCGTTTATAAATACTTGCCATCCAGGAAAAAATAATTGATTAAGTATAACCTTGGTCTTCTGAGGTGAGGAAACTTGAAAAGTAATTTTCTGTGATTCTTTCACTGTGTTTTCTATCTTTCCGTGCTCACTTCCTGCAACCTCAGTTACAATTGGAGTCGGCTCCTTGGCCCAACGAGGAAGATACTCATTCTGGACTGTTGTCGTTGCTTGATTGGTCGAAAAATAATTATCATCCTTATTCATTTCCACATCAAAAATATAATATTTGTTCCCAAAAGAAATAGTAATAACGAGAATGAGAACAAATAGTGCGAACTGACCTGATCTTTTAAAAGCATGAAGTATTGCTGCTATAAGAAATGAAACTGCAACAATGACAACTGAAAGCAACCGGAAAGGAAACTGAACAAATTCAATTGGAAGTATTTCCCAAAGAAATTTCGGATATGGAATACTTAACAATAAGGCTAGCAGAGCAACTACAACAAAGTAAATTAACTCTTTTCTCATGGGAAAATTTTTCTCTTTAAACGCAATAAAACCACCTCCAAAAATGAGAACTATCGTCGGTATTCCGATCAGATGAACTGGTGTGAGATAGTTTCTCCAATTTGATACTTCCTTTGACGAAAAGACCGTATACTGCAGCTCATAGAGTGCAGGTAGCCAGAAGAATGCAGCAAGACCAAAACCTAGAAGAAAAGACAAGAAAATATTTCTTCGTGAACTTTTATCTTTATGGGTCGTCAAAAGAAAATAACCTCCTATGACAGGTAAAAAGAGTGCAGCCAGTGTGTTATGGGAGAGAAGAAGAAGTGCCAGACTTAGTGATATTCCTCCATACTGTTTCTTCTCAATAAAATAGAAAATAAATGGAACGATACTTAATGAAAGTAGCTCTCCGAGTGAACCTCTTTTTAGGAAATCATAAACGTGATATGGTGCATAAAGATAAAAAATTGCACCCATTATCGAGATTGTTGACGTGAAATGCCTTTTTAACCAAAGATACATTCCCCATGCAGAAATTATCAATGTTACAGCAGTAAGCATCTCTACCGCGAATATATAAGACCTGGTAAGAACATAAAAAGGTGTGCTAAGGTAAAGATATCCCGAATAGAGAAAATTCATTACTGGATATCCAAGTCCATTATTCAATCGAGATACCCATCTGACAGGAATTTGTCCATCCCGCAAAGCCTCATAAAAAGCAGTAAAACGGATAATTAACCACTCACCATCATCTGTCTTTATCACTCCTGGAAGAATTAATGGAAAAATTAAGGGAAAACTAATGAGAAGAAGTATGAATAAAGCTAGCCAATGTTCTTTTATAAAAGATCGCATACTACTCAACCCTTACTTCATAAACAGTAAGCTGGGAATCTTTATCAAGCCTTTTGACATGAAAAATCTCGTTCAATGGTAATCCTTCCGGAGCTTTTCCTGTCACTGGACATGCAGGACAATGCTGATAATACACAATATAGGTCTTTTGTTTTTTTGCATTTTCAAGAACTTCCTGAGGAAGTTCATAATCAATCGGCCAGTATCCTTTAATAGTGACATTTTTATTTGTTCCTAAAAATATTTCATATGCATAAGGCATAAGACCAAATGTTCCTTGAGTAGCTATAAAGATTGGTTCTTTCCTCGCCTGTTCCTTAAAAAAATCTACTGATTCATTGACTCCTACCCCTGCTGGCCACCCGGTCAGTAACTGACCTTTATCTGAACGAGGAATGGGTGATTGAGGAAAATCAGAAAGTACCATAAAAGAGGTATAGATTGAATAAGAGATAATCAGAAGAAAAAATACCACCTTCAATCCAACTGATTTTAACTTCTTACTAGTGAAGAAGAGTGAATAAGCGACAAGTGGGAGAAGTGATAATGTCATAAAGAAAATATAACGGGGATAAATAAGTCGACCAAAAAATGCTAAAGCTACTAACGGAAATGCAAAAAAGAGCACTAGTATTATTTTTTCCTTTATATATTCACGCTTGGTAAATGCAAGGAGTGAAGCCAATGTGAATGGAATTCCAAAATATCTTATGAACCAGTCAAAAAGTGCTGTCGTATTCTGCCAAATGGTCATGAAAGGATGAGTAAGCCACTCTTTTAAAGGATAAACAAATAAAGCATTCTTTTCTTCAATAATATAAAAATAGGGTGAAAGTCGAAGAATTGAGTAGATAACATAAGTCATTACAACAACGACGAGAGTATGCAGTAAAAATTTTCCTATTTTTCCAAAGTACATTTTGCGGCCTATCAGAAAGAGTGTCATCGAAGGAAGGAGATACAAGGTAAAAAATCCGTTCGTTTTGTTAAGTGTTGCGAGACCTGTTACGAATCCAAGAATAAATGCGTTTTCAAGTGAAATTTTTCTTACTAACCGAATACTGAAGTAAAGTCCCCAGATAGAAAACGTTCCAACGAGACTATCATACAGTGCGAGTCTATCGTAAACTACTGAAAAAGGATAAATTGCATATAAAAAAGCAGCAATGATCCCCATCCATTTGTTTTTAAAAAGCTCACGGGTTAAGACGAAAAGCCCAACCATTGTTCCTAGTCCTGCAGCAACTGAGACCATTCTCCCAGCGATAAGTGGATCCTGAAACAAACGAAGGGTTAGCATCATGAGCCATATAAAAAGAGGCTGTTTACCATCTGTGAGTGATATAAATCTCCAGTTCGCATCATTATTCGCAATCTGTGCCCAACGGATATAAATTGCCTCATCAGTAAAAAGAGGAATTTGCATAAGTGTCGGTAAGCGAAGTAAGAAATAGAGGGTGACTATTCCCAAAGATATGAGAAGAATTGACTTATTTTTCAAAATAAATCCCATATGAAGATTATACAGTCGTGGTTACAGAGAAGCAAACCACGACAGAGTTAGATACTCTTCCTTTCTTTTATATAAAAAATACCCCCCACAATGAGTGCTCCTACTGCTGAGAGGATATTGAGGGAGGTAAGATAAAATGGAATTGGCTGGTCCCATCCTCCCGTATAAAGATAGGGAATATAGTTGAGAAGTGATGTTAGTGAAAAAATGATGACTGGAATCAACACTGATTTCTTGTCTGGAAGCAAAGCGCCGAATGGAATCACAAGAAGAAAATACCAGGGTTGGTAATTTGTCCGAAGAGATGCGGCGATAACTGCGCATGACATCGCAACAATAAAAACATACCACACTTTTTCCCATGGAACAGCTACTCCTCTTCTACGAAATAACTGAATGAGAATTAAAAGTGGAACTAAAAATCCCGATGCAAATTTTATCCCAACGGAAAAAAGAAGTGATAACCAAGAAAGAATATATTTTTTCGAGATGAAAAGAACCAGTCCTACCATGCAGAAAAAAATCATCACGACATCATTATGTCCCGAGACTAATACTTCAAGAATGACAAGTGGATTAAATGCAAAGAAGACTACTCCCAAAAGTGCATTCTTTTTATCGACTGAACGCAATACTTTTTCAATAAAATAAGCAGTGCCTAAATATGCACCAGTCATAAGTGCCTTGAATAAGAAAAAGGTGGGAAGGAAATAATTAAGTCCCAGAAACGACAACGGAACTGTTACGCCTAGCCATGTGGGACCATATGGGTAAGTCCTGTGTGTCCAGTGCATAAACGAAAGCATAGGATCTTCTGGAAAGTCTAAGGCTTTATGTTCATAGGGATTAAGTCCGTATTTTGTCACAATTCTCGCATCAAAAATATAATTAAAAATATCATGGGAAAGAAGATTATACGAAAAAGTCAAAATAACTGACGAAATAATGAGTGTTGACCAAATTACCCTTCGTGACAGTTTTCCCTCTCGCACTTTTTTGATGAAGTAAACATAAAAAACAGTAAGCAGGATGAGTATTAGAATAAATAAGAGTGTTGATAATGGTCTATTAAAATATCCAATATATTGAAACCCTTTCTGAATTTCTGTGAATATCGAGGCACGTGTTAATGTCAGCCCTAAATCAACTTGGGTAAAGGAAAAGAAAAATACAGCAAGGACTAATGCTAGGTAAAGAAGCGAGATAATGGGAAATCTAACACGTAAAAATGGAACTCTCATACATTATATTTTCCTGAGAGGGCGTTCTTTTTTATTTTCAAAAGTTCCATGACACCATCAATTGAGTCTTTAATAGGACTTACACGACGAGTCTCAACATACAGCCATCTGACAGGAACTTCTTTGATTTTATAGTCAGATTTCTCAGCTATATAAAGAAGCTCAACATCAAATCCAGACGAAACACTTGATCCTGTAATGGTCTTAAAGTTGTTATGAATAGTGTTGATCTTTGTGAAAAGATCTTTTGCGGCTTTTTGACTAAACATTTTAAACCCACACTGTGTATCAGAAATATCATTTATACCAACTATTGCTTTTCTCAATATAATATTTGCTCGAGAGATAAAGAGACGAATAAAAGGCGCACCTTCACGTTTAGCAGCTCTTGATCCTATCACAACATCGTACCCTTTCTGAAAGTGAGGGAGTAACTTTTCTACCTCTTCAATAGGAGTCGCCTGATCCATATCAGTAAAGAGGATAAAATCGCCTTTCGCATCTAACATTCCCGCGGTCACAGCACCAGCTTTTCCTCTATGTTTGTTTTTAATAAGTCGGAACTTCTTATTCTCTTTTATAAATTTCTCAAGGAATTCAACACTGCCGTCTTTCGATCCATCGTCCACAACAATTACTTCATACGCTGAATGATTTTTTTGGAGATAGAGGCTAACTTTTTCTAAAACTCCTTTTTGAAGATTTGCCATTTCCTCAAAGCAAGGTATGACAATAGAAATTGATGAAGAGTTCACAAGAAAATTATACTATACTTCACTCCGAATTACAGGGTTTTATTGAAGAATAAAGGTTTTACAGAATTCATCGTCAGTTAATTTTTCAATATCTAATGCATGGAGGCTGAGATGTGAAATATATGCTTCAGTACTTTTTTCCTGACAGACCTGATCCTGCAGAATATAGTAACTATGGCCATTATCCCTTAATTGCACAATTTTCATTTTTTGATCTGGCAAGTCTACCTGACAATGTGCATCTACAACAATTGTAGCTGATGTTGAACCTATTTTATTTTCATGTGGACATGACGTTATTCTTGTTGTTTTATAAGTAAAATTTTCTTTATTAAAATTCATGTTCATTTCCGCAGCATTCTCACGAGTATAGTTATTCCCATAAAAAAGATATTTCATAAATAATTCTTTCTGGCTAGTCGAATAAATAATCACTTCTCTGTCCTTTTCTTCATGTAGTGACAGATACTTCGTCAAAACTCGAGGAGTACTATCAAAAAGTCCTGTCTGAAGCGGAAATTGGTAGAGATAAATATTCATAAAATTTAGAAGGTTGATTATGTACAAAATGAGAACACTCAAGATAAGAATTGGTCTCCTATTTCTTCGAAGAGACATCATTAATGTTGAAATTCCTACTCCAATGACAAAAATAACAAAAGGAAAAAGAAGAGTAATATGAGGAGCAAAATTTGCCGGATTTTCTGAGTAATGAATTACATGAGGGATAGTTGCTAACAAGATAAACGACGTTACGAGAATAAAAAGTACTTTTTTTCGAATAAACAACGCTACCGATCCGACTAAAAGGAATACTGCATCAAGTAAATAAAATAATCCATGTCTATATTGTGAAAAGAACGTATCACCCTGAACAAATAAATAAAGAGGATTAAAGATATTAAGAAATTGCGAAGTAATCATTCTCAAGTAGAGTGTATATTTGTTCTCAAAAAGTGATGTAAATGGTGACTGAAGAGAGAGTTTGCGAACTTCATTTACTTGATCCGGAAGAGATGGATGTGTAGGCAAAAAGATGTCTCCAAGACGTGAATGATCTGGGTGAGTCATCAACTGCAGTGCATACAAAAGGACAAAAAGCATACTTACTCCTAGCAGTACGCAATATTGAAGTAAATACTTTCTCTTATTAATGACGAAGTAACAATAGAAAATACTCACAAAAAGAAAAGGAATAAGAACGATCTTTGTGCCGATATAAGAATAAAAAGCAAGGAAAAAGAGTGGCAAGGAAAAGAGTATTTTCCATTTTTTAGCAATTAATAATACATAAAACCCTGCAAGATAGAAAAAAGTAGCTGGAGTCATTTCATAGAAAGTCCTCCCAGCAAAAATCATCCATGGATTAATCGCTGTTGTGAAAGCTATGATAAGAGCTGTTCTCTCATCAAATAATTTTCTTCCAATCAGATACATTAAGATTACAACTCCACAACTGAGAACTACATTCGGATATGCTGCACTTGAAAGTGATAGTGGGAAAAAGATAAGTGAGAGTACCTGAAGAATAAAAGGAAGTTCCGCCTGTGCAAGTGCACCCACCGGGTATTTAAAAAAGAAAAGGTCAATAAGTCCAACTGATCCGGAAATGTCTTTACCAGTTGAAAGGAAAGACTGAGCATTGAGAATATAATAAAGCTGATCATATGTTGTTGCTGTGGGAACTTGTGAAAGATAGAGTGCTCGTAACACTAAGGCGATAATTACGATGAATCCCAGAACAATCCAATTATTAAGAAAAAATCGAAAAGACATTCTACCTGAAGTATACAACAGATCGTTTACTCAAAACATGAGTCTGTTTGCCTCTCAAGCACATTTACGATAAAATACTCTCTACCACTTACGGCCCCATCGTCTAGTGGCCTAGGACACTGGATTCTCATTCCAGTAACCGGGATTCGAATTCCCGTGGGGTCACCATCGGGGATGGAGCCGCTCGAAATGCTCAAAATAGATTGATATATCGGGCTAATCGAGCGGTTCGACCAATCAAAATAGCTCCACGTGATTCCAACGGGAAAGACCGAACCCAGAAGCACTTTCTTTTGTGAAAGACTGGATTCCAAATACAGTTTTCCTAAATCTGCAAGTTTTGTTTTAACAAAGTCAGTCACCTTATTAATTTCGTATTTTTGAGATAAGTCATCATGCTTAGTTAACTGAGCGTTTGCAATCTTTTCTTCAATAACTGCATTTTGTTCTTTGAATATCTCATCTGAATAAGTTCCAGCGAGATTTTTCTCAACGAGTTGTCGTCTCGTAAGATAGAGTTTATCGAGTTCAATATCTACCTCACGCCTAATTTTCTCAAGTCGTGCTTGTCTGTTATGAAATGTCTTTTGGAGAAATGTTATAAAAAGCTCTTTCCCTTTCTCTGTTGGTGAAATTGTTGAGAGTAGTTGTACTACTGCTTCTTCTAATTTCTCAACCCGTACGGACTGTCCGGTACACTTTCTTCTACACCTATAATAAGCATATCGTGCATTTCTTCCTTTGCTATACCCACCCGTGAACGCTGCACCGCATTTTCCACATCGTGCGATACGGCGTAGCGGAAATTCTTCTCTGTCACGAACATGAAATGATAAAGCAAGTTTATTAACATTTCGCCCGTCCAAGATTGATTGCACTTTATAGAATTGCTCCTCAGATACCATTGGTGTGTGTTGTCCTCTTACTTCTTCTGGATATTTGGGTGAAGTAATTATTCCCATGTAAAATTTATTCCGGAACATACTGTTCAAGGTGTTGGGAGGTAATTTACAGGGGGTCTTTTTGAATTGATAGGTAATACCCCACGAACTCATGATCTCAGTCATTTCAAGAAGACTCTTTGTTCCTGTTCCATATAGATCCCATGCTTCTTTTATCTTGTCAAATGTTTTAGGATCTTTAATCGCATAGCCGTGCTGGAGGATATACCCAATAGGAGGTTTGGCGTTTGGTAACCCACTAAGAAATCGTGCCCGCATGCCATTTCTAGTGCGTTCTGACCTCACATCATTATCAAGTTGTGCAAAGCCTGCCAAAATGGTCTCAACTAGTTTCTCTGTAGGACTGTTACCTGTTGGTTCAGTTGACGAAATAATCGTTACTTCAGATTCAGCGAGCTTCTTTCTAATCGCTAAATAATCTGCGGTTTGACGTGAAACTCTGTCAAGTCTATACACAAATACTGCGTGAACTCTGCCCTTATTCTTTCGACAATATTCAAGTAATTGAATGAGAACTGGGCGTCCAAGTATCGTTTTTGCTGATCTACCCTCTTCTCTGAATACTTCAATGACATTAAACCCCTTCCTCGCTGCTTCTTTGCGACAAATATCTTCCTGAGTATCAAGTGAATAATTATCTACTTGTTCCTCTGTTGATACCCTGAGATAAATAACAGCTTTTTTAAAATTGGTCGTTTCTATGTCGTACATAGTTACCCTTCATTTAGAACTTCTTTCAAAGTTTTTCCTTTAAAAAGCTCTCTTTCATAGGAATCCAGCCACACTGTGACTAAGTACTGAATCTCGGATATTAGAGTATGTATTTCATCTATGGTCAGTGTTAAGGCTAGATCTCCTAAAATTGCTTTTACTTCCCTTAGTTCTTTTTCTTCCTGTTTCTGTTCTGGAAATAGTGCATTTAACAGTGCTGTTATAGACTCAGGGGTTGAACTGATATTTGTAGGTGACTGGGGGAATTGGATAGACTGTTGTGATACCACTTCATTCATCTGCATACTCTTACCCTAACTATCCATATATTGATAGTATATATCCAAATATGGATAGTGTCAAGCATGTAAATAAACCAAGATATAATATGATATACTTTGTTCACCTGCTCACTGCCTGTGAGCATGAAAGAACTCTCTACACTATCTTTTAACACTGCCTTTCTATGCTATTTCACCCCAATACTTGTTTCGTACGTCCCTTTCATCTCTGTAATACTGTTGTTCATACTTCTAACAGCCTTTTTAAGAAAATTTTTGATATTCTCAGAAATCCTAAAGAGTACATCTATACTTCTTGAATTGACTCCTCCTGCTACCACTGAGAAGAGTTCGTATACGACTCAACAGCTTATCTCAATTATTCATAGCCTTGGAATACAGAAAACAATTATTGATAAGCTACTCGGACGAAAGATACTCTTCGCTTTTGAAATAGTTTCTACAAAAGATCAGGGTATCCGTTACTTACTTCGATGTAGAAATCAGGACGTAAATAATATAAAGCGAAGCATTCTGTCCTATTTGCCACATGTTGAGGTTAAAGTTGTTGCTGAATACATACCAGAGAACAGAAAAGTGTCAACCAAAGTAATTGAATTTAAGCTATCTCGACACTTTGCCTATCCTCTGAAGAAACAAGACATGCTTTATGAACACGATCCTGTTGCCTATATCACAGGCATGATGACCAAATTGCTTCCTGGTGAGATGATCTCTTTTCAAATTATCTTATCCCCAACCAAGAGACATGAAACAAAGGAATTGTCCAGGATGATTCTCCGAAATGAAGATATCTTCCGTCATATAGATAAAGTGCAGCTTCCAGGTTATCTATCCCCTCTAACTTTTCTATTGGTAATCATCCGTAAAACCATTCAGGTATTAGGAAACCAAATACAGTGGGCTCTAACTGAGATCACACGGGATACCAGTAAAAGATCGGTTTATGCTTATCAAGCATATCCTTACTCATCTCAACCTCCACCAAATCTAGCTAAACCGGCAAGGGTTTTAAGTAGTTTTGAGGAAGAATCCATCAAATCTGTTCAGGAAAAAATCGACCAATCACTCTTTGAATCGTCTCTGAGAGTTATGGTTGTGATGAAAAATAAAAAAGATCAAAAAGAACGTGTTCATGGATTTATTTCCTCATTTTCAACGTTTTCTGTACCCAAATACCAGTCATTGAGTAAAAAGCATGATTTTCCTTCACTTTTACTTGATAGAGTAAGGCTTTTTACATTTAGAAACAGACTTCACTCAGTGTTTTTGAACAGCAGCGATTCAATTCTCTCAGTCTCAGAAATATCTGACTTGTATCATTTCCCATTTACTAAAGTGACTCAGACTGAAAATATTGTGAAAGTTCATAGTAAAGAATTGCCTGCTCCACTATCTTTAAAACAAAGAAAGGAATTTGATGTTACCTTTGCAAAAAATACCTATGGAGGCCAAACAACTATGATTGGATTAACGAATGAGGAAAGACTTAGACATATGTATGTTATCGGAGCAACAGGAACTGGAAAAACAACCATGCTCATGTCAATGATTGCACAAGACCTGAAAAACGGTAAGGGAGTATGCGTTGTCGACCCGCACGGAGACTTGGCAGAAGCTGCGATTAATTGTATTCCGGACGCACGAATACAAGATTTTGTCTATTTCAATCCAATTGATATTAAAAACCCGATCGGTGTTAATTTATTGGAACTAACTCCAGGGCTGGATGAAGATGATGCACTAATTGAAAAAGAGTTTATTGCAGAAAGTGTCATATCACTCTTCAGAAAGGTTTTTTCTGATGCGTGGGCTTCTCATCCGCATCGGATTGAATATATTCTCAGAAATACAATCCACACTGCATTTACTCTTAAGAACTCAACCCTATTTACTATCTTTGATCTTCTTAATAACCCTGTATTTCAGAAGAGAGCAATTCAAGGATTAAAGGATGAGAACCTAAAGAATTTTTGGAAATATGAGTTTGGTAAAGCTGGAGATTATCAGAAAGTAAAAATGGTTGCTCCAGTGACAGCGCGCATTGGTCGGTTTCTTTTCTCCCCATCTGCTAAAAGAATTCTTGAACAAGAAAAATCTACCATTAGCTTTGACGAGATACTCGATAACAAAAAAATATTAATCTGTAACCTATCCAAAGGTAACTTGGGAGAAGACACATCTGAAGTAATGGGGATTATGATTTTGAATAAGATACAACTTGCTGCATTGAAAAGAGCACGAAAGGAACAGAAGGAACGAAACAGCTTCTATCTATATGTTGACGAGTTCCAGAACTTTGCTACTCCGTCATTTGTTCAGATGCTCTCAGAAGCAAGAAAATATGGCCTTGCATTAACTATGGCTGAACAGTCAACTTCCCAGCAAAAAGATAAGAACCTCGTACAAATAGTTCTTGCCAATACTGGAACTGTTGTAACATTCAGGAGTGCGAATCCACAGGATGAGGATTTACTACTTCCTCAGTACCGTCCGTATGTTGATTACGGTGAAATAGCCAATCTTCCTTCATTTCACTTCTACATGAAGACTGCTGCTATTCGTCCTGAAGAGCCATTTTCAGGAATTACTATGCCTGTTGAAATTAAGGAGGATAAAAGTAAGCATACAAGGTTTATCACCTCATCCAGAGAACTTTATACTATCGTGTACAAGCCAAACCAAAAGAAAGCTGAGACTACTGATGCGGAAAATGGGCAGGAAAAAGCAGCAGAAAACGTGAAAGTAAGCAGTAGGTTACCAGTGTAAAATTGGGTGTACGCGTTCACTCAAAATATTGTGACTATTGAAGCTAAATTATGCAAAAGCCCTGTCTTCTTATACCTTATATAAATATAAGGGGAGGTAATACTCATGAAATCTCAACATTCAAACAAACTTCCGGATATTACAAACAAACAAAAACAAATACTTCTTCTTCTCTATAAATTTCGCTTTATCAATACAAATCAACTTCAAATACTCCTCGAACATAAAAATCCAAACAGAACTCTCTCGTGGATAAAAGACCTTATTGAAAAAGAATGTATCAGAAGACACTACGTGAGAACATCTTTTGCATCAAATACAAAACCTGCAATCTATTTCCTTGCTCCAAAAGCTAGGCTAGTGTTAAAGAAAGAAAAAGAATTGGATTTCTCAGAGTTAGAATACATTTACAAAGAGAGTACCCGTACAAAAAAATTTATTGAGCACTGTCTTTTCTTAGTTGATGTTTATCTCTATCTAAGCTCACAAAAAGAAAACAATGAAGAAATAACGTTCTTTACAAGAGTCGATTTACATAAATATGAATATTTTCCTGACCCTATTCCTGATGCTTTCATCTCGGTTATAAATAATGGTGTAGTCAGACATTATTTTCTAGACCTCTTTGACGACTTTACTCCACCTTTTGTATATCGGAAACGGGTAAGAACGTATTTTGAATATGTAGAAAAGCCAGACTGGGACGAAAATACGAATTCGACTCCCTTTCCTAAAATACTATTTATTAGCCCAAGTGAGTCAATGAAAAAACATACTTATAAGTACGCTAAAGCCTTACTTGAAAAAAACTACGAGGATAAAATATCTCTTTTTCTTACAACTAAGACGAGAATCGAAGTAGGGGAAAAAGACGATATTTGGCAAAAAGTTGAATAACTTGGGCAGGTGGGCAGGAGACAAGCCTTTTTAACTAAAGATTTGCCAGTGCGCAAGATTTTGAACAAAACCCTTCATATGAAAGAAAATTTTTACCTTCATCAAGTGCCTCATCTTGCGTTCCTTCATAACCACACTCAACACAAGTATAAAACTGTACGACGTGACATCCTTCAGGGTCAAGAATACCTACATTAAAATCCTCATCAGATAAAAAAACATACCCGCTCTGGGTATTAAAGTTAAGAGTAGTATTTTCTCCGATGAACGTTACTCCTCCTTGTGCGAAGATTTCGAGTAAATCTGCAGCAATAGCAAGTTCTCTGGAGCCAAACTTTGAAATATCTATAGTTATTAAAGAATCCATATAATCACCCCCTTTCTGACTGCTCCTGATAATTTTTATTTAGGATGCAGGCAGGCTGCATCCGATACGAGAACGAAGTGAGAGCAGGGTGAATTTTGCAAGGGCGAGGCAACGACCTCGTTTATATACCCTTGTAAAAGAGGGGCGCAGCCCTTTAAAAGTGAGGGGGTATTAAAAATGAGTTACTAAGAAGAAAATGAATATTTATAGCAAAATAGAGTACTCTCGATAGTCAAAAAGCTATTCTTCAACAATCAAGTTACCCCACATACCCATTTGTCTGTGAGTTCCAATACTACAGTAGTATTCAGATTTACCGACCTTATTTGCAACAAACTCTACTTCTGCTGTTTGACCTGTATTAATTATCTCAGTTCTTGCATTGAATAAATCATTCACCCAATCATGAATCCCGCCTTTATTCACAAGGACAATCTTGACCTTATCTCCATTTTTAACAGTGATATCCTTTACTGAAAACGAGAAGTTTTTAGCTTCGATTGTAAAGACTTTCGTTCCATTTTCATCAACAGTCATGGCTGCTTCTTGTGATTGAGTAGTAGTACTATCAGGCGTTACAGTCATATCCATATTCGTATTCTCTGCTGTCTGAGTTGTTCTTTGTGACATGACATACCAGATACCTGCAACGACAAGAAGAAGTACAGCAAGTCCTATAAGCAGTGGGTTCATGCCTTTTTTAGTTGGTTGTGTATTATCCATAATTCACCTCGTCTCTAAATAAAAGTTTAGATAGGCGCGTTTTCTGGCGCTCTACCATTATTCGTTTCGATAAACTCCTTAATTTTACCCTCATCAATTGTCTGCAATTTCAGTATCCACCCCCATGAAGTAAGCGCAACTGGTACGTCTAAGTTTTTGCGTGCTACCATAATCTTTTTGCCTGTTGTGTCATTAAATATGGTTTTCAGCTGTTCGACTTGATCTTGTGGTAGGTCTGACTTATACCACAAAATAGCTGCTCCATGTTCAAGACTATGTACAAGAAGCTCATCTGCTACTTCTTTATCTTTGATGCCTGGTCCAGCTACGCCGTCCCCCCAGTGTGGTCCACCAGCGGGCGGATTAGTCAAATATGGAGCATGACTTTCATCTCTTGCGACATGGGCCCCTTCATTGCCAGCTATATCAACCTTTTCACCGACAAATGACTTAGCTTCTTTTTCTTGCTTCTGTGCATCTTGTGAAGTAAGTAGAAAGATACCACCGACCAAGACAACTAAGGTCAGCAGTCCGATTCCACCCATTACTTTATGTTCCGTTGTCATTTATTATCCTCTCCTGCAATTTCTGCATCATAATTATCATCTACTTTTCTAATAACTGAAATAAGCTTCTCAATTGAAACTTTTTTAGAATCACAGGTAACCGAAGTTACCTGTTTCGCATAGTTGGTTTTAGCTTCTTTCACACCCTCTATGTCCTCAAGCTCACCATCAATATTCATGGCACAACTCGTACAATGCATTCCAAATATATTTAGCTTTACTGTTTGCATATTAAATTATGGTAAAGGCTCCTCTAAACATCCCCATACTACACATGAATGGAAGTTGCCCAGGTTCACTTGGTGCTGTAAAGGCAATAGTATCAGACCCTCCAAGTGGTACAACTTTTTGAATACCCAGCCTTGGAATGGTAAATGCCTGTGTACAACCATTCCCACCATTATTGACAAGGTTAATTTTAACTTCCGAACCGGCTTTAATGGTAACGTTATTGGGACTGTATCCATCTTTCTCAATATGAATCGTTGTATCAGTTGTAGGAGCAGCAGCTTGCGCAGTAGAGATTCCAAAGTCTCTATCACAGAAACTGAACGTGCAATAGAAATTTGTCCAGACACTCTCTAGAGTAAGAGTGTTCCCTGCAAGCGCTAACGAATTATTTATATTAAATACTGCAAGAAGGATGATTGCGTATGCTGCGACCTTCATAAACTTTTGATGCATAGCATCTCCAAGTCTGGTTGCCAAGTATCCAAGTATAAAAAAGAGGGGAGACGTGCCTAGTACAAACGCAAAAAGAATAGCAGCACCTGATAATGGATTACCGGATGCAATTGCAAGTGCCATCATCCCTTGAGTTACGCCACAAGGGATAAAGACAGTGAATGCTCCTAAAATAGCCGGGCCAAAAAAATCACGACTCTTAGATTGATTTCTTACCATTCTTGTCAAAAATCGTGGTGGTTGGATAATAAAATAGCGGAAGATTGGGTGAACGTTTAGTAAATTCAGAGCTGTACCAATCATAAAAATACCAACCGCAAGTTGCAGGATTACATTTGCAGTTAGTGATAACTGAAACAGAGAACCAAACCACCCAAGAAGAAACCCTAGCATCGTGTATGCGCCAAGCTTTGCGATTAGAAAAGAAAGAATAGGAAGTGCATTGCCTGATTTTTTTGTTTTATCCTTCAACTTTTCCTCTTCCCTCTGTGCGATAGAAGTAGCAAGTAGTCCTCCCTGTACAGCAAGACACGTAAGTGCTCCTGCAAAAAGTCCTGTAAAGAAAATAGTTACTAGATTCATATTATTTTAATTGTTTATCAATTTCCGCTTGAAATGCACTATATGGCTGTGCACCGACAATCTTAGTACCAGTTATTACACCACCTGCACTTGATTTGCCAATGAAAAATGTTGGTGTGCCGGATGCTCCAATGCTTCCCGCATCTGCTAGATCTTTATCTACCTCAGCTTTGTATTTATCTGAGTCAAGACATGTTTGCAAAGCTGCACCATCTAGACCTAAATCGCTTGCAATAGCCGAAAGCCCTGTAAGTGCAAGACCTGTTCCGTTTGAGGTTGTTCTTTTAAAGATTTCATCATGATACTTGAAATAAGCCTCATCTCCACCTTGTTCTCTTGCGCATTCAGCAGCTTGTGCCTCTTTATGAGCATTTGCATGAAAACTTAACGGTAAATCTCGAACGACATACTGTATTTTCCCAGTATCAATATAGTCTTTTTTAATTTTAGAAAACGTATCATCAAAATATCGTTTACAGAATGGGCATTCATAATCTGTGAAGTCAATAAGTGTAACCTTTGCATCTTTGTTCCCCAATACCGGATCATCGTCAATTGATACCTTTTTCGGACTTAAATCTTCTGGTGGAGCTGCTTGTGGCGCTTGGGCGGCTGTATTCCCTGAGGGGTTGTTTGCAGCTTGCGCGGAATTTGCCCCTAACGTCTGAACTTTTTCAAGATACTGCATTTTTGTCCAAAATGATCCTGAGATAAAAGAGGCAGTAATCAAAAACAGTGTGATGAATACTTGTGTTTTATTGTATCGCGGAAGACGAATTGTTATATAATCATTTTCTTTGTTCTCTAACGTTTCACTCATATAGATGCTTACTACATATTGTAGTAGGATTTCTTTTGACTTGTCAAGGATAATTTTTGGAAAATTATTTATGGAACGGAGAAAACGACTGAGAGGAGTTTTGCTTAAGTGATAGTGGCATACTTGAATATTGGGGAATAACTGTATTATTTTCTGTACACCACTTAGCACAAGAATCACCATTGGGACAAAGCATCATAATATCGTTTTTCTCGTCGTGTAAATCAAATGCCTGAACTGGTGCGATAATAGTAAAAGAGAGCACGGTAAGAGAAAGAAAACTTATGAGCATGTTTTTAACTTTATATTTTTTAAACTGAAAATCTTTTTTTACTATTGCCCTGATACGAGGCTCGAGTGTACCTTGATCTGCAATAGCAGAAACAGGAATAGTTGCAAAAGATGGGTACGCAAGTAACTTTCTAAGAACTGAAACTATTGAAGCAGAGTGTCCTAACTCTTTAATTGCTTCGTTATCTGCCTTCACCTCTCGTTCTATACGATAATTGTGTAATAGATCAGAAAGTAATGGGAAAAATGGAAGAAGAGACTCACCCATGGATGCCAGGAGCATGACAAACGAATCTTTATTTTCTAGATGATATTTCTCATGACGCAAAATCGCTTCAACTTCTGCTTTATCCATAAGAGAAATCATCTTTGTTGAAATGTAAATCTTTGGTCTAACTATTCCCAAACAAAATGCAAATGGTTTATTCGACTTAATAAGCATCGTTTTTTCTTGTAACTTCAGCTTCATAAGAGCTTTACTAAACTTCTTATCTGAGGTCACATTTTCCATCAACTTTTTTTTAAGAGTTTGTGCCTTCACAACTACAAATACCCCTTTTCCAAGTGCTATTTTTAAAAGCGAAAAAAATAAAATAACCGGAAGTACGGTCATTAGATAAGGAATGGATATCGAAATAGAATTAATATATGTTTGGCAGTAATAAACAGTATGAGAAAGAAGCGGTGAGATCTTCTGCAAAATTATAATTAAAAATGCTCCTGATAGGAGAATAATACTTAAAAATTTGAAAATATTTTTATTTACTCGAATCATGGTCTTTAAGAAGTTCTAACAGATATTTCCGTTTTTGTTCTGGTAGCTTATCAATACTTTCAGCAAAAGAAGCAATTGCTGTATCACCAAATGAATCTATAAATTTCTTCAGGAATGACTGTGCAATATTTTTACTGTAGGATTCTTTTGAAAGTTTTGGGGAGTAAATATGCCCTGCTTTATCCTCAACCCTTTTAACAAGCTCTTTGTCATAAAGTCTCTGGAGAATTGTGGCAACCGTTGTGTATGCAAGTGTTCGATTCTTTTGGAGAATATTGAGGACATCTCTTGCAGAACATTTTTTGTATTGCCAAAGAATATCCATTACCTCTTTTTCTAGTTCACCAAGAGATGTAGATTTCATATGTATTACTACATATTGTAGAATAGCAGATATACTTAGTCAATTGAGACAAGTATAATTACTAGTATGTCACTGCATAAAAAAGCGCTTTTATTATCATACTTTACCGTTGGCTATAATGTCCTTGAAGGAGTTGTCTCAATTGCTACTGGATTTTTTACCGGAAGTATAGCTTTAGTCGGTTTTGGGCTTGATAGTTTCGTTGAGAGTCTATCGGGAAGTGTTATGATCTGGCGATTTCGAAAACACGGGAACATGACTGAGGAGGAGGAAGAAAGGATAGAGAAGAAGGCAATACGGCTAGTTGCATATACGTTCTTCATATTGGGAATTTATGTTCTCTATGAATCTGTAAAAAAGCTCTATTTACAAGAAGCTCCAGAACAATCAATATTAGGAATAATTATCGCACTTCTCTCCTTGCTTGTTATGCCAATGCTGTTTTATTTAAAACACCAAACAGGCAAGTCTATCAAGAGTCGGAGTTTAGTTGCAGACTCGAAGCAAACATTAATGTGCGTTTTTATGTCAATTGCTCTACTCATTGGATTAGGCGCTAATTATCTGTATGGTATCTGGTGGCTTGATCCTTTAGTTGGAGTAGTAATCGCAATGTTACTTTTCAAAGAAGGCTATAATGCTTTACAAGAAGAAAAATTCTGTAGTTGCTGAAAGAAATTAATACTTTTTACGTGCCTTTCTTTTTCTTTTTAAATTGAATAAACCAGACAATACCAATGCCTAAAACAAGAGCTTGGACTAAAAGAGCAATCAAAAGTTTATTAGAAAAAATGTCTGTAAGACTAAATTCGCTTGGCTCATTACTCCCACTGTTCTCTAGATCAACAAAATCTTCAACAATAAATCCGTTTTCATCCATTACTCGTAGTACTACCGTTGTGTAATACTGAGGCAACTTATATCTATACGCAGTAGTGCTATTTTTAACCACCTCACCCTGTCCTAAATCCCACTGATACTGGATAATCTTTGAAGACAAAGATCGAGAATCTGAAGCATCAAAAGAGAGTCTTTTATTAAAATCAAACTCGACTGTTTCTTTGTTTGAAACTCGTTGTCCATTAATTTTGATTACAGGGTGAGGAAGTTTATAGTCTCTATTTGGTAATATATGTATTAAGGTTGTTTGTACAACTTGCGGAGGAGAATCACTTCCAGCTTTTGAAAAATCAGCTGTGAGTTGCATGATAAATGATCCCATTTTTGTATAGGTATGACTAGACGTCGGAGTATTCGTCTTTTGCTCCTTAGTCCCATCACCAAAATTCCAAGTGTATGTTATTTTATTCCAGTCATTAATAATTGGTATTTCCGCTGACCTGCTTGCGTCAAATGCAAAGTCTAATTTTTGCTTAACGAGGTAATTTTCAGAAGCAATATCACTACTATCCCCTAGATATGGCTCAATTGATGAAGATTCAATTGGATACACTTTCGTGAGCTTACCGTTAATTGTTAATATTGGTATACCTCTGGAATGAGCATAGATATCTTTTTGCAATATAACGAGACAGAAAAGGAAGCTTAATACTATAGCAATAATGCTTTTTATCATAGATACGTTATACCCCTGAGGTTATTGGCTGTGAGAGAATCCAGAGTCCAGCCATTGTATAGATTACCATTAACAGAAGCATAGGGAATTGGCTAATAAGAGCCTTTTTATGGCTTGGAAATACTATTAAGGCAATGATATGAGCCAGGTAAACTCCCACAATATGGCCAAGAAGGATAAAAGCAACTTGCGAATGCCAGACAAAATTCGTATCAACTGCTGGGATATTAGGGACATTGGCAGTACCAAATAAGTTCCAATCCAATCCAAGCGGATCGGAAATAAGCCTAGCCATATTTGATCCTTCGGTAATAATAAGTGTGTAGTAATGGGCAATATTATAGACAAAGACTATTGGGATGAGCGAAAAGGCAAATTGCAAGGACAGCTCCATAATTGACTTTTTTGATTTTGTAATTATTTTTGCAAACCAAACAAGAAGCAAATACACTGCAAGAAATACTAAGGGCGAGAGGAAAAGTCCTACTGTTTGATAGATGTCGTATGATGTTTCTCCAAAAATCGGCCGAAAAACACCATCTAAATTTTGCCAGTAAAGTCTGTAGTATGGTATCGTTTCACGAAATCCATCAAAGGCTGTTGATGAAAGCATAAAAAGAATAAACAATACGAGGCTGAAATGATCTGCTGTTTCTTTGAGTAATCCAACAAACGGTGGCCTTAAGAATAGTTTCCCCTTTTTATACTCAATTGGTGCCATTTTGCCAATAAGACGGAAAAAGACACTAAAAAGTTCTCCATACCGAAACCAAGCATCCTTACCAAATAAGACAATTCCAAAAATAGTAACAAATGCGTACTGGACGAGAATGATAGAGAGTGTGAATGGCGTTGAATTCGCAAAAAGCTCGATCCAGATAAAAAGAAAGTAAAACAGGAGTGCAGGATAGTAGCCGAGTTCTTTTGGGTATGGTATAAAGCCCTCTACTTTCTCACCTAGGATTTTCTCAACCCATTCAGTGATGACCTTAAACGGGTTAATAACTGCGTAAATATTACCAATAAGGGCGGTAAGATAGGTAAGTCCAAGCGCAAAGAGAATCCAGAAGAGCGTCATATTAATATTAAACGTAGGTAAATCAGTTCCAACAAAGCCCGCGATAATAGTCAAAAGAAAAAGAAAGACGCTGACAATCTTAAGAGCGGTTACAAACCGATAACTTGTAAAAGATCTAAAGAAGCCAAACCTTGAAAGGTCAAATGTCGGATAGGTGTCGTTTGCTTTTGTTTTATTAATAAAGTAACCAATCACTAAAAACGAAGCGACAATTGCGGCAACGCCACCATAGAGATACATCCAGAAAGGAACGGGGAGATTATAGAGTTTGCCAAACGAGTGAGCCGAAGTAGGCTCGGGAAAAAGAAAAAGGGGCGATAACCCCACAACAATAGCTACGATGTTTTTCATGTAATAAGTTCATTTTGGCTGTACTTCTATAGCGCCAATTTCTGTCTTTGACTGTTCTAGCTCAAAAGGAAATCTTCCTGACAGATTTGCAGTAAAGGTGAGCGTTGCTTCCTTGTTTGGCTCAAGCTCTACACTGTTATCATACGCATGAACATGAAACTCTTCTGCCTCATCAGCAGTAATGTTAATTGTTATCTCGTCTCCTTGATTAACTTTTATTGTTGTTGGACCAGAAACAATCTTTTTCTCCTTAATTACAATATTAAACGTATTCGCATCTTCATTTGCTGAATCTTGATTATCCCCTTCCACAATTACTGTGCCTCTCATGCTTGGATGTGGGCCACAATAATAAGGAAATGTGCCTGTAGTATCAAACGTGACAGAGACGCTTTCATCTTTGCCAATTAGCTCAGTTTTAAAACTATCATCGTCAGCAATCGCATTGTGTTTTACTGTATCTCTATTTGTCCATGTTACAGTCGTACCAGGTTTTATACGAATTGTTGGCGGAGTAAACGCAAAGTTTATGATCTCAAGGTTTACTTCCTTTTGTGATGTAAAATCTTTCACATCTTCTGTAATTGATTCCTCTTCTGCAGTCGCTGATTGTGTATTTGAAGTTGCCGTGTTTTGCGTTTTTGGCTTAAATACAAAAAAGAGGCCTATGAGGATGATAACTCCAAGAATGATAAGAACTGGCATGTTTAATTTCATAGTCTCATAGAGTGAAAAAAGCTGGTTATTTATTTATACGAAATTGTTGAGTGAAATGCAACTACTTATTGTAGTAGCATGTTATGTTTCACACTTTATTTCCGCACTTGTTTACTAAGTAGTATTACGTGTTTTTCCTTGAAAGACGCCACATTCCCCACCATGCCAATGGGGCAACGATGATGACACTTGCCATACCCGGGAAATATCCATAAGGTTCGTTCGTAAGGAAAGGAAAAATGAAGTGGGCAGGCTCGATAAGTCCAATCGATGTAAAGAACGTCCACGCCAAATAGTAGCCAAAATCAGAGCCTCGCTTTATAAGAAAAGGTGTCAGTAGCCACATGCCAACGGGTAGAATGAGTAGCGAGAGTATCAAAAGAGGCGTAACTTCAGGAACAGGAATTCCTGTAATCTTTTCCCCCATAACTTCAAAGAACTTCATAGCATTTTCCTCTACCTTATGCAGGAGAATAAACGCCACAAGAGTTGTCCAAAAAGGAACTTTAATGGATGCGTATGAGGCTTTTGTTGGTATGAATAGCCAAAAGACAAAACCACTGAGATATCCAAGAAGAAAAAGAAGTGCGATTAACCAGCCTAGGTAAATATATCCGAATATGGGTATTGAGAGAGACAGCACAAGCGCCAAGAAAAAGATTTCTGGTTTTCTCTTAATGCTTCGCTTTTTCATATTACTAATAAAATAGTAATGAAAAGATATGATTTAATCAATCGTGAGTGCTAATATAGATACATGAGTGGAAACCATGAAGCACCAGAAAATCTAGACAACAAGCTAAAACTTGGTCTTATTCTAAATAGCGGATTTACAGTAATTGAATTTACAGCAGGTATTTTATCAGGAAGTTTGGCTTTAATTTCAGATGCGGGACATAATCTGACTGACTCTCTCACATTATTAATTTCCTTTGTCGCAAATAAGATTGCAAAACGAAAGGCAAATGTTGAACACACCTATGGCTACGGACGAGCAACAATACTAGCTGCACTGATAAATGGGCTAATACTTTTTCTTCTTGCAATCTACATTTTTTATGAGGCTTATCATAGGTTTCAAAACCCTCAGCCTGTTGAAGGTGGAATAGTCATGATCGTTGCGTTTTTTGGCATATGTATCAATACTAGCATTGCCCTTCTATTTCGCAGTAATAAAGGTGACTTGAATATCCGAAGCGCGTACACAAACATGCTTTTTGATGCGCTTGCATCAGTTGGAGCATTACTAGCAGGATTACTCATAATAGTAACCAAACAGCCAATCTTTGACTCACTCATAAGTATAGTTATTGGAGTATTTCTTCTTCGAGGCAGTTGGAGCGTTGTAAGAGCTGCCATGCATGTCCTACTTGAAGGAGTCCCAGAAGGAATGGATATAGGAAAAGTAAAAGAGACAATCCTTAAGAACGAATCAATTAAAAATGTTGATGATTTGCATATTTGGGCAATTTCATCACATAGTGCTGCAATGAGTTGTCACATAGTTATAGAAGATTGCAGCCTTGAAGAAAGTACAGAAATAGTAAGCGGGATCAAGCGAGAGTTAAAGGAGTACTTCCACATTGAACATGCCACAATTGAAACAGAACTCGTTGCATGCCCACCAGAAAAACAATAATATGAATAGAAGAGACGAGATTAGGTCAGAACTTGAGTCTGCACGATCTACCTTTCACGAGCTTCTTAATTCATTATCGGACAAAGATTTGCAAAAAAAGAGTCATAACCCTGGCTGGACAAATAGAGAGATCCTCTTTCACATGCTTCTTGGATTTATCGTCATCGACATGTTACTACCAATGGTAAAAATGTTCGGTCGACTCCCACCTGTGTACTCCAAAATCTTTGCAAATATTCTTAATTTTTCAACACCAGTATTTAACGTTGTTAATGCATTCGGTGCCCGAATGGGAGGTAGAATTTTTAGCAAACATTTTCTTGAAAAGAAATTTGATGGTGTGATACAGAACTTGCTTAAAAAACTTGAAGTGGTAAAAAATGATGAATGGGAACAAGGAATGTATTACCCAAATAAGTGGGATGGACTTTTTGGCGAATATATGACCATTAAAAAACTATTTCACTACCCTACAACTCACTTCAAATTCCATCGAGAACAACTATCTGGTATTTAAGCTTTTATCGAATATTATTCCAATTATTTCCGCTATCACTACTTTTATAAATACTATTTTTCTCTGTTAGTATATAAACAATATCGGGATCTTTTTTATTAAAGGCTATAAATAATGGGGTTTCTCCGCTAAACGCTTCACTAAGCTTTTCCCATGTTTTTCCACCGTCTCTGCTCTTTGCTAATCTATTTTTCTCAGAAAAGGATAGCAGTTTTTGAGAATCATTTGGATTGATAGCAACAACCGATACAAACCCATCAAGTAACGTAGTCCAATCCTTACCTTTATTGTTACTTACCAATAATCCCTGGGGAGTTGCTGCATAGACAATATTTTCGTCTTTCGGATCAGATGCAAGATTAACAATTGGATAATTGGTAGTAGAAGCAATTTCCCATGTTTTACCCTCATCCATACTGCGCTGTAAAACCCCACGATACCACCCATAGATAAGTTTTGGATTCACAGGACTTATTGTCATCGCATGGAAATCTACAGGTCCTTGTATACCATCAGAAACTTTCTCCCAAGTGAACCCAGCATCTTCTGATTTTTGAAACCCTATATTTCCTCCTGTTGCCGGATGACCACTACTAAAGATTATGTTTGCGTCTTTGGGATGTGGGGTAAATCCCATATAGTCATCTTGTGCATCACCCACTCGATAGAGCTGCTTTTCATCTTTTAGAACAAGTAATCCATGATGAGTTGCAATGTAGAGCCTGTTTGAATCCGCTATATCTACAGCGAGCCCATGACCATGAGTAATTGAATCTATAGGAACTAGCTTGCCTGAAGAGCTTTTAACATTTGAAGAGGAATTTTGGTGTTTTCCACCTGATTGATTTAAGAAAAAGAAACCACCAATAAGTAAGATCACAACAATAATTCCAATAATATATTTGTTATTCATATATTTGTTCTCTGAGCTTCAATTTGCTTTGGTGCGCATTTCTATCTGCATATGAGCAGGAATATTAACAATCGCCCGCTTTAGGTTTTATCATCTCACTTCAGATTTGACAATGGGGGATTGTTGAATAACTATCTTCCAGCTTTGCTATTTTCTCACAATTTCATCCATATAGCGTTCGAATAGATTGATATATTAGTCTAATCATGAAGTTTTATCAGTTAAATTACCTCCAAGGATCAAATGCTAACCCAAGCTTCACTCTTATTCCTCCTATAATATTTAGTAATGCCATTGAGAGATGGTAGATCCAATCAAATCTTCTTCCAAGAACTTTCACATGAATATAGGTGTTTGGAAGAGGTTTAATTTGCTTTTCTTTCAAAATCTCTAGCTCATATCGTCTCTTAGGATTTTTTGATGAGGTCTGAACTCCAGTTGCAATAACCTCTTGAGGTAAACCAGTAAATTTAACACCGTAAAGCTCATACCGAGTAGGTTCAACTGCATGTGAGTCAATTTTGACATTAATATTCTTTTTACCCATAGTGAAAGAACCATCACTTTGCCACTTCCCGTAGAAAAATCCTACTCCCAGAGAATCGGGATGATCTAGTGTTTCCAACGCAAGATATCTACGTGCGAAGGAAAACATACCCTTTGCCGGTTTATAACCATTGTTAGTCAGTTCGTTGTAAAGAAGATCTTTTCCAGTAGTATCAATAATGAGGTCAAGGTCACCCAAATTTCGATGTAGTTTTCCATTTATGGCTGCCATAACCACCGATCCTAAGAATCTATACTCAATGTTATTTTTCTCAAGAAAGGTAACTACATCTTTTAGCATTGGTATAACAACCAAACTGTTGAATTGAGTCATATTTGAAGTATAACAAAGGAATATAATTGCATTTGGATGAGAGATTCAGGCAGAAAGAAATCCTATTACACTGTTATGAGGTCTTTTTCAGCTCGATTGAGTAGCACTGCATTTGTGGCAACAATGATTGAGGAAACACTCATTAACAGTGCAGAGATCTCTGGTCTTAGGGAGATATTAAACGCTGGATAAAGAACTCCTGCAGCAATTGGTATTGCTAAAACATTATAGATTGTAGCCCAAAAAAGATTTTGTTTCATTTTTCGAACAGTGGCTTTTGAGAGTCGAATGGCTCGTAACACATCTGCAGGGTCTGACTTCATCAACACTACCTTTGCAGTCTCAATCGCTACGTCCGTTCCTGCTCCAATGGCAATACCTATATCAGCTTGGGCAAGAGCGGGAGCGTCATTGACTCCATCACCAACCATTGCTGTAAATTTTCCCTCACTTTGAAGCTTTTTCACATATTTTGCTTTGTCCTCTGGCATCACCTCAGCAAATACTCTTTTTATTCCTAACTGCTTTGCTACTGTCTCAGCAGTTCTTTTGTTATCCCCAGTTATCATTGCAGTTTCTATATTTAATTCGTTGAGTCTCTGAATAGCTTTTTTTGCATTTTCCTTAATTGGGTCAGCTGCACCTATTACTGATACAGCTTTGCCATTTACTGCTAAAATCATGATGGTTTCTCCTCGTTCTAAGAATTCATTTATTTTTTCCTGTAGAAAATCTGGCATTTCAACTCTATTCTCTTTCATTAAGCGTTCAGTCCCTACAAGTACATTTTTATCATCAACTATAGCATTTACTCCTAAACCTGATAAGTTTTGGAACTTCTCAACCTTCGCTGGGAACGTTAGATTACTAGCCTTTAACGCCTCTAGAACAGCGTTAGCGAGTGGGTGAGAGGACTTTGCCTCTGCTGCGCCTATGAGTTGTAAAACTTCACTTTCATTAAATCCCTTTACCGTAACTATATCTGTTATTTTTGGTTTCCCCTCAGTAAGCGTTCCCGTTTTATCAAGAACAACTGCTTGGATCTTAGATACTTGCTCAAGCGTGGGAGCATCTTTTATGAGAATATTGTGCTTGGCTCCAAGACCAGTTCCAACGGCAACTGCAGTTGGTGTTGCAAGCCCAAGCGCGTCTGGACAGGCAATAACGACAGCTGAAATAGCAAAAGTAAGTGCGAAAAGAAGTGGTTGACCAGCTATCAGAAACCACACAGCAAACGTAAGAATTCCGCTTCCCACTGCGAGAATGACCAAGTACCCTGCAAATTTATCAGCGATTTTTTGTCCGGGTGCCTTTGAATTCTGAGCAGTCTCAACCATTTTTGCAATTTGTGCGAGTGCTGTATCTTCGCCAACTTTCGTGGCTTTAAACTGTACAGATCCTGATTGGTTTATTGATCCTCCAATAACCTGATCACCCTTTTTTTTAGATACAGGAATTGACTCACCAGTAACAAGTGATTCATCAATAGCGGTTTCACCTGTAATAATTTCCCCATCGACTGGAACTTTATCTCCAGGTGTTAATATGAGAATGTCTCCAAGTTTAACTTCTGATGTCGGGACCATTTCTTCCTTACCATCCCTCAGAATTCTTGCTTGGGGAGGAACTAAATTAAACAGAGCTTGTAAGGCATCAGTCGTCCCACGTCTAGATTTCATTTCCATCCAGTGTCCAAATAACACAAACGTGATAAGCATAGCTGCGGCTTCATAAAAAGTATCCATGCTACCAAGTAAGGTCAGAATGACACTAAATCCGTACGCAGCTGTAATGCCTACTGCTATCAGCACAGACATGCCTAATTTTTTTGATTTTAATTCATAATATGAAGAATAGAGGAATAACCAACCTCCATAGAAAAAAACGGGCGTTGTTAAAAGAAATAATAACCAAGACTTAGGAATCGTAGTGGGGAGATTCCAACCTAAGAGCATTTCCCCCATGGAGTAGGCAAGGATAGGAATTGTCAGGAGAAGTGAGAAAAAAAACTTATTTCTAATATCTTCCTCCATGAGTTTCGCCATATCTCGTCCTGCTTTTCCTGTATGATCCATACCCATGGTCATCGTCATTCCCATTTTGAGTTTTTCCCAAAAAGACATTTGATCAAGAGGTTTCATCTGATGCATTTCATGCATGCTGTGATCCATCTCCTTATGATCCATTTTCATTTCTTTTTCAACCAGTCTCATTCCACACATTGGACAAGTACCGGGTTTATCTTTTTGCACTTCTGGATGCATAGGACAGGTATAGATTTTATCTCTCATAATTATTTTGAGGCTTGAGGAGTTTCAAAGTGTTTTCGAGTACCATTTGCCATTTGCCCAACACACCACTTCGCATACATTCCACCAAACATACGACCGAACAGTTGCGTTTTCCAAGACTTTGGAAGGTCATAATCGATAGATACTCTCAGATTTGAAGCTGTATAACTTGGCAATATTTCAAACCCTAATTTATACTGATCAATCACAAGAAGATTTACATCGCCGACTGTTTCCCATGCTTTGCGATGTGGTGGCTCGTGCTCAACAATGACCTCATCAAGTGACAAATTGAGTCCAAAAACTGTTCCACTCATTCGGATATGTGAACCAACTTTTTGTCCTTTTCCTTGATCGGTTTCAGTCTGCATGCTTCCGCCACCCATCATCCATGAAGATTGATTCATGTGAGATGAGAAATTTCTATGGTCATCTGCATATGCAAAAACAGCATCCGGTGATGCTGTAACTTCAACAGTCTCTTCGTAGTGTCTCCTATATTTTCTTGTAAGCATACCAAATATTCCCTTCTCACAAGGGCTCTTTTTACTAAGTTAGCTATTTGTTCTATTTGTTCTTTGCAAAATAGTTATAACAAACTGCAAAGGCATATCCTGTTACCCATGCTGTAAGGACGAACGTTATAAGTCCTATTACGAGCGTACCAAAATCAGGTGTTTTTTGTGGTAGCGCATTCATATCAAGACTATGTGCCCATGTTCCCATAATGCTTAAATAACTCTCTGTTGAAAACAGAGTCCATATAGCACAAATAAGGTATAGTGCTCCACCTACTACTGCTAACGCATGTGCAGTCGCTTTTGGATCATGTTTCATGATATTCACCCCCTCTTTACTTACTTATTTTCTTCCATAAGAATATGCCAAGTAAAATAAGATCGACGAAAATAACAATCCAAAAAAGAAAAGCAAATATTCCAAAGCCACCCATCATAGTGCCAAAGTTTCCCAAACCCATCATAGTAATCACCTCCTCCTTACTTATGTTTATGTCCTCCCATCATGAACATCATCATGACTGGGCAAATGAGTAGCAAAGCGAATGGAAGAAGACCAGTGATGCTATTGGTTCTAAAAACGAGCATCAAAGCAAGTACCACAGCAACACCAGCCCATATTTGCCACATTGTTAAATATCTTTTCACGTTGTTCACCTCCTTATTATTGCCAGCTCTGTAACCAGCCTCTCATCTGATCTATTTCATTCGTCTGAGCTGTGATTATGTCATCTGCAAGCTGTTTCATTTCAGGACGCGTTGTGCCATTTTTCAGCATACTTGCCATCATAACAGCCATCTGATGATGGGGTATCATATCCTCAACAAACGCAGTATCAAAATCCTCTGCATTTTCAAGTCTTGTGACATCAGTTTCATTTCCCATCATTCCCATATGCATAGAATTCTGCGTTGTAGAACCCATCATGCCGTGCTGGCCCATGACATTTTCTCCAAATGGTACCTCTCTTCCAAACCAATCTTGATACCAACTTTTCATCTGAGTTATTTCTTTGCCTTGTGAATCAATAATATTTTGTGCAAGTTGTTTTACCTCAGAGCGTTTTGCTTTTGTCTGAGCAAGTTTTGCCATAGTTATCGCATCCTCATGATGGGGAATCATTTGCTCAATAAAGTGAGCATCAATCGATTGTGATTGCTGCATCATAGTTTGAGCACCCGTACGAACTCCCATCATTCGCATCATTCCAGTGTTATTGGAATTAACAGCAGATGTAGCCAAAAACCAAACTACAGCTCCTCCAATAAGAAAACCAATTATTCCATAATTTAACTGATCTCGATTCATATTCTTCACCTCCATTTTCATAGTTTAAGTTTATACTCTTTTAACTATCTTATACAGCACAAATATAACAACTACTACAAATAACGAGTTAAGAATGAAATTCCCCCCCACGTACTGATTTACATAATAGCTAGCGTTTTGAATCATTTTAGTAAACCCATCTGCACCCATTCCCAATTTTCCGGAAGCATTCAAGAATAAAATGAGTAACCCTGTCAGAAGAAATATCCAGCCTGCAATAAAGTTGCTCATGGTAATAACTCGCTCCTTGCCGAGAAACATAAACTTCATAACAGGTTTTCTGAGTAGTGCAAATTTAGAAACTCTGCCCTGAAGGAAAAGAGAGATAATGAGTAAGGGCGTTACCATGCCTAATACATACATACCACCAATAGATAACGCTCCAAAAAAACTTGGGGAGAGGAATGTCAGTGCAAGTATCCCAATCAAAACAGGCGCACAGCATGCGCTAGTAATACCTGAAAATATCCCAAGAATAAATATGGATAACGGGTCAGTTTTGGTTGTATCGCGTCCCGGCAGCTGAATCATTGGAAGTTTAATACCTAAAAATGCTATAGCAGCTACTCCTAACATGACAATACCACCAATATAATAAATTACCTTGTGATACTCAAAAAGGGCTTTGGATAATAGAGCAACTCCGAGAACTGCAGGCATCATAACGATAAAAATTCCTGATGCAAAAATAAGGGTCATTAACAAAACTTTTTCTCTCTCTTTAAAAACATTTCCCAGATATGCTGGAAGAAGAAAAGTAATGCAACATGGTGCAAAGAGCGCGACAATTCCTGCGACGAATGCAGCAATGAGTGATGTTTGTATCAGTAATCCTTCCATAGTTATTTTATGACTGTACCCGTTAGCGTATAGGTGATTTTTTCGTTACCCCTTGCATTTGTCTCAACAGATACAAATCTTGTCACAGGACCAGTTCCTTGTGGACCATGAAAGGCGGGGTCAAATATTACTGTCAGTTTTGCCTCTTTCCCCGGTTTTACTTCGCCTGCCCAACTCGACACCCCGCTCATACCAAAGTTTTCACTCGTCTTGCCATCTACTGTGACATTTGCAACTGTACAGTGACATGATGTCTTCACATTAAAAAGTTTTAATACTTCCGTTCCAGTGTTTTTAATTGAGAAAGCCTTAGTAGCATTACCGCCGTTAATTGGAATATTGCCCCAGTCAAAACTCGTAGCTTCTATCGTTTCAGCTTTAGCATTTTGAGTAGCAGTAGCTTTAGGAGTCGAACTAGAGCTACTCACCAAAGTGATACCCCCAAAGAGGATTACTAAGGTAAGTGCGGCGATTATGAGAATATATTTTTTGTCGTTCATATTATTTATCGTTACTCTTAAAAAGCCTCATTATCTCCTCAACTGATTGTTTTGCTTTCCCCTTATTTACGAGATCAACTACGCACGTCTGAAGATGATTTTCAAGAAGAAGATAATCCGTTTCTTTCAATGCATGTTGTACTGCGCGTGATTGATTAATTACGTCAATACAATACTTACCATCCTCTGCCATTTTAAGAACAGTATCCATTTGACCTCGGGCTATTTTTATTCTATGGATAACTCTCTTGTGTGTATCTATGTTTTGATCCATACCCAATCCTCCTATAGGGGATATCATATTCTTATAAAAAACTGATGTATGTGATTTCTGTCACAGCAGAGTGGGAGTGGCCATTAAAAGACATGAAGGATTAGCTTCAGTGTCATCAATTTCCTTGAGAGTATCGATCAAGCTTAAAAGTAGTTCGAGTGGAGATCTTAAGGGAACATTAATCCTATAGCATTTGAATAATGCGCCTCTATCTGCTATAATTCCCTCCAATAAATAAGTTGTTACGGACAACGCGTCTTATGATGGCTTATTTATAATTTTACTCTTGTTCTTTGACAGTAGATTGTGATTTTTAGACAAAGATTGTCCAAAGAGCAGGCATAACCTGTCTTCTCTTCCGGCAGTCTTTGTCAGTTCGTTCAACAGAAAGGAAACACTTCGTTCAACCGTACGGTCGTTCGCTCAAAGCAGATTGGAGGACTAAACAGTGGCACTCGCACACGCTGACCACGATCACCACGATCACGGAAGCCACGCGCACCATGACCACGAGGAGCACGATGACCATGATCACCACGAACATGAAGGTGAGCATGAAGGTCATCATCACTCCGAAGCCCCGGGATTTCTCCCGGAGTGGGTAAAGAGCCGTTGGTCGATTGTTCAAATCGGCCTGGCCGGAATTTGCCTACTTCTGGGCGTCATCACATCCAGGGTGTTTTCGGGCACTGAACTCGTCGGCATTGTGTTCTTTCTAGCCGCGTACTACCTCGCAGGCTGGGATACAGCAAAGCAAGCGCTACAAGCGCTGCGTCACGGCCAGCTCGACACCCACCTGCTCATGATACTAGCGGCGATTGGCGCCGCGATCTTGGGAGCGTGGGCTGAAGGCGCCTTTCTTCTGTTCCTGTTTGCCCTTGGGCATGCGGGAGAGGATATGGCGCTCGACAAAGCACGCAACGCCATCCAACAGCTTCGCCGCCTCATGCCAGACGTAGCAAACGTCAAGCATGGCGACCACTACCACCTGACACCGATTTCACAAATCCAACTCGGAGATGTGGTGTCGGTGAAACCTGGAGATCGAATCCCGGTGGATGGTGTAGTAATGGTAGGCAGTTCCGCTGTCGACCAGAGCACCATCACCGGTGAATCTTTCCCAGTCACTAAGAACCCTGGCGACAAGGTTTTCACGGGCACGGTTAACCATACCGATGCCTTGGAAATTGAAGTTACCAGTGTCTCCGGTGACACTACCTTGGCACGAGTGGTCAAACTCGTGGAGGAGGCACAAAGTCAGCAGAGTAAGACCCAGCAATCGGTTTCTAAATTCACGGCGAGATTCGTTCCCGCCGTGCTAATAGTTACCGGACTGGTGATGGTAGTCCCTCCGCTCTTCGACTGGCTCTCGCTGGCAGACAGCTTCTACCGAGCACTCACCGTGCTGGTTGCAGCTTCACCTTGCGCACTCGCAATCGGTACGCCAGCAGCAGTGCTGTCGGCTCTTGCACAAGCCGCCAGAAATGGCGTGCTAATCAAAGGAGGCATCTACCTCGAAGAGCTCGGCAAGTTGGACGCAATCGCGTTTGACAAGACGGGCACCCTTACGGCCGGTCGCTTTAGTGTCCAAGATGTGAGGTCGTTCGGAGTCACTGACACCGAACTACTCACCATCGTGGGCGCCGTCGAAAGCCTGTCCAACCATCCGTTGGCCCAGGCAATCGTTGAGCATTGCACCAAAGCGGGCATCGAGTTACCTGTCGCTTCAAGCCTCGAGAACGTCCCGGGTATGGGAATTCGTGGCTCCATCGACGGGAAAGAGGTGCTCGTTGGGTCACTCAAGATGTTCCAGACAATGGGGGTCTTGGGGGATCCTACCATCAACAGCCTTGTGACAACCTTCGAGCGAAACGAGAAGACGGTCATGGTCGTCGGGTATGACGGCCGTATCGTCGGCGTGATAGCGCTTCAAGATGCGCCCCGCCCTAACACCAACAACCTGATCCAAGCCCTAAAGCGGCTCGGTGTTAGGCACGTCATCATGTTGACCGGGGACAACAAGGAGGTCGCGGAAATCGTCGCTGACCACGTTGGTATCGACGAGTACCACGCCAGCCTCCTCCCGCAAGACAAGCTAACCCTCATCCGCAAACTCGACGACGAGTATGGCGGTGTTGCCATGATAGGCGACGGGGTCAACGACGCACCGGCACTGGCCGCTACGGCGGTTGGTATCGCCATGGGCGGGATCGGGTCAGGCGTTGCCTTAGAAACCGCAGACGTGGTTTTGCTGGGTGACAACCTCGACCAACTCCCGTTCGTGATGGGACTCGCCCGAGAAAGCCAGAGGATCGTAAAACAGAATCTGGCAATTGCTCTGGGCGTGATCGTCTTCCTGATCACCTCGATTCTGGTGGTACAAACCCCAATCGGGATCGCGGTCATCTTCCACGAGGGCAGTACCGTCCTTGTGGCACTGAACGGCCTGCGCTTGCTTGCCTACAAGCAGCGCTGACCACCAACTCAAATCACAATCTCTGAACGGCACAAGAGAAGCCCGCCCGTCGAGTCTGACTCGATGGGTGGGCACTCTTTCTTATTAAACATCTTATTACTCTAAGACTTTAGTAGAGTTCTAATATGAAAGAATATATGCTCACTTTAACCTTAACATTTGAATTTAATTAATCCTATCTACCAACTATAGGTTAGATATGATATAATACTTTGCATTTTGCTGGAGAATAAAATTGTTCCCTTTATTCAGGCTTTTGAAACGGCATGCGCCATTTCAAGCTTGACAGAGGGATCACTCTCTGTGGCTCTTTAACTTACCAACCTTTCAAAAGGGAGGAATCAATGAGACAACCAAAGGTTATTGGCGAGTCGACACCATCGGCTCGCCCCCCGGACGTCGTGCCTTCACCGGCAAACGTTCCGGCGGTGATCAACACCGGTTCGATCGTACTCCAACCCGACCAACAGCCAGTGGCTGATGAAGCCCTGGCAGCGCTCGATTTCGCAACGATCCCGTCTCGCGACATCATCACGATCGGTCTTCCCGCCGAGCAGGCCCTCCAGCAGACGCTGGATGGATTCCTTGCAGGGCTGGATAAGAAGACCGCCGCTGAGGTCTTCGCGCTTTTTAGGCGCCTTGAGAAAGGCGTTTCGGACGCGAAGCTTCCGGACATCCTTGAACGCATCGAACAGGGCGACCGCCCTGGCCTTCTCGGCTCTGTCCTCGGGAGATTCCAAGGCAAAGACGCCGATGACATCGTTCGGGAGACACTCGACGAAATCGCTGAGCTCATCACCGGCAGGACTCAGACCCTCGCCGACGAGATGAGCGGGCTTCAGACTGAACTCCAGACCGAGATGCAGGCGCTCTTCACCGAGCTCCAATCGCTCGACGCTCTCAAGCAGAGCTACGGCGAGCATTTCGCGGATTTCACCGTCGCGGCAGCAGTTGCCCGTGCTTTCCTCGAGAGAGCGCGAGCCTACGTCGCTGACGAAGAAGCCAACGCCAACCCATCTGATGTCGCTGCGCAGACGCGCGTGCGAGAACTTCAGGACAAGCTCCGACTCCTCGAGAGTCGGGCGCTCGCCTTGGAGGGAACGTACACGCGGCTACCCGCCGACCAGCTCGTGATTCAACAGATCGAGCAGGCCGGCATCGCAACACTGCAAGAGACTGCCACGACCGTGGCATCGAGGTTCGCATCCATCAAGATGACGCTCCTCGCTATCCACGGCGCGTTCCAAGTCAAGTCTGTCCAGCAAGTTTCCAAACGGCAGGCAGACCTTGACCGACAGCTCACCGACATCCGCGCCCGCGTCACCAAAGACGCGGCAGTTACGGCTGCAACCGCACCGGGCGAGAATCGCCTGGCGCAAGCACAGCAGATCGCAGGTATCGTCGCCAGCATGGCGGAGATCCACGATCTCGTAGAAACGGCTCAGACGCAGACCGAGCAGAACTTCGATCAGGCGCGACAGATTTTCGCGTCTGCACGGAGCGAGCTCGCCACTCTCGCGTCCAAGTAGCAGGTGCTTTCGCACATGGGTGCGAAGGACGTAGGTCAAAGAAGGAGTTTTCGAAATGTCTTTAGGTCAAACCTTGACGCTGCCGCTCGAAAAGCCCAAGCCGGGAATGCCCCCCGCGCCGAGGTTGCAGCTCTCGCTCGCCAAAGGTGGTGTTTACACTATCGAGGTGTTCTGGGACTGCGATCCCGCTCACGCGGACGATGCGGACGTACATGCACTCGCATGCACCAATGGCAAAGTCACCGGTTTCGACCGGGTCTTGTCGACCTACAACACGAAGAAGATGAACCCGAACGGGGTCATCCAGAACAACCCAGACGGAACCTTTGACATTCTGGGCGGCGCGATCACCCACTCGGGTGACAAACGCGTCCAGAACAACACGGAGGTCGTCAAGGTCGACCCGACCCGCCTACCCGCCGACATCGACGAGATCCCACTCATCGTCACTGTTCACCGTGCAGATCACGGCGAAGAGCACGAGGGTGAGCACGGAGAAGAAGACGAGGCGGCGTTCGCCGACATCGAAGTCGTCACAGTGACGATCAAGGATGCTGGTGGACAAGTCCTCGGCAAGTACGTTCTTTCCGACGAGTTCGGGGAGGACGACGTCGTCCAGGTCGGCACAATCATGATCACCAACGGAGTCTCCGAATACGCGCCCGTCGGGCGCGGGTTCAGTGGGGACTTCAATGACGTCCTCGCCGTCTTCGCGTAGCTCCTGAGGAGGGAGTATGCCAGATGACAAAAAGCGCCAACCAACGGTAATCCCGCTGGGAGGCGTGAGGAGGCAAGAAACGTCTCAAGCGCAACCGCCATCACCTAAAGCCCGCGGGCCGACAGTGATACCAGGCGTACAGCGCCGACGGATCGAGGTAACACTCAGCGATCTCCGCAAGCTCTCACCACAAGCCACTGGGGAAGTGCTCGAAAGGGCACTTCACCTCCTAGAGGTAGTGGTAGTTGAGAGGCTGACTGACCGCAAAGCCATTCTCTGGGGGCACGACCTCCAGCAGGGGTATAGTGGTCTCGTTAGTGAGACGCTGACACTCTCGCAAGACACCATGCTTGTGAAAGTGACGGGTTATCTCAACCGCATGATGACCATTCTCTCATCGATTGACATCTACGGTATCTGCAACATCGAGGACGAAGGCAGTATCACTCAGTTCTTCCGACGAGGAGGGGCTAAGATCGATACGCCACAGGAGTTCGAGTCGGCGCGAGCCGAGCTCGACCAGCTCCTAGGCCTCATGAGTGCAGGTCTCGAAGAGCTGCTCAAACTCAAAGAAAAACTCGACTCACACTCGAGCAGTATCGATGAGTTTGGGGACGAGGTGGAAGCCTCGGCCCTCGCAGCGCTATTTCTCTCAACATATCTGCAGGGTACGCAGCCGGGACTTACGCAACGCTTCACGGAGCGGAGTATGAGTCTCACCGCGACACTCGCGCAGATTCGCGGCTCCAGTTCGATAAGGACCATCCAAATCGAGCAGCCGCTTAGCCTCATCAGCTCCATTCAAAACGTGGCGCTGGTGTTGCTGCCGGGATGGATCGGGAGCGTCGCAGCTCTCACCGTTCAGGCTCGAAAAAAGCCGTCCCCGACGGAAGCTGGAGAACTTGTCTACCAGCTTGGAGAAATCATCACCCAACTGAAAGGTACAACACAATGACGTTCAAACTCGACTTGACCAAGTCGGCTCGGACGATTCAACTCGACCTGAGCAAGCGCGGCGTTCCTTCCACCGTCAAGGCGGAGGGGATCATCAACCTCGACATCTCCGATTCGTTTTACCACGAGTATGTCGAAGGCACCGTCGACATTCTGGTGGCACGCCTCGTACCCTACGGGATGGTGCTGGATCCAGACGGCAAGATCGACGTCTTCGCCTACAGCGACGGGGAGTCGAACGCTCACTACATTGGCACCGTCACTCCGGCCGAGGCCGAAAACTTCGTCCGGCGCCAGATCTTCGGCAAGGTTGCCGGTTGGCGCGGCGGAACCAGCTACAGCTACGTGTTCGAGAAGAACCTCCAGCACTTTGGCTGGCTTCCAACCGACCCTGATCAGGCGCCCGCCCAGCGCCCCCGCTTCTGGGACAGAGTCGCTTCGGCGTTGTTCGGAGACGACTCCGCACCGGCTCAACCGGTAGTCCAGGATGAAGTCACGGAGCAGAAGCGCTCCATCGTCTTCCACGTCAGTGACGGCGAGATCAACCACGACGACTACAACCGCGCCATGCGGTTGCTCGAGGACTCGGAGCGACGCGGGGACAACGTCTTCTTCCAGATGATTGCAATTGGCCTCATCATCGTTGTTGCGGTGGAGGCGGACGTTTTGCGCAGCCGACATGAGGCCAAGGCACGCGTCGCGCAGGCTGGAGGTGCCCAGCCATGAAAGTGCCCCAGACAGCCGCCCTGGAAGTGAAGAATGCCGAAAAGCGCTTCGGCGCTATCCACGCCCTCAGGAATGTTTCCATCGAGGCTTTCCCGCATGAAGTGCTGGCACTTCTTGGCGACAATGGTGCCGGAAAATCGACGCTGGTGAAATGTATAAGCGGCATTCATTCACTTGATGAAGGTGAAATCCTTATTGATGGCGAAAGGGCTCACATAACATCGCCTGCCTCGGCGCGCCGTGCCGGAATTGAAACAGTCTATCAAGACCTGGCGCTGTTCGACAATCTGACTCCGGCGCAGAACTTTTTCTGCGGACGTGAAATCTCATTCCCCAAATGGTTGCCCGCTGGCCTTCGCATGCTCGACCACAAGGCCATGGACAGCCAGGCCGCGGCGGTGATTGACAGGCTGAAAGTGCGGTTGCCCCGTTTCGATTCGCCCGTGGCGCTGATGTCGGGCGGCCAGCGGCAAGCCATTGCCGGCGCCCGCGCCACAGTCTTCGCTCGCAAGGTGGTGATCCTTGACGAGCCCACCGCAGCACTGGGCCTGCGTGGGTCACGCAAGGTTCTTGACCTCATCCTGCAGCTTAAAGCGGAGGGGAATGCCGTCATCCTGATTACCCACAACATGGAGCATGTAGTCGAACTTGCCGACCGCGCCGTGGTGCTGCGGCAGG
>CAYRJZ010000001.1:293001-346313 GCA_964424775.1 uncultured Gammaproteobacteria bacterium | reverse complement strand
CCAGCACTAGAGAGTCTTGTTATTTTACTAAAAAGATGTTCAAATTACTAATCATAAGGCTTAGCTATGCTATACTCAGCATATGACTGAGTCTTTTTCACCTGAACTAACTCCCCGCTCATCGGATGAAGTACTTGAAACAGTAGGTTTTACACCTGAATCTTTGCATGGCAGAAATATACTTTTTTTTGGAAATGGAGTTGACCAACTTCAAGATATATCAGCCGAAGTTGAAGAGTTTGATATTGATGCATTTCTTACATTTGATGAAGTATCACCACCTGGTCTCTCACCTGATGTCGTCATTGGTGTTGACAATGATTATCTAGATCTTGACGTAGAAAATTCATCAAGAGTGGATCTTCTTGAAGCAGTTGTGAGATCAATCAATGAGGGTGGAGAATTAAGGATAAATTTACATGAGAGCATGGAAGATGACGATGTAATGGATTTAATAGTCAACGCCACTCATGCAATGTATGACCGCGACCTTGATGTCGCAATAACAATTGGACAAACAGAAAATGCGAAATACCTCAAAGTAATAAGAAAGTAATCTTTATTTTTCTACTCCATTTCCCACTAAGGTATAATAACTCGTCTTTGTTGATCCATGTTTTTCAAGCATTCCTTTTTTTACAAGCGATGCAAGGAGTTGATGTCCTTGCTGCCTTGTCACTTCTAATTCTTTTTCAACATCTGATGTCTTGATCGCTTTTTTATTAATTACAATTTCCAACACCTCTTCTTCTCTTCTTGTGACAAGAACTCTCTTCTCACCTTTAATACTTTCTAACTGCCATTCTTTGAGCTCATTAATTCGTCCTAATGCAGCTTGAAGAGAGAAAGTTATTCCTTCTAAAAAATATTCAAGCCACATTGTTTTATCACCCTTATCCGCTGTATGGAGTGAATCAGAGTAAAGATGTCTATCGATATCATAAAAATCATCAAGAATAAAATATCTCGCAACTTCATACCCTTTAATCAGAAGATAATAAGCTGTGAGTATTCGAGCCATCCGGCCATTTCCATCAAAGAAAGGATGAATATAGGCAAATTGATGATGCATTATTCCTGCTTTTATCATCGGATGAGTCTCATCCTCACTCATAAGCCATGTATAGAGATCTTTCAATGCATCATGGATTTGTTCCTTTGTATGAAAAGGCGGATTGTGTTTGACGACCATTGCAGAGCCTGATTTATGTCCGACAAATACGCCTCCATCACGTAATTTCCCAATATGATCATCAATATCTTTCATTAACTCACCATGAAGTTTTTCTGTTAAAGCTGGTGTAATGGGTGTTTTTTCACGAGCAAGTTGGAAAAGATGATTTAAGACTCTAAAGTAATTTTTTACTTCCTTCTCTGATTTTGTTGAAGGCACCTGGTCCCCAAGGATCAAATTTGTGACGTCATGTGGAGAAAGAGGATTTCCTTCAATGCTTGTTGAGAAATGGGTAGCAAGAATTTGATTTTCCTCAGACAATTTCAAAGCAAGGGATGGGATGAGCTGTTCTGAAATGAGTTGACCATAAAGCCTTTCAATTTTTGCTAATTCATTAACAATACGAACTGTATAGGTAAATTGTGGTTCAAAATTACTCATAATCTTTTCGTATTATAGTTAAAAATGCGATATTTGTCAATATATATGTAAATATATTTGTAAATATCTAATAATTGTCAATTTAATTGTAAATATATATGACAATATAATTTGATAAATCTTTCCTTTATGTTTATTATAAAGAAATAGATGAGAAAGTACATAGTAATTTTTCTAACCCTTATCCTTGCACTTGTAGCAACAACATTTTTTATACCTAGAAAATCTGAAGCTCCAACCCCAACCCCTTCTCCAACTGGTGAAATGAGTGTTACTGAAGAAAAAGTTCAGCTATTTTTTATTGCTCTTGAGGATAATGGAACAAGAGGAGAACAAATCGGATGCAATGATAGTATCATTCCTGTTGAATATACTATTTCATCGCAAGACCCAGTACGAACGACACTTGACTATATCCTTTCTTTAAAAGATCAAACATATGAGGGAACAGATCTTTACAATAGTTTGTATCAGTCAACACTCACGGTAAAAGACATAAAAGAAAGTAGTAAAAGTATTGATGTCTATTTAGAAGGTCAAATACAACTTGGCGGCGTCTGTGATAATCCTCGTCTTCAAGAGCAATTAGAAAGAACTATCACTCAATTTTATCCAGGAAAAAATGTAACAATATTTATAAATAATAAAGAACTTACAGAAATTCTCTCGCAACAATAAACTATTGGAAAAAATTTATAATATAAGGTGTAAAAATAAGAATTCCAACAATCGCTGCTCCTACTGAAATAACTAATACCATTCCTGCGGCGACATCTTTCGCTCTTTTTGCTTCAATGTGATATTCCTTCGTGATAAGATCCACCATGTTTTCAATAGCAGTATTTATCATTTCAGCTGCAATGACGAGAAGAATCATGACACCAAGTATTCCCATCTCAAATGCGGTTACATCAAATAAAATACTTAGAATAATAACGAAAATTGCAGCGATAAGATGAATTTTTATATTCTGATCCTCATCAAGAGCATATTTTATCCCGTCTAACGCAAAACCAAATGAATCAATTAATTTCCTGTGCTTAATCATAGTGAAACTGATACTCCTAATACCAATTTAAAAACGACATAAAAAAGAAAAGTTACGATAACTCCTGTTGCTGTACCGACAATCGTTTCTTGCAACGTATGTCTTTTAATATGAATTCGAGACCAGGCAACTATAGGTATTAATATCAATAATAACAGAAACACATCACTATAGAGAATGCTCAATGAAAAAATTAACGCAGATACAGTAGCTAAATGAATACTAGCCTTTATACGTGTATTTAAAAAACTAAACACTAACACACTGAATAGAACCCCAGCAAGCACTATAAACAATACAACAGGACCTTGCAGGTAAAGGAGGGAAAGAAAATAAATAATAGATACTAGTCCAACGAATAAAAATAATAAAGGTCTTTGCTCTTTCTTGGAGACATCGAAATCAGTAAAGTAACCACGTCGCACTGCATATCCCATGAAAATGCCAATAAGAACAATAAAAAATAAGGAAAATATAGTCCACTTTAACGCATATATTGGATCCCCTGTTTCGCGAACAACTAACAAATAAGGTATTGGTAACAATAAAAAAACAGGATTAAAAAGAAGTGAAATAAAATGGGCAAGTAATGTCGTCATTCAGTTACTTGGCGAAGTCGTGATAGTGTCTCTTCTTTTCCAAGTATCTCTAGCATATCAGGAAGTGGCAATCCCCTGCTATTACCTGTAAAAAGTGTATAGAAAATAGGCATCTTAACACCTTCAGAATGAGACATTAACTCTTTGAATTTTGAAAAAATTGAGTTTTTATCCCATGAATTAAGCTGTGAAAAAAGATCTAAGAGTTTTGGTGCAATTTTTTTAGATTCATCACTTATACTTTCAGACGAAGGTGGTTCTAAAAGAAAGTTTACTGATGGATAAAACTCTTTTAATGTATTTAATCGTGTTTTTACTAATTCAAGTAGAGTTGAACTTTTCTCACTTTGAAGAAGTGTAAGTACTTGTTCATTATCGTGGTAAAATTCTTGTAATCTTTTCTTTAGTTCATCTTGTGAAAGATTTTGAATATACTGCTGATTCATCCAAGTCAGTTTAGTAATATCAAAGACTGGACCAACAGTTTGGACATCTTTTAAGTCAAACACACTTTGTAACTCTTCTCGAGTAAATATTTCTTTTTCCTGTGGATGCCCCCACCCCATGAGTGCTAAATAATTAAGTACTGCTTCAGGCAAGTATCCCTCGTCTAAATACCATGATGCCCAGACGGGATTTTTTCTTTTAGACAATTTACTCTTGTCAGGATTTCGAAGAATTGGCACATGAGCAAAGAGTGGCAACTCCCAACCGAATGCGTTATAGAGAAGAATATGTTTGGGAGTAGAAGAAATCCACTCTTCAGCTCGAATAACATGGGATATTTTCATTAAATAATCATCAACAACAACTGCTAAATGATATGTAGGATAACCATCGGATTTAAGAAGTACCTGGTCGTCAATCTGATCAGTATTTATTGTTATTTTCCCCCTAATATAATCATCAAATGACACCTCAACATGTGCTGGAACTTTTAAACGAATAACATAAGGCTGTGTCGCAAGAAGAGATACATTATTTTTTTCATCACACATATTCCAGTGCCTTTTCTCCCCTTGTGTATTCTGTCGTAGTTCTTCGAGTCTTTCTTTCGAACAAAAACAGTAGTATGCTTTTTCAGACTTAATTAATTCTTCTGCATATTTTTTATAAAGATCCAGTCTCTGTGACTGAATATACGGGCCATATTCCCCATCCACTCCAGGTCCTTCATCGCATTCAATTCCATATTTTTTAAGGGTAGAAATAATTTTCTCTGTTGCACCAGGAACCAATCTTGTTCTATCTGTATCTTCAATTCGAATAATAAATGACCCGTTATTTTTCTTCGCGACAATGTAGTTTATAAGTGCTGTGTATAAATTTCCTATATGGATATCTTCTCCTGTAGGTGAGGGTGCAATACGTGTACGAACGTCTTTCATAATAGCTTCAGTTACCTTGCATTCTACATCAACTGTTCCTTATACTCAATATATGCCCACTCTTCATGATACAACAGAGTTAACAAAGAACATCATTAAATGGGGTGGTATTGGTATCACTTCAATAATCATACTTGTTTTTCTCTTTAGAGGTTCAATCGTTGTTTATAAGTCAATATTTCCTGACAAACCCCCAGCTCCAGAAGCCTCATTCGGTAAAATACCTGCTATTCAATTTCCTGTATCTAAAATAACTGGCGACTTTACCTATTCTATTGACACCGTGTCAGGCAAACTGCCAGTGTTTCCAGACAGAGCTAAAGTTTTTGAAACTGCTGTACCAGTTCCCAACCTCCTCAACCTCCGTGATGCCAGAATCAAACTAAATTCAGTTAATTTCTCTCTAAATGAAAGAAGAATTACTGATACTGTCTATACTTGGAGTGATCGAACAGATCCAGACAAGGTTATTACTTATAATATTGTCTCAAATGACTTTAACATTATCTCTGATTACCTTGCTGATCCATTCATTCGTAACCAGGAGGGAGCACCATCATCTACTATCGCTATTAAAGAAGTAACAAATTTCTTAGAAAAATTAAATCTCTTCCCATTAGATTTCGATCCCACTTTGACGAAAACACAGTATCTTACTCTGCAGAATAACGAGACATTCCCAGCAACAAGCATATCTACAGGACAAATAACTCGTGTAGACTTGTATAGAAAAAGTCTTGATAAATACCCAATAATTTATAACAATCCACCCTTTTCTAGTTATTATTTTCTGATAGGAAATATAAATGGAAGACAAGGTATATTGGAATCCCAATTTGCCTTCCAAGCACTTACGGAAAGATATTCAAGTTATTCAATCAAATCAGTCCAAGAAGCATTTGAAGAGCTTAAAAATAAGAAAGCATTTATTGCGGCTTATTATGGTACTAGCAAAGAAATTGCTGTAAAAGATATTTACTTAGCATATTATATTGGTGCAGACAAGCAGCAATACCTTCAACCAATTTTTGTATTTGAGGGGAAAAATGGATTTTATGCGTATGTAAAAGCTGTAAAAGACACACACTTCATCGAGTCTTGAAATTAAAATTTCTCGGAGAGAAATAAGAAATATCGGTGAGAATATATGAAAGGAGTGTCTGAGTATCCGCAAACCTATCTTCACTCTTCATTACTACTACAATAAATGTGTGTCCATTGGTCACTGCTGATGTAACAAGTACACCACCAGCTCCTTCAGTGTACCCAGTTTTACCACCTGTAACGCCGTACACACCCAGTAGTTTATTGAGGTTTTCTAGCTGATACGTTTTCGTCCCTTGAACATTTGAAATAATCCTGTTTTTAGTCCCAATGATCTTAGATAGTTCTGTGTGAGAAATAGCGAAAGATGCAAGACGGGCTAGGTCCGTGACTGTAGTATAATTTCCATCATCGTTAAGTCCTGCAGGATCTGCATAGTGTGTGTTTGGAAGATAAAGATTCTGTGCTTTTTCATTCATTTTCTCAACAAATGCTTCAATTCCTCCCGGAAAATTATCAGCTATTACATACGCAGCATCATTTCCTGATGGAAGCATCATTGAATACAGAACATCCTCAAAAAATACTTGTTCCCCTACCTCAAAACCAACATTTACTCCTTCCACATTTGAACGCTGTACAGTAAGAATATCTCTTAAGGAATAATGTTCAAGCGCAACAAGTGACGTCATAATTTTTGTTGTTGAGGCCATGGAGAATCGAAGTGTAGGATTCTTCGCATATGTTGTAACTTTTGAATTGCTATCCATAATAATTGCTGCATCTGCTGTAATTGGCGGTTCTATAGGTTTTGCGAAATAACTGTACTCATTCACTTTTAGTTGTGCAGAGTCGTTTACCACCTTTTGTCGCGTAAGAGAGTTATTTGTATAAACTATTAATTGGGATAAAATTCCAAAAATAACAAGGAGAATTAAGGGTATTGATAAGAGAAATATATCCTGCTCATGTTTTTTAAATAAATGCTTATCTTTCTTAATAATTTTTTTCTTTTTTGAAGTCATACATACAATCTTAACAAATTTAGAAAAATGAGCCAAAGGAGGTATTATTAAGCAATTTTGAGGCCAAGCTCGTTAAGCTGCTCATCACTTACTTCTGAAGGTGCATCCATAACTGCAGTTCGTCCTGATGAAGTCATAGGGAAAGCTATTGTTTCCTTTAATGAAGTTTCACCAGCAAGAAGCATCACAATTCTATCAATACCTGGTGCAATTCCACCGTGAGGAGGTGTTCCAGCATCAAAAGCTTCAAGCATATGCCCTACACTTTGTTCTATCTCTTCATCTGAATAACCCATCACTTTAAATGTTGCTTTTAAGAGATCTGACCGATGTGCTCGAATACTACCTCCACCTGCTTCAAATCCGTTACAGACGAGGTCATATTGAGTAGTCAAAATATCAGCAATGTTCTCACCTTTAAGTAACATCTCTTCGTGCTCAGGTAATGGTGCACTGAAAGGATTATGAGTAAAAGTCCATCCACTTTTTCCGTCTCTTACCTCTGCTACATCTTTCTTGTCTACTTGTTTAAAGAACGGAAAATCAACTACCCAAGCAAATGATAGAATATTGTCTTTCTTTTCATCCTCAGTCCTTAAATCGAATTTATCTGCCCCGTATTTTTCCATGGCTTCTTTATAGGTAAATATAGGGAATGTTTCATCTTTTAATTTACCTCCTACAGATTTTACTGCTTCTTTAATTACTGCCTCTGTTAAATTCATAACATCTTCGCGTGTTACAAAACTCATCTCAAGATCAAGCTGAGTAAATTCAAAACCACGGTCAGCGCGGAGATCTTCATCTCTAAAACATCGTGCAATTTGAAAATAACGCTCAACTCCTGCAGTCATAAGTAGTTGTTTGTATTGTTGTGGACTTTGTGGAAGAGCATAAAATTTCCCTGGCTGGAATCGAGAAGGAACAACAAAATCTCGCGCACCTTCTTTTGTTGATTTGGTAAGAATAGGAGTCTCTACTTCAACAAAATCATCTTTATATAAAGCATCTCGTAAAGAATGAATAAATTGAGACCTAAGCTTGAGAATCTTATTCATTCGCTCTCTTCTTAAATCAATATAACGATAACGGATTCTTATTTCTTCATTTATTTCATGACCATCTGTGTCAATTTGAATTGGCAGGTCTTTAGCTTTATTAAGAACTGTATATTCCTGTACATCAATCTCGATTGTTCCTGTTGGAATATGAGGATTTACCATTCGTTCTGGTCTTTCTTTAACCAAACCACTAATTTCGATAACGGACTCTACACTCAAATCTCCCATTTTTTGAAAACCTACACACTGAACTTTCCCAGTTCTATCACGTAGGTCAATAAATGTTAACTTCCCATGATCACGTTTAGTGTCTACCCATCCCTTGAGGACTACGGTTTCTCCTACTTTATTAACTGTATCTTTTATAAGTACTCTTTCCATAAATGTATTATATATGAACTGGTGCATATGATACACTGTGAGTTCAGTCTTGACAAGAAAGAAAATCAAATGCATAATGAACTCATGACTTTCGTAAAGCGTTGCGCAATTTATATGCAATCCCACAACCTTTTTAGGCTGTGAGATTGATCTTGCGCGCAAATGCACTCAATCTCCTCGCTAAAAAGCCAGGGGATTTTTTTTGGGGTAATTATGGAAACACTAAAATACATACCAGAACCAATACTACAAAAAGTAGAAACTATTGAACGGCGATTACTCGCGGATGCTGAGAGTCTAGACGCACTGAAATCTTTGACATCAAACACAAAAAGTCAGAAAATCTCATATGCTGTAAATGAAGAAATATCTGTTGGTGCAGTTCTCGCAGACCCCGAACTGACTCAAACTGCTATTGAAGGAGCAAGCGAGATACAAAGAGACTTTTTAGGTGTCGTTGGAAAAATGCCAGAAGATATTTTAGAAGAAAGAACACAAGAATCAATAACAGATGTTCTTGCACACACTGAAATACTTCACCGGGCACGATCAGGTATGTATAACGGAAGAAGTGAAAGACTTGGAACAGTAGCAGAATTCTATGTCGGACAATATATTGGAAGCGCTGAGTCAATGAGACCGGTAATTGAAAAATTTAAAAGAAATGGCACTATTTTTCAGAGCTAATTTTGAAATCTTTTATCTTCAATTGTAATTTTGATTCACCTTTCCAAGTATTAATATCAATAGTATAAACAATATTAATATAATCATCCTGGTCCACTTCATTAATTTTTTCTCCTAATCCAAATGCTACAGCTTCAACAGGTTTAGTGTCATCGTCTTCCTGTAGAACAAATCGTAAATGCTTGCCTTCCCTTCCAAGCGTCCGTACTTCACGGACAAGAACATTGCTACTTATAAATAGTGGTTCATAATTTCCCATTCCAAATGGAGCTAATTGCTGAAGAGAAGAATATAATTCTTTAGTAACTAGACTTAATGGAATTTCACAATCAACAGTAAGAGTACGAACTAATAACTCATCTCCAATTGACTGCAATGCATTATCCTCTAACGTCTTTTGAAAAAGTTCTATCTTTTCAGTGTCAATGGAAAACCCAGCAGCCATAGGATGACCACCAACATTCACAAAAAATTCTTTATGTTCTCGAAGAAAAGTAATAATATCAAAACCCTGAATTGATCTGACTGATCCTTTACTTACTTTTTCTCCCTTTGAAATAACGATCGACGGACGATAATATTCTTCAACAAGCTTTCCTGCAATCAGACCAATTACTCCTTCAGGATATGATTCATGTGCAATTACCAATACTCTGTTTTTTTCAGCAGTACTTCGAATATGAGAGCTGGCATGTGCGGTACTGTCATGCATTATTTTTTGTCGCTCCAAATTGATTGCATCCAGTTGCTCTGCAAGTTCTTGTGCTCGTCTTGGATCTTTAGTACATAATAATCTTAGACTATCCATTGCTGTCTCAAGTCTCCCTGCAGCATTTAGTCTAGGAGCAATCACATGTCCTACCTCATAGGGTGTAATGTCTTTGTCTATAATTTCAGCGAGAGAATACAAAGACTTTAAACCTTTTCTTTCAGTTTTTTTTAAGGCGGGCAAACCATATGTCACGATTGCACGATTCGCATCTTTGAGAGGAACGAGGTCAGCTATTGTTCCGAGTGTTGCTAGCTCTAAATGGGCATCAATCTTAAGTGCATAGTCTTTAAATTCAAATGAAAATAACCATGCAATTCCTGCTCCACACAGTTTTGTTGTATGGATAAGTGCAAAGCAATCAGGAAGAGTGTGACCATCATCAGGCATGTGGTGATCAGTAATAATCACATCTATTCCTTTTTCTTTTGCATATTCAACAGCTTTGTTAGCTACAATACCATTATCTACGGTAATAATAATTTTTGTTGATGGATAGAGCGAAAGAACGTTATCTATACCTTTTAAAGATAGCCCGTACCCTTCATCCACACGATGAGGAATATAAGGCATACACACTGCGCCAGCCTGAATCAATGTTTCCCAAAGAATTGCCGAGGCAGTTATTCCATCAACATCATAATCTCCATAGACAATGATTTGTTCTTTTTGAGCAATTCCATCATGTATTCTTTTAACTGCTTTTTTCACTTCACTCTCATCAATATCTAGTGATTTATATGAGATATCTTCAAGTTTGGGATAGAGGAAATTTTCAATTTCTTCTTTTTTCTCAAGTCCGCGATTCTTTAAAAGAAGAGAAATTATTTCTGCGGAAATTGAATTATGAGTCATGGGAGCATTACTAACTACTCGCCAATTTTTCTGAGTCTTTATTGACATACCAAAAAAGTTCAAGGGAACTTATCTGGTATACTATACCAAAGGATATAGGAGAAAACAAAAACATGCTTGAGCATATACCAGAAAAAATATTTGAGATTAATGATGTATTTCTCAAGCACAATTATGAAATATTTTTTGTTGGTGGTTGTGTTAGAAATATCCTTCTTCAAAAAGAAATTAAAGACTGGGACTTCACCACAAATGCTACTCCAGAACAAATTCTTGAACTCTTCCCTGATGGCTTTTATGACAATACTTTTGGAACAGTTGGTATTCCTCTCGAAATTGATGGAAAAAAATCTGTCGTTGAAGTGACCACCTATCGAACAGAAGAGGGCTATACTGACAGTCGTCATCCTGGAAAAGTAACATGGGGAAAAACAATTGAAGAAGATCTATCTCGTCGGGATTTTACAGTAAACGCAATAGCTGTTGGGATAACGCTCACGAGAAAAATCACAGTCTTCGATCCATTTCATGGACAGGAGGATATCAAGAAAAGACACATACAAGCGGTAGGAGATCCAAATGAGCGTTTTAAAGAAGATGCTCTTAGGCTATTGAGAGCTGTTCGATTTGCGACACAAATTGGTTTTACTATTGAAGAAAATACGCTGAAAGCGATTACTCAAGACGCAACACTCCTTAAAAATATAGCCCAAGAAAGAATTCGTGATGAATTTATCAAAATACTTGGAAGTGAATTTCCATACGATGGAATTATGCTTCTCAAGAATACCACTCTTCTTAATTATATACTCCCGGAACTTCTTGAAGGAATAGATATCTCTCAAGCTCGCCCAGGACGACACCACACTACTGATGTCTTTACCCACAATGTCCTCTCTCTGAAATACTGTCCCTCTCCTGATGCGATAGTTCGTTTTGCAACACTTATTCATGACATTGGCAAACCTCGAGTTGCAAATAAAGACAGCGAAGGATATATAATTTTCCATAATCATGAGATCGAAGGAGCAAAGATGGCTTCGCACATTTGCGATAGACTTCGCTTCTCAAAAAAAGAAAAGGAAAAGATCGTTACTCTCATCAGATGGCATATGTTTACTGTGGATGAGCATATTACTGATAGTGCTGTGCGAAGATTTATCAGAAGAATTGGTGTTGAAAATGTAAAAGACATGATGGATCTTAGAATAGGAGACAGACTCGGAGGAGGAACACAAACAGCTGAAAGTTGGCGTCTCAAACTTTTCAAACAACGTGTTGAAGAGCAGCTTGCACCAGCTCCTTTCTCCATCACAGATCTTGCAATCGATGGTAACGATATTATGGAAGAACTTTCCCTCAAACCAGGTAAGGAAGTTGGAGTACTTCTTCAGAAATTATTTGAAGAAGTCGATGAAGATCTTTCAAAAAATACCAAAGAGTATCTTCTCGGAAGATTACATCTAATCCACAATGAAAAATAATAAAAAAAAATTATTTTCTCCACCCCACTTCGCAGTCAACAAGTTATTAAAATATCTTCCTTTTGTTATTTGTTTTATATTTTTCATTGCATACTCGGTTCTTTCAGTAGTAAAACATAATCATTTCCTTTCTGGGTATGACTTGGCTGTAAGTGATCAAGGTATTTGGCTCATGAGTCAATTTAAAAATCCTATCTCTACACCTCACGCCTATCCCTTCACATCACTCTTTACAGATCACATAGAAATAATTTATGCACTTATATCTCCTATTTATTGGTTTTTTGATGATGTTCGAGTACTCATTGTTCTTCAATCCTTTGCTATTACCTTGTCTGGAATTCCAATTTATTTACTAGCAAAAGAAAAAAAACTTCACCCACTCCTTTCATTTTCAATACTTATTAGTTTTCTCCTTTTTTACGGGATCCAAAATGCTATATGGGCTGACGTTCATAGCCTGGTATTTGCAGCGAGTTTTCTTCCGTGGTTCATGTATTTCCTCGAAATAAAAAATGTAAAATGGTCTTCTATTTTTTTTATTCTTCTTATTATTTGCAAAGAAGATATTGCACTTCTCACTTTTCTTATTAGCTTTGTCCATTTTCTCAGAACTCGTTGGAAACCAGCACTCTTCTTTATGTTTTTCTCAGTTCTCTATCTCTTTATTATTTTCTTTATTTACTTTCCTTATTTCACACGAGATGGGTATCGATTCCAAAATGAGAATGGACTTCTCTCAAATATTGACCTGACACGCTTTTACAATACATCTGAAAAAAGAGATGTGATAATGTATTCGCTTTCATGGTTTGGTTTGCTGCCCTTACTTTCGCCTTTTTATTTACTTCCATTTATAGGTGATCTTGGACATTATTTTGTCCTTGGAAGTGACTATGTTACTTCTGCTCAAGGAATGTTCCTTCATTATCGAGTAACTCTAGCTTCTCTTATGGCAATTCCAACAATTCTTGTGATAGCAAAATATAAAAAATTAAATAATATTTATATGGCAATTTATTTACTCGTTATAGCTCTTTTTCTACAATACTACCTTCATCTACCACTAAGTTATCTTGCCAAAAGCTGGTTTTGGACGGAACCACAAAGTGCAAAGAATATTAAAGAAATCATTCAGAAAATTCCAGGTGGTACCGCAATCGTTTCCCAAAATAACATTACTCCTCATCTCAACCATCGTGAATTAATATTTACTTTATGGCCAACTACAAAAACATCTGATGACAAGTCATTATGTGATAAAACACAGTGTGATTGGTTTAGGTGGCCAGGAAACCCTGAATATCTTATCGTAGATACTTCACCTGACTGGGATGCAAGACATTGGTTGACGAATAGAGAAAATGTTCTGAATGGACTTGCCAATATGGAAAAAGCTGAATATATAAAACTTGTCGAAGAAAAAGAAAATGCAAAGCTCTATAAAGTATTAAGAAATTCTCATTAAAAAATAATTCTGCTATAATGACCTCATGTTAAAGCAAGATCTCAAAGATCAATTAAAACAATCCATGTTAGCTCGAGATGAGCTTCGCACATCTACACTTCGAATGCTTCTATCTGCTCTCTCTTATTTTGAAATTAATAAAGGTGGAGCAGGGTATGAAGCTACTGATGAAGATGTCCTCGCTGTCATTCAAAAAGAAGTCAAACAACGCCGGGATTCAATTGAGCAATTTAAAGCAGGTGGAAGGGATGAGATGGCGGAAAAAGAACAAAGAGAATTAGACATTCTCTCTGTATTTTTGCCAGAGCAAATGAGTGAAGAAGAAATAAAAACACTCGTTAAAGAGGCTATAACGACTACCGGAGCCTCCACACCTCAAGACATGGGTAAAGTAATGGGATATTTATCTCCGAAAATTAAAGGAAAAGCTGATGGTGGAGTTGTCAGTCGAATTGTGAGAGAACAGCTTTCATAATTCTCATGCTCACTTTCCTTACTTCAAATCAAAATAAAATCGATATTGCCAGAAAATTTTTATCTCCTTTCAAAATCGATTTTCAAATAGAAAGCTTAGACGTTGACGAAATTCAATCTAATAATTACGAAGATATTGCTATTAAAAAAGCTTCTGCAGCCTTTAGTTCTCTCAAAAAACCTCTTTTTACGACAGATCATTTTTGGTCAATACCAGCTTAAATGGATTTCCCGGAGCCTATATGAAATTTATAAATATGTGGTTAACTGCTGAAGATTTATTGCAACTTATGCATGGAAAAACAAATAGAGAAATTTTCCTTTATGATAATTTGTGTTTTATTGATGATAAAGAAACAAAGCTTTTTACAGAGGTACATAAAGGATACATTTTGCATCAAAAACAAGGTCATGCACTTCCAGCACAAGAAATTACATGTTTAACAAATGACGGTATTTCAATTGCAACAAAACTTGAAAAATCTGCTTCAGCTATTAAAGAAAGTCAACTTTACTTAAATTTTGGTAACTGGATTACTAATAACCGGCCAGAATTTATTAAAAATTGAACCTACTTTTTCTTATTCCTTTGGTCCCAATTCTGCCAGGTTACAAGGAGTGGAGCTGCATTAAATATTGAAGAGTATGTTCCACTTGCGATCCCAATGAGAAGAGCTACAACGAACCATCTCACACTTTCTCCTCCAAAAAGAAGAAGCGTGAGAAGTACTAGAAGGGCTGTGACAGATGTATTTATGGAACGTGTAAATGTCTGAAGAATAGACTCATTTACAACTCGTTCAAATGTAACACCTGAAGTCCGGAGTAGATTCTCTCGTATACGGTCATATACAACAATTGTGTCATGGACTGAAAAACCCATAACAGTTAATAATGCGGTTATAAATAGACTATCTATTTCGACATTCAAAAAATGACCGAGTATTGAGAATACTCCAACAAGCAACAATACGTCATGAAGAAGAGCGGCTACAGCTCCAATTCCAAATCTCCAACTACTTGCTGGTTTGGGAACTTTTCTGAATGAGATAGCGATGTAAAGAACAATAAGTGCTGATGCTAAAAGTACTGAATAGAATGCTTTACGGGTAATTTCATCACCAATAGTAGGACCGATTGTCTCAAATGATTCTTTTTGCACTTGTGGATACTCTTTCTTTAATACTTGCAAAATTTTCTCATCCTGTTTCTCAAGAATAGGAGTTGAACGAACAATGACAGCATTTCCAGAAGGCTGCAGTGATGAAACTTCAACTTTGCTTTCTTCATACGCATTCCTAATTGCAGTATTTATTTCCTCATTTACTGTCTGTGGGAATAGAAGAGTCATTCGTGATCCCCCCGTAAACTCAATAGATAAATTAAGTCCCCACATAAAAAGTGAGATTATACCTGGCACAATAAGTGCAAGAGAAATGAGGTAATAAATTTTTCTATGTTTTATGATATTCATTCGTTTTTATAAGTTGTCCTGAGTAATGTTCGTGTCACAGTTATTGCTGAGAATAATGATACAGCAACTCCTAAGGCGAGTGTAAGTGCAAAACCGCGCACTATTCCTGTTCCGAGTATCATAAGCGTAATACAGGTAATAAGACTTGCAATATTTGAGTCACGAATTGACGCCCACGCTCGTGAAAAACCTAATTCAAGTGCAATGTGTGACGCCTTCCCACGTCTCATTTCTTCTTTCATGCGCTCAAAGATCAAAATATTTGCATCAACTGCTATACCGATCGATAAAATAAATCCTGCTATACCCGCAAGTGTGAGAGTTACATTAAAAAGTCTAAACAGCGCTAAAGTGATGAGGGAGTAAATAAGGAGAGCTACACTTGCAATAACTCCTAGTCTGCCGTATAGACTGACCATAAATATAACTATGACAAGGAATCCAAGAATACCAGCAATGATACTTTTTTGCAGAGTTTCTTGACCAAGGGTTGCCCCAATTGCTCGTTGTTCGAGTACTGACAATGACACGGGGAGAGCTCCTGCATTAAGTTGGATTTGTATGGCTTTTGCCTGTTCAATTGTGTACTGACCTGTAATTTCAGCACTCCCTGTTAGAATTGGTTCATTTACCCGTGGAGCTTGAATAAGTTGATTATCAAGAACAATTCCCACTATTTTCCCAACATTTCTACGTGTAATTGCTGCAAATTTTTTCGTACCTTCTGGAGTAAATGTTAACTGTACTTGTGGCACCCCTGTATTTGGGTTGAAAGTGACAGCAGACCTTTGAAGGTCTTTTCCTGTTAGTTCTGTTTCCTTTGCTCCAGGACCCAAAATTTCAGCAACTCCTAAAGGAAGAGCAGATGCTGATGCTATTTCTGCAGAGACACTTGCACTTCCTTCCTCCCAGAATGATAGTTGTGCTGTTCGTCCAATAAGATTTACTGCTTGATTTACATCTGTCACTCCTGGTATCTCAACAATTATTCGGTAATCATTATTTACGGTGGAAGACTGAATAATTGGTTCAGAAACACCGAAGAAATTAATTCTTCGCTCTATAACTTCTCGCGAGGAATCAAGAGCATCTTTTCTCTGCGTACTTGGGATATCTTTCATATCAGCTCGAAGAGTAATACTTGTACCTCCTTCGAGATCAAGACCTTTTTTAAGATCGACATTTCTCTCAAGACCTAACGGGCGAAGAAATGTATTTAAATTAATAAGACTAATTGGCTGATCAGACTTAATAAAGGGAAGTGAAATTGAGTTAGGTACGTTAATGAGAAATGCAAAGAGTGAAACAAGAATAATAAAAATTATGAGTACAGGGGATGTCCTTTTCATGACAACATACTCTCCTCATCACCAATAAGCATTATTCTTCCTTGAGCAAGTATTCCTGCTATGAAAGGATCATTTCGTTTTTTTCTAAATTTGAACTCTTCTTCAGTCATTGCTGTGTAATTTATCTCAGTTCCAAGTCTACTTTCCTCTGTCCGAACAAGAGCAGCGAGTTCAGGAAGAACAACTGTCCCTATGACAACAAAATCAACATCGTCAGGATTTTTCTTGATTCTTCTCACAAATCGTGAAGAAAACATAGCATATTTTATCTTCCCTAGTTTGGGTCTATTTATAAGAACTTCATTTCCTAGACCAATTGTTTTTGCTCCTATTGCTAATAGATCAAAGTAAAAAGCATATTCTTTATCAAGCGAATAATAAACACGATTTGCTCTTTGTTCACGCTGAAGAATTCCATTCTTTTCAAGGAATTGAAGTTCACGTCTTACAGCATTTATTTCGTCCCCTGTGCGACGAACACATTCCCGTACATGATACATCTCATACGGAGTTGCTAAAAAGACATTAAGAAGAGTTACTCTTGATTTGGAGGTAATGAGATCTGCTAACATAGTTCAGTTTGTACTGAAATGGCAGTACTCACACTATAAAGCAAAAACATATTTCTTGCAATGAGGAAAGCTCATTTCGGACACAATTAATACTCTTAATTCACTACTACTTCACTATCAGTTGGAACGATAGTAAACCATATCTTTCCTCTCGTAAATGAAATTTCTTTGCCCGATTTATCTGTGATGATAGTACGTGCTTCTCGATTTGCTTTCGACCAACTAGCTTCTATTTCTTTACCGTCCTGAAATACTACTGCGTTCCCACGGCCTTTTGTTCCATACAAAAGATGCAAATTACCAGGATAGCCATCATTTGCATTTCTTTCTGTCATGTAGAGAACAACAATATTTTTTGCTGAAAGCTGTTTATCAGTATTGTTGTCAAGATGAGGTTCATCTGCATTTTCTCTCATATATGAGTTAGTAGCTGTGTCATATGTCCAAGTCACGTTATAGTTAGGCTGACTTGACCAGAATTCAATATCAACAACTTGAGATGTCCCACGTGCTGATTCCTTAGCATCGTCTTTAAACTTATACTCTCTAAAATCTTCGTCCCATGCTGTCCCCTCTTTATCTTCCTGGGTTAATCCTCTCTCTTTTCCCACTTTCCAAAGTTTTGAAGTAGTTGAATACATAGTATGTTCTGTAGCTACTGGATGACCAAGTCTACTTTCGTCACGTCTAAATGTTGGAAATCCAATAGAGAATTGATTAAGGTCGTTATAAATATTCCAACCATAATCAATAATTTGACCCAATGCATCTGCCGGTCCAGGAGTATTTGCTCCTCCAACATGAGCATAGAGTGGATAAGCACCATACTCAGAAACAAAATCAAGGAAATATGTGCGTGCTGAACGAACTGGTCCAACAATACCCGCATCATCACAGTAATAGACACTTAAGAAGCGAGTGATACCACCCTCAGCAACTGCTTCATATACAACATCAGCAAACGAAAGACCTGATTGTGGACGTGATTCTTGATGATTCTCAATCATAATCCCAAGTGGTCGATGCTTTTCCCACCATTCTTTGTGTTGTTTTGAGAATTTTTGACCATTAAGTGGGCATTCCTCAGTCTTAGGGAGAGTTTCATCAAATGATAATCTATCAAAATCATTTCCTGTTTTCTCACCTTCTATTGGAGCTGCAGTGTCATTTGACCTACCTGCTCCTGGAAGAGTACCACCTGAAAAAATAGAATATGAAATACCAGTTGAAACAAGATAAATACCAATAGCGGCAAGAACTATGAGCAGTTTATTATTTTTCATCACTTATTTCTTTCTTATAAGATTTTGCAAGTTGAATTGATCTTTTCTCATCTTCAGAGAGGTCATGTTCAACTCCTTTTCCATTTATTACTTTCTTAGCATACCATCTGGTGCCTGATCGCGAATAAAGCCCTGAAATGACCACGCCTGTTTCTTTCGCATCGATCAAAGATAAGATAAAACTTTGATCTCCACCAGTATCATTAAATGGATTAAACCGTAATAAGCCAATTCTTTGAATATGGAATTGGCTATCCTTTTCTATCTTATCATACTGTAATCCCAGGTTTGCAAGATCCTTCTTTGCGATTTGTAATTCATCTGCAAAACTTTCTAGTATTCCCATTACTGTCTTTTTGCTTGTGCCCTTGGTCAATCCTGCATACTGAGCACTTAAACGGAAGAGTAAATATGTTAGAAAAATAAGCCAGATAAAAAAAATAGCTGCCAGAACAGCTTGCATGATTAGGGGCATACACAGCCATCTTAGCCTCTTGACAGCCTCAATGTCAATAGTGTAGGCTAGGCAACATAAATGAAAAAAAAGAGAAAAACACGATCAGAAAAAATCCATTCACATATGCGATCAATTCCTTCTCTTAAAACGCCTGAGTCTTCTTCATCACCTGTCCATCTCCATGAGAGCACTCATGCACTGAGTAATTCCCACTACTCATTTGTCCCTTCAGACTTACAAAAAACTGCACTCATTACTTCTGCTATTGTAATAGCAGAGCTTGTGCTATTCTTTGTAATGAAACCATAAGTATTTGAAAGGAGGTGACTTATCAATGGCAGAAATGTATTGTGTTAAGTGCCGAGCAAAGCGCGAAGATCCAAATGCAGAACCAGTAACCATGAAAAATGGTAAACCAGCTATGAAAGGCAAATGCCCAGTTTGTGGTACAGGTATGTACAAAATTGGAGCAGCTAAGTAAGATTGCTGACGTTTCTTCTTGAAGAATCGTATAGACTCTTCAAGAAACAAAATTTTAAAACCTCGCTTCATGCGAGGTTTTAATTTATTTCAAAGCTTCAAAAAGAGGATTAATATCAATATTATCAATTGATTGTTTAACAAGGGGAGTGTCATGTATTTGAGGAATTCCATCTTCCCAAGTTGGCCTATTTTCTTGATAAAAAATACCAACACCAACTTTTTCTTTTTCTCCATCTGGTAATGGAATTCGCGATGGCCACTCCTCAGCAAGATCAAATGCTTTCATTTTATTTGTTGGATCATGCCCAGCTTCATTTATATTGTAAATTCGTTCATTAAACCATGTATATGTGTTTTTTTGATTAAATGTGACACATGGTTGCATTGAATCAACAATAGAAAATCCTTTATGGCGAATTGCCTCAACGAGTAAATTTGTCTCTAATTTTGTGTCACCTGCATACCCTCTTGCAATAAAAGTCGCTCCTGCAGACAGAGCAAGACTCATTGGATTAACGGGTGACTCAACAGTTGGAACAGGAGTTGCTTTATTTTTCTCACCAATATCAGTTGTTGCTGAATACTGACCTGTTGTCAGTCCATATATTTGATTGTTATGGACAAGAAGTGTGAGATTGATATTCCGTCTCATAGCATGGGTAAGATGATTGCCCCCCTCTGCATATTGATCTCCATCTCCCCCAATGACAATTACTGTCAGTCCACTATTTGCTAATTTTATTCCCTCAGCTGCTGGCATTGGTCTACCATGTAATCCGTTAAAGCCAAATGTTTTTACCCAGTAAGGAAGTTTGCTCGAACATCCAATTCCTGAGACAAGTATTACTTCCCACGGATTCAAATTAAGCTCAACAATCGCTTTTTTTAGGGATACCCATATCCCAAAATCGCCACACCCCGGACACCAATTTGGATGATCATGTTGTACTTCAAGATCTTTAAATGTTGTCATGTTGTATTTCCTTAATTATATTTACTATCTCTTCAGCATAGAAAGGTCTTCCATCGTATTTACGAAAATGATGATCTATTTTAATACCTGTCTTCTCATGAAGGAGTCCTTCAAACTGGCCTGTAAAATTTCCTTCTAGGACTAATGTTTTTTTCGCATTCTTTAACAACTGTTTAACTTTTTCTGATGGAAATGGACTCAAAAACGGAATCTGAAGGATATTTACATGAATTTTTTCTTCTTTTAAATAACGCATCGCATCAAGAGCGGGAAGTTTGGTAGAACCAAAAAGAATGAGAGTTATTTCAGCGTTCTTTTCCCCTATTATCTCAGGGAGAAATATATCCTTTTCAGCACTTTCTAACTTTTTAAAGCGTTTTTGCATCATCGCAATTCGAACACTTGCCTCCTCGTTGTAAAGCCCTTTCTCATCATGTTCATCAGATCCAGAGAGACTAATTCCTCCTTTTTGCCCTGGAATGACTCGAGGAGATACACCATCATCAGTAAGCTGATATCTCTTATAATCTTCGAGGTGTTCAACTTCCTGATCTGTTAACATTTTTCCCCTCTCTACTTTGAACCAGGACGAATCTGCCTTCATTTCTGAAACATTTACTGTCCCATGCCCTTCCATTAAATACTTATCAACAAGAACTATAACTTGAAGTTGATACTTTTCGGCTAAATTGAACGCTCTCATCGTATAGGAGAATGCTTCACGAAGATCTCCTGGTGCGAGAACAATTCTTGGAAAATCACCTTGTGCTGCATGAAGAACAAATCGTAAATCCCCCTGATCTGTCCATGTCGGCATTCCTGTTGCAGGGCCTGGCCGCATACCCATAACAATAACCAGTGGTGTTTCTGTCTGTGCAGCAAGTCCTAATGCCTCCACCATTAAAGAAAATCCTCCGCCTGAAGTAGCTACCATACTTCTGACACCAGCATGGGATGCGCCAATTGCCATGTTAACTCCTGCTATCTCATCCTCGGGTTCCTTTACAACTATCCCATATTCAAGTGCATGAGCTGTAAGTACATTCATCACAACATTTATAGGAGTCATTGGGTAAATTGCAGCAAATTTAAGTCCTGCCCGGATGCAACCTAAAGCAACAGACTCAGCGCCTGCAATTAACATGGTTGTCTGAGGCTTCTTCACAACCTGTTGGGAGAATCTTCCAGCAAATCTTTCCCTCACTAAATCAAAACCTTTTTTAGACGTTCTAACATTAATATCAACGACTTCTTTTCCCTTTCTGCCAAATGTCTCCTCCATCATTGCTCCAAGCACCTCATAATTTTCATGGAAGAGAGCAAGTGATGCACCTACTGTAATCGTGTTGGTCATAAGTCGATCTACGTCTAATTCCTTTATCAAATCAAGAAGAGGAAGTGGAATTAACAATATACTATCCGGAAACTCACCTTCTTTTATCTCTATACTATTCGAGTCATAAATTATTGCAGCATGATCGACTAATTCATCTTTATGCTTGTCAATTGTCTCTCGATTAAGTGCAACTAGAATATCAACCGTTTTTTTCTGGGAGAATATTTCCTGATTTGAAGCACGCACGTAATATGCGTTATGACCACCACGAATAAGTGAGGGATATTCAACATAGTCAAAAACAGACAGACCGAGTCGGGTAAAAATCTTTGCCATGGTGACACCAGTGGTCATTATTCCATAACCCGCTTCTCCTCCAATTAACCACTGAATATCTATCATTAGTATTAATACTACCAACTCTTATTTCTACTTTCCAGTTGAACAAAAGCCTTATGTAAGGTATGATGAGCCAGTTATGACAAGTGAAGAAAAAGTAAAAGAGATCTACCAAAGGCTCAAAAAAATATATCCACATCCACGTACTGCACTAGAATTTAAGAACGCATATGAATTACTTATTGCTACAATTCTTTCAGCACAGTGTACTGATAAGTTAGTGAATACTGTTACTCCATCATTATTTGCAAAATATCCAACACCCACTGACCTTGCGAATGCTACAGTTGAAGACATAGATGAATTAATTAAAAAAGTTACATTTCATGGAAATAAGGCAAAAAATATTAATGCAGCAGCACGAATGATAGTTGAGAAGCACAGTGGGAATGTTCCAGAAACGATGGAAGAACTGGATGCACTTCCGGGTGTTGCTCGAAAAACAGCAAATGTTGTACTTGGTGATGCATTCAAAAAATCAGAAGGAATAGTTGTAGACACTCATGTTATCCGAGCTGTTGGAAGACTCGGCCTCAGTAGTGAGAAAGACCCCGAAAAAATTGAACAGGACTTAATGAAAATAGTTCCTAAAGAGTGGTGGATTGAATTCCCTCACTTACTTATCCTTTATGGAAGAGAATATGCACCTGCACGACCAAAAGCTGGTGTCACAGATATTCTTTCTGACCTTTATATTTAACTACCAAATACTTCAGGACTTATAAAGGGGGCTAATGCAGCGATCACTCCATCTCTGTAGCCAGATTTTCGAGATATAATATCTTTTGTAACGAGCCCGAAAAATCCACCTGCTTGTTTTGAGTTTTCTTCCTGAAAAAGGATATCGCAGACAGTTCCCAGTTCTTCTCCTTTGTGTATCAGCTCCATTACTTTTGGTGGAGCCTCAAGTCGTATCGTTGAACCTATCCCTTTTTTTCCATCTTTTCTCAATATGACAATCCACCCTGTATCAAACCATTTTTCACCAACTTGCTGAAGTCCACCTTCTGGACCAACTCCGAAGTCAGCATCTGTTAGATCTAGAGCTTTTTGTGCACGATTGATAGCACCTTGAATTGTCTCCTCATCACCCATAGGTTGACTAGAGACACCCGATGACACTTCAATTCCTACTACTTCTATCTTTTCTTCCGGCCACACAAGTTCAAATGCTTCTTTCACCGATGCAATTTTTACTGGATTTTTCGAACCTACTGCTATTTTCATTCTTATTCACAACACGGGTCTTTATATCCACAATTATGACATATTGCATCCCGTGTTCCAGGCATTAGTCCCATCGTTTCTTTACACACAGGACAAAGTTGTTGCTGAGGATTATTGAAGTTATCAGTAATGTATTCATACATCCCTTCTTCATGAATGTTCATATTTTTCTATAGCATCATTTATAGCAGATAATGGAAGTAATGCACACTTTTTCCGTGTGTTTGAAATTTCAATATCGAGAAGTTCTATTACCTTTTCATCAGTAATACTTTTTACAACCTCAACTAATTTATTTTTACTTTCTTCAGTTGTATGTGACGCCGACGCAATACAAATAACACAACCTTGGCCAATGAATGAAATGTCGGAAATGATCTGATCTTTTATTTTTATAAATACCTCAACTTCATCTCCACAAAATGGATTGGCAATCTTACTACTTGCTGAGTACTGTTTTAACTTTCCAAAATTTTGAGGATCTCTGTAATGGTCTAATAATTCTTCTTTATAAATATCATTCATAGCAACAATTTCTGAACTTTTATTATTCCTTCAATACATTTTTCCATATCTTTTTTTGTGTTATAGATATGCAGACTAATTCGCGCGGATGCTAAGATTCCCAGACTCTTATGAAGTGGCATGCAACAATGATGTCCAGCTCGAATACAGATATTCTCATCAGCAAGTACTTGAGCGATATCATGAGGATGAATACCTTCCATTGTGAATGAGATAATACCATCTCGTACGTTATTTTTTTGGAGTCCAATTACCCTGATACCTGGTATACGCTTTATTTCATCATAACAATACGAAGTAAGATCTTTTACAATTTTTTCTATATTTTTCATTCCTATTTTATTTATATAATCGATAGCAGATCCAAGGCTCACAATTCCGGAAAGAGGCAATGTTCCCCCTTCAAATTTCGTTGGAATTTCTTCAAATGTAGTAGCTGTTGTCGTAACAGATCTGACCATATCCCCACCAAAAAGGAAGGGCCTCATTTCAGATAGAATTTCTTTCTTGCCATAGAGTACTCCTACTCCTGTCTCAGCAAACATTTTATGTCCTGAAAAGACAAGAAAATCACACCCTAGATCCTGAACATCTATTGAGAGGTGTGATGCAGCCTGCGCAGCATCAATTATTATCAATATCTGCGGATTTTGTTTCTTTGCCTGAGTAATTATTTCTTTAACAGGAAGTACAGTTCCAGTAACATTTGAGACATAAGAAATCGAAAAAATATCCGTATCCCCGAAATCATATGACTTCAATGTTGTCTCCTGATCAAGAGGAATAACGTCAAACTTTTTGTTATTGTGAATTGCTAATTGTTGCCATGGCACAAAATTTGCATGGTGTTCAATTTCACTTACTACAACTTTTTTTATTTTTTTTGTCTGATCACTCAGGAGTGAATATGCAAGTAAGTTTATTCCCTCCGTTGTACTTTTCGTAAAGATAATTTCCTGTGATGATGACGCTTTTATAAAATTCGCAACTTTTCCCCGCACTTTTTCAACTTTTATGGATGCATCTTCAGAAAGTGAGTAGAGACCTCGGTGAATATTTGCATTATGTGAGGTATAAAAATTTGTTATTTCATCTATGACTACTTGTGGCTTTTGTGTCGTTGCTGCTGAATCAAGATAAATAAGATCAGGCAATTTACTGAAAATGGGAAAGTCATCTCTATAATTCATAAGTCTTAAGAAAGTTATTTATTATTTTTTCTGTATCTCTTTTATCTTTTAATGGTAGGAGTGAAACGAGTGGATCAAAAAATCCTTTTATTAGAAGAAGTTCTGCTTGTCTTTCTGAGAGCCCTCTACTTTTCATATAAAAAAGCTGCTCAGGATCTGGTCTTCCAACGGTTGATCCATGACCAGCTTTTACTTCATTTTCATCAATCTCAAGGGATGGAACGCTTCTTCCTTTTGCATCATCAAAAAGGAGTATTTTTGATTGAAAATAACCATCAGTCCCTTTTGCTCCTTTATTAATTCTCACCATTCCGTCATTGCTGAATGATGACGTATGAGTAAAAACACCTCGTATCGTTGTGAGACTTCTTGTATTTCTCCCTCTATGTTCAACGCACGTATTAAATGTTGCAGCGTTATTTTCTGTACCTAAAAATATTCCGCACAACATGAGTGAAGCATTGTTTCCTTCTAGCACTGCATGTATATTTACAACTTCACTACTATTGTTAGTCCAGATATATGGATAGACGACACTTTCATTCTCTTTTACTATTAATTCAATTGTTTTCATTGTTATCCAACAGATCCTGTCATCTCGAGCTGAATTAATCTATTCAGCTCTACTGCATACTCCATGGGGAGTTCTCTCACAATTGGTTCAACGAAACCATTTACTATCATTACTTCAGCTTGTTGTTGAGGAATTCCTCGACTTTGAAAATAGAATAATTGTTCTTCACCAATACGAGACACAGATGCTTCATGTCCTATACTGACCCGTTCCTCATCTATGGTCATTACTGGGTAAGTATCAGATCTACTTTTTTCATCAAGCAAAAGAGCATCACATCTCACCACTGACTTACTATCTTTTGCTCCCTTCACGACATTGAGGAGTCCTCTATATGATGTCCTTCCTCCATCTTTACTGACAGATTTTGAAGTTATAACAGAACTTGTTTCAGAAGCTAAATGGATGGCTTTCCCACCTGCATCCTGATGTTGTCCAGCTCCAGCAAAAGCTAATGATAGTATCTCTCCGCGTGCTTTTCTTCCCTTTAGGTAAACGGAAGGATATTTCATCGTCAACTGACTACCTAAATTCCCATCAATCCATTCACCAAATCCTTCTTCTTCAACAAACATTCTCTTTGTCACTAAGTTGTACACATTTTTACTCCAATTCTGAATTGTTGTGTACCGAACCCGTGCACCTTTTTTAACAATTATTTCCACAACTGCCGCATGAAGAGAGTCCGTTGTAAATATCGGGGCAGTACACCCTTCTACATAATGGACATATGAGCCCTCATCAGCAATGATAAGTGTTCTCTCAAACTGTCCCATGTTTTTTGCATTTATCCGAAAGTATGCCTGAAGTGGTAACTCAACTTTTACACCTTTTGGAACATAAATAAATGATCCACCTGACCAGACTGCAGTGTTAAGTGCAGCGAGTTTGTTATCACCAGCTGGAACAACTTTCCCAAAATACTCTTTAAATAATTCTGGATACTTTTTTACTGCTGTATCTGTATCAACAAAAATGACTCCTTTTTCTGCTAAATGTTTGGATAAAGAGTGGTAAACAACTTCAGAATCATACTGTGCTCCAACACCTGCTAGATATTTTTTCTCTGCTTCTGGTATCCCGATTTTGTCATACGTATTCTTAATTTCAGGCGGTAAACTCTCCCAAGAAGTTACTTGTTTCTCCGTAGGTTTGACGTAATAATAAATGTCATTAAAATTTATTTTCGACAAATCTCCTCCCCATGTGGGGAGAGACTTTTGATAAAAAACATCAAGTGCCCGAAGTCTTTTATCTCTCATCCATGCTGGCTCATTTTTTATATGTGAAATTTCCTCAACAATTTTATGAGATAGACCTTTGGGGGTAGAAAAAACAGGCTTTATATCATCATGAAAACCAAATGCATATGACCCAATATCAAACGGCTGCATACCCCTCCCTTTCAATTGTTCTGACAAGACTCATCTTTCCTGACTTTTTTATCACTCCATCCATGAGAACGTGAACTTTTGTTGGTTTGAGGAAATGAAGAATTCGCTGATAGTGTGTAATGAGAAGTATTGTCGTTCCTTCTTCTTCAACAAGTGTCCTTACTGCCTTTGCAACTATCTTGAGACTATCAACATCAAGCCCTGAGTCAATCTCATCAAGTATTGCTACTTTTGGTTTTAAAACCAAAAGCTGTGCAATTTCTGCTCTTTTTCTTTCCCCTCCTGAAAATCCCTCATTAACTGATCTTTTAAGAAAATCTTCTACCAGAGCCACTTTTTCAAGTGCAGCAATTATTCTCTTTTTAAACTCAGATAGCGGGACCTTCTCCTGGGGATAGAGAGATTTGTATGCAGTTCGTAAAAAGGCAAGGAGTGATACTCCAGTAATTTCAACAGGCGTTTGAAATGAAACAAATAATCCATTTCTCGCTCTCTCCTCAGGGGTAAGAGTTGTTATATCAACATTGTTCAACGTTATCGTAGAATTTCCTTTTATCTTATAGCTAGGATGGCCCATGAGGCTCATTACCAGAGTGGTTTTCCCAGATCCATTTGGACCCATAATTGCATGTATCTCATTTTTCTTCAGTGTTAAATTTACCCCATGTAGTATTTCTTTTCCGTCTGTGGATGAGTAAACATTCTGAAGAGATAACATAGAATGAGGTTCAGTGTACTGAGTTTATAATTAGATGTCAACGAAAGTTACTCAGCTCCAGTATAAGGAACTAGCTTATAAACTTTAACAACAGAGACATCCCAGCTCCCAGCAATATCTGCCTGACCAAATCCAGCAACTTCAAAAAGTGGATGTCCTAAAGGCTTACAATTCACATCTTCACACACAATAAGTAGTTGATCAGTTACAGTCGTGCGTTCAGGGTCAACAATTGTATTTTCAATTACAACTGGTTTTTTGTTAGCTACTTCAAAAAAGTATCTATAAGCATGATCAGAATTTCCAGGTGTAATAAGAGCAAAGTTATATGGCTTGTTATCTGTTTTTGAAAGAACAAATTCTGCAATCGTACGAACCTGATCTTTTTGTCTATTTGGCTGTTTTAGAAATGGCATTCCAAGTAAATTCCAAAGTAGGAGCAAAATAAATACGACACCTGCAAAAATCTTAAGAATCGTTCTTTTTGTTGGAAGGGATAGTAAATTACCTACTAATAAAAATGGAAGTGGGAATAGTAACCCAAGGTAGTAATCATAAATATCTTTCTTATAGACGAAAAATAGTCCAACTCCTAACAAAAACCAGCAAAGAAATAGTAACTGACCTAATTTATCTTTTAACTTAACAAGTGATACGATCGACAAAATTCCGAAGATCAGTATTCCAACTGCCATCAATTGCAATTCAGGCTTTTCAGTAATATTGAGAATACTGACATTTGGCATACGAAGAAGAAGTCGACCAAATAACTTAATAAACGTTAATGAAACCTGTTCACCTGGCTCGTAAGGAGATTCTTCCCCGGTATCGTATTTTCCAAGAATGTAATTGATAATTGTCTGTGTATTAGGAAATCCGTGTAAAACTTCAAAGGCAAAAAATGGAGAAAATCCAGTTGAGAAGCCTCCTAGCATTAAGAGATACCTTTTAATAAGAACAATAATTTTCTTTTTTTTCTCTTCTAGTAAAGTGCCAAAAAAAGTATAGACAGCAAGAATTATTGCGAGAAAAAGCGCTAGATACTGCATCTGAAGTGCAAGTCCGAGGAGGAGACCCACAAGAGCAAAATACCACCACTTCTTTTTTTGAAGACCTTTATAAAGGACAAAAAGTGAAAGGAGTGATACGAGAGGAAGAGGATTGGGATTCCAAGATGATCGTGAGTATGTAATAACTAATGGAGAAACAGCATATAAAAGAGATGCTATTACTCCTGCTTTTTCGCCAAAGAAATATTTTCCAACGTAATAAACAAGAAAGACAGCAGCGATTCCTGTAATGGCTATAAAGACTGCAGGTCCAACAGGATCATATCGAAAAAGCCACAGAAAAGGAGTAATGAGATAGTAATAGATTGGGCCATAATAAAAGTCAGCGGCTGATGAACGAGGACCTAAAAGGGTAAAGTCACCCTCAAGAATATGTTTGGCAACTAAAACATCCCGACCTTCATCACCTAGAAATGTCATATAATCACCAATCCTGAAAAGTCGCATGAACGCAGCAAGAAGGAGAATCAGTATCAAAAGAATCGAAACTGAAAATGAACCAATTGAAATTGTGGAATGAAGTATTTTATTCATCCAGCCATTTTTTGGAGCTTTGATAGAAATGGTATGTGCCATCGTTTCCAGATAAAAATATTATACATACTATAACTATAAGGAATAACAAAAAAGCCAATGGCAATAACAAGCGCTACTTGACGGACAAGGGGCGTGTTACCAAAAGTATGTGTCGCAATAAATATTATTGTTGAATTAATAATTACTGAACCAGCTGAAACTAAATTAAATTGGACAAATTTCAGAAGAAGACGTGCAATTGAATCAATCTTATATTTTGAGAACGCCCAGGCATTATTAACTATAAAGTTCCATATGACTGCTAGCTCTGCTGCAAATACAGCTGCCCATACAGGTGAAAGTTTTACAATGTCAGCAAAATACTCAAGTGAGAGTGCATTAATAACATATCCCAAAAAACCAGTAATAGCGTATTTAAGAAATGGAGATTTTGACAGTTCTATTACCCTCTCTCTAAAAACATAAGTGAGAGACGCAATGATTGTTTCTTTTGATGGAATTTTTGATTTCCCTTTTGTACGATCTGCAAAGTGAAAGGGTACCTCTGCAACTTTAAAGCCGTCTTGTACAGCACGATGTAGAAATGAAATTTGAAAAGTATATCCTTGTACTTTTTCAAGCTTACTTTTTTCTTTCTGAAATACTTCTTTCCTTACTGCCCTATATCCACCGGTCCAGTCATGAATATAAAACCTCATCATGACAAAACGGACGAGCAAATTACCAAAAACTGACATAAATTTCCTATGAAGTCCCCAATCTTGAGGAATTGACCCACCGTAACTATAACGTGTCCCTATAACAAAATCATACCCTTCATCAATCTTTTGTAAAAATTCTGGAATTTTCTTGGGATCATGAGAAAAGTCAGCATCAAATTCAAACATCACATCAGCTTTCATTTCATCAACAGCATATGTCATTCCTCTCATGTATGCTGCGCCCAATCCTTGCTTTTCACCTTGAATGAGGGATACATTCTTCCACTTTTTCATAATTCCTTTGACTATTTCTCCAGTACCATCAGGAGAGTTATCGTCTACAACAAGAATGTGCATTTCGTATTTTTTGATCTGAGGAAAGATTTCGTCGTGAAGAACAGTAATTAACTTCTCAATGTTTTCTTTTTCATTGTAGGTTGGAATAATTATGACTGCTTTCATAGGGATTTAATGTAAGTAATCAACTGAGTTAAACCATCATCAAGGCTTGTCGTTGGCTCCCAATTGAGAAGTTTTTTTGCTTTAGAGATATCAGGTTGACGCTTTAATGGGTCATCTTCAGGTAGACCTTCACTCAAGACAATCTCACTAGTCGAGTTAGTAAGCCTCTTAATTATAGTAGCATACTCATGTACTGTATGTTCTTCAGGAGAGCCCAGATTGACCACTTCTCCCTTGGTACCGTCATAAAACATGAGACGAATAAGACCTTCGACCAGATCGTCAACATAACAGAGTGAACGTGTCTGAGTTCCATCTCCAAAAATTGTAATTGGTTCATTTGCAAGTGCTTGTTGGGTAAACTGAATGACCATTCGCATATCTTTCAATGACATATTAGGACCATAGGTATTAAAGATCCTGACAATTCTACTATTTACTCCTTCATTTCGTGCATAGTACATGGTTAGCGTTTCCCCAAATCTTTTCGCTTCATCGTATACTGAGCGAGGACCTATACTTGAGACATTTCCCCTGTACTCTTCAACTTGAGGATGAACAAGAGGATCACCATATACTTCTGATGTTGACGTGTACAGAAATGAAGCACTATTCTCTTTTGCAAACTCAAGAAGTAATTTTGTGCCAACTGTATTTACCATCATTGTCTGCATTGGAAGAGCGTGATAGCTGACGGGGCTATGATGATTTGGCGACGCTGGTGAGGCAAGATGGAATACAGCATCTGCCTTCAAATTTGATGGGAGTGGACTTGTTACGTCATGATTAAGGAAGGTAAAAAGAGGATTTGATCGAAATGCATCGATATTTCGTTCCTGCCCAGTTAGTAAATTATCTACAACGATTACTTTATTATTCTCAGATAATAACCTTTTTGTTAAGTTGGACCCTATAAAACCAGCACCACCAGTAATTAAAATAGTTCTCATAAAATACGTGATCTTGGGGAAGGTTTACGCAGCGTGAGCTTTTTTCTCAAGTTCTACATCGGCCTTCACCATCATTGTAACGAGATCTTGGAAACTGGTTTTTGGTGTCCAGCCTAATGTCTCTTTTGCTTTTGAGTAATCACCTATAAGATAATCTACTTCTGCTGGTCTGTTAAATTTTGGACTATCTGAAATGACATATTTTTGCCAATCATCTATTCCAACGACCTTAAATGCGAGTTCTACAAATTCTCGTACACTATGTGTCTCACCAGTCGCAATAACAAAGTCATCTGGTTTATCTTGCTGTAACATCAGCCACATTGCTTCAACATAATCTCCAGAGAATCCCCAGTCTCTTTTCGCATCTAAATTACCAAGTTCAAGCTTATCCTGAATTCCAAGATGAATTCTTGCTACTGCATTGGAGATCTTGCGCGTAACAAATTCTATTCCGCGTCGTGGAGATTCATGATTGAAAAGAATACCTGATACTGCAAACATATCATAACTTTCTCGATAGTTTACGGTAATATAGTGACCGTAGACCTTTGCAACACCATATGGACTTCGTGGATAAAATCGTGTTGTTTCTTTTTGAGGAGTTTCTGTTACTTTTCCAAACATCTCACTACTTGAGGCTTGATAAAAACGAATATTTTTATCTACCTGTCGAATAGCTTCTAGTACTCTTGTTACTGCTAATCCTGTAAATTCTCCTGTCAATACTGGCTGTTCCCATGATGCTTTTACAAAGGACTGAGCTCCAAGGTTATAGACCTCTGTTGCTTGCGATGCTTTCAAAGCATCAATAATTGATCCTTGATCGAGGAGGTCTCCTGATACGAGATGAATCCTATCTTGAATGTGTTGAATATTTCCGATATTAGGAGTACTGAGACGTCGGACGAAGCCGTAGACTTCATATCCTTTATCAAGAAGAAACTCTGCTAGATACGAGCCGTCCTGCCCTGTTATTCCTGTGATTAAAGCTCGTTTCTGCATATATATCAATCTATTCTATAAAACTTTCCTAAAATAGTCTAGTGTATCTTTAAGGGTAGTTTCAAGTGGTATTTCTGGCTTCCATCCAGTTAATTCTGATACCTTTGTATAATTACAATATATATCCTCAACATCAACTGGTCTAAAAAGTGCTTGGTCAACTTCTACTTTTATTTCTTTCTGTGAAAAAGACAGAAGCATATCTAGTATTTCCTGAATACTTACCGATCTACCAGATCCTACATTATAGACATCACCAGGAATTCCTTTTTCCATGAGAAGAATATAAGCTCGCACAATATCTCGAACATCACTAAAATCTTTCTTTGCCTTTAGATTTCCTACTTTCATGACTGGTTCTTGTATACCCTTTTCAATGTCAGCAATCTGCTTTGCAAACATGGGAAGAACAAATTTTGCCTGCTGTCTTGGGCCAATATGGTTGAAAGGTCGCACGCGAATAATATTCAATTTATGAGTAAGGTAATACTGGAGTGCAAGGTAATCAGTTGCAATTTTAGAAACTGCATAAGGTGATATTGGACGAAGCGGGGTATTTTCATCAATAGGAAGTTCTTCAGGAGTAACTTTGCCATAAACTTCTCCAGATGCAATAGCAAGTACCCGGGTTTTTTCTAATTTATTTTCTTGGAGAGATTGAAATAGGAAGAGTTCGGACAGAATATTTGTACTCAATGTCTTTGCAGGATCCTTCATACTTTCTGAAGGAGAAGTTTGTGCTGCTAAATTATAGAGCTCATCTGGGGTAGTTACCTTAATTATTTGATTTACCGCATCTTTATTTGTTAAATCTGCTTTATGAAGAATGAGATGACGCTGTAGAATACCCAAACGCTCCTTACTATCATCTGAGAAGTATGTTCCATGAATTTCAACATCCGGAGTAGAAAGAAGTGCCTCAGCAACATACTGGCCTACAAATCCTGTAACACCTGTAATAAGTATTTTCTTCATTTACCTACACCTTGATATGTATAGCCAAGTGCTTCAGCTGTTTGTCGATTATAAATATTTCTTCCATCAATAATAAATGGAGAACTCATTTGTTTCTTTATCTCTGCAAGATCAAGTTGTCTGAACTCATTCCACTCCGTAACTACAATCAATAAATCCGCATCTTTTACAGCTGACAGAACACTTTCAGAAAAAGTTATTCCTTCCTTATCATGTAATATCCTTCTTGCATTTGCTGTTGCAATAGGATCATATGCTTTAATATGCGCTCCTTTTTGCAGAAGCTGATCAATAATTACAAGGGATGGAGCATCACGCATATCATCTGTATCTGGTTTGAAAGAAAGACCTAAAAGTGCAACAGTCTTATCCTTTAAATCACCAAGCATAGCAGTTGCCTTGGATGTAACCTGATGCATTGCTTGTTTGTTCACTTCCTCAACATCTTCAAGGAGAGAAAAATCATAGTTATTTTCTTTTGCTATTGCAATGAGAGCCTTAACATCTTTTGGAAAACAACTTCCTCCATAGCCAACACCAGCGTTCAAAAAAGCCTTCCCAATTCGCTTATCAAGCCCCATTGCTGCTAATACATCAGGACCATTTGCTCCCAACTTTTCAGACAATTGTGCTATCGCATTCGCAAAAGAAATTTTTGTTGCGAGAAATGCGTTTGAGGCATATTTAATCATTTCAGCAGTTTCAATAGAAGTGAGGACTAACTCTCCTTCAATAGGCTTATGTAACTCAACTAGTAAATCCTGTGCTCTCTTTGCATCTGTTCCAATAACAATTCTATCAGGACGCTGCGTATCACCAATTGCCTGTCCTTCACGAAGGAATTCTGGAACTGACGCAATATCGAATTCTGCCTTTTGATGTTTTACTTCATTGATTAACGCTTGAACTTTTCTATTTGTTCCAATTGGCACAGTACTCTTTGTAATGACAACTGTGTAACCGTCTAAATTTTCCCCTACTTTCTTTGCAACATCAAAAACGACTGAAAGATCTGCTTCTCCTGTTGGTTTTGGTGGAGTTCCAACTGCAATAAAGACAACTTCTGACTCAGAAATTGCCGGTGAATATTCTAGTGTAAAAAGAAGACGACCAGCATCTACATTTCGTTTTACAAGCTCTTCAAGACCTGGCTCATAAATTGGAATTATTCCTTTTTTTAAATTCTCAATTTTCTCAGGAGTATGTCCAATGACCCAGACCTTATTTCCAAGATCTGCAAAAACAGCAGCAGTCACGAGCCCTACGTATCCATGTCCAATAAATGTTATCGTCATAATCTTATTGTAGCATCTTTGCTACACAATTGAAATTTTTTGTGACTATTCAAGAGTTTGAAGAACATCTTTAAATGACCTCATTTCAATCCCTAATTCTTTTATTTTCTTATTACTGATTGTTAAGTTAGCAGGTCTAGGTGCTTTCCCTGCATTAAAAACCTCATTTGTAATTTCTGTAATAAGTGATGTATCACATTCAAATTTTTCAGCAATTGCCAGAGCAGCTTCATATGGCGAAAGGCTTTGACTACCTACAACGTGATATATTCCTGTTCTCTCCTGCTGTATTAATTGATCAAAAGCATTTGAAAAATCATCAATAAAAGTGGGTGTAATTTGCTGGTCTATTACACCAGTCAAACCTTGTCCTGATAAGAGTCTGCCTAACATGGCATGAACGAAGTCTTTCTTTGCAGGACCTATTCCACTTCTGTATGGATAGGCAATTCTTAAAATTAAATATGGGATTCCTGATTCTCTAACAACTTTTTCACCATCATACTTTGTCTGCGCATACCAGTTAACTGGATTTGGAGTGTCGTTTTCTGTATATCCTCCTTCAGGTGTATTAACCCCATCGAAAACAAAATCTGTTGAAACATACACTATTTTCTTATTCCCTCTCTTACATGCTTCAACAACATTTGCTGTACCAGTTACATTAATTTTATACGCTTCTCCTTCTTTTCCCAACTCTTTATCCTTCTCACTTCCATCAACATCAGCTTTTGCAGCTAAATGAATAAGGAGATTATGTTCAGTATCGTTGGAAATAACATCAAGTGTTTTTGGATCAGTAATATCAACACCTGTTGTGCGGCTGAGATTGGTAAAAGTATGCCTTGAGGATAGTACTTCTGAGAGTCTACTTCCTACCAACCCATTAAGTCCTGTTGCAAATATTTTCATTCGGAAATATGTTCACCAAATTGTTTGAGGTAATAATCTTGAAATTCACCAGACTTTATTTTCTTCCACCATTCTTCGTTTTGACGATACCAATCAATTGTTTTTTTAAGTGCCTCGTCAAAATTATATTTCGGTTCCCATCCGAGTTCTTTGTGAATTTTACTCCAATCAATATCGTACTTTCTGTCATTTCCCGCTCTGTCTGGAACAAGCTGAATAAGGCTTTCATCTGCTCCCATAAGTTCAATTATTTTCTTCACAGTATCTAAATTGGACATCCCACTTTTCATTCCTCCAACAAGATAAGTTTGTCCGATCTTCCCTTTTTCTAGTATCAACTCAATTGCTGTTATATGATCTTCAACATATAACCAGTCTCTTTCATTCTTCCCATCACCATGAACTGGGATTTTCTTTCCTTCAATGACATTTGTTATTGCAAGTGGAATAAGTTTTTCGGGATACATTGCTGGACCAAAATTGTTTGAACAATTACTTATAGTGATTGGCAATCCATATGTATGATAATAAGCTCGTACTAAATGATCTGAACCTGCTTTTGTTGCCGAGTATGGACTACGGGGATTATATTTCGTCTCTTCATCAAATTTCTTTGTATCATCAAGGTCTAGTGTCCCGAATACTTCATCAGTTGAAATATGGTGAAATCTTTTAACGTTGTACTTTTTAGCAACTTCAAGAAGTGTATATGTTCCAACGAGATTTGATTGAATAAACGGCCATGGATCCATAATTGAACGATCAACATGTGTTTCTGCAGCAAAATGAACAACGGTATCAACTCCTTGCATTACTTTTTCTATTAGCGCCATATCAGTGATATCGCCTTTTACAAATTGATAATGAGGATTGTTAATGACACCTTTGAGGTTTTCTAAATTTCCAGCGTAGGTTAATTTATCTATATTAATAACATCATCTTCTGGGTGATGATTTATCCAATAATTAACGAAATGTGAGCCAATAAATCCTGCTCCACCTGTTACGAGTAGTCTCATAAACTTTTCTCATATTAGCAGGAATTGTTTGTCAACACAACACACTTGTGTTATATTGAGTTTATGGAAAATCCTTATGAGTTAGCACTTTCTCCACAGGATCCAGAGTTCCCCAAAATGATCGAAACGACAGAAATCCCAGGACTTCTTACGTACAAAAGAGAAACTTTTGAAGATAATAGAGGGTTTTTCCGGGAGGCAGTAGAACTACGAGATCTTGAAAAAGTACTTGGAAAAAAAATTACAGTTACTCAATGGAACCATTCAAATTCCAAACAATCAGTTATTCGAGGATTCCATGCAGAGCCATGGGAAAAGATTATTTATGTGGTAAAAGGTGAAGTTATGGCAGTTATTGTTGATTTTAGAACTGATTCACCTACATTCGGAAAGGCAGTAAAAATAACTCTTGGAGAATCAGACAGAAAGACTATATATTTACCAAAAGGTATGGGTAATTCATTCTGTACAATTGGTGACCAGGATGTGGAATATCTTTATATGATCACAGGTTATTTTGAGAATCAACCAACACCAGCAGTAAATTACAATGACCCCATCTTAACAAAACAGTTTGGAGGATGGCCGATTGAAAATCCAGTTGTCAGTGATAAAGATAAAGGATACCCGACATTAAAAGAAAAATTTGGCGAAGAGGTAGATTTCTCTAAATTCCCCTGGCTTAAGGAGTAATTAACTATTCACCTTCAATCCTGCTAATGTCTTCTTCTGAAGATAAGAAATACCTGTATTTACAATCCAATGGATGTAGGGAGGATATGTTTTCTTATAGTTCTTTCGATAAAAAATCTTCATTGCCTCAAATCTTGCATGCTGCAATTTCTTTTTCGTCTCAATATTGGCAGTTGTAATATTTTGAGATTTTTTCTTAATACCGCTTGCAGCACCGCCAATATGCATTATGGAGACATCTCCAAGATAGTAAATTTTCTTTCCTAGTTTTTTAATGTCAAAACAAAACTGTAGATCCTCTCCATAAAAGAAATAATCCTCATCCCACCACCCTACCTTTTCACCAACTTCGTAAGGCATTAACATAAATGCTCCTTCAATTGCATCGACTTCATGAATCGCATTTAAGTTTTTCCATCCCTGGGTGTATCCTGCAAAAAGTCTGCTGTGAGGGAAAATTCTCTGTAATCCAGAGAAATAACAAAAAGCATTCCAGGGGGTAGGAAAACCTCGATGACAATTAAAGTCAATTTCTCCATCCTGATTTATTAATTTACAAGATGATGCTCCAACATCAGGATGATCATCCATAAATGTGATCATTCTTTGGAGTGTCTTTGGGTAGACTATAGTATCAGGATTGAGAAAAAGTACATATCTTCCGTTTGCGTAAGGCACTCCCTTATTATTTCCGGCAGAAAATCCGATATTTCCACCATTATCAACAATATGAAATGTTTTAATTTTAGTTTTTTTCTTAAACTCTTGAAAAAATTCTAACGTACCATCTGTCGAACGATTATCTGCAACAATAACTTCGTAGTCACCATTTTCAACTTCTTCTTTATAATTTTTTTCAACTGATTCAACAGCTTGATATGTAATATCTTTTGTGTTGTAGGTCAAAATAATTATTGAAAGTGTCGGTTGCATAATTGTATTTTTACCAAACTGCTGAAAAAGCTTGTGAATATGTATCGAGTAAGTAATCATTCTTTTTTATTTTCCCGACTGTCATCAGTATCATCGCTTTAAAAAGCAGTATTATTTTTAAGATAAGATATTCTCCATATGATCTATGTTTTTTATAAAAATAAAGAAGGTTTTTATAAATATTCACTATCGCAAATGTTTTATTTGTACTTCCATGTTCTGCATGAATTATTTCAACATTTGGATAAAAATAAATATTCATGTTCTTCTTCCTTGCTCTATAACAGAGTTCCATATCCTCAGTGTACATAAAAATTTTCTCATCAAACCCATGTAATTTTTCAAAGTCATCTTTTCTTATCATGAGAAGTCCACCTTTTACCCAATCCACTTCTGAAATAGTTTTAGGACTTTTATCAAGTAATCCGTATTTTTGAAAACCCAGAAGAAGTAAAATTGCATTACCCAGTGTATAAAAACTCCCTACTGACGCTTGAGGTGAGCCATCTGCATTTGTTAACTGACCTCCCAAAATATTTACTTCATGGTGGTCGGTCATATACTTTCCCATTTTTGTTATACCTTTATCCTGGACTTTCGTATCATTATTGAGAAAAACAATAAGTTCTCCTTTTGCAACTTCTGCTCCTTTATTACACCCAAATCCAAACCCACCATTTTTGTCATTTTCTAAGACAACAACATTATTATATTTTTTTTCTTCTATAACTTCTTTTATTTTTTTAATTGAATCATCCTGGGAATCATTATCAACAATTATTAACTCTATTAGATCTTGATTGAAATCATCTTTATGGAGTCGAAAGAGGGAATTCATGCAGTCAATTGTTAAATGACTTTTTTTATAATTGAGAGTAACTATGGAAATTTTCATTGTAATAAGAAATACATAAGCGCGATGGCGAATGAACCGATGAGTATGTATTCTACAACAATTTTCGTATGGAGATCATGGTGAATTTTATGATGAATTACTCCCCATATGACATACATACATGATATCAACACAACATATGCTAACTGCAGCTGCTTATTTCCCCCTAAATTAAGAATTATCACCAATCCAATTATTTGGATAAGCCCCACGAGTAAATAGTAATGCATGTGTTTTCGTGTTTTCTCTCTCATAGGATACCTCCTCTACTCACTAATACAGCTATTATTAATAAAACGCTTAAGAAGATTATATGATCAATATTATGAGAAAGGAGTCGACTTATTCTGTTTCTTCGAACTATGATGACATCAAGAATAAGTGTCAAAAGGAGTAATAGAAGTGTTGTAATAGCAATATTTCTCTGGAGGGAAGTACTATTTATAAGTGGCTGATTTATAGCAGCAGCAACCTGAACAAATGGCGTAGGAGTCGCTTCTTGAACAGATTGAGGTTGTACTAGAGGAGTTGGAGTTGGAGTATTGACTGGAAAAATAATTGTAGGAGTTGGCACACTTATTTCTGATGGAATACTCTGAGTTGCTGGGGTCGGCGTTGGTTGTGTTGCTAATGATGATTGAGCAGTAACCTCTTGAGAAGTTGATTGAGCGCTCCCAAACATTTCAACGACGAGTACTGTTTCATCACCAGTTAATGTCCCAGTAGCAATTGCAAAACCAATATCTTTGTAATGTGGTGAGAGCATGTTATCCCGATGTCCAGGACTTTCCATCCAGGCATTTACCACATCACTTGAAGTACTAAAACCTCTTGCTAAATTTTCTCCAGCGTGAATATATTCATACCCAGAAGATCGAATAAAAAACCACGGAGTAGTACCATCAGGAGCAATATGAGCCCAGTAATTCTTTGCAAACATATCAGAAGCCTTCGCTTCAGCTGCCTGTGCTAATGAACTGTTTAAAGTCAACGGTGGAAGCCCTCGTTCCTCTCTCTTACTATTTGTCAGGACAAGTAATTCTTGAGGTGTTATGGAGGAAGAAACACCTAACACTGATTCATACTGTTGTGGAATATGGGAGATAAAAAAGTTGCCTACAAAAAAAACAACAATAAAGAATAACAATGATTTATGATGAAGTATTTTGGCACGATACTTATTACTTTGGTGCGGTAAAAACAAATGGGCAAGAAATTTTCTCATATATGGAGATTACTCTCCATGTCTAGTATACCTTATTCATAGACAGGTTCAACAGTTTGACCGAGTGGTCTACCATTTATTGGAATGTTGAGGGTTTTACCAAGCGAATTTGCAATGGCTGTACCTACTCTTAATCCGGTAAACGAACCTGGTCCGAGAACCACCTCAATGTGTGTGAGATCCGATATAGCTGTATTGGTCTCAAGTAACAACTCATGAATAAGTGGAAGTACTTTCTGAGCACTGTGTAATTCAAGGACTACTTTTTTCTCAAATTTTTCTTGATCTTTAACAAGATTTACTATTACCTCTGTATTTTTTGATGTATCAATAAATAATTTTGTCATAACGAAATATCAACTGCTCCTTGTCGAATAATTGTCCATGGCTCAGTGATCGTTGAAACGACAGTTGACTCCTTTTTTACACTACATTCTCCTGGTACTACAAAATCAACTTTTTTTATTAAATCAGGATCGAGTTGATCGAATGAATAAGGGGTAGGTTTTCCATGATAATTAGCTGATGGACCCAGAATTCCGACTCCTACTTTCTCAATTATTGCCAATGTGGTTTTGTTATTTGGCACTCGCAAGCCGATTCCACCATTTTTTTGAAGGAGTGGATCGATTTTTGTTATTGATGAAGCAATAACGGTCAATGCTCCAGGCCAATATTTATCGAGGAGTACTGATTCTATTTCTGCTGAGAAATGAGCATATTTCTTTGCCATGTTAAGTGAAGCAACCAGTATGGGAGTTGGTTGGTGGAGTGGTCTTTCACGTAAAGCGAATAATCTCCGAACAGCCTCTGTGTCATCCATACGACACCCTATCCCAAAAGCAGTATCTGTTGGGAAGATGATTATGCCTCCTTTATTTATTACGTTAACTGCTTCCTCAATAATATTATTCATACTTTAATTCCTGCTTACAAATTGAAATTATCTCTTCCTGTTCCGGCCAAAATAATGGAGGTATTTTATCAAGAGGGAACCATTCTACAATATAATTTTTTGAAGTATCTGTCGGAGTTCCTGAAATTTGTTCGGTTTTAAAAAGAAAATAATGGACAATACTCCATGATCTTTTACTAAAACTCAATCTTTCTTTTTTCCCCAAAAATTTTATTAATTTAATCGAGTTCAACCCTGTCTCCTCATGGATCTCACGTATTGCTGCTTCTTCAAATGATTCCCCTTTTTCAACTCCTCCTTTCGGGAGTGCATATTCCTGAGGATGTTCTTTTTCATGGATAAGTGCTATATAAAAAGTATTATTGACTTCTCTTATTACGACACCACCTGCTCCATGTCTTTCTCTTATTCGTGCAGGTTTGGTATACCAACTTTTATCAATTCTTCTCAACTCGTATCTTCCTCCTCTTGTCATCCACGTATTCAAAATAAATATGTTTTGTCTTCTCTGGCAAAAGTGTAGCAATTTTTTCAGGCCATTCAATTACAACAATAGCGTTATTACTCTTTAAAATCTCATCAAGTCCTATACCCTTTGCATCTTTCTCATCAAGAGTTCTATAGAGATCAACATGATAAAACATTCTTTTTTTCTCATTTATCATATATGCTCTCATAATAATAAATGTTGGAGAAGATAAATGAGACGTAATACCAAGTCCTTTTGCTAAACCTTGAGTAAATGTTGTCTTTCCACTCCCCAAATCCCCATGAAGTGCAATACAATCACCAATAGTAAGTGATCTACCAATATTTTCTGCAAGGGCCTGAGTTTCTTCTGTACTTCCTGTTATAAATTCTTCAATCATATTTTTCTAGGTCTTTTCTCCTCAATTGTAGAAAAATGAGTATACCACACAACAATAACAAACTCATGCCGCCTACAACTGTTATGACAGTAATAAGGGGAAGCTGAGTTTTTACTCCCTTTACTTGTATAGATGTCGGACTAACTACTGGCGGATGGGTAATTTGTGAATCTGTCTTTGCTAATACTTGGGGAGAGATAGTTACATCTTTTTTTTTCTCATCAAGTTCATCTTTCTCAGTCTTGTGAGTGACAACTTTCTCAACAACTGTGGGAGTAGAAATTGGCGTTTTTGTTGGACTTTTTGTCGGCGTAGGTGTACGTGTAGGTGTTGGAAGAGCAGTAGGAGTTGAAGTTGGTAAGGAAGTTGGAGTAGGTGTCAAAAAAACCGATGCAGTATTACTTTTTCCTTTAGTTTCCGTAGTAAATACAACCCATGATTTACTTTCATCTCTTCCTCCAGTTTGTGGACTTATTAACTTAGGAAGAATTTGAGATGATCCGTAAGAAATTTGATCAATAATTACTTCACCATCAATTTTAATTAATTTAATAGTATCTCCACTATTATTTAATTTATCTGACCAATCGAAAGCAACATACTCATGTGAAGATAACTGCCCATCCAGAAGAAGTTTGTTTGTTGCACTCTCGTCACGTAACTTAAAGTTTGAAAGATCTACTGATGTAGCATCTGGATTATAGATCTCTACCCAGTCTTCATCACTTGCTGATGAGAATTCATTGATGAGTATCTCTGCCGATGAAATCGTCGGACTAATAATGAAGAACCCTAAAAGCGAAGTGAGGACACAAAGCTTTTTCATACTCCGTTATAAAATAACGGCTTATACTAATAATTAACGTGAAGATAGAAAGTGTCAAGTCCATCTTCATGTCGAACACGAACGTATGGGAGTCGACACCCTCCAGAGCCAGAATAACTTCCTCTAAACAGAGACCCTGACTGTACTGCTCTAACTTCATAGGAACTTCCTGCAATATCAATACCATTATGGAATCGATAGATCCTCCCTACCCACGTATTTCTTACCGCCCAAGTCTCACCATATCCTTGGAAATATTTAATAGGACCAGAAAGCGGCCAGTCCCAACTCCCTGTTGGATTGGCTGGATCTCCTCCCGATTGATTATCAATTTCTATTCCTTTCAAATAGCTAAATGGATCATACGTTGAACCACTTCTTCCAACAATAAAATGCAAATGGGCACCACTTGAATTACAGGACGCTCCAGCAATAACTGAAGCAATCCTACTACCAGCTGTAACATATCCTGCAGCTGTTTCAGCACCATTTCCTGCTACGATACCTTGAATAGCAGCATACTCAGATTGGGCCTTAGCAAGTAATTCTTGGTATTTCTTTTCGTCATTTTGGGTATCTTTAAGAAGCGTCTGTTTTGCCTTTTTATCATTATCTAGTTGTTTGGTATACCCTTCAAGTTGTGTCTGGAGGGAGAGAACACGTTGTTTTTTCCCTTCAAATATTTCTTTTTGATTTTCATAATCATTTCTTGCCTGAACAGTGTTATAAATTAGTTTTTTATCATGTGCTTGGGCAATACGAAGATAATTTGCTCGAGAAAAGAAATCCGTGACTGTACTTGATGAGAGAAGAACTTGGAGTGGCTCAATTGTCCCTATTTGATACGTTGCTTTAATTCTATTAATTAATACTTTCGTAATATCTTCTAATGATCCCTCTAAATTGTTTATTTTCTTTTCTGCAACAGTAATATCATCAGTTAACTCATTTATTTCAGCTTCAGTAGCGTCTATGCGAGCCTGAGTTAATTTAATCTGACTATCCATGACATTTATTTGAGATGAAAGTGTTTTACCTTGACTTTGAAGATCAGTGACTTTTTTTTGAAGTTCCTCAATTTGTTTTTGAAGATCGCTCGATTTTTGAGACTTAGATTCAGAGGGGGTAGGAGTAGGAGTTTCGGTCGGGGTGACAGTCTGAGCGTAAAGTGACGGGATATTAGTAAATCCCATAACTGTCATAAAGACAGCCAAAAAAATGGCAAGAAATATATTTTTCGTTCTCATGAGTAAGGCAAATAGTTACTTTAGGTACCGCAGAACCGCTAGGAAACTTGAGAATGCTCCTAGTATAACAGCCAACAGAAGTTCTGCAAGCAGAAGCATACCAAGAAAGAGTGGAGACACAGGGAGTAGTGGTATTCCTCTTAAAAATCCTTCTAATAGAGGTGTCGCATAAAGGAGGGCACCAGATGCTACTACCCATCCAATTACTGCACCAGTAACTCCATAGAAAATTCCTTCCAGAAGGAATGGCCAGCGAACATACCACTTTGTTGCACTTAATAATCTCATGACTTCGATTTCCTCCTTTTTCTGAGAAATTTTAAATCCGATAATAGTTACCATAATAAAAACTGAAACTGCAGCTAATACCAAGATCAATGCAAAACCAATCTTTCGTAAAGCATTTGTCCACGCAGCTAAAGTGTCAACAACATCCTTTTGGTATACCACTTCTGAAATGGAGGGTGATTGTTCAAGTTGAGTAGAGATTTCATTTAAGTCTTCAATTTTTAACGTAGCAATTTCAAGTGACGCAGGAAGTATGTCCTCTGTAACTAAATCAAGAAGGAGAGGATCATCCTGATTTTGCCTTTTATAGATCTCCAGTGCTTCTTTCTTTGATACGTAACGAACGTTGGCAACTTTCCCGCTTTGCTTCATCGTTTCAGCAAGCGCATCAATATTTTCTTGTGTGGCTTCTTCCTTAAAGAATGCAGTTACCTGAGGTTTGGACTCAAAATATGAAATAATTCGTGATGAACCAAAGACAACAAAACTAAAAAACGAAATTGCCAAGAAAGTTAACGTCATGATTAATATGGCTGCTAAGGCCTGATACGGTGAACGTCGTACATGTTTCCACATTGTTTTAAATGACTTCATTCTTTTTCCTCCTTCTCCTCATCATGATGTTCTTTTTTTTCTTTATGTATCTTTTCTTCTTCAGTATTTTCTTCTTTGTGTTTCGTTTCTTTCTTTGTATCTCCTGTCATTTTCCCCTTTTCAAGTGTTACCGTTCTCTTTCCCAAACTTGCAACAACATCCATGTTATGTGTTGCCATAAGAACAGTTGTTCCCATTTTATTTATATCCTGAAGAAGTTTTACTATTTCCCATGAAGTTGTATTATCGAGATTTCCTGTAGGCTCATCTGCTAAGAGTATCTCTGGAGAAAAAACAAGAGCGCGTGCAATTGCTGCCCGTTGAAGCTCTCCTCCAGAAAGCTGGACTGGAAATTTTTGAGCATGAGATGCAATACCAACTTGTTCCATTATATCTTCAACTTTCTTTTTTGCTTCTTTATCAGACACTCCAGCCATTTCAAGGGGAAGGAGAATATTCTCAAAAATAGTTCTATCCATGAGCATTTTGAGGTCTTGGAAAACAACACCAATTTGCTTTCTTAAGTGAGGAATTTTATTTGATGGAAGATTAACTATATCGATATTATTAACCGTGATAATACCTTTCGTAGGTACCATATCACGAATAAGAAGACGAAGAAGTGTCGTTTTTCCAGAGCCTGATGGTCCCACAAGAAATACGAACTCACCCCGATCGACACTTAATGAAACATTCTCAACCGCAGAGGATCCTGTTCCAAATGTTTTGGTCACTTCAACTAACTGAATCATAGGCTAAAGTACTTCAACTCGTCCAACGTCCATTAACCACCCTGCTTTTTGCGCTGTCTGTGTTGCTCCCCAAACTTTTACTTTCTTTCCGATTAACTGTTCAAGATCTACAAGGGACGAGGTCATATAAACATTCTGACTTTCTCCACCGGGACGTTCGAGATGATATGCTCCTTCTCCCTCAATTCCTCCTTTACGAACTACTCCCTCAGCTGTATCAGGGAAAGCTTTTGTATCTTCACTACCTATAGTTTTGCCTTTACTTACGGAATAATCTGGGACAGTGGGGTCACTTTTTGCAGAGGGGCCAACGCCTGTCTTTGCCAGTCCAAAACCGGATAGTATACCAAGAAAAATAATAGCTACAAATAATCCAACAACTTTCATAGGAAATTTTCCAGTCTTTTTCGTCTCTTTGAAATCATGCATGAGTGATGAATCTTCTTTTTTCTCCATCTCTGGATCACCACCTTTTCTCTTAAAAAAGAGGGCAAATCTAGTTAACCATATTTCAGATTTTTTGACAACCCGCTCAGCTCCATTTAGGATAATTGACGAAGCTCCTCATCAATAAATTGATCTAATTCTCCATTCAGAACAGCATCTGTATTAACTGTCTCAACACCCGTTCTTAAATCTTTTACCATCTTATATGGGTGTAAAACATAAGAGCGTATCTGATTTCCCCAACCTGGAGTTACGTAACCCCCTTTTAGTCGTACTTCTTCTTTTCTTCTTTCTTCTTCCTGTATCTGCCATAACTTCGCCCGGAGTAATTTCATAGCATACTCACGATTTTGTATTTGATACCTTTCAGTCGAAGCGGTAACTACTATACCTGTTGGCTTATGCTTGAGTCGAACAGCAGTAGACACTTTATTTACATTCTGTCCTCCATGACCTCCTGAACGATATGCTTCAAACTCAATATCATCATCTTTCAGATCCACACCTTCTGCTTGATCTATTTGAGGAAGAACTTCAACCATAGCAAATGAGGTTTGGCGTAATTTATCAGCATTAAATGGAGATTGCCTTACCAAACGGTGAACTCCTGCTTCAAATCTTAAGAGACCATACACATAAGATCCACTTACAGCCATCGTAATACTCTTAATTCCTGCTTCTTCTCCAGGCGTCTGATCTAACATCTCAAAACTCCAACCCTTCTTTTCAAAGTATCGACTATACATTCTATACAACATCTCTGCCCAATCCATTGCTTCAGTTCCACCTTGACCAGAATGGATTGCCACAATTGCTCCTCCCTCATCATAAGGCGTCGTGAAATAGAGAAGAGTCTCAAGTTTTCTCAATAAATTTTCTGCTTCTTCTTTTTCACCTTCTTCTACCCATAGCTGAAGAAGTTCGAATTCTTCGACCTCTTTTTGCAGAGTAGATAATTCCTTCATTTTTTCAGCAGCTGATTTATGATCTTGCCAAAAGTTGGGGTCAACTGTTTCTTTTTGAAGTTCAGAAATCCGAGTTCTTTTATTTTCGAGGTTTACCTTTGTGATTATTTTTTGGGCTCTTTCTCTTAGATCATCCATAAAGTAGTCATCATTTTACGCAAAGATAGTCATACTCGCAAGCAGGCCAAGCGTAGCAAAGGCCATAAGGAGTGTAATTCCCCAACCAAAAAGGTTTGAAAAAAGAGAATTAACATGCCTTCCCATAATTTTTTTATTATTTGACACAAGAAGTATCATGACCATAAGCGGTGGAGCCATGACTCCATTCAGAACAGCTGTATAGTATAGAAGCTGAAAAGGTTTGATTGGAGTAAGATTAACCAAAAGCCCACCCAGTGTAGCTAGTGCAATGACACCATAAAATGCATGCGCCTTTTTCAATTTTTGATTAAGTCCCGCTTTCCATCCAAATGATTCAGAAAGTGCATAAGAGGCTGATCCAGCAAGTATTGGGACAGATAAAAGTCCAGTTCCAATTATCCCAGCAGTAAAAAGAAGGTAAGCAAAATCTCCAGCGAATGGACGAAGTGATTCTGCAGCTTCAGTAGGAGATCCAATAGTGGTAATACCATTAAGATGAAGCGTTGATGCAGCGGTGACAATAATAAAAAACATAACAAGATTGGAGAAAAACATTCCAGTTATAGTGTCCAGCCTCATTTCTCTCAGATCTAATTTTGTTATCCTTGGAACCCCCTTCCCAAATGACCTAATTTTATGATGTGCAATTTCTTCCTCAACTTCTTGATCTGCTTGCCAGAAGAAAAGATATGGAGAAATTGTTGTTCCAAGTATTGCAACAACATTGAGAAGATATTCTTTCTGAAATGAAAATTGTGGAATAAAAGTTGAGAGTAGAACCGTATTCCAATCCTGTTTAATAAAAAGAGCAGTAATAATGTACGCAAAGAGTGAGAATGTAAGATATTTTAAGAAACGTGCATAGGTAGGATACGGGACGAAAACTTCTAGCAAAATAGTGAGAATAGTCATAACCGCAAGCAGTACATAAAAAGGAATATCAAAAAACATTTGCATGGATGAAGCCATAGCACCTAAATTAGCTCCAATATTGACGGTATTAGCTATAAATAAAATAATGACGCAAAAATAAAGTATAGGTTTAGCATAATGCCGACTTATCACACCCGAGAGACCGTGACCTGTAACCATACCGATTCGGCCGCACATTTCTTGAATGACAGTCATGAAGGGGAATGCAAATAGTGCAGTCCATAACTGAGAAAAGCCAAATTGAGCTCCTGTCTGTGCATAGGTACCTATCCCGGAAGGATCATCATCGGCTGCACCGGTAATAAATCCTGGCCCTATTGCCTTAAGTAATTTTTTTATTTTCATTGAGTAAATTGCTTCGTAGTCTTCTCAATAGTATCAGGAATTGATTGGATATCTTGGATAATTTTCCCTGTCCGGCCAAGAAAAGTAATTATTTCACCTACTTCTATTTGTAGTGCTTTCTCTTTGAGAGTATCAGTCTGGGTCGCAACATCTTTTGATAAATCGTTCGGAAGTTCTACGTCAAGTGGAATTTTTTCTGTTGATGCACCTGCAACCATTTTTTGTGAAAACGTAACCGTCTGTCTTATTGGTGTTGCAAATTTAGTTATAACGAAAGCGAGGCCGATGAGGACAAATACAGCAAAGAGATTATATACAAATTGTTTTTTGTCCATATCTCATTGTAGGAAGTTGGATATGAATTTTGCAAATATTATGAAGAGATTTTTTGAACAAGTGCAACTATTGCTTCAGCATCAATTTTTGCATCCCTGAGTAGCTCATCTTTTGTTCCTGATCGGCTTACATGATCAACAGCTAATTTATATGTTTTTACGTCAGTAGAACTCAATGCTTCATTGACAAAATCTCCGAATCCACCATGCTCAAAGTGATCTTCAATTGTAATAATTATTTTTTCCTGTGTTTGATTGACAGATTCAAATAATGTATTCTTATCAACTGGCTTAACTGAGTAGCAATCAATTACTCTTACCATTATTCCTTGAACCTTCAATAACTCAAATGCCTTAAGTGCTTCATGGACAGTTATACCTGTTGCGGCAAGTGTAAGAACATCATTGGATGATGAACGTAATACTTTTGACCCGCCTATCTTAAACATTTCTGATTCTTTATATAAAACTTTTGTCTTTGATCGAAGTGTACGCATGTACGAAATCCCTTTAAGTGTACTCTGCAAAACTAAAAGTCTACTAGCTGAGACTGCATCGCTTGGCTGGAAAATAACAGAGTTCGGAATACTTCCAAATAGAGCAACATCTTCAAGGCCCATTTGAGAAGCTCCATCTTCTCCGATAGAAACTCCTGCATGAGACCCAACAAAAGCAATATTTGCATGCGAAAGTCCAGCCATACGTATCTGATCAGCAGCTCGTGTTAAAAATGCAGCAAATGTTGAGACAAAAGGTTTTTTTTGCAGACGAGATAGTCCGACTGCAACACTTACCATGTTCTGCTCAGCAATAAAACACTCAATAAATCTCTCAGGATGCTCCTTCATAAAGTCGATACTAAAAGTAGAATTCTTCACATCTGCATCAAGTGCATAAATTCTTTTATCAGCGTGCGCCAACCGTGCAAGTACTTTTCCATACACTTCACGTGTTGCTACTTCAGATTCTTTCTGAAAATCAATTACCAACTCTGTTGATGAATCAATTACCCTCTCACCTTCTACTGTCTCAGGGATTCGAGTCGTAAATCTCACTGTAGTATCGACACTTCCTAATTCCTGAAGTGCTTTTTCTAATTCGTCTTTTTTTAATGCCTTCCCATGCCAGTTATCCATATCTTGGAGACTGGATAATCCATGACCTTTATATGTTTTGGCAATAAGAACAAACGGCCTATCTCCTCCACTCTTAGTCTGTTCAAAGGCACGTACAATTTCATCAAAATTATGTCCATCAATAACTATGGTGTGAAATCCAAAAGCTTTGAATCGAGCTTCATACTCTTCAACACGATGCCCAAACATAGTCTCCTGGCTTTGTGCAAGTCTATTGATATCAGCAATGGCGACAAGATTATGAAGTTTATAATAAGAAGCAAAATTTGCCGCTTCCCATACTTGCCCTTCTGCGAGTTCTCCATCTCCTAAAAGTACATACACACTTGGTAGTTGTGATAATTTTTCTTTTTCATGCAAAAGCAAATATGCCATACCTGCTCCGACTGACAAACCTTGTCCTAAAGACCCTGTTGCAGCATCAGTAAAAGGGAAATGAGAAGTTGGATGACCTTCAAGTCGACTTCCGAATTTTCGAAGAGTTTTCATTTCATCCAGTGGAAATGCGCCTGCTTCTGCGTAAAGCGCATAAAAAAGCGGAGCTGCGTGACCTTTAGAAAAAACAAGTCTGTCATTTGCTAAGTTGAGAGGATTTTGAAAGTCGTACGAGAAATAATTTTCAAAGAGAACTGTCATAACATCTGCTGCAGAAAGGCAGGATGTAGGGTGTCCAGAACCTGCTTCAGTTGTTGAGGTGAGGCATAAATAACGAAGAAGAGTAGCTAAATGTGAATATCTTTCCTGCATTTTTAGTATTATACAATGTTTTGAGGTTTTTGCTTGAGAAATCCCTGAATATTCTCAACTGTCACTTCCAGTATTCGCTGTAATGCCTCGTTGCTATTAAATGCATTATGTGGTGTCACAAGGACATTTTCACGTGTGAGAAGGACATGATTTAACAGTTGTGTCTTTAAATCACATTCCTTCAAAAATTCTTTTGTTAATAATTGACGCTCTTCTTTGACCATACACTCCTCTTCCAAAACATCGATCCCCGCTCCAGCAATAATTCCCTCGTCCAGACCCTGCAGTAAAGCCTCAGTCTCAATAATTCCACCTCTTGCAGTATTAAGAACAACACATCCTCTTTTTACTTTCTTCAGATTTTTGATATTTAATATGTGTTTTGTTTCATCAGTCAATGGAACATGGTAGGTGATCACATCGGAAGCAGACAGAAGATAATCGTAGTCTACATACATAAATCCCAAGCGTTGAGCAAGTTCTAATTTTCTTGTTCGAGAAGATACAATAACATCCATCCCAAATCCGTTTGCTATTTTTATGACAGCTTGTCCAATATTACCTGCCCCAACGATTCCTATTGTTTTTTTATACAAATCAAATCCCCGAATGTCTTCATGAGAGAAATCGCTTTTTCTCGTTCGTTCAACTGATGGAACAATTTTTCGTGAAAGGGCAAGGAGAAGAGCGAACGTATGCTCAGCAACTGTTTGACTCCCATATTCCGGAATATTCATTACTGCTACTCCTTTTTGACGACAATACTCAGTGTCAATATGATCATAACCTGTAGAACGAGTCACGACTAATTTGAGGTGAGGCATTTTCTCAAGAAGTTCACGATTTACTTCTGAGTATATAAAAACCGACAAAATCTCAATTGTGTCAATTCCTTGAGTTTCATGTGTGATGGGAGCTTCACTAAAGGAAATAGCATTATTGGGTAAACTCTTCTCAAGATACTCTTTTTCCCATTCTTCTATTTCAAAAAAATACGTTGTCACGTAAAAATAGTATCATAGCTCAAGACTTTTCCAAAGATATCGAGAAGCAAGAGTTCGATAAGGTTTCCATTTTTCAGCAATTTTTTCAGCCTCTTCTTGTGTTGGCTCATGATCAAGGTCGTACCATTTTTGAAGTGCTCTCCTAAGTCCTAAATCTCCGTATGAAAAAACATCAGGTCTATTCATGGCAAACATCAAAAACATCTCAGCAGTCCATCGCCCAATTCCTTTTACCTTAATTAACTCCTGAATGATTTCTTCATCTGACATAATTTCAAATTGTTCAAAGAGTATTCCACTTTCCATTGTTTTTTGAGCTAAGTCTTTAATATATGTAATCTTTGACCATGATATTCCTGCATCTCTAATTTTTTGATCTTCGAGCTCCCAGACTCTCTCTGCAGTCACTTCTTCTCCCGGAAGAAGATGAATAAATCGCATCCAGATAGTGTCTGCTGCTTTGATAGATAACTGCTGCGAGACAATTGATTCAACAAGTGCCTCGAAGTAATTTCTACTTTTATATTGTTCAAAGGGAGGAACGAGAATAATGATTTTTGCAAGTATTGGGTCTTTTTCTGAAAGATATGTTATTTCTTTTTCCATTGTAATGAGTGCATTTTACTTAACTCTATACCGTTAATCAATCAATGTAAAAGGCTCAAGTATACCGTATAATAAGGCAATGAAAATTGGAGGCCATTTATCAGTTGCAGGAGGATATCATAATGCGCTCCTCAAAACACAGGAAATTGGAGGAAATTGCGTTCAGATCTTTTCTTCATCCCCACGCTCTTGGCAGTCTATTACTCCCAGTGATACATCGATAGCAGAATTTCTCCGACTCAAAGACGAGCTAAGAATCGATCCCGTTTATTTTCATGCCTCCTATCTTATTAATCTTGCCAATAATGGATGGGGAGGAGAACAATCAGTCAGAAATCTTATTGATGAATTAACTCTTGCTAAAAAAATGAATGTTGTCGGAACAATAATTCACTTGGGATCATTTAAAAATAAGGATGAAAAACCAAGTGACGAGTACTATTCAATCTTATTCAATAACATAAGCAAAGTACTTGAGAATTCACAGTCATCTACATACTTTATTGCTGAAAACGCTGGAAGTAGAAAAATAGGCGCTACTCTCGATGAACTAGGTTATATTGTCAAAACGCTTCGAGATGACAGGATTAAAATTTGTATTGATACCTGTCACGCTCATGCAGCTGGGTATGATTTA
>CAYRJZ010000001.1:270656-292991 GCA_964424775.1 uncultured Gammaproteobacteria bacterium | reverse complement strand
GACTAAGCAAAAGTTTGATTCCTTTTGGGAAGTATTTGATCAGAAAATTGGACTTGAAAGACTCGAAGTATTTCAAGTCAATGATAGTAAAGACGCACTTGGATCATTTCGTGACAGACATGAAAATATTGGAGAAGGCACAATACCTCCTGATGTTTTTACTCTGCTTTTGACAGATGCTCGAACGAAGGATAAACCATTTATTCTTGAAGTTCCAGGAGAAGATAAAAAGGGACCAGATAAAAAGAATGTAGAAAAATTAAAAAGTCTTTCTTCCTACGCTAGCGCTTGAAGTAAGTAAGTTTTTTTCTATACAATGATTACAGTGCACTTGCCCGCAGTCCTTAAAGTTATCCATAAATATATTTTTGTCATCCCCACAGTCATTGCTGGAATATTTTTAGTACTCTATTTTTTCCACCTTACAGAACTGCGTTCACAATCCTATGCACTCTCCTCAACTCTTTCAAAAACTGAAAAAGAAGTCCAAAAAGCAAAGAATGAGTTAGAGATATTGAAGAATCAAGATCAGTATAAGAGGAATGAAGATCTCCAAAAAGAAATAAAAGCGATCGAGACTTCATATGCAGACGCCGTCAAAGTCTACGAATCTATACAAGACTTAAAAGCCCAAAAACAAAAGACGGATGAGTATGAAAAAAAACTTACGCTCTCTCTTTCCTATCTTTCAAAGAGAAACTATTCCTCTGGAAGTGCTGAGCTCACATCACTTGCGAAATTAATTGAGTCAGACAAACAGAAATCCGCTTCCTCAGGGGTAAGTTCGAGTGCTCCTTCTGCTTTAACAAATGCACCAGTGAATAATACTCCTCCAGGAAGTGGATATAGTATACAAAAGGTGAAGACAGAAATAGGTGAATATACAGTTGCAATTGTTGCTGCTGATATGGGTTCAACACGGATCATCGTCGATACTGCGTCTGAGGGCGACTGTAGAGATAATTGTCCTGTACTTTCCCTTGGCGATTATGTATCCCGAAATGGAGCATTTGCAGGAATAAATGGATCCTATTTCTGCCCTGCCTCCTATCCATCTTGTGCAGGAAAAGCTAATTCATTCGATACACTCCTTATGAATAAAAATAAAAAATATTTTAACTCAGATAATAACGTTTATAGTTCTGTACCACTTGTTGTCTTTGGTAGTGGTTTTATGAGATTTATTGGGCAATCATCAGGCTGGGGAAGAGACACGAGTGTTGATAGCGTCCTTGCCAATCAACCTCTCGTTCTATCTGGAGGAAATATTTCTTTTGGCGGAGATGGAGATCCAAAAAAGGGAAGTAAAGGCGCTCGATCATTTGTGGGAAATAAAGGAACTACAGCATATATCGGCGTCGTGTATAACGCTACAGTTGCTGAAGTAGGTTATGTACTGAAAGCTCTTGGTCTTGAAAATGGGCTTAATTTAGACAGTGGAGGATCAACTGCTTTATGGTCTGGAGGCTATAAAGTTGGTCCTGGTCGAAATATTCCAAATGCCATTCTTTTTGTCAGGAAATAAATGTTAGGCAGCTTTTTTACCACCGGGAGAAGCCTCTTCTGGTTCTTTTTTTTTCAGTCGATAACGCTCTTCAAGTTCTCGAAGAATTTGTTTTTTTCTTTCATCTTTCTTCATTTGTCTGTAATGTTGAATTGATTGATCCAGCTCACTACCGCCTAAATACTGTGTCATAATTTCTCCTCCATTTTCATCTTCTCTATATTGCATCTTAAGTGCAGCAATAACTTCTGTTTCTCCACTCCACCCTATTCCATTCGGTCGAGTCGTATGCCTCTCATACAAAACTGATGTTGGAGGAATTGGTAATGCATAACGTAAGTTTGTATCAGGTACCTTTCTATAAGGAGCTTCTCGCACTCTTCTTTCAAAATTGACTTTGGCGCTTGTGTATTGATCTATTTCACTCAATTCTTGTTCCAACGTTCCTTTATTTTCTCTTATATCAACGGTTGCATCAAAAACTTCTTGAAGTGCACTATTTGGAGAAATACCAAGTCCAAGTCGTATACTTGATTCACGAGACAACTGATGCTGGACAAATACGGCAGTTACTTTACCCCTTCCAACTAATAAAGACGTTAACTCTGAAGCGACAATATCGACAGGAGCATATGGCATACCTTCTGCAAATCTACTCTTTCTGACTATGGACTGAGGACTTACCGTGCCATAGTCCAACATTTCACCTGCAACTCTATCAGTATATGGTTGAGTATCAATTTTCGTAATTTCGGCTGCAGATGTTTGACCCACAGGTAACTCTTCCGAAAAACAATGCGCTTCAGTTCTCATATTATAGGATATATTATACTCTTCTATTATAAGAATTCTTGACACATACCTGACAGATCTGAGGCCAGACTCAATACCAAAGAAAAGCTCCCTCTCGGGAGCTTTTCGAATAGATACCCATATGTATTTATGATCGGGTACTGCCTTTTACCCATTTAACTGAAGATTACCCTGCCCATTAACCTTCAGTTATAACTTTTAGAGCTAATATCATAATATGTATGTAGCATAGAGGGTATAAGTAATAACAGCTTGAAGGAAATGTAAGAAAGGAGAAAGTATTATTTTTCGATTCCAGTAATGATGACAATATCTTTTTCCTGATCATCAATGATTTTTGGTGTAATAGTCTCAAATACCTCTTCTAGTGCATTTATCACTTCTTCTTGCTGAGTCTTTGAAACACGAGACGAGAAGGTAACACTTGTATCTTCAGCATCTTCAATATCTGCATTCCCAGTCTCAACTTCTGAGTACTCAAGATCTTCAATTATTGCCTTAATCTTTCCTGCCTGGCCTGGGGTACCCGTACCATTAAGTACTTCTACTGTTAAGTCTTCCTTCTCTACTGGAGTTGGGGTAGGAGTAGCAGCAGGGACTGTGGGCGTTGGGGTCGCAGAAGAACTGGATTGAGTGTTCATATTCGATAAGAAAAAGTACCCTCCAACAGCAACTGCAACTGACAGAAGAACAAGGAAAAAGAAGAAAAGAATACCACCTTTGCTCCATCCTGATTTTAAACTGACTGGCGAACTATTCTTCATAGAGATAGGCTCTGACATATTTTCATTTTTCTCTTCAACATAAGATTGGACAGGCTTACTTTTACCATCCATTTCCTGAAGAAAATCTCCAGCATGAAAAAGGTTGGTATTATTCCTTATTTCTGTCAGCAAATCATCCGATAATTCTTTTCGATCAACTTTATCAGTAAAAAGTGATAATGGTATTGCTGCTGATATTGCTGCTTTGAAATTTTCAGCTACCATAATAAATGTATCAATATAGTCTTTATTGGTAGCAAGGTAATATTTTTTAGTGTCGGTCTCGATTTCTTTTTTTACTATACTATTTTGACCAAATGGAAGTGAAGCATAGAACTCGTTTATATCCTCTTTCACATCTTTTGGTACTGCATGTTGGAATAAGATTCCTGAACCAATAACAATTACCGATTCTTTATTTTCTATCATGAAAAGTTGGTCGGCCAAGAGGTTAAAAAATGCTTCTTTGTCCAATACATTCTGTCCATCAATAATTTTCTTAGGAAAAATAATCGATTTTGGTTGCTTATTGGCAAGATAAACAATTGCAGATTCATCAGTAACGTAAATAATTATAAGTTCAGTTGGCATTCTTTTTTACCTCCTCAATATCATTATGCAACTCTTTTGTTAAATCTGCAGCTGCTTTTTTAATTTTATCTTCAATTGAATCAACACGATTATTCAAAAATTCCCATGTAGCATCATGGTTATCCTTTTCTATTTGTTGAAGGAATAACTCCTTGTCCTCGTCGTTCAATTCCGAAAGGATAGCGTCAAGAATTGTATGATGAAGACTTGACTCAACAAGTGCAATTAACTGAATCTTCTGTTCTTCTGTCAATCCAATTTCATGGAGCTTAATAAGAATTGATTCAGTTTCAACGAGATGTGTATAAAAAGTCTTTTTCATGTTAATCAAGATGAACTGGTCCTAATGGTATCGTATCATCCGGGTCATCAATAAAAAAGTAGAGAACTGGACCTCTTGCTCTTCCATCAAAACGTTGTAAATGTGACATAACCTCTGGTGATCCACCTAAATGCTTTCCTGTCCACTGCGCCGGACCGGCATCCCCGATGACAACAACCATAGCCCGTCCATTATGAGGATTTATAACGAGCATTTTTCTATATTTAAAAAATTCATAATACTCCCGTACATTTTCACTAAATCCCGGAGCGAGAAATGTTTGTGTTGCTATGTAGAACTTTTCACGATCAATATCTTTCTGTGTTAATTCTTGTTGAGATGGTGCAAAATATCCCCACGCACCTCTCCCTGGTGCCATTCCTGATTTTCCAAAAGCCGTTTGTTCTTCGTAAGTCTGGAAGTGAGAATTCATAGTATCACCCGGGTAACGCATAAGATGCTGCTCTGCTCCAATAAGTCCGTAACTTCTATTTAAACGTTTTCCCTCTAATTCAGCTGAAACTTTCATATTGTAATGTTTGCTCAGTACTTCACCAATTTTTCCTTCTTCTTCAGGAGTTAATGGTCTAATCTCCTGAGGAAGAAGCGGGGATAATTCCATTGCAAAAAAAGTAGATGATGGAATATTTTTAACTTCATCAAGTAGCTTTGATTCAGCACTTGCTTGTGGAGATGGAAGTGATGCTACTGCAGGAGGAGAAAGTAAGAGAAGTCCACTCAGTGATCCCATTGCTAAATGTTCTTTTGCTGGAATATTTTTCATAAACCAGTTTACTGAACTTTTATGCTTGGTATACAACTGCTGTTTTATGCCAGCATGTTTCCTGCTCCATTTTCTATGGAGCTTTTTATAATGAGAATCTTGTCTCTTAAAAAATTTCTTGAAAGTTTGCACTCTACATTAATCGTTACAAACTTTCCAAGTGAAGTCAAATTGTGATGCGTGCTCGGTCTCTCAATCCCAAACTTTCCACCAAGGTATTAAAATCTTCATACTCATGATCTTTCATAGTATTGAGAAATTCAAGAATGTGATCGGGGGCACCACTATCAATTGCTACATCGAGGATTTCACGCTTGGTAGCAGGATACTCAACGTCTTCTAAGACATGAGCAAGATCTTCCTCATAAACAATTGCATTATTTACTACAGTATCACTCACTATCTTCACTCACCTCCTCTCCATTCTCACCATAACTCATGAATTGGAGAATAACATCTTATTATTGTAAGGAATGTGTAAGGCTATAGGAGGGATTTTGCTATTACGACAGACCATGCTTCAATTTCTTTCTCATTTTGTTCCTGTGCAAAATAAAATCCATCTATTCTCAATGACTCAGTAAGAAGCTCTCCTCCTCTTGCTTGGATAAATTTCTCAAGTTCATTCACAGCACCGCAAAAATGCGTGTATGCTGTATCTCCTAGACCCATTACAGCAAATTTTTTACCATTATAAGCACCGTCTGCAACTGTGTCCATATAGTCAAGAAAAAATTCATGTGGCATACCATCACCCTTTCTTGTACGCCAACTCGGAGAAGCAAGGATAATATCTGTGTAGTTATTTATTTCCGTCGGAGTTATATCTTTGATATTTTTTTTAATTACTTCAATATGTGCTGATTCTAAAACCCTCTTTATAACATCAGTAGCAAGATCTGTTCCACTTGAATAGGTAGCAAAAACGATGAGGACTTTCATGTTCTTAGTATAAATCTTTTCTCTCTGTCAGAATAGTATCCTCATTTCCTGTCCCAAATTGACTTACCCAGAATGAATTATAATCATCATATTCCCCAGCCTCAGGATGTTCTTGAATAAAGTCATAGGTAAAATTACGTACTCTCCCATTAAAGTCTTTGTTATATAAAAGCTCAGCAATTCTATTTGCTGCTTTCTGCCCCTCCTCATCATTATCAAGTGCAAGAGCGATATTTTTGCCTGAATCTGCGATCCGTTGAATACCATACTCATTTCCTGTACCTACAATTGCAACGACATTTGGATAATGCATTTGCTGGAGGGAGAGCGCATCAATACATCCTTCAACGACAATTACTTCATCCTCCTCCGCGCTTTCCAAAACTTCAGCATTAAATACACCATGAGAATACCCATTAGTACTTAATTTTCTATGTTTTGCTCTTTTTGCTTCTTTTGTTTTTTCTGTCTTACTTTCACGAATCGCTCTCCCGTAAAAATTATTTACCAGTCCTATTCCGTCGGCAAGGGGAAAAGTTGCTCTTCCATTGAGCATTGAATACACCCTCCCACTTTCTCTCCCAATAGTAACGAGCCCATATTTTTTTAGTAATTCAATGGGAAAACCTTCATCAAGAAGTGTTTTGATAAAAAATCTTTCATCACAGTATCCGACACCTAATTGTGCCGCTGTATCAGAATCTATTCCTCGTACATTTTTAAGATATACTTCAGCGGGACTTCCAGGAAAGGAATATCTCAATAGTTCCTGGGCAAATGTCATCACTTGGTATAACTCCTGAGGAATTTCTTTGTGAATCGTTCCTCTCCCCTTTCGATCAATCGCATTCTTTCGCACATTTACTGCAATATCTAGAGGAAGTGTTGATTGAGAAATTCTCCCATGAGCCTGACACCCATAGCAATGGAATACTCCTTTATCAAGATAGATCATCATGGATGGAGTACTATCTTCATGATCCTTCATGACACATGCCACCTTCCCACCTGTTGTGGGATTAAAATAATAATCTGCATCAATTTGACCAGACTGAATGGCTTCCAGAAGACTACTATAATTTAATCTCATATCAGGCTTTCCGCCTCTTGTTTCTCCCATCCATTCCACAATCCCCCCATATCGATCAACATAAATTCGACGTGTATCTGCTTTATCACGAATGACTTGTCCCACATCGTATGGTTGAGTATCAACAAATTTCATCTGATTTTTTGATACAGTTGATCCATTTCCATTCATGTAAAATGACCTTACTTTCCTTCCTTCAAGTATAGAAGTTAGCCCACCGACATTTACATGTGTAAGTAAGTTCATGATAAGCTTTTCTCGAGCGTTATCGAGCCGAGCAATATACTGCTTATGAAATACTTCACCTTGTTCTTCTGGGCTTAACCAAACGTGAAACTCCCTCGGATCTTTCTCTCCGTGAAGCCAATAAGAAATATCCCCTCCCTCTGTAAACCTCGTTGATTGTGGCCATGTGCTCCGAGGGAGATCAGGGTCCAGTCCACACTCTGCAAGTGAGGCAAAAGTAAGATAATTCTCAAGTTGTGCCTTATCTGCATGTACAGGACCCTCCTCAATATCGCCTGGTTGAATAATCTGTGATCTCTTTTTATGATCACCAACATCAAATTTATACTCTAAAATCCGACACGTCACTTGATCACCTAACATTGCCTCAACCTCTGTAACCGCTGTAATAATTGATGAAAATCTTTCTTGGGAAATTCTTTTTATGATCTCTCTTTCCTGCTCACTTAACGGACCTTTTTGTTTTGAAACAATTTCCAAAGCGTCTACACGGCCACTTTTCGCTTCAGTATTTCTTTCCAGAACAGGTAATTCAGGGAAAATTAATCTTTTAACACTTGGATCATGATATCGTAAAACAGCATTTGCCCAATTGAGAAAAGTAGGAAGGAGAAGCTGCTGTGCTCGCTCTCCTCGTTGTGCTTTTAAGCGTGATGCATAAGTACCAAAGATTGGCAGGAGAGCAGCATATAATGGTTCGACTTGTTGTCGAGCAGTCCAATAATCTCTATTTTGTAGTGCATCTTGTGCGCAGTCTCTATGACATTCAATATATGAAAGAAGATTGTCGCTTATAGACCTATCTGAAAATATCTCATCTGAAAAATCCTCCACTGGTTCTACTATCGAACGCACCGAGAAGAAGTCACCAGGTATCTGAACCCACTGTGATTGATTCATCTCACCTGAAAGCGCAAAACTTGCTTGACGCGGAGCACCTCCAGTTCTTCCGTGAGAATTATCAGGAAGCAAACCTCTCATCAATTCACGAACTGCATAATGACTTGTTGTACCATGCAAACCATACAGCCTTGTATCATCACTTGAGCCTTCACGGGTTTGGAGGATATTTTTAAGCCTTCTCCAATGAGGAGTACTTATGGCATCTACACGTGGAATAGGTAACTCAAGATTTTTAATTGCTCGTAAATTCTCCTCTGTATAGCGGATAACTCCATACATATCGTCCGCAAGTCCCGCACGTTTTAAACCATCAATATAATCACCCAGATTCCCAGCTGCTTGCTCCCTCACGAGCCACAATTCTGTATAGGGATGCACTACCCCACGTAAATCAGGAAGAAGCGGGGATTCATGAAAATCTTCTTTTATAAAAGTCTGTTGTTGTGGCTTTTTCCTTTCCATGAATAAGTAAAGAGTATAAGAACTTTTTGTTGAGTTAACAATACTTTCTTTATTCTTGTATAATTCATATATGCTTTTTCAATCAACGCTGCCAAAAGAATTTTTAGAAAAAATTGAATTCATTTATAAAGAGTCAGATATTACAGAAATACTGTCATCCTTTTCAGAACCCAAACCTCTTTCTTTTCGGGTAAATACATTGAAAGCAGAAATAAAGGAGATTAAAGATGAGTTTACGAGAAGAGGGATACTCCTTACCTCAATTCCATGGTATAAAGATGCTTACTGCACATCACTTTCTGTACAGGAACTTACTGAATGCGAGGAGTATAAACAAGGGAAGATATACATTCAAGGTCTCTCTAGTATGATTCCAGCGCTTGTACTTGCCCCAAAATCTGATGACACAATTCTTGATATCGCAGCTGCCCCAGGAAGTAAAACCACACAAATTGCTGCATTAATGCACAATGAAGGGAAAATATTTGCCAATGACATTAGCCGTGAACGTCTCTTCAAGTTAAAGGCAGTTCTCTCGCAACTTGGAGTTACGAATACTGACACCATGAATATTCCTGGAGAGAAAATATGGCAAGAACTTCCAAATTATTTTGATAAAGTTCTTGTCGACGCTCCCTGCTCAATGGAGGGAAGATTTAATACTTATGATCCTAAATCATATAATCACTGGTCTCCAAAAAAAGTAAAAGAACTTTCCCACAGACAACAATACCTCCTCTGGTCAGCAGTAAGTACTACAAAAATTGGAGGCACAATTGTTTATTCAACTTGCACTATCTCTCCTGAAGAGAATGAGGAAGTTGTGAACTGGGTTTTGAACAAATCAGAAGGTAAAGTTATACTTGAAAAAATAGACATGCAAGGTATTCCTGCAATTCCCGGACTTACGTCCTGGAAGAAAAAAGGGGTTGACTCATCGTTAGGCCTCACTCTTCGCATTGCGCCTCAAAAAGAATATGAAGGATTTTATATAGCTAAGTTGAGAAGAGTCAGGTAATATACTCAACGACTTCACAAAAACACCTAACTTCTTTATCAGCATTTTTTATCACTTCTTCTCTTCGTTTATGTTCTGTATATGCAAGAAAAGTATCTGCCTTCCCCATCCTTTTAATTTCATAATCAGTGAATCCGTCACCAATGACAATTACTTTCCCCTCAAGACCCAGACTCTCTACAGCTTTTACCTTACCTAAAGCTTTGGAAAGTACATTATTCTCCTCAAATCCACTTACTTTATCTCCTGTGAATCTAAATGTATTCGCCAAAATATTTTCAGCTCTTAGTCCCAACTTAAGGACAATCGGCTCTATGAATTCTCTAAATCCTCCAGATACAATAAAGATTCGGGAAGTATTGTCTGAAATGAAAGTATGATTGGTGATAAAAGAGTGTGATATATTTTGTTTCAATAAGTCAACTAACTCTTTAATATCTTCACGAGTTGGAGTAAAAAGCTCTAGCCTCTGCTGTAGAGACTGATCAAATGAAATTTTCCCTTGCATTCCAAGTGTCGTAATGCTCTCAATCTCTGCAACAATCTTTTCTTTCTCTTTATTCTTTCTTAATGCAATTTTTGCCAATTCGTCTAGTGATTCCAAACTGACGAGGGTACTATCAAAATCGATGATTAAGTTCCCATTCATCGAATTAGTATAAATGAAATGATGTAAAGAGAGAAGAAAAATACACTTTTCGCCGTTTACGGCTCATCAGCATAACTTTCAATTTATGAAAGTGTTACAGCGAGACGCTTGTCATATACTCGCCACTTTCGTGGCAAATATACAACGTTGCGTCTCGCTGACCTGATCGGATCAGGATTTATGAACTGAATTTACCCGTCAGTTCAACGGTTGGAGACTCTAGGCGTTCTCTTCGCCGTCGCTGGTGTCGTCATCCGACTCGACCTCCGGGTAGCTTGCGACCACCCTGGGAGTAAGGCGGCGTGTCCGCTTGCCCGAGTTGATGTGGTCGACCATCATCATGAAGAGATGGTCGTTGGCCTTTCCGCCCTGTCCCGTGAGGGACTGGACGGTCGGGTCATTCCACTCGAACATCCCGATCTTGCGAACGAGAGAGGACTCGACGGTCAGGCGGTTGCCTTTCCAGAAGTCCTCATGCATAGAGAACACCCGCGCAAGTGCGAGCAAGTAGGAGCCCCGCATGTACGTGGCTCCTTCCTTGTACTTCACCCGACGGATCCCGTAGGCACTGTCGACGACGTTGAAGAACGTCTTCACGTTCTCGCGGAGGTTGACCTTGCCCACTTCGTCGAATGCGCGTTGCAGCGAGATGACGAGACGATCGACTTGAGTGGCTGTGAGACCAGGAACCAGGTGTGCATGGATGCGCCCGGTGATCTTGGCGAACGTCGTCGCCGACATCAACTCGGTGCGATTCATCCGCTGATTCCATGAGACCAAGTCGTGGAGAACGAAGTTGCGATCACGGCTCAGCTGAAGCAGCATTGCCATGACCGGGTAATCCGAACTCCAGTTCCGCATGAGGATGTTGGGTGAGAGCCTCGTGCGGTCAAGGTTGAGGACCTTGAACCGCTCACGCTCCCACTCCTCTGTGGTGTTGAAGTGGAGGCTCGCTCCGATGTGAGGGAGCTTCTCGCACCCCTCTTCCATGAGCTCAGTCGCAGCGGTAATCCGCTGCAACCCGTCGATGACGTAGACGAGATCATGGAGGGTGACGATACCGCCATCCTCATCGAGGTTGTCGCCACGCATCCCGAGTTCGATATCGGGAAGCTTCCCACCTTCCTTTAGCGCCTTCTTCAGCGCCTTCAGGCTGGTGCCTGGAAGCTGCTCGCGCTGATAGGGGCCGATCTGGATGTTCCGGATCGTCTCCGGAACGAGAACACCCCTCAGGATGATACCTGTGGGGCACTCGTCCAGTGCGTAGTTCTGGAACTTAACCGGACCGACTGGAACGACCGCGCTGGCCATGCCAGCATTCTCCTTTCAGGCATTAGCTCCGCTAGGGTAGCCGTGCCTATTTTAACGTGCGCTCCGGGAAGCCATATTCACTAGATTGTGTCAGGCTTTTCCGATTCCGAAGCTGAAGAATTATAACAAAATACTTACTATAGGTCAAGAATTGAGGATTAATTCGGATAGTGGCATTTTTTATACTTTTTTCCAGAACCGCACCAACATGGATCATTTCGGCCAATCTTTTTCTGTGCAGGTAATTTTTCAGTCAAAGCAGAGGATGTCTTTTTCTCTCCTTTTGCTTTTTCTTTTTTCAACACGTCTTCACTTACTTCACTTTCAGGAGCATTAGTCACAACATTTTGAGTTATTGAAGCAAGCGTTGCAGGAGGCTGAACAGGGTGATTATGAACATGTTGTTCTCCTGATTCGTGTGTATGAGTATGTTGTATCTCAACTCTGAATATTCGGTGAACTATATCATCATCAATACTCCACATAAGCTGTTCGAACATACGATATGCCTCATTCTTATACTCAACAAGTGGGTCTTTTTGAGCGTATCCCCGAAGATTTATTCCTTGCCTTAAATTATCAATTGCGTCAAGATGGTCCATCCACTGTCTATCAATTGTCATGAGCATGACAGAGCGCTCCACCTGGCGCATGACATCAATTCCAACACTTTGCTCGACTTTACTATACATATCTCGAGTTAAATTCTGCATACAGTCTATCTTTTCCTCAGGTGTATGGAATTGTTGAAGTTGTTTGGTTAAATGCTTCTTAACGTTATCATCAATTCGAATTATTCCTGAAAATCTCTCAACAATGTCTTCGTTCAGTCCTTCAGCTTCTTCAAATGTATGAGCATCTGATGAAAGTGTGACTATTGATGCAAGGGAAGCATCTATTCGTGAAAGTACTTCTTCTTTCAACGTTTCATCTTTGAGATCAGCCATGAGGACTTCACGTCGCATTTTATAGATAATTTCACGCTGCTTATTAAGGACATCATCATACTCAACAACATATTTTCGGCTATCAAAATTAAATCCTTCTACCTTTACTTGCGCGTTCTCAATTGCTCGAGAAACAATAGGATGGGAGAGTGGGACATCCTCAGGCATATTAAAGCGAGTCATAAGACCCGCAATTTTATCTCCACCAAAAAGACGCATTATGTCATCATCAAGCGCGACAAAGAATTGTGATTTTCCAGGATCCCCCTGACGTCCTGCGCGTCCTCTCAACTGGTTATCAATACGACGAGATTCATGTCTTTCAGTTCCAATAACATACAACCCTCCGAGCTGAAGAACTTCTTTATGCGCCTTTTCCCATTCTTTTCTTCCTTTCTCATCTTGAGGTGGCTCTCCACCAAGAATAATATCGACACCACGTCCTGCCATGTTCGTTGCAACAGTGACAGCACCTTTTTTACCTGCCTGAGCGATAATATGAGCTTCTCTTTGGTGGTTTTTCGCATTGAGAACTTCATGCTTTATCTTGCGACGCTTGAGGAGTTCTGAAATAACTTCATTTTTATCAATAGAGGTGGTACCAATAAGGACAGGCTGGCCTTTCTCGTGTGCAGCAGCAATATCATTTACAACGGCAGTTAATTTTGCTCGCCCTGTCTTATAGACTGCATCGGTGAGGTCTTCTCGAGCAACAGGATTATGAGTGGGGATGACAACAACATCTAATTTATAAATCTTATTGAATTCCTCAGCCTCAGTCACAGCCGTACCAGTCATTCCCGCAAGCTTTTCATACATTCTAAAATAATTTTGCAGTGAAACAGTTGCCATGGTCTTAGACTCCCTTTGAATTGGGACATTCTCTTTTGCTTCAATTGCTTGATGCAGTCCCTCTGAAAGACGTCTGCCTTCCATGAGACGGCCTGTAAATTCATCAACTAAGACTACCTGTCCATCTTTTACAATATAATCCCGTTCTTTATGAAAAAGAGTGCGAGCTTTAAGCGCTGCCTCAACATGATACACAGTATCAAAATCCTGCTCATAAATATTTGAAAGACCAAAAAGTTTTTCAATTTTCCCTATTCCATGATCTGTTAAATGTGCTGTTCGTAACTTTTCATCAATTTTATAATCAGTATCAGGACTTAACTTTTGAACGAGTTTTGCATATTCATAATATTTTGCTGAAGGAGCCTCATCAGGTTGGGAAATAATATGAGGAGTTCTTGCCTCGTCAATAAGAACTGAATCTACTTCATCAACTATGGCATAGTAATAATCTCTTTGGACAAGATCTTCAACGCGTTGTGCCATATTGTCACGTAAATAGTCAAAACCGAATTCAGAGTTAATGCCATACACAACATCGGCCTTGTATGCTTCCTGTCTAGAAATTGGTCTTAGATGAATAAGACGAGGATCGGTTATACCTTCTTGTTCGAATGCTGGATCAAAGATAAAAGATTGGTCATGAATAAGTGATGCAACGCTCACCCCAAGAAAAGAAAAGACTGGACCCATCCATCCAGCATCACGTCGAGCAAGATAATCGTTGACAGTTACTAAATGCACACTTTTCCCGGTCAGGCTATTAAGATAAAGAGCAGGAATAGCAGAGAGTGTTTTTCCTTCTCCTGTCTTCTGTTCAGCGATCTTCCCTCGTGAGAGAACTGTTGCTGCCATAAGTTGAACATCATAGTGTCGAAGACCAATTGAACGACGCGCTGCTTCACGCACAAGCGCAAATGCTTCAGGCAAAAGTACATCGAGTGATTCACCATTTTTTACTCTTTCACGTAACTTTTCTGTCTCTTTTGGAAAGTCTTTATCTTTTAGCTTTTTAACTTTATCTTCAAGGTCATTTATTTTTGCTATTGTGGCTGCGAGGTGCTTGATTTCACGATCGTTCGTATCAAAGAACTTATTGAGGATACCCATCATAGGCACTAAGTATAGCACACTTTAGCCTTGCCTGCTTAGCTAAAAACAAAAAAATCCCCCGCAAAAAGCAGGGGATTTACCAATTGATCAATTGGTACAAAGAAAAGCAAATTTACTTCTTCTTCTTTGCTGTCTTCTTTGTAGCGGTCTTCTTTACGACCTTCTTCTTTGCTGCTTTAGCTGCCATGATCAATCACCCCCTTCGACCCTGCAAAATATAGCCAAAAATAGCTTTGGGCAGGATTACTCATATGATGTACACTTCCTGCGTAGGATGTCAAGAAAATACTCAGCTTCAATAAAGAGAATTTTTCTTATGGAGACAATTAAAACCACTCGAGGAATAGAGGAGTAAATTTATGCGCGGGGAACAATTTTTTCTTTACCAATAAATTCACGAAGAACTTCAGGAATGATAACACTTCCATCTTCTTGCTGATAATTTTCCAATATTGCGATAAGTGTTCTCCCAATTGCAAATGCTGTACCATTTAACACTGCAGCAAATTCAGTTGATTCGCCGTCTCGATAGCGAATCTTGAGCCGTCGTGATTGGAAATCAGTTACGGTCGAAACTGAAGTTACCTCTCGATACTTACCTTGTGATGGAATCCATGCTTCAATATCATACTTTCGTGCAGCAGGGAAACCAAGATCTCCTGTGCACATCTTAATAACCTGATAGGGGATATCGAGTGCTTTAAAGAAATTTTCCTCAAGTGATAAAAGATACTCATGTTCTGCATCATCCTCGCCTTTTTTTACAAACGAAACCATCTCGACTTTATCAAACTGATGTACACGGAGAATCCCTCGTGTATCTTTTCCATATGACCCAGCTTCACGTCGGTATGCATTTGAAAAACCAACATACCTTAAAGGAAATTTTTTTGCATCCAATACTTCGTCTTTATGCATTGGAACTAATGCATGTTCAGCTGTTCCGACGAGAACGAGATCGTCTGACGGGATTTGGAACATATCCTCATCTCCACCATTTTCCATATATCCAAGACCTTTCATTGTTTCTTTTTTAATAAGATCTGGAGTTATGACTGGAGTGAATCCTTCGCGCATCAATGTTTTAATAGCGAATTGAACTAATGCAAGTTCTAAAAGAACGCCATCATTTTTTAAATATGTAAAACGTGCTCCAGATACCTTTGCTGCACGGTCCATATCAATAATGTCTAATTTTTCTCCCAATTCTAAATGATCTTTTGGAGTAAAAGAAAACTCAGTAGGTGTTTTATATTTTCTGATAACATCATTTTCAGTATCATCTTTCCCTACCTTTACATCTTCTTTTGCTGGATTGGGAATTGTTAAGAGAAGAGTATTGAGCTCTTCACTAAGTGCTTCAAGAGCTTTTTCTTTTTGGTCGAGCTCTCCTTTCAACTTTTTTCCACCTTCGATATCACGGTCTTTTGCTAACTTATTTCTCTTCTCCCGAAGTTCTTGTACCTCAGCGAGTAGTTTTCGATATTCATCATCAATGTGGGCAATATGAGCAATATCAAGAGTAATTCGCTTACTCTTCGCTGCGTCTTCTAAAGCTTGTGGGTTGTCTCGAAGTAATTTAATATCGATCATAATTAATAGTCCTGGGCTGAATTATATCCCTTTTTATGAAGCTGGTCAATGAAATAACGGGATAGGTTACTTCTTTTTTGAAGGGGATTTACTTGATTCTCGTGAAGCTACAGTAGATTTATTTGCACGATCTCTTTGAGCTGCATTTTTTCGTGCACCTGGTTTTGGCGCTGGCGGAGGAGTCGATTCTATTACAAGCGATGATTTAAGTCGTGCTGCTTTATTTGCATGAATAATATTTGCTTTTGCAGCTTTATCGATTGCTTTGTATGCAGCACTAATACTTTCTTTTGTTTTAGCAACTCGTGCTTTTTTCATTAACTTCTTAAAAACTGTCTGCAAACTCTTATTTGCTTGAGTTCTCTTAACGTCTTGTCGAAGTTTTTTCTTTGCGTGTTTTAAGACTGGCATGAGCGTATTGTACCATGTTATACTTGAATTTACAATAAATTCCCATTTTTTATCATCAATTTTAGATTGATAAGACAAAAATTTTCTCTATTTATCAAGATTATTTTTATAAATTCTGTATGACAGATATTCTGCGCAAAAGCCTAAATCATCTCTTTAAAAGACAGACAAATATTCTTTCCGCAGCCTACATTATCATGGCGACTGTTATTATGTCTCAAATATTAGGTCTTGTTGTTAAAAGACTGCTCGTCTCTATTTTCGGAGCATCAAATACTCTTGGTATTTATAACTATGCATCTATTCTTCCTGACACTATTTTCCAGTTAACAATTGCTGCTGCTCTTGCCTCAGCCTTTATTCCTGTGTTTTCTGATTATTTAGTAAAAGGAAAAGAAAAAGAAGGACATAAGATGGCATCTACTCTCTTAAGTGCAGGACTTATCATCTTTCTTATTTTCTCAGTACTTCTTGGAATTTTTGCACCTGCATCTCTTGGTATTTTTAATTTAGACTCCAATTTCACCTCAGATGACATGATGCTCATGACGAATTTAATGAGAGTAATTATCATTGGACAACTGTTATTTATTGTTGGCACTTTTTTTACTGCACTTCTTCAGTCATACAATCATTTCTTTATCCCAGGTATTGCTGCAGCTCTCTACAACTTAGGAATAATAATTGGTATTGCAACTCTTCATCCATTTCTCGGCATTTATTCAGCACCTGTCGGGGTCATTATTGGAGGACTTATTTTTATCGGATTTCAAATACCATTAGCACGAAAATTAGGATTTTCATTCAAACCTTCGTTTGAGTATTTAAGATCAGATGGTATTTCAAAAATACTTCATCTCATGTGGCCGAGGACTATTCAAGTAAGTATCCAACAGGCTGGGACAATTGCAATTGCAGCAATTACTGCTTTTATGGTAGATCCTGGACGTATGCACCTTCTTTTTGACTATGCAAAAGTTATTATGTTTGCTCCTGTCTCACTTATCGGTTTTAGTATTGCACAAGCCTCATTTCCAGTTCTCTCTCGAGAAAAAAATAATATTGAACAGTTCAAGATGACTTTTATCACAAGTTTTCAGCAAATGCTCTATCTTATTTTACCTATCTCAGCACTTATTTTAGTTCTTCGTATCCCTATTGTTCGCCTTCTTTATGGAGCGGATATGTTTGACTGGGAAGCGACTGTTCTGACGGGACGGACTCTTGCTTTTCTTTCTCTCTCAATTTTTGCCCAAGGACTTATCGTTCTTTTTTACCGTGCGTTCTATGCACTTCATAACTCACTTATCCCACTTATTACAAGTGCAATCTCTACTGTCTTTCTTATGATACTTGGCTACATCCTTGTCGTTCTCAATCATCAGGGAATAGAAAGTATCGCTCTTGCATTCAGTCTCTCTAACTTACTCCAACTTATTCTTCTTTTTATACTGCTCGATCGAAAGACTGGTGGATTTGATAAAAAACCTCTTCTCTTATCCTTAAGTAAATTCTTTGTTGCAACAACACTGACAGGATTTGCTCTCTATATTCCAATCAAACTTCTTGACCAGCTCGTCTTTGATACCACCCGTACCATCAATCTTATTATGCTGACCGGTATCTCAAGTCTTGCAGGACTTTCGCTCTATCTTTTCTTAACGTGGTTTTTAGATATTCGGGAGGCAAAAACATATATTGAGATCTGTAAAAATATTGGTAACTGGCGTGATATTCTCAAAAGAAGTGACGAGGTCATCGATCCGAATAGAACATCTACGTAATCCACAAAAAAATCCCCTTTCGGGGACTTCATAAGAATTACAGATTATTTTTAATAACCCATTCCATCCATTCCTGGCATGCCACCTGCAGCTGGTGCAGCTGGTTTCTCCTCAGGAATATCGGTTACCAGCGCATCTGTTGTAAGAATCATTGTAGCAACTGACACTGCGTTTTGAAGCGCTGAGCGAGTAACTTTAACTGGATCAATTATACCCTTAGAATACATATCTACATTTACTCCTGATACTACATCGTGTCCTGTTGAAGGAAACTTAACATTATCAAATTCAACTAAATCTTTAACTTTTGCATTTGAGATTGAACTATCTATCTCTCTTGTAAGGGTAGCCAATATTGAACTAATATGAGACTCATCTTCTCCATAGGCATTCTTTAACAATTTTCTCAACGGCTGTTGCAGTGCAATATAAAGAACTCGTGATCCACTATTATCAAATTCTCTAGAACTCACAGTCACACCATGTTTACTTTCTCTTTTCCCTGCTACAGCCAAGACTTCTCTAGCTTGATATAGTGCCATTTCTCCCCCAATAACTATACCTTCTTCATAAGCTGCTTTTGCAGCTGAAACCGCATCAATTGCTCTTTCTTTCTTCTCCTTCAACTCCACCTCTGTTGCTGCACCAACATTGATAACTGCAACGCCACCTGACAATTTCGCAAGTCTTTCCTGGAGTTTTTCTCGATCAAATTCTGATGTTGTCTTTTCAATTGCTCTTTTAATTTGTGCAACACGTGCAGTAATTGCTGCAGCATCACCTTTTCCACCGATAATCCGTGCGTTGTCTTTATCTGCCCAAACCTTATCAGCTCGTCCACAGTCCTCGACAGTGACACTATCGAACTTTCGTCCTGTATCATCAGAGATAACTGTTCCACCGGTAAGTGCTGCAATGTCTGCAAGCATTTCTTTTCGTCTATCACCAAATCCAGGTGCTTTAATTGCAAGAGTGTTGAATGATCCACGAATCTTATTTAAGACGAGAGTTGCAAGAGCCTCACCATCAATATCATCAGCGATAATGACTAAATTCTTTGAAACCTTTACAAGAGTCTCAAGGAAAGGAAGAAGATCATTCATTGCTGAGATCTTTTTATCAGTAATAAGGATGTATGGATTGTCAATTTCTGCTTCCATCTTTTCTGCATTTGTTACAAAGTATGCTGATACATACCCCTTATCAAATTCCATTCCTTCTTTATGATCCATGCTTGTCTCCAAACTTCTTGACTCTTCAACAGTTACAACCCCCTCTTCTCCGACTTTTTCCATGGCTTCAGCAATTATTTTCCCAAGTGAACTATCCCCCGCAGATACATTTGCAACATATTCAATATCTTGTATATTTTTCACTTGTCTTGCCATCTTTTTTAACTTATCAATAACAATTTCACTTGCTGCTTCAATTTCCTGTCTAAGTAACATTGGATCATGACCACCTGCGACCAGCTTCATACCTTCTCCTACAATTGCCTGGGCGAGCACGGTTGCAGTAGTTGTTCCGTCTCCTGTCATATCATTTGTTTTTGAAGCAGCTTCCTTTACCATTTGGGCACCCATATTTTCAAAAGGGTTTTGCAATTCTATTTCTTTTGCAACACTAACACCGTCATGAATTACACTTGGACCTCCCCACTTTTTATCAAGAGCAACATTTCGTCCTTTTGGACCAAGCGTTGTTGCAACTGCATCAGCGAGCTGATTAACTCCTTGTTGTAGTAAAGTTCGTGCTTCTGCACCGTATTTAATTTGTTTTGCCATAGTTTTATTCAATAATTGCTAAAATATCTTTTTGTTCAACGAGCATCCATTCTTCACCATTTACCTTCACTTCATTGCCACCCCATTTTTTATACATTACTTTCTGTCCTACTTTTACTTCCAATGGAATACGTCCATTTCCATCTTCGTTCCATGCGCCATCTCCAACAGCCATAACTTTTCCGACTTGAGGTTTTTCCTTTGCAGTATCCGGTAGGATGATACCGCTTGCTGTTTTTGTTTCTGCCTCTTCAGGCTTGACAAGAACATTATCAAATAAAGGTTTTATCGTTGAACTAGATGATGATTGTTTTGCTGCCATAATATATTTTATAAATTAACTTACTATTTAAGGATATGTCACTCGACACTATTGACTGCTAATTTATATAACAAAGTCGCAATCTTGTCAACACCCTATAGTCATACTTGTTGCATATGCCTATGGACTTGACACTCGTGTGTAACTTATCTACGATTAAATAAGCGCCTGGTGGGTCGCTGTATTTATGTTCTCTGCCAAAAAATTATTATTTATTGGATTTTTTATAATCCTCCTCATCGCAATCCCGCTCACTATTTTCCTTGTCCAGCAACAACAGGAGACAAGATCTCAAGCGCAAGCAGCAACAACACTTGCTTTTACCCCCCCATCAACACAAGCAAGTCCAATGGAAAAGAGTGTGGGAGATGTCTTCGGAATTGATGTAACTGTTGACCCAAGTTCCAATCTTGTCTCCTTTGTCAGACTTGAAATCCAATATGACTCAACAAAACTAGCAACTGCTTCAGCTGATGAAGGGACTGATCCATTTGTTCCCAATACCGCAGCATTTCCTTCAATAAATGAGGGCCCAATTTATGAAGATGGAAAAATACTTGTCACTCTCTCTGTAGGGAGTGATCCGACAAAAGCAATCCAGACACCAACTCGCGTTGGTACCATTACATTTCAAGCACTCGAGGAGACTGATACACCAACTCTTGTTACCTATGGAGTCCAGACACAAGTGCTCTCTCTTGGCGGAGAAGATCAAGCAAGTGAAAATGTCCTTTCAACGACAACACCTGCTGCCATTCAAATTGGCGGAGGAGAAATAACCCCAACTGTTACCGAAGAACCAGAACCAACTGATATTACTCCAACTATTACAGTCACTCCATCTGCCTCACCAACTGCTGCTGCAAATATTCCACCCGTCTGTACTGCTTTCACTCCAAGTGTCGCAAGTGGATCAGCTCCACTATCAGTGACATTTACAACTAAAGGAGATGACGAAGACGGGAGAATTACCAAAATTGCTTATAACTTCGGAGAACAAAGTGTTGTGAATATCACTGAGGGACTCAATGCGTCAAATGTCGAGAACCAAACAACTCATACCTATAACAATGGCGGAACATTTACTGCATCAGCTGTTCTCACAGATGATCAGGGTGGCACAAATACGAATACAGCATCATGTTCTGCAACAATAGTGGTTGCCGGCCCAACCGCAACGCCATCAGCAAGTACGACACCTACAGCAACACCGACGACTATGGCTGGTACAGATACCCCAACTCCAACAATGGAAAGTCCTGGACCTGGTGCAACAATTATTGGCCTTGGAGCATTCTTTACAGTGCTCAGTCTTGTCGGAGCAGTCCTCTTCTTCGCTCTTTAGTCATTCATTTTTCACCTCCGTATTTTTGTGTTACTATTGTAAAGAATGAGTAAAGAATCTGGGCCAGGACCTATACAAGTGGACACACAAAGTGTACCGGAATCTTCTGAAGGGCAAACACCATTTGATCCTTATCGCGCAAACAGAGAGTTTGAAAGATGGATGATGCAGTCCGACCCAAGTTTTCGTATCGATGCTCCACGAAGTGACCAAAGAGGTTATGATTCTCCATGTGACTATCCTTCTTTTCCTGATTCCTCGACACAAGAAGGTGAAGTAGTAATGACTATTAATTATGACTTTCAGAAAGAAACTATTAGTTATAATCGACCAGGAGGTGATAATGATGGCAGTTAACATAATAGAAATAGCAGAATTAATAGTTCAGGAAGGAAAACAAGCACAAAAATATGAGGAATTAATTGAAAAAGCTCAAGACGAAGGTTTTAAGAAAAAATTAACACAATTGAGAGATCACTCTGTACAACAACTCAATACACTCGTTCAGATAGTAAAAGATGGACCTTGGGGTAACTGGAATTAAATAATACTAAGAAAGCTTCAGGATTTGAAAAGTCTTTAAGCCTGCTGGGGCATGAAAATCTACCATATCATTTACTTTTTTTCCAAGGAGTGCATGACCAAGTGGTGACTTGAATGATATTTTCCCCTCCCTTGGATCTGCCTCTTCTTCACCAACTATTAAGCGAAATAAAGTAGATTTACCGGCTCCATTAGGGCCTAGTAGACCAACCTTATCACCACGCAAAATCGTTGCCGTGAAA
>CAYRJZ010000001.1:127453-270646 GCA_964424775.1 uncultured Gammaproteobacteria bacterium | reverse complement strand
TTCTTCACCAACTATTTTATATTCAAATTCACGATCTCCATCTTTCAACGTTACAGTCGTTCCAATATCAACACTATCAGTACTTGTACCTTCAATAATAAGAGCATATTTGATCATGAATTTTAATTTCCGAAGCCGTGCATCAATTGCATTCACTTTTTGCCGGGAGGCTGAATAATATCCATTTTCTCTTAAATCTCCAAGTTCTCGTGATTTTTGCAGATGATAAATAGCATCTGGGCGTTGTGCTAATAGATCTTCTTGTTCTTTAAGAAGTTTGTCATACCCTTCTTGTGTTATTGGTATTCTTTCTGGTTGTGGTGGAAGTGTTCTTCTCATATTAATTTTCAATAAGTGAATACAGTGCCTCTTGAGGTAAAATCACTTTTGCACTTTGGAACATTCGAGACTTTCCTTTCTTTTGCGCTTCAAGAAGTTTATCTTTTCGTGTTCTATCTCCTCCACTCATTTTTGCTAATACATCTTTTCTAAAAGGAGGGATTTCTTCACGTGCAACAATTGTATTATTTATGAGAGATTGAATAACTTGACGAAATTGCTGACGAGGAAGTGAATCTTTCAATTTTGACGATTTCTCACGTGCAACATAGAGAGACTCGTCCTTATAAACTAATTCCGAGAGAACATCGATTGGGTTGTCATTGATACGTACTTCAAGTTCAACAAGATCAGCTTCCTTATAGCCAGTCAATTCATAATCAAGACTCGCATACCCACTTGAGACAGACTTCAGTTCAGCAGAGAGCCCTCGAATAAACATCGTATACGGCATTTCATATGAGAGCGTTGCATACGACTCATGATACTGCACATCAATGAGATTCCCTTTTTTCTTTTGACACACAGTCATCACACTTCCGACATAATCAATTGGAATATAGACAGTAAGAAGCATATACGGCTCAAGCATGCGACCATCATCAGTCTTTTGATAAAGAACTTGCGGCATAGTGAGAAGAAGATCTAAATTGAATTCCTGTTCAAGTCGCTGTTTGACAATCTCTGCATGGAGAAGTCCCAAAAAACCAACTCGAAAACCGCTTCCCAAATATGCGGAATACTCTTCAGAGTAGGTAAGAGCTGTATCATTTAACTCTAATTTACCTAGTGAGTCACGAAGGTGCCTAAAATCATCAGCACTTTTAGGATACATGCCAAAAAAGACCATTGGCTTTGGTGTAGTATACCCAGGAAGTGGCTCAACATAACTTCCTACATGCATGATCGTGTCTCCCACTCGTGCTTCTCTAATATTTTTAATGCCTGTTATGACATAACCAATTTCTCCTGTTTTCATCTCATCCAGTGGAGAAAGATAGGGTGAGAAGAATCCTGTGTCATTGACTCCAGTTTTTACCTTACTTTGAAAGAACTCAACTTGATCATTTTTCTTGAGAGTTCCATCAATGACTCTGACATATGACACAACACCTCGGTACTCATCATAAACAGCATCAAATATCAACGCTCGAAGTGGCTTTTCAGGATCACCATTTGGGGATGGGAATTTCTCAACGATTCGTTCCAGAAGAACATCTACATTCTGCCCTGTCTTTGCTGAGATAAAAAGAATTTCATCTTTATCAAAGCCAAAGATCTCAACTAGCTCTTTTACCACAGAATCAGTCATTGCATTCGGGAGATCTATCTTATTAATAACTGGGATCATCACGAGTTTTTCTTTTTTAGCAGCATGAAAATGTGCAACTGTTTGTGCTTGAATTCCTTGTGTAGCATCAACAAGAAGTACTGCTCCCTCGCAAGCAGCAAGGGTACGTGATACTTCGTATGAAAAATCTACATGGCCAGGCGTATCGATAAGATTGAGTTCGAATTCTTCTCCTTTATGGAGATACTTCATTCGAACTGGTGCCAATTTGATCGTAATGCCACGCTCACGACTAATAGGATTCTGATCCAAGAACTGTTCTTGAAGCTTTTCCTTAGAAATCGTATGCGTTATTTCTAAAAGTCTATCTGATAACGTTGATTTCCCGTGATCGATATGTGCAATAATGGCAAAATTTCTGATGTGGGATTGATTCATAGCCTCCGTATTGTACCTGATTGGGACTCCTAAGGCAAAAAATTACTCTATTTTTATCTTGTTAAATCAAGAAAAATTGTTACAATAGTGGATATGAATAAGCTCCAGATCACCATCTTTCTTGTTATCATCCTTATCTTTGGTGTCCTTTTCTATATAACCCAGGCAGGAACCCTCGGTCTTAATACTGCTCCAAAAGGACAAGTCTCAATATCTCAAATCCCTGATCAAATTACATTCGTCCCAACTCGTGGACAAAGCCAAGGACAACAACAGGAACAGTCAGTTCAAGTTGTCAATAGATCTACTTTAGAAAAATTTAAAACAGCCTCAGCAACTGCGACTATTGAAACAAATAAAGGCAAAATAGTCTTACAGCTTTTTGGTGATGATGCTCCGTATACAGTCGCTAACTTTATTAAAAAATCAAAAGAAGAATTTTATAACAACTTAACCTTTCATCGGGTGGAAGGATGGGTCATACAAGGAGGAGATCCAGAAGGAAATGGCACAGGAGGAGGAAACATCCAAACAGAGATAAATGATAAACCGTTTGTAAAAGGCTCACTTGGTGTAGCTCGAGGTGGTAATATCCAAATCTCAAATGACTCACAATTCTTTATTACGAAAGAAGAATCTTCTCACCTGAACAATCAATACACTAATTTCGGTATTGTTACTGAGGGAATGGACGTTGTTGAAAAAATAGAAATTGGAGATACGATCCTGAGTGTTATTATCGAATAAATCTTTCGTGTGACTGTCCTCCCCCCTACCATGTGGCAGGGAGGAGGAGCAAGGTCAGATGAGCCCTAGACGAGCTCTGGGTAGAAGATCGCGATCTCACGCAGTGCCGAAACCTCGCTGTCTGAGGCATGAACCGCATTGCGGGTCGGTTGGCTGTTCGGCGTACCGAACAGTTTACGGATCGTCCCCTCCGCCGCCTTCTCAGGATACGTGTTCCCGATTCGCTCGCGGGTCTTGCGGATGGCCTCCTCGCCCTCCAGAACCATCAGGAAGACAGGACCTTCCATCATGAAGGCAATCATGCCTTCAAAGAAGTCCTTCCCCTTATGCTCGGCGTACAGCGCCTCGGCCTGTTCTCTCGACAACCGGGCGACGTTGTACTTGATGACCTTGAATCCATCTTCACAGAGCAGGTACCTGATTCTCCGAAAGTGTGAAAACGCGTCCGGCTTGACGATCACGAGCGTTCTCTGAGATGCCACGCAGGATTCTCCTTGCGTAAAACGACAGGAGTCACCATCTGACCCCAAAAATCCCCCTGACTCGAACGAAATCCGCTCAAGCTTTGGAGAACCAGTATTTTACACTATTTGAGATAAATTTGAAAACTATAAGATGAGAAGAAGAGGGTTTACCAGCGGAAATGTGCAAAAGCTTTGTTAGCTTCAGCTTGTTTGAGAGTGACGTCACGTTTTCTGATTGCTTCACCTTCATTATTTGCAGCAGCATTAAATTCTGCAGCGAGCTTTTCTGCAAATGAATGATACTCTTTATTTGATCTCTTTCGAGCTGCTTCAACTATCCATCTGAGAGCAAGTGACATACGTCTGTCATGTCGAACTTCTGTAGGGACTTGGAAATTAGCTCCTCCGATACGTCGTGCTTTTACTTCAACTTTTGGTCCAACATTTTGGATAGCTCTCTCGAAGATATCAAGTGGCTCCTGATTGTTATTTTTAAGAACGTCAAATGAGCCGTATACACACTTCTCAGCAATGGTCTTTTTACCATCTTGCATGATGTAGTTAATAAGCTTTGCTACCATAACGTTGTTATGGAGTTTATCAGGTGATGTTTGTCTTTTTTGGATTTTAGCGTGTCTCATATTATTTACTTAGCTTGTGGCATTTTAGCCCCATACTTACTTCGTGAAGTCTTTCGTCCTTCAACTCCCTGAAGATCAAATTTACCGCGAACGATATGATACTTAACTCCTGGTAAATCTTTTACACGACCTCCTCGAACAAGAACGATTCCGTGTTCTGAGAGAGAATGACCGACTCCTTGAATATATGCTGTCACTTCAACTTTATTTGATAACTTCACACGAGCGACCTTTCGAAGAGCTGAATTAGGCTTTTTAGGAGTCATTGTCTTGACTAAGGTAACAACGCCTCTTTTTTGAGGTGCTGCTAACTCCTTATATTCACGATCTTTTGCATTAAAAAATCGACGAAGACCGGTTGCTTTAACCTTTTTCGTTTTAAATGATCGTCCTTTTCGTGCAAGTTGTGATAATGTTGGCATACGTAAATTTTCCTCTGGCTATTATAGCATACACACTTCAGGAGGGAAATACCTTGAGGGTAAAAAATTGAAGTAATTAGGCAGTAACTTCAGAAACCTCAGCTGAATCAGCAGGTATAATAGTCTCAGCAACTCCTTCTGCATCAGCTGCCTCAGTTATATCCTGAGAAGCCTCACGTGCATCTGCAAGTTCTTTTCCTTCAACAGGAATAAGTCGTCCGATAATAACATTCTCCTTAAGTCCGATAAGCTTGTCTTCTCGACCTTCAAGCGCAGCTTCTGTCAGAACTTTTGTTGTCTCTTGGAATGATGCTGCTGAGAGCCAACTATCTGAGAAAAGAGCTGCTTTGGTAATTCCAAGGATCACTTGTCGACCAGTTGCTGGGACTCCGCCTTCTGAGAGGATTTCAGCATTCATTTCTTCAAATCGTGCTCTTGTTACAAAGTCGCCTGGAATAAGTGGGGTATCACCAACAGTCTCAACGATGATCTTATCTGACATCTTGCGTGCAATTACTTCAAAGTGCTTGTCGTTAATTGCAATACCTTGAGATTCGTATACTTTCTGAACCTCAGTGATAAGGTAATTTTGTGCACGTCCAATTCCACCGATCTTCAAAACCTCTTTTGGATCAAGATAACCCTGAGCAAGTGGTGTTCCTGCTGAGATATCATCTCCATCTTTCACTGCAAGTGTTGCAGCAAGTGGAACAAAGTATTCCTGAACTTCAATTGGTTTGATTCGTGTATTTCGAACTTGGACTCTATATCCTTCATCTGTTGTCTCAATTTTTACTTTTCCAGCAATTTCAGAAATTGGAGCTAAGTTCTTTGGTGTTCTCATCTCAAAGAGTTCTTCAACACGAGGGAGACCCTGTGTCACGTCACTCATAACAACTCCACCGAAGTGGCGAACACGCATTGTAAGCTGAGTTCCTGGCTCTCCAATACTTTGTGCAGCGATAACTCCAACTGGGACACCAAGAGATACTTTCTTTTTCGTTGAAAAGTCCCAACCATAACAGTTCGCACAAATTCCGTATGCGAGTTTGCAGCCCATCGGTGATCGAACATCAACTTCAGTAACCTCATTATCAACAAGAAGCTTCACATTTTCTTCACTCAATTCTTCTCCTGCTTTCAAGATAGCTTTTCGAGACTTTGTAACTGCATCTGAGAGGAGAATTCGTCCTAAGATGCGATCTGCAAATGGTGCTGTTCTTTCTGGATCATCAACACTAATAGTAAGACCCTCTGTTGTTCCACAATCATCGACCATAACAATCACTTCGTGTGATACGTCAACGAGACGTCGTGTCAGGTATCCAGCGTTTGCAGTCTTAAGCGCTGAGTCTGTAAGTCCTTTTCGTGATCCTCGAGCGGATGCAACGTATTCAAAGATTGAAAGACCTTCTCGGAAGTTAGACTTAACTGGAAGTTCAACGATCTTTCCAAGTGGATCAACAATAAGTCCTCGGATAGCTGAAAGCTGCTTAAGCTGTTCTACTCCAGCACGTGATCCTCCTGAATCAATGGTGATTTTAATAGGATTTGAAGGCTTTAAGTTATTCCATGTCAGTTTTGCAATTTCATCTGTAGCTTTAAGCCAGACATCATTTGAAAGTCTCTTTTTCTCATCAAGAGTGATAAGTCCTCTTTGATACTCATCATCAATTGCCGCAACTTTCTTCTCTGCTTCAGCAATCATCTTATCTTTGTCTGGATGCATGTAGTTATCAAATACACCAACTGAAAGACCAGAAATTGTTGCGCCGTGAAATCCAAGACTCTTAATACTGTCAATAAGTGCTGTCACCTCATCTTGAGAGATGAGTTTCATAGCTGTAGTAATAAGCTTTTTGATTCCTGCAGCGTTTACTGATTCATTAATATATCCAAAGACACCTGGAAGAAGTTCATTAAATCGAATTCTCCCTACAGTTGTCTCCATGAGCTCTCGATCACCTGTTGCACCAACACGAACTTTAATTGGTTCTCGAAGAGCGACTTTACCCATATCATATGCCATGATTGCAGCAACTTCGTTTTCGAAGTATGACATCTCTTCTTCACTCTTTCTCAAATCTTCATTAACTGAAGTTAAGAAGAAGATTCCAAGCGCCATTTCTTTATTTGGAAGTGTAATTGGAGATCCATCAGCTGGTTTTAAGAGATTTCGACTTGGCATCATAAGACTAACTGCTTCTTCCTGAGCTTTTTGTGAAAGTGGGATGTGAACAGCCATCTGATCTCCGTCAAAGTCAGCGTTATAACCTGCACATACACAAGGATGGAGTTGAATAGCTGAACCTTCAATAAGAACAGGATAGAAAGCCTGAATACCTAACTTATGAAGTGTAGGAGCACGATTAAGAAGAACTGGATGATTCTTTGTAATTTCTTCAAGAATATCAAATACTTCTGGTGGTCTTTTTTCAATATATCTCTTTGCTGACTTAATGTTAGTAGCAAGTCCACGAACAATTACTTCACGAAGAACAAATGGCTTAAACATCTCAAGTGCCATTTCTTTTGGAAGTCCACACTGTGTTAACTTAAGATCTGGTCCAACAACGATAACTGATCGTCCTGAGTAATCAACACGTTTTCCAAGAAGATTCTGTCTAAATCGTCCCTGCTTACCTCGAAGCATGTCTGAAAGTGAGCGAAGAGGAGATGCGATAGCCTGACTTCCTCTCTGTGATGCATCAATAAGAGAGTCAACTGATTCCTGAAGCATTCTCTTCTCATTTCTCAAGATAATTTCTGGCGCTCCTAGAGCAATAAGGTGCTTCAAACGATTATTTCGGTTAATAACACGTCGATAAAGATCATTAAGATCTGATGTTGCAAATCTTCCACCGGCAAGCTGTACCATAGGTCGAAGATCTGGTGGGATAACAGGAAGAGTTGTCATGATCATAGCTGTTGGTGTCGCACCAGCTTTTCGCATGTTCTCAATAAGTCGAAGTCTCTTCACAACTTTAAGATACCGTTGACCAGTTGATTTCTCAGCTTCTGTTCGAAGTTCTGCAATAACTTTAGAAAGATCAAGACCTTTAATAAGCTGCAAGAGGGCTTCAGATCCAGTCTTCATCGTGAAGAAAACTGGGATTTCATACTCAAGAATCTTGTAATATTCATCTTCAGAAAGCACACTTCCCACTCGAAGACTCTTCAGAAGTCGTGCGAGGGTATCAGCGATTTCATCAATCTTCTTTGATTCATTCTCAAATGTTTCATGAAGACGTGTTAATCGCTGTCTCTTTGCGAGCTCTAATTCTTGTGAGATAAGCTCTTTTTGCTCACCTTTTGCTGTTTTTGTTTCATCCTTCTTGTCTTTTGCATCGTCTGTAATCTTTGATTCTTCATCCTGCATCTTGTCTTTAAGTGCCTGCTTTCGATTCTCAATATTTTGCATAAGAGCATCAATTGCTTCTTTCTTCTTTTGCTCATCAACTTCTGTGACGAGGTATGATGCGTAATAAATAACAGACTCTAAGTTCTTTTGAGGAATATCAAGAAGTGATGCAAGTGCAGATGATGCTCCTTTAAAATACCAAACGTGTGCAACTGGTGCAGAAAGCGTAATATGACCAAGTCTCTCACGGCGAACTCGGGAAAGAGTTACTTCAACACCACATTTATCACAAATAATTCCTCGATATCGAATTCTCTTATATTTACCACAATAACATTCCCAGTCTTTTGTAGGACCAAAAATTCTTTCATCAAAAAGTCCATCTTTTTCTGGTCGAAGTGTACGATAATTGATAGTCTCAGGTTTTGTTACTTCTCCATAAGACCAATTTGCAATATCTTCATTATTCGCAAGAAGAATCTTTAATGATTTGAAATCTAAAATTGTTAAATCTTTTACTGCTTTTTTGCCGTTATTATTCATTTTCTGCTCCCTCCGCAAGCATTGCATCACTTGGCTCGACTTCTGCTCCAGCTTCAGCGACTTCTACTCCAACTTCTGGTGCTTCCTCAGCAACCTCAGTTGCCTCAAGTGTCTCTTTTAATGCTTCAACTTCCTGTTTGACATCTTCAGAAACAAACTCATCTTTATTCTCGGAAACTTCATTATACACTGTAGCTCCAACTGGAACAACATTAAGTCCAAGAGATTGAAGTTCTTTAATAAGAACTTTGAATGATTCAGGAACTTTTGGTGTTGGGATATCAGTTCCCTTCACAATTGCCTCAAATGCTTTTGCACGTCCGATAACATCGTCAGCTTTAATTGTTAACATTTCCTGAAGAATATGTCGTGCTCGATGTGCTTCTAGTGCCCACACTTCCATTTCTCCAAGTCTCTGACCTCCCATTTGAGCTTTTCCTCCAAGAGGTTGCTGGGTAACAAGAGAGTATGGTCCAGTTGATCGAGCATGAGTCTTATCCTCAACCATGTGAATAAGTTTCATCATGTACTCAATTCCGACAACTACATTATTTTCAAATGCATTTCCTGTTTTTCCATCATAAAGACGAACTTTTCCATTAACTGGAAGTCCTGCTTCTTGAAGAAGTGAGGTAATCTTTTCTTCTGGGATATGTTCAAATACTGGAGCACCGATCTTCATATCGAGCTTTTGAGCTGCAAATCCAAGATGAGCTTCAAGAATCTGTCCGAGATTCATACGAGCAAGAATAGACATTGGTGAGATGATAATATCAACCGGTGTTCCATCCTCAAGGTAAGGCATATCTGCTGCTGGGAGAATTCGTGAAATAATTCCTTTGTTACCATGACGTCCTGCGAGTTTGTCTCCTACAACAACATGTCGGAACTGCGCAACTTCTACAATTATCTTCTTCAATGTTCCTGGTTCAAGTTCATCACCTTTCTTACGATCAAGAATCTGAACACTAATAACAGTTCCACGCTCTCCATGAGGCATACGAAGTGAAGTATCTCGAACCTCTCGAGCCTGTTCTCCAAAGATAGCGCGGAGAAGTCTTTCTTCTGCTGTTAATTCTGTTTCGCCTTTTGGTGCAATCTTTCCGACTAGAATATCGCCTGGTCCTACTTCAGATCCAACAACGATTATTCCTTCAGGATCAAGATGAGCTAATTCCTCTTCACTGACATTTGGAATATCAGGTGTAATTTCTTCAGGTCCCAGCTTTGTTTCGACAACTGCTGCTTCATGCTTTTCAATGTGGATACTTGAAAGAACGTCCTCTTTTACAAGTCTATCTGAGATAACGATAGCATCCTCATACCCAAGTCCTTCAAGTGACGCATATGCAATAAGAAGATTTTGTCCAAGTGCGAGCTCTCCATTTTGTGCAGCTGGGCCATCAATAAGAAGATCACCTTTCTTTACTTTTTGTCCTTCAGCAACTACTGCCCGCTGTGTGTAAGATGTTGCCTGTGAAGTTCTCATGAATGAAGTAATAGCAAATGATCCTTTCTCACCCTTTTCTCCTTCAAGGACAACTTTATTTGCGTCAACGAAAGTTACAGTTCCGTCAAAAGGTGCTTTCACAACTCTCCCCATAACTTCAGCAACTGCAGCTTCCATGCCTGTTCCAACCGTTGGACTATCTGGTTTGACAAGTGGAACTGCCTGACATTGCATGTGAGTTCCCATGAGAGCACGATTTGCTTCATCATGAGCAACAAATGGAATAAGTGAAGCACTCGTTCCAACTACCTGTCGTGGAACGACATCTATATATTCAATTCTCTCAGAGTCAACTTCAATAAAGTCACCCTTGTATCGTGCAGGAATACGATCATCAAGAATAACCCCATTTTCATCAATATTAATTCCAGCGTGAGTAATATACTTCACTCTCTCATCATCAGCTGACATGTATTCAATCTCATCAGTGAGTCGAACAACTGTCTTTCCACCCTTTTGCTCTTTTACAACTTTCCGGTATGGAGCTTCAAGAAAGCCATAATCGTTTACTCTAGAATAAAGCGCCATGTAGGTAACAAGTCCAATATTTGGTCCTTCAGGAGAACGGATAGGATCAATACGACCATACTGTGACGCATTGATATCACGAATAGAGAAGGCTGCACGCTCACGTGAAATTCCACCTGCTCCCATCACAGTAAGACGATTTAAGTTATCAATTTCAGAAAGTGGGTTGGTTTGATCAAGAATAGTTGAAAGCTGAGATGTTCGGAAGAATTCATTAATTGAAGCCATAATTGGTCGAGCATTAATAAGGTTAGCAACTGCAACAGGCATATCTGGCTGCATAAGACTCATACGCTCTTTAATAGATCTCTCAAGTCGAAGACAACCGACACGGAATGCGTTTGTAGAAACGAGTTCTCCAACACTTCGAATACGTCGGTTTGCAAGAGAATCAATATCATCGACCATTCCTTTCCCCTGAGTAAGGAGGATAAGATATTTAATTGTGCCAATAATGTCATCAAGAGTAAGTACTCTTTCTTCTGTTCCTGAAAAATTTGGAACTTCTGCTAATTTTTTATTTAATTTGTAACGACCAACTTCACCAAGATCATATCGTCTGTTATTAAAGAAAAGATTGACAAAGTTTTCTTTAACCTTGTCATAAACAATTGGCTCTCCAGGATGCATTTTCTTAAAAATCTCAATGACAGCTTCTGTCTCAGATCCTGTTTCATCTTTTTGAAGTGTTGCTTGGATAAATGACTCATTTTCTCCTTCTTCAACATCAGCAAATTTTTCAAGAATAGATTCGTTAGCTGAAACTCCAATTGCTCTGAGAAATGTTGTGGCCAAGAACTTTCTACGTCGATCAATCTTCACTGTGATAGTTCCATATCGAGTTGTTGAGAACTCAAGCCATGATCCATGAGTTGGTCTTATTTCTGCTGAGTAGAGAGTACGGCCAGTAGCTGGATCATGAGTAGCTGTAAAGAAAACTCCAGGACTTCGAACAATCTGACTTACGACAGCTCTTTCGATTCCATTGACGACAAATGTTCCTTGTTGTGTCATTTGAGGAATATCTCCTAAGAAAACTTCAGCATCATGAGTAGTATTTGTTTTAAGATTGGTGAGGGTTACTTTTACATAGAGTGGCGCATCGTAGGTAAGACCTTTAACGAGTGCGATATCAGGAGTAAGAGTTGGTTGACCTAATCTATACTCTTTGAAAGAGAGACTCCAGTTCTTTCCGGTAAAATCATCAATTGGTGAAATTTCTTGGAGTACTTGTCCGATTTGTTCATCGAGGAAGTTTTGATATGAAGCTTTTTGAACAGCAAGAAGATCAAGCTGTGGAAGAGAAGAATATTGTTTCCCCCAGTTATGGCGGATTATTGTTGACTTATTATCGTTACTGGATTTTGGCATGCTTGTTTTGGGTGGCAGGTCTTTCTAAATAAAACGACAGTAAGACGCAGGAGGCATTCCCCTGCATCTTTCGGGATTTATTGCTCTATATATATCATAGCTAAATCGGGCCTGTCAAGAGGTATTATTTCTTTCCATCATGGACTAGCCTCGAATAGATTCACCTGTTATAATAGATCGCACGATGACATCAGCTGAGATACTTCAAAGATACATATCTTTCTTTACAGAAAATGGCCATAAGCGTATTGTTAACGCTCCCCTCGTTCTGCAAAACGACCCCACAACTCTCTTTACTTCAAGTGGCATGCAAGCTCTTATCCCTTATCTTCTAGGTGAAGTCCATCCTGATGGGAGGAGACTGGTAAATGCACAGAACTGTATCCGAACGCAGGATATTGAAGAAGTCGGAGACAATAGGCACACAACGTTTTTTAGAATGGTGGGAAACTGGAGTCTGGGTGACTATTTCAAAAAAGAACAGTTACCTTGGTTTTTCGAGTTTTTGACAAGTAAAGAGAAAGGCCTTGGCCTTGATCCACATAAATTATATGTCACTGTTTTTGCAGGGGATGAGAAAAATGCAATTCCAAAAGATACTGAGTCTGCAGCAATTTGGAAAGAACTTTTTCATAATAAGGGAATTGAAGCAAAAGAAGTAGAACTCCTCAATGAAGAACAAGGTGCGCAACTTGGAATGCAGGATGGTCGTATTTTCTATTACGACGTGAAGAAGAACTGGTGGAGTCGTGCTGGTGTTCCTGATAACATGCCGAGTGGTGAGCCAGGTGGACCTGATTCAGAAGTATTTTATGACTTTGGAACTCCGCATGATAAAAAATTTGGAGAAAACTGTCATCCCAACTGTGACTGTGGACGGTTTATGGAAATTGGCAATTCTGTCTTTATGCAATATCAAAAGCAAGATGATGGAACTTTTAAGGAACTTCCACAAAAAAATGTTGACTTCGGTGGTGGATTTGAACGCTTTGCCGCAGCTGTTAATAACAATTCTGATGTTTTTACCTCAGATCTCTACAATAAAATAATTTCTGAAATTGAGACATCTACCCAAAAGAGTTACCAGGACCCAAACGCAACTGCCTCAATGAGAGTTATTGCTGATCACATGAAAGCTGCAGTCTTTTTAATTAGAGATGGAGTGACTCCTTCAAATAAAGAACAGGGATATGTCCTGCGACGACTCCTCAGAAGAGCAGCTGTGAAGATGTATCTTCTCCAGAATGGAGTTATTAATGTTTCTTCTTTCAAATCAATCTGTCAGGCTGTTCTTGTAAGCGAAAAAGGTATTAATGATAATAACTTTGATGAAAATAATACTGATGAAATTTACTCAGTTATTGAAGAAGAACTCAACAAATTCATAAAAACTCTTGGAAAAGGAATGAAAGAGATGGAAAAAAATATAAATACGCTAGATGATGTAGCATTTGACCTTTTCCAGACACATGGTTTTCCTTTTGAAATTATTGCTGAGCTAGCTCATGAGAAAGGTAAAAGCGTAAATAAAGACAAATTTGATGAGGCACTTCAAAAACATCGTGATCTTTCACGTACTCAATCAGCTGGAAAGTTCAGAGGTGGACTTGCAGATCATCAAGAAAGGACAATCATGGGGCATACAGCTACTCATCTTCTCCATCAAGCTCTTCGGGATGTACTTGGTAACCATGTTCACCAAACAGGATCAAATATTACAACAGAGCGTGTCCGATTTGACTTCAACTTTGATCAAAAATTAACTGATGATGAGTTGAACAGAGTCGAATCCATTGTCAATGAAAAAATTCGCGAGAATCTTCCTGTTCACTTTGAACTTATTTCAACAGATGAAGCACACAAGATGGGGGCGATCGGGCTTTTTATGGACACGTATGGCGAGAAATCAAAAATTTACTTTATTGGTGATACTAGCAAGTCATATAAAGATGCATATTCAATTGAATTTTGCGGGGGACCTCATGTTGATTTTACAGGACAATTAAAATCATTTAAGATAATAAAGCAAGAGAACTTAGGTAATAATCAAAAAAGAGTATATGCCCTTGTCGATTCGGATTAGAATATCGATGAAATTATGAAACTGCCTATCCCTAGCCTCCTACAGAAAAAGAATAGTTCTTCAGTGCATTATTTAGCGCTTCTTCTTCGTGACGAAAAAGCTGTTGCAATTATTATAGAAGAAGTACAAGGAGCTATTAAAGTAATTGGACGACACGAAGAAGCTCTGACCTCCCCTCTCGAAGATTTCGCCTATGAGGAATTACTTACTGTTCTTGATAAAACGATAAGTCGCGCAGAAGAGACACTTCCCCCTTCAGTTGAGACAGAAAGTACCGTATTTGGGGTTAAAGAATCATGGGTTGAAGATAAAAAAATAAAAAAAGAATACTTATCTAAATTAAAAAGAATTTGTGATGAATTGTCTCTCAAGCCAATTGGATTTATGGTCATATCTGAGGCAATCTCTCACCTAATTCAAAAAGAAGAAGGCGCCCCACTTTCCGCAGTACTCGCAGATATAACACCGACACATGTTTCACTCTCACTTTTTAGAGCGGGTAAAATACTTGAGAGTAATTCTTCTGAAATCACAGGCTCTGTCACTCAAATGGTTGATAAACTCCTCCATCACTTTACCGTTGATGTCTTACCCTCTCGAATCGTCCTTCTTAATGACACACCTAATGAAAATCTGGCACAAGAGTTTATAGCGCATCACTTTAGTAAAAGCATCCCTTTTCTTCATGTACCGCAGATTTCGGTCTTACCAAACGGATTTGATGGAAAAGCCATGGTATATGGGGCAGCAGATCAAATGGGGCTGAGCGCAACTCATATCTTTGACGATTTGAAAATTACTGACCTTGATCATCAGGAAGAAAAAGCTCATGAAAAAGGATCCCATCATAAAAAAGAAGTACATAACAATGAAGAGGATGCAATTGAAGAAAAAATAAGTGATGAGACACAAGAAGAAGATAAGAAAAAAGAATCAAAAGTTGAAGAAACTGAAGCGGATGATTTTGGATTTGTTCTAGGGAAAGATGTAACCACTGTCAAAACCCCTCCTTATGTTCACACAAATGAAGAACCTCCATCTTTTACTATTAATGCAGCTCAATCAGACAATCTCACAGCTCCTGATTTTACATCCCATTCCAACAATCGAAATCATAATGATGATGAAGAACAAGCTGGAAAATCTTCTCCTTTGAACGCACTCCTTGGGGCTTTCTCATCACTTAGCCGTTTTATACCAAAAGGAATGTCGTTTAGTACCCTTCCTCTTCCAAAAGGAAAGTTAACACTTTTCATTCCCGCTGTCCTTATCGGACTCATAGCTCTCATTCTTCTCTATGTACTCAATGTCAAAGCGAATGTCGTCTTGACACTTGAACCAAAAGATATTGAAAGAGAAGAGACAATTACTCTTGCACTTAACTCAGGAAACAATTTTAGTGAACGAATTCTGGGAGCAAAAGAAGTTGAAGTTCAACTTGAAGGAAGTGCGACCATAAATGTTACTGGAAAAAAAGAAATTGGAGAAAAGGCGAAAGGGACTGTAACTGTTTATAATCAGTCCTCCGCACGAAAAGTCATCCCAGCAGGATCAACACTTACTTCAAAAAATAATCGAGAATTTATAACAGATAAAGAAGTGGCTATTGCATCTGCTTCTGGAGATATCTTCTCTGGCATTAAGTCTGGGACAGCTCAAGTTGCAGTTACAGCTAAACAAATTGGAAATGAATACAACCTCCCTTCCAAAACAGAATTCGATTTTAATGGTCTGTCAGGAGTTGCTGCACGAAACGAATCTGCTTTTTCTGGAGGATCTAAGAAAGAAGTCACCGTTTTTTCTAAAAAAGATGCCGATGCATTATCTGAGGATTTACCAGAATCTCTTGAAGAAAAAGCAAAAGAAGCGCTCAGGGAAAAACTTGGAAGTGATGAAGAAGCGCTTAGTGAATTTATTGATATTACATTAACAAAGAAAAATTTTGATAAAGATATCAATGAGGAGGCAAAACAAGTTACATTGAAAGCAACAGTACTCTTTACCACACTTGCGTATAGTACAAAAGATGTAAAAGACCTCGCACAAACTCTTCTCAAGGAAGAATCAACTGATGACTTATCTCTTTCTGACAAAGATACTCAAACAGAGTTGAGAGATATTGAAGTCGAAAAAGATGAGGCTACAGCTACTCTTAGTATGAAAGGAGGTCTTCTTCCAAAGATTCAAAATGATGACATTATTTCAGAAATAACAGGTAAATCTGAAGTGAATGCAACTGAATACTTAAATTCACTACCGCAAGTTAAAACATCAGAAATTCAATTATCACCAAACATACCTCTTCTGCCTAAATTTCTCCCACGAATAAAAAAGAATATAACGGTAACACTTAATACATAATGAAAAAAGTTTATACAAAGAGTAATACACAATTTAAAAGACGTTCAGTAAAAGCACTGGGCTTGTTTCTCTTTGCAGGTGGACTCTTGGCAGTGACATATTTTTCATTTCCACTTATCTCATTTCAACTCTACCTCAGACCTGCTTTTGCAGCTGATGATGTCACTGCTCCTATTCCACACTCAACTGTTCTGAATGAAGTTTCGATAAAGAGTTTAATTCAACAAGCTACCCACTCATTAAGTGGAATCGATTATTCAAATGCGCAAAATTGGTTCCCATCTTTCCAGCAGGCAAAAGCAACACCAGCCGTTACAGCATACCAACTGAGTATTCCAAAACTATCTATAACAAATGCAATTGTTTCGACGACAGACAATAATTTATCTTCTCATCTTGTTCATTATGGAGGAACAGCTGTCCCTCCGAATAAAGGAAATGCAGTTGTTTTTGGTCACTCAACACTACCGCAACTCTATAAAGCAAATGATTACAAAACGATATTTGCCAACCTCCATACCTTACAAATCAATGATACTATTGAATTAACTGTAGAGGGAGTACGGTATACATATAAAATTTTTGAAATATCAATTACAGATCCATCAGACACATCATTTTTCGCTCAAAACTATGATGATAATTATTTAACTATTGTTACCTGTACTCCGCCGGGGACAACATGGAAAAGACTTATCTTAAAAACACGAATGGTATCAAATGAATAAAGAACAACTTATCGCATACTTAAAACAAATCTGGCCAACTATTTATCGAATAATAAACGGCTTTCTTTTTTTTCTCTATCGTCTTATCCGAGCAGGAATTGCTATCGCTAAGCAACAAATTAAAGGTGGGGGGTCATATTAATGGATAAACAAAACCTTGCTCTCAAAGCAATACAAAAAAAGTTAGTTGGGAAAAAACTCAACTATGCTGAAATCTACGCGATCATGGATGAAATCGCAAATGAACGACTGGGTGATGTACTGACAACATATTTCGCAGCATCAGGATATTCTGAAGGATTTACTGATCAAGAAATTTACTACCTCACTAAAGCAATGGTAGAAACGGGTCAAAAATTGCACTTTAAGGGAATTGTTGCAGACAAGCACTCCATTGGAGGTGTACCTGGTACGCGTACAACACTTATCGTCGTCCCCATTATTGCAGCTGCGGGTTTTAAGATTCCCAAAAGCTCAAGCCGCGCAATTACAACTCCAGGTGGTACTGCTGATGATATGGAAGTTTTATCAAAAGTGGATTTTGATGAGAAAGAGATATATAAGATAGTTGAAAAAACAAATGGATGTATTGTCTGGGGAGGAAGTTTCAACATTGCCCCAGCTGATGATGTCATTATAAAAGTTGAAGAGCCACTTCTCTTTGAAAGCTTTGATAAGATTCTTGTTTCTATCATGGCAAAGAAAATTGCTTTTGGATCAACACATGTTGTCATAGATCTCCCATATGGTGAGATGGTAAAGGTGCATAGACTAAGAGATGCCGAGATACTCAAAGGAAAGTTTGAAAAATTAGCAAAAAAATTTGATATTAAAATCCGTGTTCTCATCCATAAAACAGATGAACCAGCAGGAAGAGGAATCGGTCCAATACTTGAAACCCGAGAATCAATTCTCGTCCTTGAACAACAAGAATATAGACCATATGATCTTGAAGAACGCGCACTTAACTTAGCTGGAGCCCTTCTTGACCTTTGCCTTGATGATGCATCAAAAACGCTCCAGGAAAAAATAAAAAAAGACTTCGGTAGCGGACATGAATGGGCAAGGCATCTTCTCTCTTCTGGAAAAGCTTGGGGAAAAATGAAGGAAATAATTAAAGCCCAAGGAGGAGACCCAAAAGTCTCAAGTGAACGTTTGAAACCTGGGAGATATTCTCACGAAATTATTGCAAAAACGAATGGTACTGTAAAAAAAATTCATAGTAAAAATGCAACAGTATTGGCAAAAATACTCGGTGCTCCTGATGAAAAAAAAGCGGGAATTTATCTTAATAAAAAAATTGGGCAAAAAGTAAGAAAGGGAGAAGTACTCTATACGCTTTATAGTAACTCAATTTATAATTTACGTGAGGCAAAAGATTCAGTTCATCATTTCCCACTTTTCTTGTATAATTAGTGCTCATGAGAAAATTATTTATATTATTAGGTATATTTGTATTGATAGGGTTCATTGGTCTTCTCTGGTGGAACAATGGTCTAAGCCCCTTGAATGCTCGTGACAAATCACAAAAAATGTTTGTTATTGAACCAGGGACTGGAATACGAGCGATTTCAAATAATTTGAAAGAACAAGGTCTTATAAAAGACTCAATTGTCTTTTTCCTCATGGTGCGTCAAAAGGGATATGACAAAAAGATTCAAGCAGGAGATTTTCGACTCTCGCCTTCTATGACTGCTGAACAAATTGCTGAAGCAATGACGAAAGGAAGTCTTGATATTTGGGTAACTATTCCTGAGGGGAAGAGAGCTGAAGAGGTTGCTCAAATACTTGAAGAAAAAATTCCAACCTTTGAGCCATCATGGAGAGAAAGTCTTATAGCTCAAGAAGGGTATCTTTTCCCTGACACCTACCTCATTCCGCGTGATGCAACAATTGAGACAATTATCAACCTCTTAACAGGTACATTTGAGGAAAGATATAAGAGCATCTCAAAAAGTACTCGGGCACTTCCTAAAGAACAACTTGTCATCTTAGCCTCGATGATAGAACGTGAAGCAAGACATGATGAAGATCGACCACTTATCGCATCAGTTATGTATAACCGACTTGAAATAAATATGGCACTCCAAATTGATGCAACTATCCAGTACGCAAAAGGGAATATTAATGGAAATTGGTGGACACCAGTTACACTAGCTGAGTACCAATCTGTTAAATCACCATATAATACATATCTTCAACCAGGTCTTCCACCAGGCCCTATCTCAAATCCAGGGATTAAAGCACTCGAAGCAGCTGCCAATCCTGCTAATACAGAATACTTATACTACATTACCGATAAAAATGGCATCAACAGGTACGCTCGAACAGGTGAACAGCATCAGGAGAATATACAAAGGTACGGATTGAGTTCTTAAGTTTTAGCAGTTTTTTTACGAATACCTCTAAATAGTCTTTTTCGAGATTTGGAACTCTCTTCTTTTTCATTCATTTCACCTATTTTAGGTCGAGATTTAACTTCAATTCGCTCTATCTTCTTCTCTCCCCGTCTCTCGGGTTCTTCAACATAATCACTGACTTCAGACTCGCCAACTGGACCTTCTTCATCTGCGTCGTATTCATCTTCCTCTTCTTCAATTTCAATCTCTTTGACCATATTCTCAAGTTGAGATAATTTATCTACACCTTCATCGGTGAGTGCTTTGAGAAGTTTTCGACCTTTTTTTGTCGTTAAGAGAAGAGTTGCAGCCACACCTACAAGAACACCAAAAACAAATAGATTGAGATTTCCCCCGTGTCTTTTAGAATCCATCTTTATTCCTTTCTACGCTTGTCGTCATCATCACGACTTAGGAGACTTTTAATAACCTTTGCAACCGTCAGCACTGAACTAGCTTTCAAGCCCATGGTAACAGTTGAGAGAGAGGAGACAGGTTTGGAAATACTTTCTGTGATCGTCCCTGTATCATCGAGAACTTTATTCGTTTTTTCAATAGTTTTTCGTACTTCTTTCAAAATATAGTAAACTTGTATTCCAAGTACGACAAGAAGAATCGTGAGCACAATAATGACGAAAAAAAGAACTAGCTGAACTGTATCAACCATATTATTTAGCTTACTCTACCCACACTGAGGTGTCAAGGAGTCGTTCTGACCTCAATTGTTCGCTCAATAATACTTTCTCTTCCAAATGTATTCACTGCTCGAATAACAACTGTTGCTTTTCCAGGAAATACAGCAATTTGTTTTGTGAACTTACCCTGTTTGGTTAAAATAACAGGAGTATTATTAACTGTCACTGTAGCATTCGGATCTGATTCACCCGTAACTTTCACATCAGTTGAGGTAATATCATTTTCTTTTGGCGATTCAACGATTAATTTTGGATCTATAAAAGCAGCCCTGTATTGAAATAAAAGAAATCCTCCTAGTAATACGAGAGCTGCGATCACCAGCAAAATCGACTGATGAAACTTAATTTTCCGTACTGGAAGTCCATCTTCTTTTACAAATCCTTCCGGAATGACTCGAAAACTTTTTTCCTCATCAAACTCTCGACGAAACAGTGCCATAATCTCATTAACAGGCAGGCCGAGATATTCAGCATAATTTCTTACAAATCCTTGGGCATAAGAACTTGAAGGTAATTTATGGTATTCTCCTCTTTCTATTGCTGATAGAAAAGATGCACGAATCTTCGTGTGTTTCGCAACATCCTCAAGCGAGAGATGTTTCGCAAGTCTTACTTCCTTTAACCGTTGTCCTACACGTATCATAAAAAAAACTTAAGAAAATTGTTACAGCGATTCTCTTATGATTGCTGTTGCTGGAGATTGGTGAGATATTCGTCTGCGTTACGCACGAGTACATCGCGTGGTTTTGATCCAGCTCCTGGACCTATTATACCTGCTTCTTCTAATTGATCAATAATTCGAGCAGCACGAGAATAACCAATAGACATTTTTCGCTGTAAGAAGGAAGCTGACGCCGTATCAAACTGACATACGATTCTAACTGCATCCTCAAACATTGCATCCTTACCGTCTCCCGATCCATCACCCATTCCCATTTTCCCTTTACCCCCACCGACAGGCTGTGTGAGTACTTCTTCAGTATATTCAACAGGAAAATTGCTACTCTTGAGGAACTCTACTAACTTCTTTACTTCTTTCTCTGATACAAAAGCGCCCTGAATACGAGTTGGTTTTGAAGACTCTGGTGGTACGTATAGCATGTCTCCTCTTCCAAGCAATTTTTCAGCTCCTGGACCATCAATGATGACACGTGAATCAATCATGGAAGATACATTAAAGGCAATTCGACAAGGAATATTTGCCTTAATAAGTCCTGTAATGACATTTACAGACGGCCTCTGTGTTGCTATAACCAGATGAATACCTGTTGCACGTGCCATCTGTGCAAGGCGAGCAATAGCATCTTCAACCTCAACAGGAGCAAACATCATAAGATCAGCAAGTTCGTCAACAACAATGACTATATATGGTAATGCCTGAAATCCTGAGAGTTCATTATATCCTTCAATATTTCGAACTCCTCGTTCAGCAAATAATTTGTACCTTCTGTCCATTTCACCCATACTCCACTTCAGAGCTGAAAGAATTTTTTCAACTTCAACAATAACAGGAGTGAGCAGGTGAGGGATGCCATTATAGGCAGTGAACTCAACTCTCTTAGGGTCAACGAGAATTAATTTTACTTCTTGTGGTGATGCTCTAAAGAGAAGTGAACAAATAAATGAATTCACAAGAACAGACTTTCCTGATCCCGTTGTACCTGCAACTAATACGTGTGGCATTTTGGCAATATCAGCAACGAGTGGACTTCCTGATACATCAAGTCCCATAGAAACAGCCAGCTTATTCTTCATCTTCTGCATTGTTGCAGAACTTAACATCGTTCGAAGTGTAACGACTTCAAGTGAACGATTTGGAATTTCGATACCCACCAGATTCCTTCCTGGAATAGGAGCTTCAATACGAATCTGTCCTGTTGGTGCTTCAGTTGCAAGCGCCAAGTCATTTGCAAGTGCAGTGATTTTTGATACTTTTGTTCCAAGCGCAATCTCAAGAGCGTATTGTGTGACAGCTGGACCCAAATTGACTTCAGCTACACGAGCATCAACACCAAAGCTTTGCAGTGTATCTTCAATTTTCTTCGCAATTTTATTAATATCACCTCTATCAGCTTTTGCCCCTGGATTTTCATTGAGGAGAGAGAGAGGAGGGTACTCCCAGATACCATTTCCTGTATCTGCAAGAACATTCGTCACTAATTTTGCAGAAATCAATTCTTCTGGCTCTTTTTTATTTATAACCGGAGCAGGTGCAATCTTCGCCGGATTTGGAGCGCTCTCTATCTTTTGTCCACCTTTTATCGCCATTGGCTTACTTCGGTCAAGAATAGATGGCTTTGCCTCCTTATCCCCTCTACTGAATAAACTTAGGGGAACAAGCCGATGCATATTATTTCCAATCGTCCGAAGGAATTGAAAAATCTCATCAACTGACGTATCAAAAAAGACGATATTTCCGACAATAAGTCCTGCAATAAAAACAAGATCTGCACCCACAGTCGTAAGAATTTCTTCTAAGATCTGAAACATTCCGCTTCCAATTGTTCCACTCTTTGTGAGTCCGAGAAGAGAAACAAAGAATACTAAAAATCCGAATGCTACATTTGCCTGGGAAAGAAAAAATTTCTTGAGATGAAGGACAAAAAAAGCAAAGAAGAAAAGAACAAAAGGCACTAAAAATGCTGTTCCTCCAAATTTATCAGTAAGCATCGAATTTAAAGCGATAGCTGATGATCCACTTTTCGTAAAGGAAAGAAGGAGCAAGGCAGATGCTAGAAAAAGTCCTACAGCAAAGAGGGTGTATATTGTATTTTTCTTCAACTTAACTCGACCGGCACGTCTTCGAGTTGGGCGGCGTTTTGCTTTCATATACAACTGAGAAGTTTAATCATCATAGCACATGTAGCCTCAGTATGCACCTTTATACTTCTATAATAACAGGAAGAACAAGTGGGCGACGTCTGAACTTTTTAAAGATATGCTTACTAGCTACAGCCTCAAGTTGTTTACGAAGATGTACCCAGTTCGTTACTCTCCCTTTCTTAGTAGATAAAACACCTTTTATTTCCTTCATGAGTGTTCCTTCGAGTACTTCCCCTTCTTTAGGGAGAAACCCTCTTTCTATAATATCTGGCTTACCTGTAAGCTGACCATCAGATGCATTTATTTCAATCATTAAAATAACTATTCCGTCTTTTGCTAACTTCTCTCTATCTCTCAATACAAATCCTTCTACTTCTTCACCGGAAACTTGATCCACATACACGTTCTTGGTGGGAATCTTCCTCCCAAAAGTCACACCATCTTTGCTGAAGATAACTTCTTGACCATTTTCAAGGAGAAGAACATCTTTTGCTTTATAACCCATCTTAATAGCAAGCTTCTGATATCCCAGAAGGTGCTTATAATTTCCACTAATTGGAGTAATAAAGCGAGGTTTGATAAGAGACATCATCATCAAATGATCCTGTTGAGATCCATGTCCTGACACATGATATAAAGTTCCATGACCTGACGTAATAACGCTTGCGCCAGTTTTAGCAATTGTATCGATTAATTGATTGACAGGCTCTTCATTGCCCGGAATCGGATCTGCTGAAAATATGACAATGTCATCTGGTGTCAAATGAACTTCTCGATGTTCTCCTTCTGCTATACGAGTCAAGGCCGAATTTTCTTGCCCTTGACTTCCCGCTACTATCATCACAACTTGGTTATCTGGAAGATTAGAAACATGTTCAAGCTCAATAATTGTCCCATCTTGTACTTCTAAATACCCTGCTCTCTTTGCTACATCTGCAACTTTTATAAGAGAGCGACCAACAAAACATACTCTTCGCTTAAAGCGTTCTGCTGCAGCAATGACTTGGTTAATACGAGCAACATTTGATGAGTACGTTGTGATAATTAATTTTCCTTTACAATGCTGTAACACATTCTCAAACGCCTGTTGCAACCCATCTTCTGAGGGAGTATGACCTGGCCTGTCTGATCCTAACGAATCAGTCAACATAGCTAATACTCCTTCATTTCCTACTTTCACAATACCTTGAAAGTCCATACGCTCTTTGTCATGTGGAGTTAAATCAATTTTGAAATCACTTCCATGATAAAAGACACCTGCCGGAGTCTTAATGACAATATTTGCGCTATCTGGAACTGAATGAGTTATGCGAAGTAAGTTAACCGTAAAATGTCCAAGTGTAAGTGGACGATCACCAAATGAGAAAGTCTTTACACTGGCAGGCATCTTAAACTCCTTGAGTTTTTCGTTCGTTAACGCTGCAGTAAAAGGGGAAGCATAGACAGGTAATTGAGGTGGGAGTTGAGGAAGAATATAAGGAACTGCTCCAATATGATCTTCATGGCCATGACTAAGAATCATTCCTACAATTTTTTTCTTAGTCTGCAACAGATACGTAATATCAGGAAGTAAAAGATCTACCCCAAGCATTGAAGCATCAGCAAATCCGATGCCACAATCAACGATGAGTATTTCATCTTTATACTCATAGACATACATGTTCTTGGTGACATCTTCCATTCCACCTAAAGGTATAAGTGAAAGTGATGGCATATGTGGATTTCTATGTGGGGGATTTTTTATCTTTTTCTCTTCCATAAATTGTTTGTTCAGTATAAGGGATTCATCTTGTTAATTCAATCTAATAGATTACATTTACCACTGTGGGAGATACTCCTTAAGATTAGTATCTGTAATGCGCACAGCTGTGACTTTTCCTTCAACTATTTGTCTAGCAACCTTTCGACAAATACCCTGAATCGTTCGTTCAAGTGATCGAATCCCTGAATCAAAGCCCAAGGGTCGAATGACTCCAGGCCAAACTGCTTCATCTATAATTAAATTTTGATCACTTAACCCTGCTTCTGATCTGATTTGATTGAACAAATATTGCTTAGCAATGACAATTTTCTCCTCATCGGTATAAGATGGCATCTGAATGATCTCAAGACGATCGAGAACAGCAGTTGAGATGCTGCTTGTGTTATTTGCAGTAGCAATAAACAGAACATTAGATAAATTGAAAGGATAATCAATATAGTGATCAGTAAACGCAAAGTTCTGCTCAGGATCCAAAAGCTCAACGAGAACTCCCATAATATCAGCTCGAGCAGACTCTGTGACACGATCTAACTCGTCAAGCAGAATAACCGGGTTATTTGATTTTGCATGAAATAATTTTTTAGCAACAAATCCAGGCTCTGCATCTGGAAATGCTTTTGATTGTCCACGCAGAGCACGCGAATCTGCCATTCCTCCAAATGGTATACGTTCAAATTTTTTCCCCAGTGCTTCAGCAATAGATGAAGCAAGCGTCGTTTTACCAGTTCCAGCCAGACCTACAAGGCATAAAATAGGAGCTCGTGTAACTAAATCATGTCGTTGTTGTTTCATATTTAAAATAATTGTTGCTAGATAATCAAGAATTCTATTCTTTATAACATCGAGCCCATAATGATGTTTGTCCATTATTTCCTTCGCTTTTACTAAATCAAGCACATCCTGGGTGTTCATATGCCAAGGAAGTCCAACTACCCAATTGATATAATTCGATGTGTTCTCATACTCAAGAATATAATTTGCGCTCATAAACCCGGAACTTGCTCGAAGAAGTGCAAGGCGTGAAACACGTTCAAGAAGATTTTGTTTAAGAACATCAGGGAGTTCAGCTTTTTCTATTCTTTCTCCCAATTTTCTGATCTGATCATTTGATTCTCCTTTTCCTGTTGGTGTCATAAAGGAAGGAGAAGAAGGAGTTTGAGCTCCTTTTCCATTCACTGGAGGAGTAGTAGGGAGGGCAGCGTCAACCATTATTTAATCATACTAACTTTTTGAGAAAAGCAAAAGAGAAGCGAATTTAATAGTGAGTCTTTCTTCTTGGATTATTTCGATCAGTACTTCGACGTTCTCTTTCAAATTGCTGTGCGAGTGGGTGTTTGCTTCGTGGAGCGATTCCTCGATCCCGATCATTTCCCCGATCATTTCCTCGTGGTCGAAAATCTCGTCGTTCACCGCGTGGCTCACGTCTAAATCCTTCATTTCCACCTCTGCGTGGTCCTGAGTCATCTCTCGGTCCTGAATTTGTATCTTCTCCACTATCATCAAGCTTCATTGTTAAGTTAATTCGACCCTGATCATCAATCTCACTTACTTTTACTTTCACAATGTCACCAATTGCAACAACATCTTCTGGACTATTTACAAATCCCTGTCCCATCTTTGAAACATGGACCATTCCTTCTTTTCCAGGTAAAATCTCAACAAAAGCTCCGAATGGAAGAATTCTTTTAACAGGTCCTTCAAAAAGCTCTCCAGCTAACACTTCCCGTGTAAGGCCTTTGACCCAATCCACAGCTTGTTGTACTGACTCTTCTGTTGTACCTGAGATAGTGACTGTACCATCATCTTCAACATCAACTGTTGCACCAGTTGTAGCAATGATATTTTTGATAACTCGTCCACCAGGACCAATTACTTCACCAATTTTTTCAACAGGTATAGTTACCTGCTCAATCTTTGGTGCATACTCTGATACCTGTGTTCGAGACTCTGGAATTGCTGAGAGCATAACTTCCAAGATCTTAGCCCGTGCTGTCTTAGCACGTTCAAAAATTTCAACAATTTCTTCATCTTTCAGTCCCGGGATCTTCACATCGAGTTGAATTGCAGTGACCCCATCTTCAGTACCTGCCACTTTAAAGTCCATGTCTCCTGAAAAATCCTCAAGTCCAATAATGTCAGTTAAAAGAATTGAATTTTCTCCCTCAGACATTCGTCCAATTGAGATTCCAGCGACTGGCTTTAAAATTGGAACTCCAGCATCCATAAGAGCAAGAGTTGATGCACACGTTGCAGCCATTGAGGTAGAACCATTAGATGAAAGAATTTCAGAAACCATTCTGATGGTATAAGGGAATTTATCTTGAGACGGAATGACTGGCTCAAGTGCTCGTTCAGCAAGTGCACCATGTCCAATTTCTCGTCGTGATGGTGTACCTACTCGTCCTGCTTCTCCAACTGAATAAGGCGGCATGGAGTAGTGATGAATGTATCTTTTTGATTCTTCACCTTCTGCAGATTCAATAAGCTGCTCCATCCGAGGTGATCCAAGAGTAGCGACTGTTAATGACTGTGTAATACCTCTTTCAAAAATCGCTGATCCATGAACACGTGGGACAACGCCAACCCGAGCTCCAAGAGGCCTAAGTTCATCTACTTTTCGCCCATCTTGTCTTTCCTTTTTTGCAACTGCTGCATGACGAATGTGCTTATAAAGAACATACTCAACAGCTTTTGCAACTACTTTCTTATCAACTTCTTCACTCTTTTCACTCATTTTTTCGTTCTCAACTACCTTATCAATGAGTGCACCCATAACTCCTCCACCTGACTCTTTATTTGCCATTGCTTTTGCAAGCTCAGCAATTTCAGTTGAAAAAGCTTTCTCAATTTTCTTTGCCATATCAAGCATTGCTGAGTTACTTGGGACATCAACTTTTGGCTGACCAACCTTTGCAGCAAATTCATTAATAGCGGCAATCATCTTGCGGGTGTCCTCATGTGCTCTTTTAATTGACTCAGCAAGAATTTCCTCTGAAACCTGATTTGCTCCAGCTTCAATCATGAGAGTAAGATCTTGAGATTGAGTAACGACGATATCTAGTTCTGAAGTATCTCCTTGAGCTGTTGTCGGATTCGCAATGAACTCACCTGAGCCATTCTCTGGATTTTTAACATAACCCATTCGAACTGCACTAACAGGACCATTCCATGGGATTGGGGATGCAGTAAGTGCTGCTGAAACTGCATTAAGAGCGAGAATATCTGGAGCGTTCTCGCCATCTACTGAGAGTACGGTAACCATGACCTGTACTTCTCTCTTATATTCCTTTGGAAAGAGTGGTCTTACTGATCGATCAATAAGGCGACCTATGAGAATTGCTTCATCAGTCGGGCGTCCTTCACGCTTTACCCAACGTGAACCCTTAATTCGCCCTCCAGCATACAATCTTTCAACGTATTCAATGGAGAGTGGGAAATAGCCAAGATCCTCGCGGTCCTGTCCTTGAACAACAGTAACAAGCACCATAGTGTCACCAGTTCGCGCAAGAATAGAGGTCGTAGCTTGAGGTGCTAATTGGCCTGTTTCAAATGTAACTGTTTTTCCAGCAAAATCAACCGATATAGAGGTTTTTTCCATTAATCTTTCAATCCTATCTTCTTCTTGATCTCTGAGGATCGTGTCTTATCAACTTTAACTAAAAAGTTAAGAAGTCGACGTCTTTTTGCAATCATTGAGAGAAGTCCACGTCGACTATGTACATCATGAGCATGATCTTTGAGATGCTCAGCAAGTCGAGTAATACGATGAGTAAGAAGTGCAATTTGAACTTCTGGACTTCCTGTATCTCCGTCTGCTGTCTGAAATGACTTTATTATGTCTTGTTTTTGCGTAGTTGAAAGCGGCATAGGCTTGTATTATACCAGAAAGAAGAGGAGAATCGCAACCACTATCTCTTAAACAGAAGTTGATCCCTTATATACTTTCGGTGTTAACCAATCAGATGGAGGTTTTTGACCACCACGATTTTCTGTTTTTTGTTCCTGTCTTGGCTGATTTTGCTGCTGTGGGCGTTGTGAACGCTGTTCTCGTGGCTGTTCACGTCGTGATTCTTCCCGACTAGGCATAACAACCTGTTGTGCTCTTACTGCACCACGTTTCATAAGTATAGCTGCAATCTCAAATGCCAGGTACGATGTATTTGGACTTTGGAAATTAGCAGTCGCACTTGTTATACCAGCTAACAAATTCTGTGCAGTATCTATGTCCATATCCATTTCAAGATTGAGCATAAGGTCAGCAACTTGTTCTGAGAGAGATGAGAATTTAGGTGAAACAAGAACAATATTTCCATATCCTTCATTTCTATCTGAATTATCAATATTTATTATTGTTGCTTCTTTGAGGGACTCTTCAGAAAGAAGGACATTCACGTCATTCATTGTTTGTGCACCTATCGCAATAACAAGATCTGCTTTATCGGATCCACGCTTAAACTGAACCTGATCTTCAGCGAATGTGAGGCCTTGTTCTCCAGCTTTAACAACAATATTGAGAAATCCGCCTTCAATCGTATATGAGACTTTCTCAATTTCACCTTCTCGATATGGGAATGAGACCACGAGATCACCACTTGATCCCTCAGTTGATCCTTTTACCTTATCAATACCAACAAGAGATGAAAGTTCAACAATAGGCTCTGTTGGAGAAAGCACAGAAACTCTTTTATCAAGAGCAGAAAGGGTTAAATAGAAAGAGAGTGCCGCAGCCATTTGATCAATAGCTGGATTTGCAGATACGACGATTGCAACGTTCGTACTTCGTGAAATTGTCTCTTTAATTCTCTGAAGTGATGTGTTATCCATAATATCCTATATTATTCATGGGATATTAGCACATCTCCGACCTGAAAGTCAAGCATAGGTGTAATAACTATACCTGCTTCATTCCCTTTTTCAACCTTAGAAGTAGGGTTCTTTCCAACACGGAGAGAATTTATCTGGGTTTCTCCGATTATCTCTTCTCCACGCATTATTCGTGCCTTATCTCCTCGTGCAATTCGGCCATCAATCACTGAAATTCCCAACGCAAAAGTCTTTTCAAATGGGAATTTTGCGAGAATTCTCGCTGTACCAAAAATTTGCTCAACTAAAGCAAGTGCCTTTCCTTCAAGTACTTCACTAATTTCATCCAATAGTTCATAAATAATGGTATAGTTTTTCATTAATACCTTCTCTGTCCGAGCCAACTTAGCTACTTCTGGTCTAATTTTCGTATTAAACCCAATCACAAGTGCACCAGTTGATTTTGCCATCAAAACATCAGCTTCAGCTATTTCTCCTGTTTTTTTGGTGATTATCTGAGCTTTCTCAGGAAGAGCTTGGGTAATAGCCTCAAGTGAGCCTTCTGTATCGGTAACAAGAATCATTGCTAACTCATCCCCCATCTTGCGAGCTGCAAATGCTGACTCAAGCGTAAACGCTGCTGGTGCTTTTTGAGTACTTTGCTCTGCAATCTGTTGAGTTCTAGTGATAAGACTACCTACGCTTGGAACTTTTGAAAAACCAGTAATCTCAACAGCGTCCCCAACAGTAACTTCCTGAACTTGTTTGCCATCATCTGTCACAAGTGATCGAACCTTAAATGCACCATTTTCGCTAAAAACTTCCTCTCGAACCTTTAATGTACCGTTTTTCACAATTGCTGTTGCACGAGGACCACTCTTTGAGTCTAGCTTTGATTCAATAACAATGGCATTCAACTCTCCATCTGGTGAAGCTGTTAAAGGATGATCAGTTAAAGAAACTTCTCTTACCAAAAGAATAAGATCAAGAAGCTCTTTAATGTTGTGATTGGTCTTTGCGGACACTTCAATTACTGGAGTATCTCCACCCATTCCCTCAAGGAGAATACTTTCGCTCAGAAGCTGCTGTTTTGCCTTTTCGGGATTTTTAGTAGGAAGGTCAGACATGGTCAATACGACAATAAAAGGTAACTTCGATTCTTTTAAAAGATTGATACTTTCACGAGTCTGAGGCATAATTCCATCCACAGCTGAGATAATAAGGAGACAAATATCTGCAGCCTGTGCACCTCTGGATCGCATCTTTGTAAATGCCTCGTGACCAGGGGTATCAATAAACGTAATTTTTTTCTTTACTCCATCATGGAGAACTTCAACAGAGGATGCTCCAATTTTCTGCGTAATGCCACCATGTTCGCGCTCAGCAATAGATGATTTACGAATGGCATCAAGAAGAGTTGTTTTACCATGGTCAACATGACCGAGAACGGCTACGACTGGAGGATAGAATGCTGTTGTATTACTGTCTGACATATAAATTGATAATGTGTGTAAGCCTGATTCATAGTACTACTTCTGTTCATCGCTTACTGGTTCTTTTGTTGATTCTTCGGCTGCTGGTGTTTCTTCTGGTGCTGCTACTCCAACTTCCTCAGATGCTTCTTCTTTCGTGCTTGTTTCTTCTGAGACTTCTGCTACTTCATCTAATGGCTGTTCATCTGAAGTAGTTGATTCTACAGGAGATTCATTTCCTTCTATCTCAATTCTATAACCTGTGAGCTTGGATGCAAGACGAACATTTTGTCCTTCTTTTCCAATTGCAAGAGAAAGTTCTTCCTGTGGTACAAATACTTTAGCCACCTTTTCCTCTTCATTTAACTCAACTCTTACTTGTTTTGCAGGAGAGAGAGCTGCTGCAACATAGGCTGCTATATTTTCTTGCCACTGAATAATATCTATCTTTTCGAGGCCATTAAATTCTTGAATAATTGCTTGAACACGAACTCCTTTTTGTCCTACACAACTCCCAACTGGATCAATTCCTGGCTGACCTGAGTACACGGCAATCTTTGACCTGTTACCAGGCTCTCTCACAATTGCCCGTATCTCAACACTTCCCTGAGCAACTTCTGGAACTTCCCTTTTAAAGAGTCCTTCCAAAAGGCCATTATCAGCACGTGAAACAATAACTTCCTCTCCTTTGAGACCTTCCCTAATTTCCTTAAGATAGACAACAAGTCGTTGATTTTGATGGTACTTTTCTGACTGAATTTGTTCAGAGACAGGCATAAGTGCCTCAGTTTTCCCAATATCGACAATAATATTTGGACCTGCAAAACGAAGAACAGTACCATTCACGATAGTTCCGATCTTTACTCGAAAATCAGAAATGATTGCTTCTTTTTCTTTCTCCCGAATCTTTTGAAGAATCACTTGCTTTGCAGTCTGAGCTGCAATACGTCCAAAGCCAGGAGGGGTAACATCATCACCGTTGTGAAGAATCTTTGCTTCACCTGTATTAGGATTGAGTTCTGCCGCAAATTCTTCAACAACAATATCTGGATGATCTTTTCGGTATGCAGCAAGAATAGCGTTTTGAACTGTCTCGAGTACAACTTGGACGTCAACGCCACGCTCTGTGGCTACTTGATTGAGTGCTAATGCAAATTCGCTTCTTTGTATTGCTGGCATAGTCTGTTAAGTATACCAGATAAGAGGAATAGCTTCAACCTAAGAGTTTAATTTGTACAGATACCTTGAACAATGCTATCAAAAATATTTGCAAGTCTACTTACTCCTCGTACTTCAACATCGTAATATGTACTCGATGAACCTGAAGGTTGAGTTGCCACAGCTTTCATAAGTGTTCTTAGCCTATCATTTGAATCAACCGGTGAAACAAAGTAACTGTCGTCTTCACCCGCTCGAGTATCATAGACTACGACAGAATAAACTTTTCCTTCACTCTTCAATTGAGTCGTGAGATCTGTCCGTGGATCAAGCTCTTGTGCAAAACATTTTTGATAATACCCGGACGTTGTTTGACGTCCTGGAGCACATGCTCCAAGGTTACGATCAGCCAGATTATCCGCTCCTGATCTCTCCGGGACACCATCGGAGAATACAATAGTAACGTACTGATAATCCCTAAAGTATGACGTTCTTTCCTGAGCTCGATTAAGCCTATCTATTGCCACCTCAAAACCAGGTCTCATATACGTTCCCCCAAGACCGCCTTCACTTAACCCGTTCACAGCAGGATCAAACGTATCTTTATTATCTCTATATTTATTAAGCGCGACAATTTCTCTTACTCCACGTTTACTCGCATACGAGAAGTCTGTATATGATCCAAATGCGTAAAGTCCAATTCCTGTTTCTGGCTGTAACTTGTCACGAAGAAGTCGTAATGCTCTTCTTAATTCAACCATTTTATTGTCAAATTGCATGGATGCAGAAAGATCAGCGAGAACGAAAATTGCAGTCCTGTTAAGGCAAGCAACTGGTGTTGGGGTAACTGTCGGTGTTCGAGTTGGAGTCGGTGTAAAAGTGGGAGTAGGAGAAGGTTTTATACGAATATCTACTAATTGAAGAGACTTCTCTGAACTTCTGTTCGCTGACTCTTCATCAATTAATACCTGGTCTGAAGCTTTAGGGGTGGGATTAAGTTGAGGAGTAAGACCACCAGTCAATGCGAAAGCACCAGCCATTGCAGTACCTAAAATAAAAAGTACATACATGCTGCCATTCCCTTTAAACTTTGAATAAAGAGCTTTTTGGAGATTATATTTTAGTAGTTTACTCATCATATATTTACTCTACATCAATTAAGAAACTGTGACATCAAATACATTCTCCTTCACATCAATATGAAGAGTATTTCCTCGTTGAATTTCGTTTGCTAATATTTTTCGTGACAAAAGATCTTCAATTGAATCCTGAATGTATCGTCTAATTGGACGAGCACCAAACTGAGGATCAAATCCATCTTTTCCTATCTTTTGAATAACTGCTTCCGTAAACGACAGATGGATATCCCGTTCTTTCATCCGCTCTTTCATCTCTTCTAGAAGTAATTTTGAGATTTTCTGTATTTCAACTTGAGAAAGCGGCCTAAAGGTAACAACATCATCAAATCTATTAAGGAGTTCCGGTTTAAAGAGGTGTTGAGACTGGAGATACTCAATAAGTTTTTTACTGTCCAGAGGTCTCCCCTGTCTTACTTCTTCACTTATATAAGATGATCCTGCATTCGATGTCGCAATAATTATCGTATTTACAAAAGAAACAGTACGTCCTTTATTATCCGTCAGTCTTCCGTCATCAAAAACCTGTAGGAAGAGATCCAGTATGCGCGGATGAGCTTTTTCAAATTCATCGAGAAGAATAAGAGAATAAGGATTGTCCCGAACTTTCTCCGTTAATTCTCCTCGCTCTTCTCCTTCTCCCGGAGGAGCTCCGAGCAATCTTTTCTCACCAGTACTATCAGCATATTCACTCATGTCGAGTCGGATCATTGCCCGTTCACCACCAAAATATATCTCAGAGAGTGTCTTAGCAGTTTCTGTTTTTCCAACTCCAGTTGGCCCCAAAAAGAGAAATGACGTAGGACGTGTTTTTTCAACCATCCCTGACCTCAGTCTTCGAAGCGCTTGAGCTAATACTTTAATAGCCTCATCCTGTCCAATAATTTTTTTATGAAGCGTGTCTTCAAGATGCAATAACAACTGTTTTTCCTCATCATTCGGCTCAGAAAGAGCAATATGAGTTTTATCCTCTACAGTCTTAACAACCGCTTCTTCAGTTACTATTCGTTTTCTAGTATAGGTTTGTTGCGCCGCAGGTGTTTGTTGCACCCTTACTACAGTATCTTGGAGAAGGCGCACTGCGCTTCCTGGAAGTTGCATATCCTGCATATATCTATTTCCAAGTGATACAGCACTGGAGATTGCACGATATGTTATGGCTACATGAGACTCCTGCTCAATGTCTCGACTTACTTCCATTAACATACGAAGGGCAGACTCCTCTTTAGGCTCTGTTAAAGAAATCTGCGTAAATAATTGAGCAAGTGGCTTTCCTTCCAAGTACGTTTTAAAGTTGCCAGGTGTCAATGACGCGATGATTGGGAATTTACCACTCTGAAGATATGGATAAAGAGCACCTGATAAATCCATCGAAAAAGATGAACTTCCTAGTATATCCTGAAGTTCAGGAATATAGAGAATGACATTTCCAGAATGAGAAACTTCTTCTATTATTGCTTGAAGTCGTGTTTCCAGATCTCCTCTACTTGTTGCACCAGCAATAAGTGGCCCTACAAGAATTTCAAGAATTTTCTTGTGTCTCGTATGTGGAGTACTCTTCCCCATATAACTTTCAATAGCAAACTTCCGAATGAGACCTTCTTTTCCTGCTCCTTGTTCCCCTATGAGAAGAATATTGTTATTTTGTGCTTTTGCCAATGTTTCCTGAACAAGATCATACTCTTTTTCTCTTCCAAAGATTGACGTATTTTTTTGAAGAGCATCCAGACTAAAATCACGCGTGTATTTCTTCGTTTCAAGTGTCCAACCTGTGATGAGACCATCTCCTATACCGCTTCCGCTAAAATGAACTTCTAATTTCTGCGGTTTTTCTTCTTGCTGAAACCTCCAACGAGTCCACTTTAATATGTCCATAAATTCATCTTCACGAAGTTTCTTTGAAAGGAGTAAGTGTGCTTCAGGCTCAACATACATAATGTAGGCAGCTAATATGTCAGCAGTAGTTATGTACTCACCTTCAACACTCTTCACAAGCTTGTGTGCATAACGAAGAAGCGTTCCTGCATCAATCTGACTGTGAGGAAGCTCTTCTGGAGAAAGCCCGCATCTCTCTAGCATAAATTTTGCTTGGTGAGTAGAAAAAAGATGTCTGACGAGCTCTTCTGCTGAACTTGCAGAATAGAGTGCATATAAAACGAGCTGTGTACAAGCTGCAACTGCTTCATCCTCAGATATTTCCGAGACTTTTCTCGCAGGTCTGAGACGAGAAATTTTATATCGATAAAAGATCTCCGTCATAAGGAAAATGTTAAAAAAGAATAATGGGATACGTATATCCCCGCCTTGAGTTGTAGTAAACACAAGAAGTAATAACAGAGATATGAAAAGAAAAAAGCGTATCGTTCGAATGAGCGCAGAACGGTATATTGCGTAGATTGAAATAAGTTGTTTCTGTGAAGCTACCATATAAGTATAAGTAAAGTAAGTATAGGAAAAAGCATAAATCCTGCAATTAGAACAAGTTCAAGCAGTAATAAGAGAAGAAATAATAAGACATCTACAATTATGAGAAGAAGTTTGACTGCAATTCCCATACCTAAAGAAAATCCAACAAGACCTTTCCTATATTCATTTTTAAGAGGGAGGAAAAATGTCCTGACAAAAAGTGGCAATGAGAATAATTGAAAGAATGCCTGATTGAGAGTAAGGAAATAATCAAGCATGCGAGAAGGTACTTCTAAGTACCAAAATCGCAAAAAATAAACTGGCAGAGAAATTAAGGCAGACATTCCTACATATAAAAGTATAGGATCTTTAACCTGAAAGAACAAGTTAATTGACAGCAGCTGAGGCTTGGATGACGCCATTTGGCGTTGTTTGTGAATTATTATCCTCTTTTTTCAGAAAAGGAGGGTTAAAATTCGGTGGGGCAAACTGAGTCTGTGGCTGATTGACTGCTGAATTTGCTTGCATGTCTCCAGATACGACTTGCGGTTGTGAGGGCTGTTGTGTAACTTCTTGTGTATTTGTTGCAACAGGCATTGAATCTGGAGAAGAATCTGTCTTTTCTGATACATTATCCGCTGTAGGTGATACAACTTGTGCTGTTCCTTTGTTGAAGACAAATTCAGACTTACTCTCATCATAATCGATTACTATTGTATCTCCAGGTGCGAACGTTTTATTAATAAGAAGAAGTGCAATTTGATTTTCAATAGAAGACTGTATAAGTCTTCGTAATGGTCTAGCACCATTTGCAGGTTCATATCCTTCTTTTGCAAGTTGAGCAAGTGCTTTGTCACTTGTCTGAATATGATATCCTTGTTCCTCAAGAAGTTTACCAGTTTTAGCAATGCCAAGCTTTGCAATTTGTGACATGTCTTGTCGTCTTAAAGGCTTAAATATTACCACGTCATCAAATCTATTTAATAATTCAGGTCTGAAGAATTTTCGAAGCTCACCATTAACAGTTGAGGTTAGTTCTGCAAAGAGCTGCGCTTGTTGTTCATCTGTTTGAGTTAGAGTAACATCATCCTTTTCAGTCAGTTGTTGCTGAATAAGTGCGCTTCCTATATTAGAAGTACATATCACAATCGTATTTTTAAACGAGATTGTATTTCCTTTATTATCAGTTAGACGACCGTCTTCCAAAAGCTGAAGGAGAATATTAAAGACATCTGGATGGGCCTTTTCAACTTCATCAAGAAGGACAATAGAGTATGGTTTTGCCCGGACTGCTTCAGTAAGTTGTCCTCCTTCTTCATATCCGACATACCCAGGAGGTGCACCAATTAATTTAGCCACTTCATGCTTTTCCATATACTCACTCATATCAAGTCGAACTAATGCATCGTCACGGCCAAATAAAATTTCTGCTAATGTTTTGGCAAGTTCTGTCTTTCCTACTCCGGTTGGACCAAGAAAAATAAATGAAGCAATTGGTCTATTTGCAGGTGCAAGACCTATTCGACCTCTCCTTACAGCTTCAGCAACCGCTGTCACTGCCTCTACTTGATCTATAAGTCGGTCATGAATTTTCTTTTCAAGATTAAGAAGTTTTTGACTCTCATCTTCTGTTAATTTAGTAATTGGAATTCCTGTCCAATCAGAAACAACCTTTTCAATATCTTTCTTCACGACCTGTGTATCCTGTCGTTTACCTCCGCCACTCTCAAGTTTTACCTCAGCTGCTGCTTCATCGAGAAGGTCAACTGCCTTATCAGGAAGGTACCGCTCACCAATATACTTTTTGGACAACTTAACAGCTGCTGTTAAGGTGTCATCAGGAAGAGTAACATTATGGAATTTTTCGTACTTAGTTTTAAGTACTTTTAACATTTCGACAGCAACTTCTTCAGTTGGCTCTTCAGCTATTATTGGCTGAAATCTTCTCTCAAAAGCTTTATCCTTCTCAAAATGCTTTCGATACTCTGTAGTCGTTGTGGTCCCAATTATCTGCATATGACCACGAGCCAGATGAGGTTTAATAATATTTGACGCATCCAATGCTCCATCAGTGTCTCCAGCACCAATAAGGGTATGGATCTCATCTATAAATAGAATTATCTGACCCTGAGATGCTATCGCCTCATTAATTACTCCTTTGAGTCTTTCTTCAAACTCTCCTCTATGACTCGCGCCTGCAACAAGAGAAGCCAGATCGAGTTGAAAAATCTTCCGTCCACTTAACTCTTTAGGCACTTGTGAAGAAACAATTTTTAATGCGAGACCTTCCACTATTGCTGTCTTACCAACACCAGCTTCTCCGATAATGATAGGATTATTTTTTGTTCGTCTAAGAAGAATATGAATGAGTCGTTCTGTTTCTTTATCTCGACCAGCAATTGGATCGAGTTTGCCTGCACGCGCTTCCTCAGTAAGATCAATTGCAAACTGTTCTAATACAGATTTTTTTCCACCTTTTGAAAAATTAGCACTTTTCGTGATTTTCTCAGAGACAGCCTGTTTGGATATCCCCTTTTCTTGCAATTTTTTTGCAGCTTCCATATTACTATTACATAGAATGAGTAAGACATCTTCAGGAGTTACAAAACTTGCATCTCTTCCTTTTGCCTCTCTGTATGCTTGTTCAAAAAGTGATGTCGTATCATTACTTAATGTTGGCTGTCCAGAAAATGTTCCGAGTTGCTCCTTTGTCTGGAGCTCTTGTGCAAGCTTTGCTACATCTACATCAAATTGTTCTAGCAATTTAAAAACTGACTCGTCATATAAAAGACCAATTAATATTTGTTCAGGTTCAATGAGAGGTTGTCTAATTCTCTTCGTTTCATCTTGAGCATGATGGAGGACTTGAGTAGTACGAGAGTCTAAATGAGATAAGGCTGATAAATTCTGTCGAAAACTTGGATCCATGCGTGATCCTACAGTTGGACTTGAAGATGGCTCTTGTGGTTGCTGAGGATCAGTCTGTGTTGCATCTCCATTTGACTGAGGAGCTGCATCTAACTTCTCTTCTTTATGTTGGTTGAACAGGTTACCAAGCATACATTAATTAAATACTAATAGACAGGAAAGAGCAAGTACTTAGCCTTGCTTTTTCTCAAGCGATATTTCTTGAACATTCTGGTTTTGAGATTGTTCATTTAAATTATCTACCAAAATTTTCGTGTCTTCCCCCTCATTTCTGGCTTTAAGAGTCTCAAGTGCCATACTACCTGCTTCTAACTTTGCTTTCAAATACCCTATCACTTCGTCGTTACTAAACCCTCCGATAAAGAGGAAAGGCAAGATATCCTTTACCATCTCCATTCCTAATGCATTTTCTTCTTCAATCTCTGATGAAAGCAGATTAATGACACGCTGTATTGCTTTTTGATCGCTCTTAATCCATTCTTCACGTGTCTGTACTGCCTCCCCATTTTTTGGTACATCTGACTGCAAGTATATCTCGTACCATAATTTTTTAACTGCTTCATAATCATCAAGAGTTACCTGCTGGACTCTATTTTGCCGAGGTAATGCAAATGATCCAAATTTTCTTGTTTTTACTTGAGGTTTTGCTAAACTATCAAGAATTTCCTCAGCCACTTTATTTCCTTTTTCCTTTTCTCGCACAATTTCTTTATAAATCTCTTTAACAGACGAACCCATTTCTTTTGAAGGAATAAGGAGGGATTGAGTTATATAAAGAGCTAATGGATCACCTTTTTGTACTTCATTTTTAAGCACACTGTACACTTCAGAAACCCGTAATTCTTTGTTTTCATCTTTGGCTACTTTTAGAAGTGTTGCTGCAAGATTATTCATGTCCTGTTCCTGACTTAAACGCTCAACAAGTTTGGTGAAGTTCGTTCTCTCAGTTGCAACACTAATCTGCTCAGGATTTCCTAATTTCTCAAGAAAACGCATCATGTTTTGTGCTTGATAGCCCTGTACTGTCTGAAGAGTATTTTGTATTTTTGTTACAAGAGAATTTTGCTGTAAAACTCCCAATTTTGCCTGTGAGGGGATAAGCAGTGTAAGATCTTCAGCTATTTTATCCCCATTTGCTTTAGCTAATTGAATATCTGATGATAATTTGTCAAGTGAAACAGCATTTGAAGGATTATTCAGCACCTCCCTCAGCTGTTGAGCAAGCGAGCTCGATGAGTTCATGAGTATTTCTTGTTTTAATTGTGTATATAACTCTTTATCTTTTTCATCATTTACTTTTTCGACGTTACTAAGCGAGAGAAGAACTTTTTTTACATCTTCAGGCTTTACGTCTGATTGATTACTTATTATTGAAAGAGAAGATTGAAGGTTGTCAATAAATTCACTCATATTCTCATCTGTTATTTCGCTTGACTCTGAATCTGATGTTGTGGCAGCAAGTATAGCCTGTGCAATCGTATTGCCTCTTTCACTTTCTGACAGGAGTTGATCATGAAGTTCCTGATACTTTACTCTTTCCTCTGGGTTTAACCTTTCAGGATGTGCTAAATACGTTAAAATTCTTTCGGATTCTGATAGCATCTCTTTCCTCTCTGCTATTTTGCTTTGTTCAAATCTCACAATATCTTTTATGGTTGGAAGTGACAAATGAGTAAGCTGAAGTAATGTATTTGAAGGGGTACTTACGCCTGACTGAACGTCTGTTGTTTCAATATTTTCATTACTTATGTTTGTCGTATTAAAATTATTCGTAATACTTTGTGCATTATTTTGTGAATAGTTCGTCTCATTAATTTCTTGAGACGCTGCAAGATGTTTCTCATTTTCAGTTGTTCGCCTCTTTGTCTCAAGAAGTGTATCCTCCTCCTCAACTTGTTTCTCAACTTCTTCAAGAACTGATTTACCAGCTTCAAGTTTTGCTTTTAAATATGCAACTATCTCTGTCTGACTAAATCCACCAATGAGAAGGAATGGCAAGATATCAGCCACCTGTTTCATACCATCTTCAACATCTGCACTATTTTGTGATGTCAATAGACTAATAGTCTGTTCAATATCCAAAATATCACTACTAATCCACTGCTTTCGTGATTGAGTACCTGAAATACTTTGAGGGACTTCAAGGTCGCGATAGTTCTCACTCCACATTTTCTTTACTGCTTCATAATCATCAAGGCTTACCTGTTGAATTCTATTTACTACAGGGAAGGATCCAGTCTTTGTTTTTGCATTTGCTGGAACAGGTGCTTTCTGTGTCTGTGATTTCTTTTGAGTAATCAATTGGAGAAGAAGGGTTGCTAACGGATCACCTTGCTTCTTAGCTTCTTCTAATTGAGTGATGAGAGTTTGGGAATCAACTTCTTTCTTACTTTCATTTTGGGCTTGTTTAAGAATCTCACCTGCAAGGGGATTACCTTGTTCTTTCGCGCGGATAAGCTCTTGCTGAATATGTTTTACTTGCTCAGTTGAGGTCGATTTTTCAAGCGATTCTCTTACTAATGTTGCCAACTGATTTCCTGAACGACTTGCATCAGTTATCTTCTCACGAAGCGACTGATACTGTAATTTCTCTTTTTGATCAGTTATCGAATTAGTCTGAGACAATTTTTGGAGAACACTTTGCAATGATGTTTCCTTCATTTGACTCTTATCCTGAACTGAGATCGATTTTAGGATAGAGGAAACATACTCTTTTCCAGAATCTTTTACTGAATTAAGCTTCTCTCTTATCTCAGTAATTTTCTCTCGATCAGTAGTATTTGTAATAACTGAAGGATTTGTTAACTGCTGAATAATTGTTTGAAGCGTACTTGATGCAGACTGAGTAGATGTGGAAGTTACATATGAATTGAATAATGAAGCGGCATTTAAGACAGATGAAGAAATCTGGTCTCCTTTTGTACTTTCATTTACCAACTTCTCCCGAATTTGTCGAAATCTATCACGCTCAGTTACTGTAGAGATTGATGCAGGATTGGCAATATTTCTTAATATCTCCTGAGTCCTTACCGATTCTTTCTGCATTAAGACACTATTTGCTAGTTTCTCACGCTCATACCGGGCAATGTCTCTCATTGTTGGAATTGATAAGTTAGTAAGACGTGAGATCTCAGCTGTTTTACTTCTCAAAACTGGTGTCGTTCGATCAATACGGGTTCTCTGGGAAATAGTCCTTGCCTGTGGAATCTCTCGAGCAAGCCCCGTTGAAGTTGGAGCTGTGTACTTTCTGGTGAAAGGCAAATTACGTGCCATTCCTGTTGTCGCAGGTCCGACAGGAATAACTGGCGTTTTGGGATTTGAAGGAGGAGCCAGTCTATTATTTATAATCCCCATCATCTGCTTTACTGCTGGATTCTCTCGATAATTAAATGCCATCATATAATCTAAAAATATTTGAAGCAAAATAAAAGGCAGTATTATAACTACCCAGAGCATAATAATTGCAACAAGATAAAGTGCAAAGGTATCGGGAAGGTTGATACTGTTATTTATTCCTACTTGCTGTTGCGGACCACCGAGAAGAATATTAATTGCAGTTGGATAGATTATTTTTGAAGGATCACCAACTCCTTCATTACTGAAAAGCAATGGTAAATTTGACTGCCAAAGACGAACAAGGCCTGAAAGAAATATTGCAAAAAGAGGAGCGTATAACAGCCATCTAAAGAATTCCCCTATCCAAATTTTTGCGGTATTTCGAACTGGGTAAAAGAGAATTAGCAGAGGAAAAACAGGTGAAATAACAACAAAAAACCATAATATAATTTTTCGAATAATCAGCAGAATAGACATTGCATAGTAGGTAAAGGCTGTTAGCTTAACAAAGAGTAATGAAGTAAAAGCTGTCTCGTCAAAATCAGGGCCAAAACGTCTCAGTCCTTCAAATGTCCTATAATCAAAACCTATAAATAACAAATCTTTTGAGGAGATAATCGCTCCTTGGGGATTGCGAAGGAAAAATCCTTGAAAAATATCAGTAATTTGATAGAGAAATTGAACAAGTGAAAAAGAAAATGTCACAAGTAAGATGACAAGAAAGAAGCGAGGCAGGAATCTCTTTGCTGAGAGACTCTTTCCACGCGTAACTATTAAAATAAATGCGGTTATCATAATGACGACCAGAAAGAGTGCATAGACTATTCTTTGTACGATTTGCCAGAAGGGAACGAGAGGATTATTGGTGCCATCATATGACTGAGCGGTCCAACGATATTCTTTCAGTGTCCAGTCTAAAAGCATTCCAGAGCGAGATGCATTTTTACCAACACGTGTAACCTCAGGGTCACGTATCCATGATCCTACTTGGGGAAGTTGAGTATCTAGATTCTGTGCTTGAGTCGGTCTTGGAACTGCTACAAAACAAGTAAGAATAACAACAAAAAGGAGCAGTTTGGGCAGAAACTTTTTCATATATTATCGAGATATACCAGGAATACGCAAAATATCGACAAGAACCACCTCTATAAAGAGATATCCGAATATTGCCAGTAAGAGTCCAAAAATCGAGTAGTAAATATAACTTTTCCCTGTATTGAGTTGGTGCGGATTTCCTCGTGAGGTAAGAATAATGTAACCCCCAAAAATAATAAAAAGAAGGGCTACTCCTCCAATTATTCCTAGCCCAATAGTATAAAACTCACCGATAAACTGAACAGGATCATTTGGTAAGCATCCAAGCTGAGTCAAGGTTTCATTCGGTCCGCACATGCTTCATAGCAGAAAAACCGTTTTCAGACGGTACTGCTAAGAAAAGTATACGTGGATTAGGGGGAAAAAACAATTTTCTCCTATTTAGAACCAGCCTTTTTTACCGTTATCTTTCTCAAATTGCTCAAGTAATTCTTTTTGTTTTTTCGTAACAGTCTTTGGAATAACAACCTTTATTCGAACATAATGGTCACCTTTACTCGTACTTTGAAGTCTTTGGATACCTTTTCCTCTGAGTCTAATAAGGGTTTCAGGCTGCGTACCAGGCGGTACTTTTATCGATACTTTTTCTTCTACTGTTTCTACCTCAATTGTGTCTCCAAGGACTGCCTGAGGAAAAGTAATTTCTTCAATGGTAATAACGTCTGAGCCTTCACGCTGGTACTTTGGATCACTGGCAACGTCAAAAACGAGATCAAACTCCCCAAATCTCATACGAGTACCTGTATCCACTCCAGCGGGAATTTTTATTTTTTGTTTTTTCCCATCAATATTTACTTCCTTTTCTACACCAGTAACAGCTTCTTTAAAGCTAAGCGATAATGAATAGACGGGTCGACGCGCACGTGAACCAAATGGCGATGCACCTCCGAAAAATTGTTCAAAAATTTCAAATGGATCTGAGAACCCTCCAAAATCAAACCCCTGTCCATCTCCACCAGTTGAATAGGTATATGAAAACGGTCCATAACGCCCAGATTGTCCGCCAAATCCTCCAAAGGGGCCTCCTGCTCCTGTGCCTGCTCCACCTTCAAAAGCACTCGCTCCGAACTGGTCATACGTTTGTCTTTTCTGAGGATCGGACAGAACTTCATACGCTTTTGTGATTTCTTTAAATTTCTCTTCTCCTTCTTTTGTCTTATTTCGATCAGGATGATACTGCAGGGCGAGTTTTCGATATGATTTTTTTATTTCATCCTGAGTTGCAGATTTAGAAACACCTAATATCTGATAATAGTCATTACTTGCCATTTCTTACTCCCTTCACTGACTTTTTACGAGGACCTCTCCACCATGGTGCACGTTCAGTTCTTCTATTTCGTGGGTCGGGAATAGGAAGAGGGGAAAATGAATCAGGAAGACTATTTACCCCAGACTTCACTGGTCCAGCCAATCGTGACGCTGGAAGAGACTTTGTTCTAATTCCTTGATCATCATAGAGGTCTAAAGCGCGCTCTTCCTCTGTTCGAGGCTGTACTGGAATAGGTGGATTTCCACTTTGATGAGGTATGGACTCTTCATTCGTGTCTGAAAAAGTTAAAGGAGCTTGACTATATTCTTCAGGAGAAAACTTATTTTCCGTCATCGACTACCTCCCCTTCAACTGGCTCATCTGATGATTTTGCCTCGGAAGAGGTATCTTCTTTTGCTGGTGTTTCTTGCTGTGTATTTTGCTGATACATCGCTTGACCAACTTTTTGAAGACTCTCAGAGAGTTCTTGAGTTTTTGATTGTAATTCTTCTTTTGAACCAGTATCGAGAATACTCTTCAGTGCAGAAATCTTCTCCTCCACTTCTTTCTTCACATCATCACTTACTTTATCTCCAGCATCCTTTAAGGACTTCTCAGCAGTAAAAATAAGGGCATCTGCCTGATTTTTCGCTTCAATCTGTTCTTTTTTCTCTTCATCTTCTTTTGCATGCATTTCTGCTTCTTTTGTCATTCGCTCTACTTCCTCTTTTGAAAGACCGGTACTTCCAGTTATTTTAATACTCTGCTCTTTTCCTGACGCTTTATCTTGTGCCTTAACGTGAAGGATACCACTCGCATCAATATCAAATGTTACCTCAACTTGTGGCATACCTCGTGGAGCTGGAGGAATTCCATCCAAAATAAATCTCCCAAGCGATTTATTATCCTGCGCCATTGGTCTTTCTCCTTGTAAGATATTAATTTCTACCTGGGTTTGATTATCTGAAGCAGTTGAGAACACCTGAGATTTTGATGTAGGAATAGTTGTATTTCGTGGGATAAGAGGTGTTGAGACGCCACCCAAAGTCTCAATTCCAAGAGTAAGAGGCGTGACGTCTAAAAGTAGGACATCTTTCACGTCTCCTGAAAGAACACCACCTTGTACAGCAGCCCCTATTGCAACTACTTCATCAGGATTAACTGATTTATTTGGCTCCTTTCCAAAGAACTTTGAGACAGTCTCAACTATCTTTGGCATACGTGTCATTCCACCAACGAGAACTACCTCATCAACATCTGATGCCTTCATATTCGCATCCTTCAAGGCTTTCTCCACTGGTTGAAGTGTTTTTTGAATAAGATCATCAACAAGACTCTCAAGTTTTGCTCGAGAAAGACTCATGGTCAGATGAAGTGGTCCTGACTCTCCCTGAGTAATAAATGGCTGATTAATTTGTGCTTCTTGAGAAGTTGAAAGTTCAATTTTCGCTTTTTCAGCAGACTCCTTCAATCTCTGAAGAGCCTGAGGGTCTTTACGAAGATCAATACTATTTTCTTTTTTAAATTCATCCGCAATAAAATCAATAATTACCTGGTCAAAATCATCTCCTCCGAGATGCGTATCTCCATTCGTAGACTTAACCTCTGTTACCCCTTCTCCTAGTTCAAGAATAGAAATATCAAATGTTCCTCCTCCAAGATCATACACAGCAATAGTGTGAGCATCTTTTTTATCAAGTCCGTAAGCAAGAGCTGCTGCTGTCGGTTCATTAATAATACGCTTTACATCAAGACCTGCAATTTCACCTGCTTGTTTGGTAGCCTGACGCTGACTATCGTCAAAGTATGCAGGAACAGTAATAACTGCTTCTGTCACTTTTTCACCTAAATATGCTTCAGCATCAGCTTTAATTTTCTGAAGTATCATTGCTGATATTTCTTGAGGTGTGTATGTTTTGCCATCAACCTCAACGACTGCCATATCATCGCGTCCTGCTTTTACTGTGTATGGAAGCAATTTCATGTCCTGCTGAACAGATGGATCTGAAAATTTCTTACCCATCAAACGCTTTACTGAAAAAAGAGTCTCTTTCGGCTTTAACACCATCTGTCGCTTTGCAACATCTCCTACCACATGTGTCTTTGGATCAACAACTGATGGAATGACATTTCGTCCTTCTGCAGAATGGATAACTTTGGGAGATCCTCCCTCCATTACAGCCATTGCTGAATTTGTTGTACCTAAATCAATACCTATAATCTTTCCCATAATTAATTTTTCTCCTTTATTTCTTTTTCTCCATTCCCCACAATCACTTGTGCAGGTCGTAAGAGTTTATCATGTAAGAGGAATCCTGATCGTACCTCTGACATAACAACTCCTTCCTTTCCTGGTCCTGTCGTAATAACTTCCATTATCTCAGGATTAAATTGTTCACCGACTGTTTTTATTCTCGTCACATTCTCTGACTTAAGCGTATCGAGAAATTGCTGGACACAGACAGATAGTGTCTGGTCTTTTGTATGAGCTTCTGCCATAAGTAATGTATCCAAAATTGGCAAAAATCGCAAGAGAATATCTCTATTTGCCGACCTAATAAGGTCACCTCTCTCTTCTCGCACACGCTTTTCAAGGTTCTGATAATCTGCTAACGCTCTTTTATATTTATTCTGCCACTCATTTATCTGAATTTCTTCCGGTTCAACGCTTTCATTCGCCATTACTTGTTCCTTTTCTTGAATGTCATTTTGTGATACTGCGTCGTCTCTCATCATTACCATCCTTTTGCAATCGATTCAATTAAATTTCCAAAATATCTGACCGTTGGAACAACCGTCGTATAATTAAGTCTTACTGGACCAATTACTCCTATCTCTCCTGAACCATGTTGTGGTGTCTCGTAATGAGTAAAGACAAAGCTATATGGTCCGGTGAGTTGCTGACCCAGTTCATCTCCCATCAAAATGTATATGTCCTCTCCCATTGATGTATATGATTTTTGGCAAAGATCATGGAAATAGTCATACTCATCAAGTGTTGAGAGAAGCGCTTTGGTAATATCAATATCAAAAAACTCTGGCATCTCAAGAATATTTGCATATCCGGAAGCGAGAACATCACCTGAATTTGTCGTAGCAATAGCAAGTGCTCCCGTTTTTTGTGCAAGAGACTTTGTTGCCTCTTTGAGGAAGCGCTGCATTTGCTCTCGATAATCCCAGATACCTTCCTTTAACGCAACTTCTTCTACTGTTGAAAGCTCTTTTTCTTTCATGAGCTCTCGCACATAGAATTTCATCCCTGCAGGTGTCGGTACTCGTCCAGCTGAAGAATGGGGTTTTTTCAAATATCCTAATTCTGAAAGACGAACCATTTCGTTACGAATAGTCGCTGGTGACGCACTTAAGTTGTATTTTTTCTCAAGTGTTTCAGATCCAACAGCATCAGCAGTATTAATATACTCTTCAATAATTGCTTTGAGAATCTGAATTTGTCTTTGTGTTAAGTTATGCATAGTCAGTACCAGATGTTAGCACTATAATAACAGGAGTGCTATTTTTTGTCAATAATATTTTGTAAGAAGACAGGAAGATTTTTTGTGATTACAATAATAGTATGCGGAAAAAGCAACGGAATTTTCTCTATCTCTTCATAAGTATTTTTTCCTTTGTTGTATTATCTCTTCTCATTTTCTTCTTCCCACCTTCTTATACATATGATTTTTTTGGTATTCGACTTAGAATCATTCCTTTCTTCTTCATTCTCATTATCACTCTCCTGTATTCAGTCACCACTTTTTTTCTTAAAAGCAAAAAACATGGAGTACTCTTAGCTTTCTTTGTTGGTCTCTATCTCCTTTTTCGATTGTGGGGACTTACCCATCCTTTCTTTTTTCTACTTTTATTAGCGCTTTTCCTAACCCTTGAACTTCTCTTTACGAGTAAAAATCATCAGTGAGCTTGTTTGAGGCTAAATACTCTGGTAGAATGAACGAACTTATGAACAAATACTATATTACGAGCGCTATTCCTTATGTCAATGCTGCTCCTCATATTGGACATGCACTTGAGTTTATTCAGGCAGATACTATCGCACGATTTCAGAAGTTACTAAGAAAGGATGTCCTGTATCTTTGCGGCTCTGATGAAAATGCTGTGAAAAATGTTCAGGCAGCTGAAAAAGCCGGGCAGGATATTCAAGTATTTATTGATGAAAATGCAAAAAAATTTGAAGTGTTAGCAAATCGTCTCTCAGTCAACTTTGATATATTTCAAAAAGGATCAGATCAGGAGAAGCATTTTTTATCGAGTCAAAAACTCTGGGAACTGTGTGATAAAAATGGCGATATTTATAAAAAAGCGTATAAAGGATTATACTGTGTAGGATGTGAGGAATTTAAGGCCACCTCTGAACTAAATGAAAATGCAGAATGCCCTGAACATCCAGGCAAACCACTTGAAGAAATTGAAGAAGAAAATTATTTTTTCAAACTGAGTCGTTATCAGGATCAACTTCTAGAACTTTTTGAAAGTAACACGTATCAAATTGTTCCTGAGTTCAGAAAAAACGAAATTCTCTCCTTTATAAAGTCTGGATTGCAAGATTTCAGTATTTCACGAAGTAGCACCAGAGCAAAAAATTGGGGAGTGCCAGTTCCAAACGATCCAACTCAGAGAATTTATGTGTGGTTTGATGCGCTTAACATTTACCAGTCAGGAATAGGATTTGGCTGGGATGAAGAAAAATATAATTTGTGGTGGCCGGCAGACCTCCATGTCATCGGAAAAGGAATTATTCGTTTTCATGCAGTGTATTGGCCTGCTATTCTCATTTCTGCTGGACTCCAGCTTCCCAAAAAACTTTTTGTGCATGAATACTTTACGGTTAACGGTCAGAAGATGTCCAAAACTCTTGGAAATGTCATTAATCCACTTGATATGGTCGAAAAGTATGGAACAGATGCATTGAGGTACTACTGTCTTGCAAAGATCTCACCATTTCAAGACGGAGACTTTTCTGAAGAAAAACTTCTCGAAGCCTATACATCTGACCTCGCAAATGGACTTGGCAATCTTGTTTCTAGACTTGCCAAACTTGCTGAAAATAATCAACTAACAATTGAAACAAGTGAAATTTCTCTCTCAGCCGAGGTGAAAAATAACCTTGATCAATTTATGTTTCATAATGCTCTTGAGTCAATATGGCAACACATTGCCAAACTCGATAAAAAATTAAATGAAACGAAGCCATGGTCACTCTCACAAGAGGAAGCAACAAGTATATTACTCGAGCTCATTCAAGAACTGAGAATAATTGCATACGCTCTTCAGCCGTTTCTCCCATCAACTTCAGAAAAAATTCTAAAACAGTTTTCTGGAAAAATAACAAGTTCGTCACCTCTATTTCCAAGATTAACCTCATAAATATATGATAGACGTTCATTGTCACTTGAATTTCCATTCATTTAAAGAAGATTATGACGAAGTTATTAAAAGGGCGCGTGAATCAGGTGTTACCAGAATTATTAATACGGGGACACAAATTGACTCAAGTAAATGGGCGGTAGACCTTGCACAAAAATATAATGATTTGTACGCAATTGTGGGTATTCATCCTCACCATTCAGATAAATTTGAATTAGCATCAAATTGGCTTGAACAGTTAGAAACAATCGCAAGAATGGATAAGGTCATTGGTATAGGTGAGATCGGACTTGATTATTTTTCTTATAAAACCAATGGCATTGTCGATCCCAAACTCCAGAAAGAAGTATTTGCCGCTCAAGTTGAACTAGCACATACCCTCGATTTACCACTGCAAATTCATAACAGACACGCAGGAGAAGATGTTATTGCCATGCTTAAGGAGAGAAAACATTTGCTACGATCTGTCCCTGGTATGTTTCACTGCTTTGCAGGAAAAATGGAAGTTCTTAAAGATGCGCTTGATCTTGGATTTTTTATTGGCTTTGATGGCAATAGCACCTATAAAGGCCTTGCACCAGGAGAGACTGTTGAATTATCTGAACAAATTAAGTATACACCACTTGATAGAATTGTTGCCGAGACTGATAGTCCATTTCTCACCCCTCATCCACACCGGGGACAGCGAAATGAACCATCCTATGTTATACTTGTTGGAGAACACATAGCTTCGCTTAAGCAAATTCCCTTTGAACATGTGGTAGAACAGACTACAAAGAATGCTTATACTATATTTAGTCGTCTGCAATAATATATGACCTCATTTTTTGACAAAATCTTTACCAGATACCCTATTAAAACGAAAAGGGCACTAGAAATTGCAATTGGATTCGCTTCATGGAGTATTATCCTCTCTCCAGTCTGGGGTTCGCTTCTCATTCCAGCGTTTCTTGCTTACTTTATTCTCTTTTTTGATATTTATTGGTTTTATAAATCCTACTCACTTGTGATTAATGCTTACCGTGCAAGTCAAAAAATTAAAAAAGCAGAGAAAGAAAATTGGGTAAAGAAAGCTGAAACACTTCCAAATTTTGATAAAATTCATCACGTTCTCATTATGACTTCATATAAGGAAAGTATTGAAAAAATGAGAACAACGCTTGAGAATTTAACCCACCAGTCTCTTTCACCAAAAAAACTGTATGTTGTTCTCGCTATGGAAGAGCGTGAAAAAGAAGCGAAAGAAAAAGCTGCAGTTCTCATAAAAGAATTTAAACCATTTTTTGGTGACTTCTTTGCCACCTACCACATTGATAAGCCAGGTGAAATTAAAGGAAAGTCATCGAACGAAGCATTTGCGGGAAAAGCCGCACATGAAATTCTCTATGAGAATGGCAAACTTGATATAGAATACGCAACAATTTCCTCAGTCGATGTCGACTCAATTTTCCATAAAGAATTTTTCGCCTATCTTTCCTATAAATTCCTTAACGATCCAAATAGATATAGTAAATTTTGGCAAACAGCGACTGTTTTCTATAACAATATCTGGAAAGTACCCGCACCTATTCGAATTATCTCTTTTTTCGGAAGTTTGTGGAGAATATCACTTCTTGTTCAAGGAGACCGCCTCATTACCCAATCAACATATTCACTCTCCTTCAAGATGCTTCGTGACATTGGCTTTTGGGATGCAGATGTTATTCCTGAAGATTACCGTATTTTCTTTAAAGCCTTTTTTAAACTCAAAGGGCAGGTATGGGTCGAACCAATCTTTCTCAAAACTTCCATGGATGCAGCTTTCTCCCATGGATACATCAATAGTTTGAGAAATAAATACCATCAGGAGAGACGTTGGTCATGGGGAGTTTCTGATGATCCCCTCTTTATTAAGTGGTGGTTTACTGTTCCAAATGTTCCATTTATCAGAAAAACGGTCATGGTGTATCATGTTGTCCTTGATCACTTCCTCTGGCCAGTGAACTGGTTCATCATCACAGTTGCTGCAAATGTCATGCCATTTATCAATCCTGCATTCTCTCGTACATCCCTTGGTTATACTCTTCCTAGCCTTGCAGGATTTATCTTAACAGCATGTATTGCTGCAATATTCGCAATGATGTTTCTTGACTATAAAAATAGACCTGAAAATATACAGTTGCCACTCAGAAGAAAAATATTTTTTCCTCTTGAGTTTATCCTTATGCCAATAGTTGGATTCTTTCTCTCAGCGTTGCCAGCACTTATCTCACATACACAATTAATGCTCGGAAAGCGTATGGAGTATAAAGTCACTGAAAAAGCATGAGACAATTAGCAAGACTTGAAAAAAGCAAAGAATTTTGGGGTATTCTTCTCTTCAGTACACTTTTCTTCCTTCTCAGGCTTCCCTCACTTATTGAACCCTATTGGTATGGTGACGAAGGAATTTATCAAACCCTAGGAAAAGCAATACTTGATGGACGAATTCTTTACACGGAAATTTGGGATAATAAACCTCCACTTTTGTATGTTATATATGCTTTTTTCAATTCCAATCAATTCAATATTCGACTGTTTTCTCTCCTTACTGGTATTGGTGTCCTTATCTCCTTTTATTATCTTTCAAAAATACTTTTCAATAAAATAAAAACGAGTGTTATTGTTACAGTCTTCTTCCTGATTCTCTTTGGTCTCCCAACGTTTGAAGGAAATATTGCAAATGCAGAAAACTTTATGCTTCTTCCTATAATGGGTGCAGCCTACATTATTACGGTGTCAACATTATATAAAGGACAAAGACGTTCCCTAGACGAAAAAAAATTATTATTTTTTGCAGGAATTCTCCTGGGAATTGCATTTTTATTTAAAACAGTTGCACTCTTTGACTTTGCTGCATTCACTTTTTTCTATTTTATGGTGCACTTCAACAAAAAATTATCTCTCAAAACTATCATAGAATTCGCAAAGCTGCATTTTACTATACTCACTCACTACGTAATAGGTTTTGTCATTCCTTTTCTCATTTCAGCAGTCTACTTTCTTTTCCATGGAGCTTTTCTAACATATTTTGAGTCTATTTTTTTAAGCACCGTTGGGTATGTTGGATTGAATAACACCTTTATCATTCCTCAAGGTCTTCTTATTACAAAACTCATTTTATTACTTGTTTATGTTTCTGCATTATTCAAATTCAGAAAAAAAATAAATACTCACTTCCTTTTTATTTTACTTTGGGTAGGATTCTCCCTCTTCAATAGTTTCTTTTCTCAAAGACCATATACTCACTACCTTCTTGTTCTTTTGCCAAGCTTTTGTCTCCTCTTAGGACTTATTCTTGAAGAAAAGAAGAGATTAAGGATACTTTTTCTTTTTTTATTCTTCCTCATTATTTTTTTCTCACTCCGTTCATTTAATTACTGGAATCCTCTGAAAACAACAGAATACTATGGAAATTTTCTCTCCTTTTTAATAAATAACAAAACGGTCGATGAATACCAGCAATTTTTTGATAAAAGAGTTCCGCAAGATACTGGAGCAGCTCTTTATGTTAAAAATCATCTTCCTAAAAATGCCTCTGTCTTTTATTGGGGAAACTCTGCACAAATGTATGTCCTGAGTGGTAAACTTCCTCCTGGAAGATATACCGTCGCCTATCATTCACTCCTCAATACCCAAACACTAAAAGAGACGCAAAAAGATCTTGAAAGAGAAAAACCTCATTTTATTGTCATACTTCCTGATATGGGAACATTCCCCTATCCCATGTATAATTATGCGCATAGGGTAACGCTCCAAGGAGTTGAAATTTATGAACGAATTTATTAAACCAATTGTCAATGATAAAATAATTCGCTGGACAGTAATCATTTCCGGAATTTTCCTAATTTTATCAATTGCATTAATTATTATATTTTTTTCTACACTACCTCCACTCATGCCACTATTTAATCAACTTCCCTGGGGTGAGAGAAGATTAGCACCAACATGGATGTTTTTTCTTCCTGTTCTCACAAGTCTCTTCATTATTTTCATGAATATTATAATGACGAGATATATTTATGAAAAAATGCCCCTCATAGCACGTATGCTTCATACAACAGGGTTTCTTGTTAGCTTATTTACTATCATTTTTGTATTCAGAACTATACGTTTAATAATTTAATATGATTGAATTAACTCTTCTTCCTTTTATTCTTGGACTGTTTGCCACAGTTGTTCTCACATTCATAACTCTTCCACTTATTAAAAGAGCTGGACTCATTGATGATCCTAAAAAACACATTCATCCGGGAATAATTCACACCAAACCAACACCTCGTGGAGGAGGAATACCTTTTTTTGGAGGAATATTACTTGTGTCGCTTTTTCTCCTTCCATTTTCACCACAACTCATCTCAATTTTTATTGCCGGACTTTTAGCACTTATTGTTGGCGTCATAGATGACAAATTTAACGCACTCTCAAAAGACGTCAGCCCGTATCTCCGTTTTTTAGTAAATATTCTCTGTGCTGTTATTGTTGTTGGGAGTGGAGTGAGTATTTCCTTTATTACCAATCCACTTGGTGGAATACTTGATCTCAACACATTCTTCATCCCTTTTATTGGACGACCAGTTGGAGATATTGTTGCAGGTCTTTGGATTATTTGGGTAATGAACATGCTTAACTGGAGTAAAGGGGTTGACGGGCAAATGCCTGGAGTTGTGGCAATTTCAGCACTTGTCATTGGTATTCTAAGTCTTCGTTTTGCAGACGGGGGAGCAGGATTAGTTGATGCAAAATTATCATTCATTATCGCTGGGAGTGCAATCGGCTTTCTTATTTTCAATTTTTACCCAGCCAAAATCTTTCCTGGATATGGCGCAACAAGTGTGTACATGCTACTTGCTGTTGTCTCAATTCTCTCCGGAGCTAAATTGGCAACAGCTATCCTTGTAATGGGTGTACCAATTATTGATGCAGTCTTTACTATTCTCAGAAGACTATTAAATAAAAAATCTCCGTTCCAAGGTGATAAAAGACATCTTCATCATATTTTTCTCAGACTAGGATATACACAGCGCCAGGTGTCCTTTGCGTACTGGAGTTTTTCTGCGCTACTTGGAACAGTTGCGCTCACACTTGAGAGCAGAAGTAAGCTCTATGCTCTTGTAATGCTTGTTGTTATTGTGACAGGAGGATTACTTTTCTTACACTTTATGTTACGCTTAAATCATGAAAAAGACGCTTCGTAGTTACCTTAAATTACTCCGTCCTCGCCAATGGATTAAAAATCTTGCTGTTTTCGCTGCCATAACTTTTAACGGACAATTATTTAATATTCAAACATTAGAAGCAGTTTTTGCTGGTTTTATTGTTTTTTGTGCAACCTCAAGTGCGATTTATATTATCAACGATATTTTCGATATTGAAAAAGATAGACTTCACCCATTTAAGAGATTTAGACCTCTTGCACATGGGGATATTCCCTTGCCTATAGCTCTTCTTATCGCAGTCATTCTGGGCGCAGGATCACTCTTTGCAAGTTTCTTTATTTCTGAGGCATTCTTTTTGATTACCTTAGTTTACCTTATTCTCCAGTTGTCATACTCGTTAATTCTAAAAAATATTGCCATTATTGATATCTTGGCTCTGGCTGGAGGATATATCCTTCGTGTTTGGGCAGGAGAGTTTTTGAGTGGATTTCATATATCTGTCTGGCTCTTATTAACTGCAATCTCTCTTTCTCTCTTTCTTGCTATTGGAAAAAGACGATCAGAATTAACGCTTGTTTCCCAACTATCAAGTTCTCACATAGCAGCGATGCGTAAATCCTTGTCCCATTACTCAGAAAGACTTCTTGACGTTTACGCTTCAATTTTTGCTACATCCACATTTATCTCTTATTCCCTTTTTACGTTTCTTGAAAACTCACGACGTTTCTCCATCACAAATGATTTCTTTCTACCAGACTTTTTACCTGGATACCTTCAAAGAAAATGGCTTATGTTGACGATTATCCCTGTTGTCTATGGATTAATGCGGTATTTACAAGATATTTATGAAAAACATGAAGGTGAGAGCCCAGATAAAGTATTACTCTCAGACAAACCACTTCTTGCAACAGTAATTACCTGGATCATGATGGTAATCATCATTATCTATATTATTCAGGCTTAATTACTTTCTTTACGTGCATACTGACTACTGATCCATCCTGATTCACCTGTGGGAAGTGTTATCTTATACCAACCAGTAGTCTCCTCATCAATTGCAAATTCTTCCCCAGGAGTTACTCGCGCTACCTCACTTGATGTAGTGGAAGCAGCTGCTCTGACTCTCAAAAATCCATTTGGTGTTTGAAGGATTGTTACCGTTGCTGCTTTAGGTGTTGGTGTAGCAGAGGGAGACGCTATTTGAGTTGGAGTGGGTGTTGGTGTTGTAATAATTCCATCCTCATCTACTCCTAAATAGACAGTTGCAACAAGTTTATATCCACTTGGAGTACGAATACGAACCCTTTTTTCATTATATCCGGTTTTTTTAATCAGTAACTCATGATCAGATTCTGTTACATCTTTTAATAGGACAGGAGTAAAGCCAGATGGGGTATTATCTAAAAGAACTTCTGATTTATCTGGAATAGAGACAACTAACAGTTCCCTTTTACTACTATCCTTTAACTGCTCAAGAGTAATAACACTCCCTTCTCCTGTTGCCCCTTTACCAAATTTCCGATCCACAACGGTGAGGACAGATTTCGTAATAATTATCTTTTCCTGAAACTCTGGATATCCACCAGAAAGTGGAACAACTCTCACCGTATACTCACCCGTTCTCAGCATATCTTTGGGATCACATTTACAAAGAGGAGTCTTTCCTATAGATTTTCCATTTACAAAAACTTCACTTTGAGGAGATGATGTTACCTGAAGTGCTCCCTTCTCATTTCCTCTTAAAATAAATGACTGAACCAAAAGAAATACAATTGATGCAAAAATAAAGGAGGGTATAAGAACAAATATTGCTTTCTTCATAGAGCGACTTGTACTATACCATGGAGGGTGTGATATCGTAAATATTACGAAGTAGCATTAGTAATGCCAAAAACCTCAAGTGTACCACCACAGTATTTTATAATTATCTCACAAGCATCACGTAATGTCCTCTCGACTTCTTGAGGTGTAATATCATAGACTCCATCGACATTGATATAGAGATTCTTCGTCTCAAGACTCACCGCAGTCCTTTTACTGTCCCGGTAATTAAAGTCTAAATTATAGCCACCAACTTGATCAAAATAAGCAATCTCCGATGTTTTATAAAGTGTCTCATCTTCATCTCCTAAGAGTGAGATTTTCTCCCCTTCTTTAGCAAAACGCAGAACTGTCGGGAAAGAAATTTTGTCGAGATCAAATGCTCCCACAGATACCTTATTCTGTAATACAGTTAAGTTATAGGCATCAACACACGTGTTTACGGTATACAACCCTTTTCCTGTTGCCAGCCTTCGAAGAAGAGCCTCCGGTGATGGACGGCGAGAATGCCAGTCCACACCCATTTCTTTATAGAGCTTTCGATAACTTTGCACTTCCTTAAAAGTATTAATGTCCTTTGTTGTTAGTCCTGAAAGGGATGAAAGAACTTGTTTTTTCTCGTTTTCTAACTCTTCATCTATCTGATGTATTTCTACTCCTCTTATTATTGCTACACCAACACTTATTGACGGGTATGACTCTTTTACCTCAGAACTAAAAGAGAAAAGATCAGGACGATTGAGAGCTGGAAGTTTCATTTCTGTTTTTTGAACTGTTATTGCAGATGCTTCCTTAAATCTCTCTTGTACAAATTTTTTATCTAGTGAAAGAATGAGCCATCCAGCTTTGGGACCATGTGATTTTCCAAGAAGTGACATATAAAGTGCGCCGAATGCATCTTTTGAAGATACCCCCTTCTCTTTTGCTTTCTCATATATTGTTTTTTGAAGACTTTCAGCTTCCCACTCTTCATCAAGGAGGGCTGCTACTTCTTTTAAAAATTCTTTTTGTTCAAATGAGAGATTTTTCGCATTTTCTGGAAGATCTTGTTGGATGGTAAATTTATCTGAATCAGCTGCAAATCGATCTATCCAGATTCTTGCATATTTCGCCCACTCTTCAAGTCCTTCATTTTTTATATGCTGCTGCATATTAGGCATCTGCACCCACTGTGCAAGGGAAGAAAATCGAACTTCAGGAGGCATTGAAACCTTGTCACCTATTTGCGAAAGTTCAAATACCCTAGCCATTTCTGGATCAGATTTCTCTGCATACGCTTTGGCAAAGCGCTGGTACTCATCAAATAATTTTGGGATCACGTCTGGTTCTGATGGATCAAAATTAGTTTGTTTTCGAATATCCATTTTGACTATGAGAAATCGAATGAGTTCAGGAGGAAGAATTGTCACCATATCAGCAGCTGCAAAACCCCGACCTTTGGAAGATGACATTTTACGTCCACCTATCAACATAAACTCATAACTCACTGGGTATGGGACAGGATAGTGAAGAATTCTCTCACAGAATAACTTTGCCATGTCATGCGATCCTCCAGCACTCATATGATCTTTTCCTGCTCCTTCAACTGTTACCCCAATTGCCTGCCATTTTGCTGGCCACTCAATTTTCCAAGGAAGTTTTCCTTTCATGCCGCTTTCATCGCTAAATGGAGATGTTTTCCCTTCAAAACCACATCCTTTTGTCCATTCAGTTGCATCAACGGGACATCTATACGAGACATTTTCACCATCCCAATCAAATACTCTTGTTGTAGAGACTTTGCCGCAATTTTCACAATATACTTGAAATGGATACCAATCTTTTGACAGTTCTTTTTTATACATTTCCTTGTAGATATCTCTTACTTGCTGTGCATTATTAAGAACTACTCTAATTCCTTCATTCATCTTGCCACTTGTATAGAGATCTTTTGTCCAAAGAATCTCAGGATGACACCCAATCGCATTAAATGCGTTTTTAAATTCCATTGCATAATACTCTGCAAAGTCTTTATAGCCTTCAACTGGAGAAGGAATTTTATAAAGTGGCATCCCTAAATATTTCTCAAACTCTTCACGTGGAAGATAGGACGGAATATCATCCATCGGGTCATGGTTTTCAAAAACATAGGTATATTTTGTATTTACTCCGGCATCTTTCAACGCTTTAAAAACTAAATCATGGAAGACAACTCCCAGAAGTGAGCCAACGTGAACTCTTCCTGATGGAGTTTTCATATCATCTACCCATTCGAGGGGAAAATTTCTTTTCTTTAATTGTTGTGCAACTTCATCTGCCCAAAACATGTGCTTTATTATAAGTGAAATCTCATCATTTCGAAAGTTTTTCAAATCCTCTTAAAAACGAGACAGCCATTTTCCCTAGATCACTTACATTATACCCTCCTTCCTGAATAATAAGAGTCGGAATACTTATCGCTGAAATATCTTCTGCCATTTGCTGGTAAAAAGGAATAGTTAATGCAAAACCTCCAATTGGATCATGAATATATGTATCAAATCCAAGTGAAATTAAAAGATACTGTGGATTAAATTTTTTAACATTTTGAATAGCTTTTCTCAATACCGGTCGATATCTTCGAGGAGTAATACCTAATGGAAGAGGATAATTAATAGTGTATCCTTTCCCTTCTCCTATCCCTTCTTCATCAATAAATCCAGAAATATAGGGATATTTCACCCGAGGATCTGCATGAAGTGAAACATAGAGAACATCCGATCGATCATAAAAGAGATTTTGTGTTCCGTTTCCATGATGAAAATCTATATCGAGAATCGCAACTTTTCCATATTGAGAGAGATAATGAGCTGCAATTGCTGCATTATTAAAATAACAATAACCTCCCATTGATTTTTGATCAGCATGATGACCAGGTGGCCGACAAAGTGAATATACTAATCTATTATTATTTCGAATAAGATCTGCACCTGTTAATGCTACGTAAGTCGACCTGTACGCTGCCTCATATGTCCCGCTCGTTATTGGGGCGTAAGTATCTGTCATAAAATAGGAAGGAAATAATACTTCATCTAGTTTTAGACTCTGAGATTTTTTTCTTAAAAAATCCATATATATTTTTTTATGTAATGCCTCAATATGGTTTTTAGAAAAGTGACGAGGAGATTGAAATTGCGTAAAATTATTTTTCTGTAATTCATCCACAATAGACCTCAACCTATCTGCTTTCTCAGCGTAAGGCTCTTTTACTCCGTCATATATTTCATATGGCGGATTATGCGCTTCATGTTTTTTTGTATAAATAATTGGTATATTCATAATATTCCTCCTGTCAGTCTCCTCGACTGACAGATATATGATACTATTTTCCAGCGAGCTGAAGCATAGTATCTACTTGTACGGGATCATAATAACTTTCTATTACTTCCCGTGGTAAGTACATAAAGGTAAAGTCACGAAGACTTCCTTCTGGTACGTCTTGTCCATCATTGACGAGTACATTTTGGACAATAATTTGGGGCGCGCTTTGCCTATCTGGAATAACAAACCCAGCTCCACCCCCCGCTCGATCTGATCGTGACTGAAAATTGCATTCAGCATAAATGAGTGGTAGTCCATTTCCACCTCGCCTAAAGTCTGACAGAATGCGTCCATTTAGCATAGCAAGAGTCGATGTCATAAGACCACGTCCTGCATATTCATCCCTTGTCCTCCATTCTGTATTTTCAACAAGATGAAGATCTCTATCTCGTCCTGGAATGCTTAATCGTTCAGCCATTGCAGCACTAATGATTGTACCGTTATCTCTTATTGCACTAAACCAGACATCGCGTTCTGATGGATCTGTGTATTGAGCACTTTCAAGTCTCCTTCTGAGTGCGTCAACTTCGTGTCGTTCCCACCCAAAGGTAGGTCCCCATAATTCATGGAGCTGATCAATTTGATCATCTTGAAAAGTATCAGTAAACCTTAGACCAGATCTCAGAACTTCATGTACTCTCTCGACAGGTGATCTTCTCATCACATCTTCTCCAGTAGCCTCGATCATTTCTTGAGTAGGGATAATCTGATTTCTTCCACTTGAATTATGTGCAAAATACACTAGATGTGACTCGTCATGTAAGAATTCAGATAAGGGAAGCGCAACTTCAAGAAGTCTCTCATACCCTGTACCTTCAATAGCTTGCATTACTTCATCACTGACTATTCCGCGCAAAACACCACGTGAGATCCGTGGATGTTGATCAACAATTTCTTGCACCCTGCTTACGTTTCTACTCACCTCATCAAAACTCGAAGAGAAACGAGTAGCATTTCCATAAAGTCGATCATAAGGTCGTCTAGAAATACCTGCACTTCCTGTACTTGAAAAAATTTGTTCTGTTTCTTGAATCATAATATTCACCTCCTTTCAAACACTAAAAAACCCCTCCTGAGAGGGGTTAACGTTTACACGAAAAAGACCCCTCGTTACGAGAGGTTCTTCTTGTTTGCAACAATTGTCATTCGTGTTTGCATAAGAGTACCTATTATAAATAACTCTTGAGCTTTGTCAAGTATTTTGGGAAATCATTACTTCTGGAGTAGGATAAAATCCAAATGTGTCATAGAACTTCTTTTTTATTTCTTCAATGAGATCCTCTACATCCTGAGCCTTTGCGTCTCCAAGATTTACAATATAATTCGAGTGCTTTGGTGATACCTGTGCATCGCCAACTCTTTTTCCTGTAAAACCAAGCCTGTGTATCACATAACCCATGGATACTTTTTTGTGCCATTTACTCTCGCTCAACTCCCTTACATCTGGCCAGATAGAAAGAATTTTCTCAACTTCATCTGGTTTTACCACATTCATAAAAACTGAACCACATGATGGATATTCCATAGGGTGATGAGTCTTTCTATAAATTATGTTCTTTTCATACACTTTTCTTGCTTCTTCTATCTCTTCTGCAGTTCCTTTTCTCAATCTGAAAGTAACTGATGCAATGAGAAGAGACTGATTTTCCTTAAAGTAACTATTTCTATAAGAGAAGTGACACTCTTCATTTGTAAAAGCTTTGAAGTCAACACCCTGTTGTTTGTAGTTTACTGCCTCAACTTTACTGACCGTATCTTTTATTTCAGATCCAAAAGCGCCTGCATTCCCCCTCACTGCTCCTCCAACACTACTTGGAAGGCCTCCTGCCCATTCGAGTCCTACAAGCCCTTGGCTAAATGTAAAAAGAATAAGTGAGTTCATAGTCTCTCCTGCAAAAACTTTCACCTCTGTCTCCTCAATTAGCTCTATAGATGAACCTTTACCATGAAGCCATAAAACTGCACCATCGAAATCTTCATCAGGCAGCAAAATGTTGGCACCAAATCCAAGTATTTGCACCTTTTCAATTTTTTCTTTTTTTAAAAAATATAATGCTTCATCCAAATCAGCTGTTGACGATACTTCTAGGACATATTTTGCAATTCCACCGATATGATAATACGTAAGAGAAGAGAGAGGTAAATTCTGATGAACTTTCATGAAAGGATCGTTAAGTCAAAATATTACTTAACGGAGACTATCGTATAGAGTACTTTTCCTGCTGGAGCTTCAACTTCTACCGTTTCGCCGACTTTTTTATCCAGAAGTGCTTTTCCGAGTGGAGATTCATGAGAGATTTTTTTCTGTGCTGGATCAGCTTCCCATTCACCAACGACCTTATACACTTCCTCAGTTCCGTTCACGTTAATGGTAACTTCCGCTCCCAGTGATACTGTTGGGTGTCCATCTGCATTTTCTTCAATTAACTGAACCTGTTTGAGCATCTCATCCAGTTCATCAATTCTTCCATCAATAAAAGCGAGTTCCTCTCGTGCTGCAGAATACTCAGCATTTTCAGAGAGATCGCCTTGATTACGCGCATCAGAGACACGATTAACAACTTCAGGTCGTTTTACCTTCGTTAACTCATCATACTCTTTTTTGAGTTCTTCGAGTCCGTCTTTTGTTAAGTATATTTTTTTAGAGTCCATATTTATAAAGAAAATCTCTCCCTTTTTGGAGGAGAGAAATGGCATTTGTTTTAATTCTAGACGAGTATAAAGAAATATATTTTTTTTGTCAATATGAAGCTAAATAAGCCTATAAAAGTAGGTATCATCTCTATAATACATAAATGCTATAGTTATAATAATTTTTGTTGCTGAATTTTCTTATAGAAAACATCTAAAACCTGTTTTCTTTTATCCCTCGGGTGAAAAAATACGACATCTTTCGAGATAGTTTCTGTCGTTTTATGCCGCTGAATAAACAATAACTGAAGAAAAAATAATGGCTTTTCCATTAATGAAATAACACGGCAGTTTCTTCTTTCTTTTTTTATGTAAGGAATATCTCTCCCATTACGCGTATGTGGAAGAAATAGTAGTCGCCATGTATTCTCAGTGAGAAATTTTTTATATATATTATCTCTATCCATAAGAGGGTATAGCTGAGCTATTTCACGGGCTGTATAGAGATCTTGTCTCATCGGAGGAAATAAAAGGTTATCTTCGCTCAAAAAAATATTAAGACATATACTATCTGGTGAATGAAGTACTCCCCGTTTTCTTTTTCGTCCAAGAATAACTGTTAACAATATACTAAAAAAACGTGTCGCATAAAGCGTATTCTTTTGAGTAATAATAAATAAATCAATATCTTCATCATTTCTCCCACTTCCAGCAGCAACACCTCCACTCAACCCAATAAAAAGAATTGACGGAATAAAACTGAGAAGTGACGCTACTCTTTTCGCATCGTGTATTTTGGCTTCATTCGATCCTTTATGACGAATTCTCTTCTGAATAACTTTTTCCTTTCCCTTGAGACAGTAATATCCATTCATAAAAGCTATCTCCCTTATTGTCTCTAACTGATTTTTGAATTCTAAAATGGGAACCTTTGTTTCAGATTGGAGGAAATAATAAAGTTCCTGCTCCGTTAATGGAAAAGAGAAAATATCACTGTAATGAAGAGTTTTGAGAATAGCTTTTTTTACCATCGCCCGTATTTGGAGAGTACCTGTTCTACTCCTTGGGCAAGTGTTTCTACAGAGGTCTGGCTTGAATTAGTTCCTCTAACTGCGTTTCCTAAATAGGCATTCATTTGACCATTAATTCCTTCATCATATGTATCACTTACAAAGTAAGTGGAAACTGCAGTATTTCCCTGAGAAACAAAGGGATAGATCTTAGGATTTGACTGAAGTGTTTGTGCCAAATCAGGCCGAGGATAGAGTTCTCCAAAAAGCCGAGTCTTTGAAACTTCTGTATAGAATTTCTCCACTGTTTCTCTCTTTGTTAAGTACTGCATAAATAGCATTGCTTCTTTTTGATACTTACTTTTATTTGATACACCCTCGACCCAGTAACTAGCAACTGTCATTGATCTTCCAGGCAGGCTTGGGACGGGGTGAACACTATATTTTAATTCTTTATTCAGCTCATTAAGGGTAAAAATATCCCAGGAATAACCAAAATACATTGCTAAATTCCCTTTCGCAAAAGCTATCACTGATGGATCCAGAGTGTTATTCCAGACACTCCCTTCACCAGATGCAAATGCGCGATAAAATTCAAGAGCTTGAGAAACATTGGTTTGTGTTTTTTTAAAATTAGCAAAATCTGTTCCATTTTGTGCCATAAGAAGTGCAATAATGTCTGGAGCATGAGTAATATTGTCATAAGTTCCAAGTGCTGCGCCTGCCGTCTGAATAGAAGCAGCACCATCTTTCACTGTGAGCTCCTTTGCAACAATAATAAAATCATCCCATGTTTTGGGGACAGATGAACCAGCTCCTTCAAATATATCGGTATTAACAAAAAGTGCAAGAGAATCAAATCCAAGAGGCACTCCATAAATTCCTCCATTACGTATAAGATCTCGAGAGACGACAGGGAAATACGTTTTTTTATAAACATCAGGTGAAATAACATCACTCGTTAAAGGGGATAGGTATGATTGCATCATTCCTACCCAACTATTGTGAAAACGGAAAATATCAGGACCTGACCCTTCACTCAACTGAGTTGTCAGACTTTGTCGGTACTGCTTTATATCCTTTTTTGTATACTCAATCGTAATATGAGGATTTTCTCTTTGGAAATCCTCTATTATTCCCTGAACTGTATTTCTGTCCTCCCATAATCCCCAGTACGTGAGAGTTACTTTCTCTGGCTCTTTTTTTCCAAAAAGTGGGAAAACAAATCGTACAATAAGAAACAAAACGATTACGAGGGCTAATATAACTCCAATTATTTTCGCAATTTTTGGCAAAAAAGAAGGAGCTGGAGGCTTAGGCAAAGGAGCACTAGGCGAAGTGGTGGGTGCTACTGGTATCTGACTTGGACTGACAGTCTGTGCTTCAGGGATTGAAGGTGTCTGATCAGATGAAGACTTCTGTTGTTCCTTATCAGTATTGAAGATAACATTTTCATCCATAATAAATGCGTAATTATAGTATAATACCTTATACGTGCTACTAGCAATTTATACATGAATTTTCACCTCCCAATTCATTTTCAGTTTAATAAACATAAAAAAGTAAAAACGCTTATACTCTCATCTTTTTGGTTTTTGCTAGGTGCATGTATTGGCCTTTTTTTCTTCTCTAGCTTTGTTTATATTTACTACAAACAATCTTATCAAGATAAAGTATACCCAGGAGTCTTTATTGAAAATACTAACTTTGGTGGAAAGACTGAAGAAGAAGTTAAGAATTATTTTGTTCAGAAAAATAAAAAAATTGAAAATAATACTATTACATTTGAGACTTCTGACCTTGCAGCAACATCATCAGCAAAAGCGTTGGGACTCGGATATGACAGCAATCTTCTTTCATCTCAGGCATATAGTGTCGGAAGAAGTGGTAATTTTTTCTCAGATCTTTCCCTTATATTTGAATCATATATTGATGGAGTGAGACTTTCACCTTCATATACCTATTCAGATAAAACACTAAAGGAACTTATTAAACCACTTCAGGAGAAAATTGATGTTGAGCCTGTTAATGCAAGCTTTACTTTTGAGGATGGGAGAGTAACTGATTTTCAATTTAGTAAAGACGGAAAAAAAGTTGCTATTGATGAGATAGAAAAACAAATAAAAAATGAAGTTACTCCTCAGCTACTCAGAAGCCCACGATCATTATCTCTTCAAGTCCCAATTAAGACTTCCCAACCAGATATAACGACAGAAGAAGTAAACAATATGGGTATTAAAGAATTAATTGGCGTGGGATCATCATTCTTTACTGGGTCGATACCAAATAGAATTTATAATTTAACTCTTGCAGCTTCAAAATTAAACGGTGTTCTCGTTAAACCAGGTGACGTTTTCTCATTTAATAAAACTATTGGTGATATTTCTACCAGTACAGGATATAGACAAGCATATGTCATTCAAAATGGAAGAACGGTTCTCGGTGACGGAGGAGGTGTCTGTCAAGTTTCAACAACACTTTTTAGAGCGTTACTGAATGCAGGACTTCCAATTACAGAACGTAACCAACATGCTTATCGGGTGAGTTACTACGAACAAGACTTAGGACCCGGAATTGATGCAGCAATTTATACTCCCAATATTGACCTCAAATTTAAAAACGATACGGGACATCATATACTCATTCAGTCATACGTTAATCCTGAGAATTCAAGTTTGACTTTTGAGTTATACGGAACAAGTGATGGAAGAGTTGCAGAAATAAGTAAACCAGTAATCTCAACCCAATCCCCAGCTCCTGAACCCCTTTATCAAGATGATCCTACACTGCCAAAAGGACAGGTCAAACAAGTAGATTTCGCCGCATCCGGGGCAGTTGTTTCATTTACAAGGGTAGTAAAAAAAGATGGAGAAGTTCTTATTGATGAAAAATTTACTTCACGATATAGACCATGGCAGGCTGTCTTTTTGCGTGGGACAAAAGAAGGATGATAACTCATATTACTCCTCTTCACGAAATAACTAACACTTCACAATTCACCAATTCCTTACCAGATAAAAAGGTACTGGCAGGAGGGTGCTTTGATATTATTCATAAAGGACATATTGCTTTTCTGAATGCTGCAAAAAATGAAGGCTCATATCTCATCATACTTCTTGAAAGTGACACAGATATTTCCCGCAGGAAAGGAGAGAATAGACCACTCAATCCACAACAAGTAAGAGCAACTAATCTTGCTGATTTAGATTTAATTGATCTTCTTATCTTGCTCCCTGAAGGAATGAGGGATAAAGATTATGAAAATATTGTGTCTTTAATAAAACCTGCTATAATCGCTACTACAAAAGGAGACCCTTATAGGATGCATAAGGAATTATATGCAAAAAACATAGGGGGAAGGGTAATTGATGTCATTGATAGGCTTCCTGACTATTCAACAACATCATTATTAGAAAATAAATATGAGTCTTAATAGAATTATTATTATTATTGTTATTGCGATCATTCTTATCGCTGGAGCAGTTGTCTTCTTTGCTTCACGCAGTAGTGGCCTTCTCAGCGATAAAGCCCAAGCAAAACTTGGTGACGAAACGTTTCGACTTGAGGTCGCTGATAGTGATAAGGAAAGACAACTTGGATTATCTGGGAAAAGATCTCTTGGGGAAAAAGATGGAATGATCTTTCTTTTTTCTGAGGCTACAACTCCTGCATTTTGGATGAAGGACATGAACTTTCCTATTGATATTATCTTTCTCAATGGAGAGAAAGTAGTAAGTGTCTTCAAAAATGTCCCTGCACCTAAAAATGAGGAAGACCCACTCCCTCTCTATCAACCAACTGGTCCTGTTGATCGCGTCATTGAAGTAAAAGCTGGCACTGCTGAAAAGCATAGTATTGATCCTGGAGACACCCTTACAGTCACGTTATGACAATTCTTGGTATAGAGACCTCTTGTGATGAAACAGGAGCCGCAGTTGCGAAGCTTACACCCTCTGGTCTAACACTTCTTTCAAATAGTCTTTCCTCATCCCTTGCCAAACACGCAGCAACAGGTGGTATCATTCCCGAAGTAGCAGCTCGTGAACAAGTAAAATTCATTTTACCGGTCATTGACGAAGCCCTTCAAAAGGGATTGGGCGTTCCTCTTTCCTCCAAGCCTCCCGTTGATGCTATTGCAGTTACCCATGGCCCTGGACTCATAGGATCGCTTCTTGTTGGAGTTGAGACAGCAAAAACACTGAGTATGATCTGGGACGTTCCTGTCATTCCTGTTAATCATATGTATGGCCACATTTATGCAAACTTCTATGAACATCCTGAAATCTCTCTCCCATCTATCGCACTTGTTGTCTCAGGAGGACATACAGATCTTCTTCTTCTGAAAGAACATCACCACATTCAAGTCTTAGGAGGGACTCGTGATGATGCTGCTGGTGAGGCTTTTGATAAAATTGGAAGGCTACTTGGTCTCTCATACCCAGCTGGTCCTCAAATCTCAAAATTAGCCGAGAAGGGAAATCCAAAAGCATATCCTCTGCCACGTCCAATGATTGGATCTGGGGACCTTAACTTTAGTTTTAGCGGACTTAAAACAGCTGTTCTTAATCTCATAAAGAAAAATAATTGGGACTTTCAAAATGAGGAATTTCGAACAAATAATTTCCAACTCCTGTCTGACCTATGTGCAAGTGTAGAATATACAATTGTCGCTGTCCTCACACGAAAAACAGTTCAGGCTGCAAAAGAACAGGAAATATCTACCGTCCTGGTAAGTGGTGGCGTAGCAGCAAATTCTTTACTTCGGAAGACCCTTGAGAGCGCACTTTTATCAGAAATTTCAGATGCCAAACTATTTATACCTTCACCTTATCTTTGTACAGATAATGGGGCAATGATCGCAGCCGCAGGAGCTTTCTCAAATCAACAAGTTTCCTGGGAGAATATTACTGCAGATCCTGAACTCTATTATTAGAGTATGCTACAATAGGCCAAGTTTTATGTCTTTTGAACTGCTCACTGTTATCCTCCTTTTTGTTCTCGGAATTCTCTTTGTTTATCAAAGTAGAAAAATTGCTGAACTGAAAAAGAACTCCTCAGATGCAACACTTTTAGAATGGCTCAAGTCAATGCAGGGATCTCTTGAAGCAACAAATAAAACGCTTAACACTGCACTTTCCTCAAATACAGATCAGATGGTCAGAACACTTCAAGAAAATTCCAAACAACTCAATGAACGGCTTGATAAAGCTGCACATGTTATTCGAGAAGTCGGGGTGGAAGTTGGTCAAATGAGTGAAATTGGGCGAAGCATGAAAGAACTGCAGGAATTTCTGAAAAGTCCCAAACTTCGTGGAAATATCGGTGAGGAAATTTTAAAAGATCTTATTGCCCAAATGTTTCCAAAAAATTCCTTTCATCTCCAGTATCAATTCAACTCAGGTGAAAGAGTCGATGCAGCTATTAAAACAGACGCTGGAATTCTCCCCATAGATTCAAAATTTCCTATGGAGAATTACCAAAAAATGGTAAAGGCTGAGGATGTGTCTGAGAAAGATACATTTCAAAAAGAGTTTACACGCGACGTCAAAAAACATATTGATGTCATTGCAAAGAAGTATATTCTTCCTGATGAAGGAACGATGGATTTTGCTCTTATGTATGTTCCTAGCGAGGCAGTCTTTTATGAGATATGCAATTTAACAGAGATAATGGAGTATGCACGCCGTCAACGAGTTTATCTAGTCTCACCAAGTACTCTCTATGTTCACCTCCAGACTATTCTACTTTCATTTGAAGGGAAAAAAATTGAATCTCGTTCTCGTGAAGTATTTAAATTACTGCGCTCAATTCAAATTGAGTATGACAAAGTAAATGAAAATCTGGGTGTTCTTGGCAAGCATCTCGGAAATGCGACAGCGCAATTTGCGAACGTCTCAACAGGCTTTACTCATATCGGAACCAAACTTCAAACTACAAAGATGTTAGAAGAAGAGGTAATCGAGGAGATTGAACAGCCAAGTCTTTTAGAGACAAAGAATTAATACCCTGTGAAATTTTCTCTCTTGATCTGATCTTCTGACACCCCCATAGCTGTCACTGTCTCTATCATGGCATTCACCATTATTTCTGGGCCACAGATCATATAGTAGGCATTCAGAGGATCCGCAACATATTTTTTTATCATCTCCTCACTTATTCTCCCCTTCTCGCCTGACCATTCTTGTTGAGATTCTTCTGGATGGGTAATGGTATAAACTGCCTGGAGATAACTGTTCTGTGAGGAAATATCTTTCAACTCATTATAAAAAGCAGCCTCTTCCACTGTGCTGAATGAGACGATAAGTGTTGTCGGAGTTTGGAAATTTGTTTGAGATGCGTAGCGAATCATTGAATAAAAAGGTGTAATCCCAATTCCTCCTCCCAGAAGGACTAGTGGTGTTTGCAAATCTTGAGGAAGGACAAATCCTCCGATTGGTCCAAAAAATTTAGTCTTCTCACCTGGGTGAAGAGATGATAACTTTTGCTTAAAAATGCTTGGCTTTTCAACAATTTTTGTTGTAATCATAATTTCAGGGTCTAGAGGTGAAGCACACAAAGAAAAAGGTCGTCGAAATCCTCTTGGGTCCTCCTCAGGCAAATCAAGTGTCATTCGGATGTACTGACCTGGGTTATACTCTAACTGTTCCGTTTTTTCGAAATAAAAAGAATAGGTATCTTTTGCCCTTTGCTCTTTTCTGAGAAATGGAAGATAAAACTCACGCGCTGGAGTTGCCATACGGACTATCATAACAACTCACCTCTTCCTAAACAAGCGATTGAGTATGATAGAATAGTCTGCATGCCCGACTCCACTCTCAATATCGAACAACAGAAAGCAATAACACATGGGGAAGGTCCGCTTCTTATTATTGCTGGTGCGGGAACAGGAAAAACAACCGTCATTACCAAAAGAATAGAACATCTCATCACTGAAAAAAATACTTCTCCCTCACATATCCTTGCCCTCACTTTTACCGAAAAAGCTGCATCCGAAATGGAAACGCGCATTGATGAGATCCTTCCTTATGGATATACAAGTATGTGGATTGAGACCTTTCACGCCTTTTGTGATCGGATACTGAGACAGGAAGCTATTCATCTTGGGATATCCCCTCAATATGAACTTATGACCGAAGCAGAAAGTCTCCTCTTTTTACGAAAACATCTTTTCACCTTTCAACTAGAGTATTTTCGACCTTTAGGAAATCCCACAAAATTTTTACAAGGCATGCTGCAACATTTTAGTCGGCTTAAAGATGACGATATTTCTCCAGAGCAATATGAAAAATTTACAAATTCCTTATCACCATCAGAATTTGATGAGGACGAAAGGAAAAAGTTAAAAGAGTTATCTCGCGCGTTTTCTCATTATGAAGACCTCATAGTGAAAAATGACTTAATGGACTTTTCAGATCTTATAAGTAATGTTTTAAAGCTTTTTCGCATAAGACCTCATATTCTCAAGCAATACCAAGAACAATTTAAGTTTATCTTGGTTGATGAATTTCAGGATACAAATTATGCGCAAAATGAATTAGCAATTCTTCTCGCTGGAGACAAAAAAAATATCACTGTTGTAGGTGATGATGATCAAAGTATTTATAGGTGGCGTGGTGCAGCACTTGCGAATATGATGCAGTTTCGATCACATTTCCCAACAGCAGAAATTATTACACTTACAAAGAACTACCGATCTACTCAGTCAATACTTGATGGCGCATATAAAGTAATTCAACATAATAATCCTGACCGACTTGAAGTGAAAGAAGGTATTAAAAAAGAATTACAGGCAATGTCTGGAATACAAGGAGAAGGAGTAACATTTTTGTATGGAACACGAGTCGAAGATGAAGCAGAATTAGTAGCACAAGTCATTAAAGAGGAAATTAAAAAAAACAAAAGATCTTTTAACGAATTCGCTATTCTTGTTCGAGCAAATGACCATGCACTACCATTTCAAAAAATTCTGGAAAAGTATCATATACCGACACAATTTTTAGGTCCATCTCATCTTTTTGAACAAGAAGAAATAAAAGATCTCATTGCATATCTTCGGGTGATCGCAAACTTTGATGATAATGCATGTCTTTACCGCGTTCTCACAATGCCAATTTTTGAAATTGAAGCACGAGACATTGCAGCACTTCTTAATTCTGCAAAAAAGAATAATATGACTCTTTTTGAAGCGCTGGAACAGTGCGATGATGCGGCAGTTACTGAAAAAGGACGTGAAAAAATGAAAAAAATAACTGAAATGATGAAAAATCACATGAATAAAGTGTCAACTGAAAATGCCGGTCAAATACTCTTTTATTTCTTTGAGGATTCAGGACTCCTTGGTCACTACTTAGATCCTCGAACTATCAAAACAGAAAAGGCCGCAGAAAATATTGCAAAATTTTTCAATAAACTCCAGACATTCGCTACTAATCGTGAAGATGCATCTGTCTTTGCGGTAGTTGAATGGATTGATATGTCACTTGAGCTTGGAGAAAGTCCAATGGCATCAGAGATTGACTGGAGTAATAATGATGCCGTTAATATCCTTACTGTTCATTCGAGTAAAGGACTTGAATTTCCTGTCGTATTTGTCGTCAATCTTGTTACACAAAGATTTCCAAGTAGGGATCGAAAAGAGCAAATCCCTGTTCCGCGCCAACTTATTCGAGAAGAGCTCCCATCAGGCGATGAAAATATTCAAGAAGAACGACGTCTTTTTTATGTTGCGATGACTCGAGCGAAAGAAAAACTTTTTCTTACAGCAGCAAAATTTTATGGAGAAGGAAAAAGAGAAAGAAAGCTTTCACCATTTTTATCTGAAACATTAGGAGATGAATATGTTCAAAAAGTTATCTCTTCACTTCAGCCACGCGATGAAGGTGACCAACTATCGCTTCTTGACGTTTTCAATCTCAATCTTGAACAAAATAAAAAATCACCAGTTAAAGATACTCCTCAAAAATCCATGGCTCCAATTACCTATATTTCCTATTCACAAATCCAAACATTTCAGACATGTCCTCTGCATTATAAATTGCGATATATCCTAAATGTTCCAACTCCTCCATCTCCTGCACTCAGTTATGGAATAAGTGTCCATAACAGTCTTCGAGACTTCTTTCTCATGAGGAGAACAGATCCGCGAATAAAAGCAGAAAGCATACAGGACATACTTAAAAATTCCTGGGTCAAAGGAGGGTATACAAGTAAGGATCATGCTGACCAAGCATATTCCCAAGCAGACAAAATGCTTTTAGAATTTGCCAAAATGACACTTGAGGAGAACCCCAGTACACTTGCTGTTGAGTTACCATTCCAATTTTGGATAGAGAAGTTAAAAGTTGGTGGGAGAATTGATCGAATTGATAAACTTCCAGATGGAAGAATTGAGGTAATAGATTATAAAACGGGAGCCAACATTCCTGATGAGAAAAAAATTAAATCTGATATGCAGTTAACTTTCTACGCTTTAGCCGCATCTGAAGTAAAAGATGACATACTACACCGAATGCCTGAAGAGATAGCACTTACTCTCTACTACATTGAGTCAAATAAAAAAGTGACAACAACCCGCAGTAAAGAAGACTTACTTACGGCAAAAGATGAAATCCTCAAAATTGTCTCAGATATTGAGAAAAGTGATTTTCTCTGTTCGCGGGGGATGCTATGTAAGTCATGCGAGTATAGTATGATTTGCAAATCCGGCTCATCTATTTGATCTTATAGTATTTATCTGGTATACTTATTCTATTCTGGGAAGAAGGACCACTAGTCCGTCATCTGACGGACAGGAAAGTCCAGACAGCATGTATAGATGGGATGGAGTGTAAGCTCCGAATGGTAACATCTAGTTTCTTTATCCTTTTCCCACACATGGGGTAAAGAACGGGTCTTGAATTAACAAGACTTGAGAGCAACAGAGACGAGTGGGTGTGAAACGGGCAATCCTCCCTGCTGCAACTTCCGAACGCTGCAATGAGCCTATACACGAGCAGCAAAGTTAGAAGGCATCAGCCTTAAAAGCTGACAGATTGATATTCATCACTTTGAGAGAGATTGTGGTATGAACAGAATCTGGCTTACTCTCTTCCCAGAATGCCCTTAACTACTTGCACTAGAGTATTTTTGCAGCGCACCTCTCCAGCAACAAAGACTGATCGATAACAATAGACTACTAAATATGACTGCTAAAAGTATACCCTGCACAGTAACTAAACCTAAAAGTGCTTCAGTTGGAATAACAATAAGTGCGGCAACAGGAAGAAAATAAGTAAAGACAAAACTTATTGGCTTAGGATAGACTTTAATAGGAAATCTTCCCAGTTGTGTGATCTCTCTCACCATCCAAATTGCATTATCTACTTCAGTTGTCACAATTCCAAGTGCAAGAACAAAAATATGAAGTGCAAGCGAAATAATAAGTCCGTTTATAACTAATAAAATATAAAGTAATCCGCTTACTATTGTTATTCCGTCCAATTGATTTACGACATAAAAAAAGAATACTCCTAAAGGAACAAGGGTAATCAGATCCAGCACATCACTTCCGCCGAAAAGTGAACGAAAAAGTGGAGATATTGGCTTGGTAAGTATCATGTCAAAATTACCTGATATGATATAACTTCGAAATCTATATACATCGCGCCATAAGAATTGAGCAATAATATCAATAATATTGAAAGTCAAAAAGAAAAGTATGACTTGCCAAATCGAATATCCAGCAAGGCTATTGGTACGTGATGTAATGAGAAATAAGAAAACAAGAAAGAAAACAAATCGAATTATTTTGCCGATAGTAAAAAGGACAACTCCAAGTCGAGATGCAAAAGCAACTTGAGTTATTTGGCTCGTTACCTTTATCCAGAGAAAAATATATTTTTTCATATCACATTCCTTGAGCAGTATATACGTGAAGGCCCCTCCTCCAAACATATAGTGTCACCCTACTCATGATAAATATCCACACACTCACGCCAATAAATCCAAGAATAACTTCCTGTATTGATAATTGTCCAAGATATAACTTAGTTGGAAAATAAGTAAGATATGAAAAGGGCAGGAACTGAAAGATTGTTGCAATAGATTTTGGTAGTAAATCTAATGGAAAAAGTGATCCCGAGAAAAAACCAACTGACTGATAGAAGATAAACCGTGGTCCCCACCCCTCATTACTCCAAAATCCAATAAATCCAATCAATACGCTAATTAAAAAATGAAGAATAACTCCTAAAAACATACTGAATAAAAATAATAGAAGAGCTATTATATTTGTCTGAAAAATGAAAGGTGGTTGAAGTAATAAGAAGAGAAGTGTGAGTTCTCCAAGTGAAAATAGGATATTCATTGCTTTGTCACCAAAATCACGAGCGAAATAATATTTTAGATATGACATGGGTCGAATTAAGAAATTTGTTAACACACCCTCATTGATTTCTGAGGCAATTCGAGTAGTTCTCGTTGAAAAAATAACATCATTGACAAATGCACTAACGAGTATATAAGTAAGCAATGTTTTCTGGTTGTAGTTAAAAAAATCTCCTTGAGATGTCACAAAAAACCAGACAAAATATAAAGAAATTATTTGCAGAAATTCTCTGAGTCGAAAAAGCACAAAACTAGTTCTATAAGCGAGAGATTCATCCCATGTATTTCGAGCCACACGAAAATATTTTTTCATACTTAACTACTTGCACTGGTATAAAATCTTAGTGCATAAAACCAAAACTTTCGAGCAATAAAAAGAAATGTGACTGATGTAATGAAAAGAACTAGTATGCTTATAAAGTCAGATTTCCCAAGAATCACTCCCACGGGTGTTGCAGCAACAATTGTAAGTGGAAATACTAATAAAAAAAGAATAGTATTTAATTCTTGAAAAGCAACTGGAGGGATTCGCATCATCCCCTGAAGTGAATGCAACAGTTCTACAATATTAGTCGCTCTATCAAACCAAATAGTCAGAGTCGTAACAACAGACCAGATGGCATAGTAAATTCCCATTGATACTATCATCAGTGGAATAACACCAAGTACTCCAACTAAAGAAAGTGTCATATCATATTGAATTGTTACATACACGAGAAATATAATCCCAATAAGAGCACGAGTTATACTCATCATCTTTATGTGCCAAACTGAGAGAAAAAATTGTGAATCGACTGGCTTGAGTAAATATTGATCAAGTTTGCCTTTATTGACTAATAGAGGAAATGCATCAAAATTTCCCTGAAAGAACATATTAAAAATTCCAAGTATTATAGCTAGTATGCTTCCTAATAAAAGCATTTCTTCCCTACTCCATGTAAATAATCCTTTGATATTATGTGTCAGCAGGAGGAGTACGACAAATGAAAAAATCCCCCATACAGTACCTCCAACGAGATGATTTACAAAAGCAGCACGATGGGCTGTGAGAACAGAAAAATTCATTATGAAAAGTCTCTTATAAATTCTGAATGCATGTTTCATTCTAATTCCCTACTCCAGTAAATCTTTTCAGACCTGCGTTCCAAATAATTTTATAAGAAATTGCAAATACTCCAATCCATACCAGTTGAAGAAATAATACTTTTATTATTGTTAGTAGATCTAGCCTTCCTTGAATTGCCAGAATGGGATAGTACACCATGTAGGCAAAAGGCAATTTCATCGCAATACCCTCAATGAAAGAAGGAAGGAAATGTAGTGGGACAATAAATCCTCCGAAAATTAAAATAAATATCTCAACAGTGCTTTGAAGCCCTCTAAATTCAGTTAACCAAAATGCACTAAAACCTAAAATCATTTTAAAAATAAAAGACAATGTAAATGCCAAAATCACTGAAAGAATTGTGAGAAGAATTAAGAGAGGTGATGTGACTACAGTCGTAAGTTGACCAAAGAAAAGAGTGAAAATGAAAAAAATGAATAGTCCGATACTTCCCTGAAAAATTCTCCATCCCAGTTCACCAAAATAAAGATCCCAAAAATAAGAGAAAGGTCTTAAAATAAACCGGACTAAACCACCTTCATATATGTCCTCAAGCGCAACTGATTCTTCAATGTGAGCAATAAGAAAAGATCCTGCAAAAGTTAAGAGAAGATAATACGAGGTCAATTCAGGAAGTGACCAATCAGCAACTAAGTTCCCGCTACTTTTATAAACTGCAAGCCAAAAACACAAATAAATAAGTGGATTAAAGAGAGCTAACAGAGTCCAAACAAATGATCTACTCCTATTCTCTATTACTCGATGAAAGTGGATAAGAAAGATATGAAAATAACGCATACATAGTATTATTCTTTTTTACTTGTTTCAAAAAAACCTGCAATAACATCTTCCATCTCAGGATCCTCAATTGTAATATCCTCAACAGGAAGTGACTTAAGAATTTCCGCAGCAACATCATTTGCCTGATTTTGTTTTACTTTTACTTCCCATTCTGGATAATGAAAAGACTTTGTATTTCCAATACTTTCTAACTTTTTAGGGTCAACAAACTCAGAAAAAATTACTTTTATCGTTTTATATGGAGCCTGCTTTTTTGTTAAGTCAGAGAGTAATCCATCATAAAGAATTTTTCCATGATTGATAACAATTACTCTTTTACAAAGTGCCTCAACATCACCCATATAATGTGACGTTAAAATAATTGTTGCCTTGTATTTAGTGTTGTAATCTTTTAAGAACTCTCGAATTGTTTTTTGCATAACGACATCAAGACCTATTGTCGGCTCATCTAGAAAAAGAACTTTTGGTGAATGAATGAGTGCTGCAATAAGCTCCATTTTCATTCTCTGCCCAAGAGATAATTTTCTGACAGGCACATGGAGCAAGTCTGTTACCTCAAGTCTTGCTGACAGATCATCAATAACCTCTTTAAATGAAGCATCAGGTATTTGATATATCTCTTTATTTAATAAAAATGTATCCATTGCAGGAAGATCCCACCATAATTGATTTTTTTGACCCATGACGAGTGATATCTGTCTTAAGTATTCATGCTTTCGATCAAAGGGCGTGAATCCTAATACTTCGATTTTTCCTTTTGTCGGATAGAGAAGGCCTGAGAGACATTTAAGTGTTGTCGTCTTTCCAGCTCCATTTGGTCCAATAAAGCCGACGACCTCTCCCTCATCAATAGAAAATGAAATTGAGTCAACTGCTTTTACTGTTTCATATTTTCTGGAAAAAAGAGATTTGAGAGATCCCATAAATCCTGGCTCTTTTTTATGAACAGAGTAGTATTTGGATAAATTATGAATATTAATAGTCATAGTAACTCCATTGTAACAGAAGAGGTCTCTCATATTGAGAAACCTCTTCATGTAGGGCAGGAAAAATTTACCTGATTGCTTTCTTAAATGTCTTTCCTGGGGTAAATCCAGGAGCTTTGCGAGCAGCAAGAGTAATTCGTTCACCAGTTTTTGGATTTCGTCCAATGCGTTGTTGACGACTTCTCACACTAAAAGTTCCAAATCCAGTCAAAACAACTTTCTCTCCTCTCTTGAGCGAATCACGGATAGTATTTAGCGTTGTCTGGACAGCATCCCGTGAAGCTTTATTCGTTAGGTTGGCCTTTTTAGCGACTATTTCTATTAAATCTTTCTTCGTCATACAATCACCCCCTCTCATAAATTCTAGGATTAGATTAACAGTATAATGAAAACAAAGGGTTGTCAAGGGATTACTTTGACAAATCAAGCTAATACGTGACTAGAGGGTGTGTGATGGGTAAACAGATCTGAATTCACGAATGGCAGTTACTTTTACCTCGCCTGGGATAGCAAGGCGTGAGGCGACTTCTTCCTGAATCTTTTTAGAAAGAAGAATTGTTTGGTTGTCATCAAGTCTTCCTGGATTGATAATAACTCGGAGTTCTCGCCCTGCTTCAAATGCATACGCGTCTTCAACACCTTCGTATTTTTTCGCAATCTCTTCCATTTCTTTGAGTCTCTTTCCATAATTCTCAATATCCTCATAGCGAGCTCCTGGTCGAGCTCCAGAAATTGAATCAGCAATATGGACTATGACTGACTCAAGTGAAGAGAACGGCTTATCTTCATGATGCTCAGCAACACAGTTGACGACAGCTTCAGGGAGATTAAAGCGATTGAGGTACTCTACACCTTTTTTAACATGACTCCCTTCCCCGTCAATAACTTTTCCAATATCATGGAAGAGACAACCAAGTCGAACGACATTCACATCTGCTCCGGTCTCATGAGCAATCTGAATTCCAATCTTTGTCTCTTCAAGTGTATGGACAACTAAATTCTGACCAAACGATGTTCTAAATTTAAATCGACCAAGTGTGGTATAGAGTTCTGCTGGAATATTATAAACACCGACTTCAACCGCTAATTTTTGTCCTTCATCAAACATGATCTTCTCGACTTCTTTTCGAGTTTGCTCAACTATTTCTTCAATTCTGAATGGTTGAATTCGAGTATCTTTTAAGAGTTTTTCAAGGGATCGCCTAGCAATTTCTCGTCTAACTGAGTCAAATGAAGAGAGTCTTATGACACCTTCTTCATCGAGATCAACGTCAACTCCTGTTGTTTGTTCAAAGGCGCGAATATTTCTCCCTTCTTTTCCAATAATTCTACCCTTCATTTCCTCGTCTTCTACTTTGACAACAGTTACTGTGTATTCAGCAATATAGTCAAGAGCACCATGTCTCATTGCGTCAACGAGGATTTCGCGTGCTTTAAAATCTGCTGTCGTTTTTGCTTCTTCTTCTTTCTCTTTAATAATTCGTGCCATCATGGCAGCAGAATCTTTTTCTATTTCTTCAAGAAGAGCCTGTCTCGCTTCTTCGCGAGTCAATCCAGAAGCTTTTTCGAGCTTATTGATATATTCTGAACGCTTTTCTTCAAAATACTCTTTATCTTTTTCTACTTGTTCTTGTTTTTGTTCAATTTTTTCCTGGCGTTCAAGGAGTTTTTTCTCAAGTGCCAAGAGATCTTGTTGTGTTACGTCAGCCATAAATAAATGAAGGAAAAGCCTAAAATATTAAGCTTCAACGAGGGAGAAATGAAATTCCGTCCGTTTCTGCATAGGTACTTTTTCCACTTGAACTCAATTATACCCCATTTCTTAAAGAATCGTCAATTGCACGCTTAATTGTCTCATAGTCAAAACCCCGTCTTCCTAAAAATCCTGCAAGTTTCTGAAATCTTTCTTGAGGAGTAAGTAAAGTAAGTTTAGGAAGTCTTTTCTCAATTAATCTCTTTGCTTTTTCATAATCAGATCCTATGTCTTCTGATTCTTCTGAAAAAGCTTTTTCAATAATATCCCGAGCAACTCCTTTTTGTATTAACTCTATTTTGATCAGACGATCACTCTTAGCTCTGAACCGCGTTCTTTGTTCCCTCCACCAGAGAGCAAAGACAACATCATCTAAAAATTTTTGTTGAAGAAGTTTATTAATAACTTCGTCAATTACTTCTTCGCAGTCTTCAGGATTGTTCCACTTTTTATATTTTTTAAAAAGATTGTCTCGAACTTCTTTCACAGAACGCGGACGAGATGTTAAGAAATGGACTGCTGAGGTATAGTACTTCTCAAAATTTTCCATGTATGAGGAAATTTTTACTGAGGATTTTCAACTGTTGTATCTTCTGATTCTTCCTCTTCAACGCCGACTTCAACCGGCATCTCTCCATCTTTACTCTTCGTCATAATTGCCTGGACAATTTTCTTGGTCTCATCAGGATTTTCTTTCAACCAATCAAGTGATGCTGCTTTACCCTGACCAATAAGCTGTTCTTTATATCGATAAAATGCTCCTGACTTAGTGATAAGTCCCATCTCAACTCCAACGTCCAAAATGCCACCCTCTCGTGAGATACCCTGCTCAAAAACATCAAATTCAGCAATTCTAAATGGAGTCGAAACTTTATTTTTAACTATTTTAGCTCGGTGTCTGGATCCAATTACCTTATCTCCTTCTTTAAGGGTCTCTATTTTTCGAATATCCATACGAACTGATGCATAGAATTTAAGCGCAAGTCCTCCAGTTGTTGTTTCAGGATTACCAAACATGACGCCAATTTTCTGGCGCAATTGATTGGTAAAGATAACAACTGTCTTTGATTTTGAGATAACTGCTGTTAATTTTCGAAGTACTTGAGACATAAGACGGGCCTGAAGTCCAACAACAGCATCTCCCATATCTCCTTCAATTTCCGCTCGTGGGACAAGAGCTGCAACTGAGTCAATAACGAGGACATCGACTCCTCCACTTCTGACAAGGCTTTCTGCGATCTCAAGACCTTGTTCTCCAGTGTCGGGCTGGGAAATAAGCAGCTCATCGAGTTTTACCCCGATTCGCTCAGCCCACAATGGATCAAGGGCATGTTCTGCATCAATAAACGCAGCAATTCCTCCGTGCTTTTGTGCTTGAGCAATTGTTGAAAGACAAATAGTTGTCTTACCTGAAGCTTCCGGTCCATACACTTCTATAATTCTTCCGCGGGGCAGGCCGCCGACACCAAGTGCCAGGTCAAGCGGAAGACAACCAGTAGAAACAACGGAGATATCCAGCTTTCCAGCTGCTTCTCCAAAACGCATAATAGAACCACGACCATACTGTTTTTCGATCTGCTCCATCGCCATGCGTATAGACTCAAGTTTTTGTGCAGAATCGGATGGGGCCTGCATTGTTTTTTGGGAGTTACCTGAAGATCTTGCCATAAAGAATGAACTTACTATAAATAACTTTCGGGTAAAATACAATGAGACTTTCTCACTCATTCTATATCAATGGAAAGATCATTTTTTCTCTGCTAAAATCACATATCATAAGCTCTTTCAAGGGAAATCGTTTGGAAAAACTGCGAGGTTTGTCCAAATTGCGGGGATTAGTTTAACGGTAGAATGCGCGGATGGGGTCCGTGTGACCGGAGTTCAATTCTCCGATCCCCGACATAACACTTTAAATTTGAGAAAAAGCAGAGTATAATGCCACAACTGTCCTAATTTATGGGAAAAGAATTACCTTCCTCACAAGATCAGCCAAGATTTCGTGGTATACGAATTGAAGACCCTGCGTTAGAAAACAGCAAATGGAAGACACTTGTCACCGGCGCTGAAGCAATTGCCCGACTCCGTCGAACAGAAGTACATGGACAGCTCCTTGAAGAGGGACCAGCACTTGTTTTCGCTAATCATGTTCATTTTCTTGATGTCTTTGCTCTCCCTTGGCTTGCAGCACATACTGCGAATAGAAGTATGCGTGTTGTTGCACGTGATACGCTTCTTGATCCATCAATTCAAGAATCAGAAGCTGTCCTTCGAAGATTAGGTAAGTTACCTGAAAGAGAAATGGCAGAAGGCGAGGAAATAACTCTTCCTGAACCAAAAGTTACACTTTTTAAAAAAGCGCGTGCGAACTTTCTCAAATCCGCAGGCAATCCTATTCCTATACATCGAGGAGAAATAAGTGCAGAGTTCATTGATGAAGTGAGAGAGTCACTTGAGGATGGACAAATGGTCGGGATGTTCGCTCAAGAAACAAGATCACCTCAAAATGACTTAAGTAATGTCCGTGGAGGAGCAGCGGCAATTCTCAGACGATATTTCCCAGATACGCCAACACAAATAGTTACAATGGCACACTTAGCAGAACCTTTAAGAAGACCTGTCATGCGAATTAGCGAACCGTTTTCGTATAGATCACTTAGTCCTGATGGGAAACTACCTCTCAAAGCATTTAGTAAAATGATGAAGGATACCATGTATGATCAATTAATACAGGATGTTCCTGATCTGAAAAGATAATTATGTCTTGGAAAAGAATTGATCGCAAAACAGTCTACGACACCAAATTCCTCAAGGTCTATGAAGATACTGTTATGCTCCCAAATGGAACAACAATTGATGATTTTTCAATCATTGAAAAACCAAGTTTTACCATGACCGTTGCAACAGATAAAGACGGGAACATAATAGCAATTGAAGAGTATAAATACGCCATTAATAAAATAATTTACACACTTCCTGCGGGACACATGGAAGTAGGAGAAGATCCACTTCCTTCTGCACAACGAGAACTTCTCGAGGAAACAGGGTACACAGGCGGAGAATGGGAAGTCCTGGGGGAATTTTATGACTATCCGACAAAAGACAGTCATAAAGTTATCTTTTTACGAGCGAGGAATGTTGAGCGAACAAATACTACACAACACGAAGTGACAGAGAGTATTAAAGTAAGAGTGATACCCCAAACTCAGTTGAAAGAAGAAGTGAAAAAAGGTCAGTGGCCAGCAAATGCTACACTTGCTGCTCTTGTCATGGGTGGAATTTTCCAGTAATTATTCTGCTTTCCAGCGGGCTATCATCCCAGTTGAGAGAAATCTCTCAGTACTTTTTTCTTGGATTGCCAACTCCCCTATCTCCAGGTTTCCGGTATTGAACACCGAAAAATCTCTCATCACGTTCTCAAGCATCAAAGCTGAAGATGAGATTGCATACGCATTCACAATAAAAAAGAGCGGCTTTTCAGAAAGTATCTGTGTACACAGATCAACAAGATGTGGAAAATGTTCAGAGAAATCCCATCTTTCTCCCTCAGGCCCATGTCCATAGACTGGAGGGTCCATAATAATTCCGTGAAACTTATTTCCTCTTTTTATTTCGCGTGTTACAAATTTTAAAGCATCATCCAAGATCCATCGAATTGGCTTGTCACTCAGTCCTGATGCTGCCTGATTCTCACGAGCCCAACCAATTGTCGGGCGGGAGGCGTCAACGTGTGTTACCTGTGCACCAGATTGTGCTGCAATAAGACTGGCAATTCCGGTATAAGCAAATAAATTGAGTACATTTACACTCTGTTCACTCTTTGTTATCAATTCGCTAATAAAGTCCCAGTTAAGATGCTGTTCTGGAAAAATTCCTGTGTGTTTGAAGGGAGATAACTTCGCTTTAAGGGTAAGATTTTTATACGACACATCCCATGTTGATGGAAATGATGATCGAGTGGACCAGAGTTCTTTCCCGTCCTTTTTGAGAAAGACAGCATCAGCTTTCTGCCACTCATCGACTCCTAACTTCTTTTTCCAAATTGCTTGTGGGTCTGGACGAATAAGTCGATACTTACCAAAAACTTCAAGACGCTGTCCGTCACCGCTGTCTAAGAGAGCGTACTCCTCCCATCCTTTTGTTGAAAAAATATTCATATAGATGCCTCATATCATACCATATGCTTTGCAACTGAGCCTGAATAATGTACAATATCATGGTGAAAAGACTTTTTCTTATAATCGGAATTTTTATTTTCATTTATATAGCAGCCGTTGCAGCAATTAATTTCCCTCGTAACGAACAGCCACTTCTTCAAGATTCAACAGCTGAGAATACGCCAAATGCATCACCTTCAGGTAGAGTTGCAACAGAGATAACACAAGAGGGGTCCGGACAGGAAGCAAAAAATGGTGACTCGGTAACAGTTCACTATACAGGAACACTTGAGAATGGGACAATATTTGAAAGCTCCTTAGATCGAAATGAGCCGTATACCTTTACTATAGGACAAGGAAGTGTCATCCCCGGATGGGAGGAAGGAATTGTCGGAATGAAAATTGGTGAAAAAAGACGCCTGACTATTCCTTCAGATCTTGCTTATGGAGAAAGTGGACAGGGAGCCATTCCCCCAAACGCTACACTTATATTTGATATAGAGCTTCTTTCTATCAATTCATCGTCTCAAAATCAGGCTCCTCAGATAGACTTAGCACAATGATAATTGTTATACTGTTCTTTCTTCAACTACTCATTCTTTTTCTTTTTTCCCGTCAAGTACATAAAAAAGTTTCCCTTTTTTTCTTTCTCCTCACCAAAAATATCAAAAGGACAGTCCATCTGATGGCATTTCTCTTTTTCCCAGGAACGGTCATTCATGAAGTTTCCCATTTCCTTATGGCACACCTTCTTTTTGTTCCCACGGGAGAAATGAATCTTCTTCCAAAAATGGAAGGAGATGGAGTCAGACTAGGAAGTGTCATGATCGGAAAGGCAGACCCACTTCGTCGTCTTCTCATAGGGGTTGCACCATTTCTTGTTGGAACGGCCATTATTTTTACAACACTTTTTATTGCTGAATCGTATCAACTCTGGACCAATATCTGGTACTCACTTCTATGCGTTTATATTCTTTTTCAAATTGGAAATACTATGTTTTCAAGTTCGAAAGATTTGGAAGGTGCTCTTAGTTTTATTATTCTCCTTATTGTTCTTTCCCTAATCTTTTATTTTTTGGGAATTCGATTTTCACTCTCTGATATCTCAGGACTCTTAACTGATCAAGTTATCAATACCTTCTACCAAGGAGTTGTTTATCTCACTATCCCACTTGTTCTGGATATTATTATCATTATTACTTTCTCACTTCTGTCCTCTCTCCTTCAAAAAAAGTAAGTACTTGCCCGCACTTCACTTCTCATGTATTCTCTTGACTACTATTATATATGGAGGAAGAAGTACTTATTTCTGATGAAGAGTTTCAACGTTTAGTTGATCAGGCAGTTGCATCACTGCCCAAGGAATTCCGACTAGAACTGAAAAATATCGCAATTATTGTTGAAGACGAACCCAGCATAGAACACCGGCGTCTTGGACGAGTCCGTCCCTATCAGGAACTCTTTGGCCTTTACCAGGGAGTACCTCTTCCAAAAAGAGCAGGTGCTATTCTTCAGATGCCTGATCAAATATTTATTTTCAAAAAGCCAATTGTTCGCTATCATCGTCATGCTGAGCGCATAAGAGAGCAAATCCGTTCAACAGTTGAGCATGAAATCGGGCATTACTTTGGTCTTACTGAACGTGACTTGCGCAGACTCCATCGTTAGTGAAATACTTAATGGTATGAAAGTAGCAATTCTTGGTCGTGGAGCTTTTGGAATAGCACTTGAATCAGTTATCCGTGAGAACACTCCAGATGTTACCCTTGTCGGAAGAGAAGAGACATGTGAGGACGTTAACGTACTTGTTCTTGCTATCCCGACTGAAGCTATAACGAAGGCCCTTCCCTTTATCTCTTTTACTGACAAGAAAATAATCGTCAACACTTCAAAAGGGATTGAACACGCCAGTCATAGACTTCCCTACGATATTCTTGAAGAAATATACCCAGATGGAGAATACTACTCACTCATGGGGCCTAGTTTTGCATCAGAAATTATCCAAAAAATGCCGACAAGTATTAACTTAGGTTATTCAGAAAATTCCGTATCGAAAGAAGAAATAAAAAAGCTTTTCCAAACTGATTTTTTTCATGTACGGCTTGCGCGCGGTGTTGAAGCGATGGAGCTATTTGGAGCATTTAAAAATATCTATGCAATTGGCGCAGGGCTTGCAACGGGGGTGGGATATAAAGTAAATACTCGGATTTCTCTGACTATGCTCGCAATTGAAGAAGTGACACGACTATCCCGCGCTATGAATATTTCTCTTCCTGATGATGCCATCTTTGGAACACTTGGTGATATGATGCTCTCATGTAGTAGTGAAGAAAGCCGCAATTTTCGATTTGGTAAATTGATTTCTCATATGAGTGTTGAGAAAAGTCTCGAGACTATCAACAGTACCGTTGAGGGATATAACTCACTTTTTTCAGTTGAGTTTTTTGAAGAAAAGTACCAATGCCCTCTTCCTCTCGCTCGATTTATACAAGAAGTTGTTCAAAAAGATAGTCCATCAACTGCGAAAGAGGATTTTCTCTCGTTCTTCAAAAAGGTTGAATAGTTAGCCTAATCTCTTGACTTCAAATAACTCAGACTCTACAATCCAGTTCTATGGCAAGCATGAAAGAAACCCGCACTAACGTCTATGAGATTTCAGATGATACTCTTCACCCACGCAGCCGGAAATTGATTGAACCTCAAGCTCCACTCCAACCGGATGGGACCATTCTTCTTTACTCGAAAGATACACCTATAGCAACAGAAAGCACACTATCATTACATAATTTAGGCAAAACACATGCTTTTGAAAACAAGAGTGAGCCAGATAACCCTTTCGTTTTTGTAAATGGAGGGTACTCTTTAACACTCAATCAAGAAACAGGATTATATTCATTTACTATTTTCCCACAACTGGATATTGATTTTGACTGGCTCAACCATCTTTCAGATATAGATCGGCAAAACGCACTCGTGTATATTTCAGGGATGTATCCAACAGTTGATATTACCAATTCTCCAAATGCTAACGATGGGATGAAGGTTAAAGTTGAAATCGGTCCTAAGAAATTGTCTCTTATTTCAATAAGTGGGAAAGAAACATGTGAAGGTAATATTTCAAATGTTGATGTATATAGACGAGAAGAAATGGATCGAGTACAGGTATTAGGAGTACATGCAAAGAATCTACGAACTTCTGGGCTTCAGGGAAAATTGTACTACAAGCCAATCGCTTTTGCTGATATACCTTACCCCAAACCATCAATATCCTATGTCTTTGATGAGTATGTTACACACGCTGAGCGAGAACTTCCTGAAAGACGTGATATTATGAGTTTGGCTAACGCGAGAATAACACTAAAGTCAGTTGATCCTTTTACCCAATTTAAAGAATAGAATATATCTATGACACTAAAGGAACTTCAAGAAAAAGTTATAAGATTTAGAGATGCGAGGAATTGGAAGCAATTCCACAATCCTAAGGACGCAGCAATTTCTCTCTCACTTGAAGCACTCGAGGTTCTCGAGCACTTCCAGTGGAAAAATACTGAGGAGATGCAGGAACATATTAAAAAAAATAAAGAAGAAATTGGTGAAGAATTAGCAGATACTCTTTATTGGATACTTCTCATGAGTAATGATTTTGAAATAGATCTTGAAAAAGCGTTTAATAAGAAGATGAAACAAAATGCCAAAAAATATCCTGTATCAAAAGCGAAGGGCCGACACAACAAGTATACAGACTATATTGAGAAATGATATTCTAAATAGACCTTTATGTTCGGAAGACTCATCACATTTTTTAAAGATCGCCAAAACCTTCCCGTGATTGGCGTCTCTATTTTTCTCATAGGATCAGTTATATATTTCCTTTTTGCACTTGGATTTGTTTCCATGCCTCAAATTGGCGGGACAAATGCAAATGAGGAGAAGAATGAAGAACTCACACCAACTCCCACTCCAACTGACATTCCGGAAGTTGAAGATGAGGAAGAAGATGAAGAACCAACTCCTACACGAAGAGTGACAAAAGCACCTGTTAAAATTGCTACACCTACGCCAACAAAAGTTCTACCAACAAATACTCCAACTCCGACAAGTACACCTCAGCCAACTGCAACTCACACTCCAACACCCACTCCAACGAGTGGACCAACAAATACACCGACACCAACTGCAACTGAAACTCCCACCCCAACACTTTAGTTCGAATCCACAATCCCCAGCCCAGGTTTTAGCTATAAATTAGCTTCAAATTTCTTCCAAAAACACGCAAAAAAGTGCTTAACCATGTCTGGATTCGAACTATTAGCCTCAGAGATTAAAATTTCTCTTTTTTTTATATGTTTTAATATGACTACTTCAAACTATATCATTACTACGTCCTATTTAGTATAATTCTCCGCATATGGTTGAGCGTGAGGATAGACGATTTTTAAGTTCACTTCCTGTGGAATTACAAGTAACACTTGGCTTTGAAAAAGATCAATCGGGCGAATGGCTTGTACATGATGAATTTGTTGGGGTTGGAAATCCTTATCAGCATGGGGAAACAGTTCCAGCAAGTATACAGGTCGCTTCAGATGGATCACATTATCGTATTCGTACTCACAGAAATGATATTGAAGGAATCCTTGCTCTTTCTGCATTAAATAACCCACAAACTGGAACTTTTGTAGATTTTACAGCTTTTTGGAATGATCACCCTAAATTCCGCACCTTTCTAGATGATGATCATGTATATATTGGAATGAATATTACGCCTACTCCCGCAGGTTTTGAAGAAGATGTATTCACTGTTAATGAAGCCTATGATCTTGCGTTATCTGCAGTTATGGAGGGTAAATCTTACCGTGATTTACTAGAAAATGAAGAAACAAGAGAAGAGTTAGCAAGAATTGAAGGTGTACATGGAAGGTCATTGTTATTTAGCTCAATGGAGCAAGAGTTATATGGAGACAGGCCAGAGAGGGAACCAGAGCCTCCAATTGAAGCAGATACTTTGGCAGATTTTCCTATTGGTAGATCGAGAACAAGCATGAACTTTGTGCCTGGAAATATAAGACTTGGTAGTGAAGATAGAAAAATAGAGAGCGCATGGGTTGTATTACAGCCTGCTCATGATATGGTTCCTCGTAGACTCGTAATTTGGGATCCTGTTAGTAGATACGACCGTGAAAAAGGAGAATGGGATAAGGACACTTTAACTCTAGAGATACCAATCCCAGATGAAGTTGATATCCAAACAATGAAAGACCTAGAGAAACTCACCTCAGTTCAGTTAAAAAGAGAAAGAGTTTCCACTGAAGAGGCTAATTTCCCTGTTTCAATTTCAGTAGTGGAAGACACACTGACCGGCACATCTTATGATGGCAATGTAGAAGTGAAACTTGAAAAACCCACCTGTGATAATTGTGAACAGCCAAACTGGAAATTTCCGTTTCCTGATGATGAATTGGCAGAAGAGTTAGAGGAAGTGAGAAGTTTTTTTGGATATAACATAGGTGCTGGAATCATGCGCTTTCAAGTACCTGTAGCAGATAGGACTGAATGTATCTGTGCAAACTGTGTTCGTCCTCTTGTTAACCAGTATCTTCAAGATCACCCATTTGCTACCAAAAAAAGAGCGATTAATGTGGCTCGTAGAAGACTTGATGAGTCTGGCAATACAAATATTCAAATTATTGAAGACCAAGTGTGGAGAACGGGAGAATCAGGGTGGGAGTTTATGACTGAATTAGAATACGAACGAAACGGGAGAAAAATAAAAAGATATACTGGGACACCCACTCTTACAGACGATGGATCATTTAATAACAATTTAAAATCACGAGAATATATTAATTTTAGATATAAGGCCTAGAGATAGTGATAGTTACTCGCATAAAAAGTTCCTACATAGTCAACCAGTGCCAGCAGAAAATCATATTAGATATTATTGAATGGAAATAATTTATATAAAAATTAAAAGAATGATTCTGCCTTTACCTCTTTCAAGACTTCGGGGAAGTTATTTTGTGGTTTGTTCACAAGAGAACTGATAGGCCATTTCTTCATCTCACTATCTGGATAGGGAGAAAGCATTTTAAGTAGTTGCTCATCCTCTGTATCGGGATTGAGCCAGTCATCAATATCTTTGTCTTTAATAAGACATGGCATTCTATTATGAACATCCTCCATGAGGTGATTGGGTGAAGTAGTCAGGATAACAAATCCCTCGTCATTATGGATAACAGCAATACTCATAGTCTCCTCATTTTTTAATGCAAAAGCATATGGCTGTTTGCCATCATGTAGTTTCTTCCATTCATAAAAGACATCTGCAGGAAGAATGCCTCTTCCCTCCCGAAACATCTTTACAAATGATCTTTTCTCAGCAACTGTTTCTGACTGTGCGTTGATGAGTAATTGTTTGTCATTCCAGGGAGCTTTTATACCAAATTGAAGTCTGACCATTTTTGTCGGAGAGTTACGAACAATGATATTTGTCTCTTGAGAAGGGCGGATATTATAACTCTTCCAGTCGTGTTCCGGGAACTTATTCAGTTCATATTTTCTCTGCCAGTAATCAGCAGCCCGTTCACCATAAATACCAACAGCAGCACACATAATGAAGTGATTATACAGAAATGACATCAACTTGCATATTGCAGAGTGATTCTGGATAATAAATAAAGCTCATGAAAAGTAAAAAGACTCAAATACCAGAATGGAAAATAGCTGGGCTGTATTTTTTCCTCACACTTATCTTTATCACTCTCCTCAGTGCTGTGTATAATCTACTCGTTGTACGATTTGGAGATGAGTTCCCGTATTATCGATATATCATAGGGACTGGAATACCATTCCGGATTTATCACGAAGTATTCTCTACACTTCTCTACATTGTGGCAATAATTGCAGCTGCAACAATTGTAAAAAAAAGAGTACCGATCAAAAATGTTCCCGGTGTTGCAAAAATTGCAACTATTTTTCTTGCTGTCACCGAAGTACTTTTCTTTATGAGGGACTTACTTGTCAGAAACATCGGAGGTATTCCCATCTATCGAAATTATGAGCTCATCTTTGCTTCATCTGTCGTGACTGTTATTCTTTTCTATTTTCTCACGAGACATTTCCTTAAAAAGTAACACCACAACATTATTAATGGTATACTGTCCTGATGAAATCGTATAGGTATCTCCTCTTTGACTGGGATGGAACACTTGCTCAAACAATTGACGTTATCTTATCTGCATATAAAAAGACGTTTGCAGAATACAACTTAAATCCTGAAGATCAGGAAATAATCCAAAAAGTTTTGGGGACATGGGATGGTCCACAAAAATTAGGAGTGAAGGACTTGGATGGATTTACCAAAAAATATCTGAAACGTATTAAAGAAAGTTATCCAACAATTCAGCTATATGATGGAGTTGAGGAGGTATTACAAAAATGTCAAAAGAATGGAAAAAAGGTAGCTCTCATTACAACATCAAATACTGAAACAATGAATTATGCACTTGAACTATTTCCATTGAGAAATTATTTTGATCATATCTTTACATCAGAAGATGTCAAAAATCACAAACCAGATCCTGAAATTATTTTGAAAGCAATGAACACATTCCATGCTACACCTGAGGAAACAGTTATCATTGGAGATTCAAAGAGTGATCTTGGTGCTGCACAAAATGCTCATATTGACTCAATCCTTTTCTATCCTGAACAAAATAAAAAATACTATCCGCTTGAAAAGCTTCAGAAATACCATCCAACTCACATCATATCTGATTTCAAAGAACTCTTACCAATAATTAATATATGAATAACACACTGAAAGAACGAAGTAATTTTGCATTGGAATTGATGGAAGCATCAGGGTATGGCATTGAAGAAGAAGTCTTATTTGAAGTGGATAATGAATTACCATTTATGGGATATACAACAGAACGGGATGGAAAAACAGTCATTGTAGTTGCAGGATGGTCATTGTCAACCGATATGGCACTTGGCCTCATGATCCATGAACTCAGTCACGTCTATCGTATTCAGACATTTCATCCATCTCATAACACTACTCTTCATGATGAAGTCATTCATGAGTTATTTCCAAAAGGATCTTTTCATCAATACGAAATAGAAGCACTTCATACAATTATTAATAGTATTCAGGATCTTTACGCTGATGATATATCATTTGATGTTTACTTCAATAACTCACAAAAAGAAAATATAAATGAATTTTTTCTTGGCTGGATCAAAAAACCTATTACTGAAATTTCAAATATTGAAGACAGATGGAAAAATGCACAAATGCTTATCAACACTGCATTCGCACAGGCAAATTTAGAGAGACACTCTATTACCGATACAAATTCAAAAATTGAAAAAGCAGTCAGACAATTTCTCAAAAAAGTAGATCCGCAACTAGCGGCAAAGTATGAATTCTTTAAGACATGCATGGTCCATTTTCCTGAGGATGCAACTGATGAGGAATTTAAAAATTATTTAAAAAAATTCATAACTGAATTTCTGACACTTACAAAATAAATTATTTATCTCTTGATCCAAGATGTTTTAATTCATCTGAGGTAAAAAGTGAATATAACTCTATCCCGTCTCTTTCTAAATTCCTTCTCCCTATTTCATCCCGCTCGATAACACATAATGCATACTCAACATTTGCATCCATATTTCTCAACTCTCCTGCACTTCTAACGACTTGCCCACCTGTTGTTATGACGTCTTCAACTAGTGTTACATTTCTCCCGGAAATATCTACTCCTTCTGCAAGTTTTTCTGTTCCATACCCTTTTGCCGTTTTTCGCACCAATACTTGTGGCAATTCTGTATATAAAGATAAAGCAGTAGCAATGGGAATTCCACCCATTTCAAGTCCTGCCAATATTTCTGTTTGAGGAGGAATATCCTTTGCCAACTGTTCTGCAATTTCTCTTAATAATTTTGGATTTGACTCGAATTGATATTTATCAAAATACTCCTGAGACACTGCACCAGATCGAAGTGTAAATTGACCTGTAAGATGTGAAGCATTATATATTCTCCTTCCAAGCTCTTCCTTTGTCATATAATGATAATAGCAAATAAGCCTTCTCCTTTACTTCTTGCTATAATATCCTCCATGGATAAGACAACACAAAGACTTGATAAGTATCTCTCTCATTTAGGACTCGCGTCTCGACGCAGTATAAAAAAACTTCTGAAGGAAGAAATGTTAACTGTCAATGGAGACAGAGTTCGTGAATCAGGGACTCGTATTGATCCTGTAAAAGATGATATCAGACTCAATGGTGAGAAAATTCTCCCACCCAAAATGCAGTATTATATCCTCAATAAGCCAAAAGGAATTATTTCAACGACATCTGATGAGAGAGGCAGACAAGATGTTACCTCATTTATTCCAACTAGACATAGAATCTATCCAGTGGGGAGACTAGATAAAGATACCACAGGACTGATACTCCTAACCAATGATGGAGAACTCACGCATAAATTAATACATCCCAGATACCACGTCCCAAAAGTTTACAGACTAACAATTGAAGGGAGAATGGAAAAAGAGCAAATAAATGCATTTCAGAAAGGAGTTATTCTTGACGATGGGATAACTTCACCTGCTGAAGTAAAAATAATTGATGACTCATACCAAAAGTCGCTCATTGAAGTTACCCTTCACGAAGGAAAGAACAGACAAATTAGACGAATGTGTGAAATAGTAGGGATGAACTTACTTGAGCTTGAAAGAATAAAATTCGGTCCCATAAGTATTGGTCAACTTAAGTCAGGAAAATATAGAGAACTATCTGACAAAGAAGTCGAACAACTTCGCCAGGCAGCTAACAAAGCTATGTCCAGTGAAAAATAAAAATTTACTGTAAGTTTTGTCACGTTAATGTCCTAATACCGTCCCCCGCTAGTCAAGCATTACCAAATCCTTTCACGTATTCTGGTTACATTAGATATTAAAAGAATCGATAGGAGGTGATGAATATGCTAACTCAAATCAACAGGGTCACATTACAGCATTTTCTAACTTTCTATTATGAGCAGTGGCCTAATATTGAGAAAAGAATGAGAGAAGAGAGGCTTGGCACTATAAATAGGGTAAAGATAGATAAAAAAATTGCTGGTGCTAAGTATCTAGCATAAACATTTATATGAAAAGAGCTAATGTAAGTGATTTACCACCATAATAAAAATATCATGTACTTGTTAGTCGCAGGTGTAGAGAGATGAGGAAACTTATCTCTCTACTTTTTTATATCAGACCCAATTGCTTGTGAGATATGACTATATCCATCTTTCTTTAGAAGATCGACAAGACCTGAGTTAATTTCACTCATTAACTGAGGCCCTTGAAAAATCATGCCGGTTATAAGTTGTATGAGTGTTGCTCCTTTTTTAATTTTGATATACGCATCTTCTGCAGAAAAGACACCTCCACACCCTATAACTATTATTTTCTTTCTGTATTTCATATACACGAGCTGAATAAGTTCATTGGATCTATTCCATGTTGGCTTCCCAGAGAAATTTCCCTTGGGATATTTCTTTACTTCACCAGGATCTAACTCAGGAATTTTTCTCTCTTTTTGCAAGTTCCCAATAATAACTCCAACAATATTATGAGTAACAATAATATCCATCATCCGCAGAATGTCCACATTGCTTTCACTTATAGGCATTTTAATGAAGACTGGTTTTGATAACTTCAATTTATCAATTTTTGTAAGTAATTTTTCTAAATATTCAGAATCATAAAAAGATATCCCCCCATCTAAATTTGGACAACTTATATTTAATTCATAGTAACTATTTCTTACCTGTTCATTTTCGAAAATAGAAAATGATGAAATAATATCGTTAACGCTTTCATCAAGCGTCATTGAGCCATCATTCGTTCTTCCTATGCTTACTCCTACTGGAATGTCAAAAGACAAAGGCGAAAGTTTTTTTGCAGTTATAGCTGCACCATTATTTCTAAAGCCTTTATTTACCATCAATGATTTTGATTTAGGTAGTCTTCCAAGCTGAGGATGAGGATTTCCATTGAAAGATCTCTGTGTAATCGTTCCAATCGTATGAAAACCAAATCCAAGAGAGGGAGTTATCTGAGTTAATCGAGCTTCATAATCAAATCCCGCGGAAAGACCAACTGGATTTGCAAAATGAACATTTTTTATATCCTGAATCAGCGCTTTATTATTGATGTAAAAAAATAATTTGATAAATCTTTTTGCGAAATCCGACTGACCTAAATGTTCACCCCGAGCCACCATTCTTTGATGAACAACTTCTGGATCAATTCTAAAAAATATTCTTTTTAAAATCTGTTGATAAAATTGTGAGAATATAAACCTAATAAATTTTTGTGTATTAATCATGTGGGTTTGCTCTCTAATTTAAGTAGTATCATAGTTATAATAAGTGTTATCAAACCAAAAACAAAATACAACACATGAAGAAAATGACTTTGATGAAGGAGATATAATTCAGTAAATATCCAAATGAGTAGTCCATACCCTGCTGTTGCGGAAAGATAGTAAGAAAGAAAATGATTTTTTATTAAAAAAGTTGCAGCAATAAAATGACTCCCCCCAATTATAAAGAATAAAATTAATCCAGGTACATAATACGTAGTAAATGGAGTATCCATCAACCACTCTTTTGGCATCCCCAATCCATCACCTGTCATCAAGCCGTACCCACCTATAAATGCAGATAGGCTTATGATGAATAGAAATAATGAGAAGATTATTTGTATTATTCTTAACGAACTTGTCATAGATAAAAAAAACCATTCAAAATAATGGATATCAATTAGCATATAAAGAAATTATTGGTCTTGCGTTGATCAAACTCACAGAGAAACTTTGACAAGCATCAATGATAACTTACTATTGATTAGTATTCATCTTCAGATATATCATATTTATCTTCTTCTATAAGTCTCTCTCTAATAATATTCTTCTTTTCACTAAATATTTCAAGTTGTTCTTCAACAATTTTGGCATACCTGAGTGGATTATGGATAAGATACATATCAGCATATTTTGTTCTTCTTCTATCATAGAGACTAATCGTTCCATAATTAAAAATTTTCCCTAACATATTTTGGGTTACCTCGATTAATGCGACTTGTTCAAGTGGATATTTTTCCTCTTTTTTAAAAATCAAACCTCTTCGATGATAGATTACCTTCTGAGTGATTTCATAATATTCATTTAACCATTGAAGAATAATATACCAAGTCAAAATAATTTTCAAAAAAGCAAGAAAGATATATAAAGGAATATTAAACAGATCAAGTCCAAACGCTCCAATCTGAAAATCATCTAAAACAAAAAATGATGTATGAAGAAAAATGACGAATAACGACGAAACTAATTCAAGAAAGACAAGTTTGAATAGCAGGAGTGAGATACTTAAGCGAATGTTTACATGACTGACATAAATTTTCTCTCCCATTTTTAATTCCTTTCTTTTTTTACAGCATGAAATACTGGATGTAAAAACATTACTCCAATTAAAAGAGGAGGACCTGATAGTAATACAAGAGTCGTGAGGCTTTGATACGTCTGAAACACAAGTGTGAAAAGAAAAGATGCTACGATAAATAATATTCCTCCATATTGTCGTTTATAGAGTGAAATAATGAATAAGAGAATAAAACCAAAAGTAGGAATTAAATGAATAACTAAACCTATGAGTTGCTGTTTTAATGAATAATTTGCATCAAAGACATCTAAAGCAAAAATACTTATAAAGCATATATAGATTAATGAAGCAATCTTTGGAATATTGTCCTTTTTCATAATTTTAGAAAAAACAAATTATTTAATTTTTTTAATTGTTTTTTCAGCCTTAGCTAATATCTCATTAAACGGAGCTTTTAAGTCTACAATAAAGCGTGCTTTAACCTTTCGAGAGATTTCATTTGGTAGATTTTTTTCAATTTTTGAAAACAATGATCTATGACTTCCGATAACTATTTGGGATAAATTATTTTTTATAAAGAATTCTTCAGCATGCTCTCCAACCATGAGCAGATGTCTATAGAGATGGTCTTCAATATGACGAAAAATATTGTTTTGTGCATCCCACGTATCATCTCCATGTTTTACTTTCTGGGGGACATTCCCGTCTTTAAACTCATCTTTTGAAAGCACAGCGTGCCCGAGAAGAGCGAACATCATAGCCTTTTTTCTATCAACCAATAGGACCATTGTTTTTTTCTCTTTCATATAATTATTTATATGTTGGATAATTAGCTGATCGATGATCCTGATCTTCTTCTTCTGATTCCTCAAGAGTGAATTCCACATCACCACTAGCTTTTGCTATATCAAGTGTTATCACTGATGAAGCGTTTATATCTTCTCCCTCTACCCATAATGTATTACAGTAATCACACAGAGATGCTTCTTCACCTGACATTTTAAGAATGACATGTACTATCCTTCCTATTTCACATTTTGGACAATTCATTTGTACACCTCCTTATTGCTTAAATTATCTATCATTAACTTCATTTTGTCGTTGATACATATCACGTTGTATAACAATTATGCGGGATTATTTCGTTGGGGTAAGAATAAAGAATATTCCTAGAGATAGTAAGAAAGTAAAGACAGCTAGTCCGACATATACTTGATATATCCAAAGAAAAATAAAGGAAAGAAAGAGTATAGAGAATCCTTCAAATCTCTCATGTTTCCATCCCAACAAGAATAAAAATATTAAAATGATAGTTGGAGTAAAGTATGTAACTATATCTAAAATATTAAAATATGGGTGTGGATGTGTAAAAAAAACAGAGTAAGTATAAAAAGTTATAAGCACAATAAAAATAGTAAATAATAACTTTGGAAGTGAAAATGATCCTGCCAGACTACTTTTCATAACATTCCTTTCTCAATTGTAAAAGTAATAAGTTCATTCTGGTAATTGGAATTACCAGAAATTAAGTAGGTTATTGGTAAGTTTTATTACCAAAGTAAAGCTTTGAACCTGCAATAAGAAAAAGAATAGTGCCTACTACTACACTTGCGAGCATTGGAGTTGTGTTTTTATCAAAACCAAACACAAATGGAGCAACAACTGTTATTACTCCAACAACTGCAGCGGCAATATACTCCCATCGACCTTTATCTTCTGCTAGTCCTTCAAAGTAAGACAACAACATTATTATTCCCCCACCTACTAAACTTGTCCACAGAGCTGCAGTATTCTCTGAATAGTTAAATAGGAATGGAGCTATAACAAATGCAAGTCCAAGCAACCCAGTAAATATATACATTATTCTCACCTCCTTTCCTCAGCATCTGCATCTTCTTTTGTTTTATGTACAGTACCATCTGGATGATGGGGTGGAGAATATACAGTAAATAACTTTAACTCTTCATCATCCGTATTTATAAAATTATGCTGTACTCCTGCTGGAACATAAATGATGTCATACTCTTCAACAAATTTACTCTCATTATTTATAACTGCTTTACCTTCTCCTTCAACAATAATAATAATCTGGTCCGTATCTGGATGAATCTCTTCACCAATCTCACCCCCAACAGGGATACTCATTGCAACAACTTGACTGTTCGTTCCGGTATGAAGAACCCTTCGATAATCCGTGTTTCCCTTAACAGTATTTTTAAGTTGAAATGTTATCATTCTTAACACCTCCTCCCGAGCGAATACACCATAAATACATGCCTCATCATCTTTCGAAATTTATATACTTCACCCTTAATATTAATAAATATACTTCTCACTTCTCCTGTAATGTATAACTATTTCTATTAATTTTCATTGATCAATATCATCAGGTGACATTGACCTATATCACTGATATTTAGAAAAATTCACTTTAGACTTTTTCTATGATTACATTACTAAAAAGTGGAACCTATAGACTCATCGAAACGAAAAAACAAACAAAGATTCTTATTCTTGATGATAAAGACAGCTATGCCTGGATAAATGCTACAGGTATAGGTGAGCTTCTCGTTTCGTCTCATAGAACATTTGAAGTAGATAATATTCTTGTCATTGGTAACTACAGACTTTATAGAGTTAAAGATGAAGAAAACTTAACAGATCTTTTTCATTTGGAGTTATCGGTGGGGAACGGGTTGTGGCAGGGGTATCTACTCCCAATCGGTCTTCCCACCGATGACAAAAAAAAGAGTAGAGTAATTCCAACTGAGGAAAAAATTACTATTTCCACTATTTAAGAATTAATGAGTTCTTCCTCAAGCTTCTTCATATTCGTAATAAAGATAAGATTTTTTGCAAGTGTAATTAAACCTTTATCTTTTAAGATTTTTATCTCACGGCTTACAGTCTCACGAGACATTCCTGTCTGTGTGGCTAAATCTTTTTCAGAAATTGTCAGTATAACTCCACCATTTGATGAGACCCCAAATCTTTTAGCAGTTAAAATAAGTTCAGTTAAAAGCTTTAAATATGATGTTCCGTGCATTAAATAGGTCATGCGTGTAAGCAAACCATCAATACCTTTAAAAACTCTCTGTGTTAAATCAAATAAAACATCCGGATTATTTTTTAAAAAATCTTCTGTTTCTTTCAAAGGGACTTTATTTATTTCAACATCACTCGTTGCTTCAAAATAATATGCATTATCAACTTGAGCAAAAAGATATGTCATTGGAAAAAATGCAGGAGGCTTGTACAAATTGACAACAAGCTCTTCGCCTTTCTTAGATATGGCATACTGTTTTACAGTACCTGATGTTAAAAAAAAGATTCCTTGAGGATTATCATCTGCCCGAAGCAAAATTTCCCTTTTTTTAAATGTTTGGTGTTTGAATTGAGATGAAAACACATTGATTTTATTTAAAACACTTTCATCCATATACCTATTATACTCTTCTACTGAACCTCAGGCAATTTTTATAGAATCAATTTTAGTAAAAGGTTGCAGCTGCTACATAAATACGCTACACTTTCTTTTCAGAGGGAAGACTATCTTCCTTACCTAGATACTTAATAGTAATTATATGGTTCGATTTTTTCTTGATATTGAAACAATTCCGTGTTCCGAAGAATTACGGGATACATTTCTTCATATTCTTAAAAATAAAAACGGTAATGGAGAAAAAAATGAACAAGAGCTTTATGAATCAATGGCACTGGATGGAGCATTTGGACGTATTTGCTGTATTGGATATATTAAGGAGGATGAACGGGGAACAATTGAGCAAGGAGTTCTTACAGGTGATGAAAAAGAGATGCTACAAAAGTTCTGGAAACTTGCAAATAATGTTGAACGGTTTATAGGTCACAATATTTATGAATTTGATATGCCCTTTATCTATAAACGATCACGAATCAATGGCGTCTTTCCTCGTATGGATTTAAGTTTTGCAAGATATAGAAGTACCCCCTTTTTTGACACCATGAAAGAATGGGACCTCTGGGGTGATCCAAGACGCGCTGTCAAACTTGATTTATTAGCAAAAGTATTTGGACTTCCTACATCCAAAGATGAGATGGATGGGTCAATGGTCTGGCAGTATTTCCAAGATGGGAAATTGGATGATATTGCAAAATATTGTATGAAGGATGTCGTGTTAACCCGTCAAGTATACTATAAAATGTTTTGTAAGGAACTCCCCTCAGATGAGACAAATGAGAAAATGTACTCCTAAGAATGCACGAAAAAATTCCTTCTTATTTAATAACATCATTCACTCCTACTGATCTCAATGATAAATTTATTACTATAAAAAAACGATTCGGACTTTACTTTGATCAACCACTACTCCATCAAAATAGTATTATTACCCTTAATAATGCACATATAACTTTAAAGAGACGATTTTATCTTAAAGAAGAGATTAGTGATAGTACTCTTTTAGAACACTTAACCCATGTATCGTTCAAACCTATTTCAATAACTGCAAATAGATTAGAAATCTTTCAATCAAAAGAATTAGGAAATGTTTTAGTAGCATTAGTTGACCCTAATGAAGGACTTGCAAATCTCCATTTATCAATTCTCAGATCACTCTCTCCATTTATTACACAACCTTCAGAATTTGAGGGATTACAATTCAAACCTCATCTTTCATTACTGTATAATATACCTTCAGACAAAATAGATAAAGCGTTTGAAGATGCAAATAAAAACATTCTTCCTATTAGTTACATACTCTCTCACTTTTCTGTCTTAAAAAATATTCCCGGCGTTGATCGTGAAAGAGAAATCTTAAAAATAATTCACACCAACGACACACTCTAAATCAAAGAAATCCCAATTTTTCATATGGAAATACTAGCAAATCAATTAACTTCAGTTATAATCAGAGACATATGAATGAGCCAAAAAAAATTATTGTTGCGAGCATTCTCCCTTCCCACTTAACAAAAGAAGAGGCATTTAAGGATTTAAAGGAGTTAAAAGAACTTATCGACGCATATGGTGGTGAAGTTGTCGATTATATTTTACAAAAAAGAGAGATTCACAGTAAGGGACATTACCTGGGAAGTGGAAAGGTTCAAGAGATTTCTCAGAGAATAAAAGAGACAGAAGCAGACGCAGTAATTCTTAACGCAATTGTCAAACCAAACCATCTTTTTGAGATGAAAAATCAATTTAGAAAAGGCAATCCGGATGTAGAAGTATGGGATAGAGTTCAACTTATCCTCCAGATCTTTTCCCAACATGCGGAGACAACAGAAGCAAGGCTTCAAATTGATCTAGCTGCCATGGAACATATGGGACCTCGAATTTATGGGATGGGTTTTGTTTTATCGCGACAGAGTGGTGGTATTGGTACGAGAGGAATTGGAGAAACAAATACGGAACTTATGAAAAGACACTGGAGGAACCAAAAGAAAAAAGTAGAGGATAAATTAAAAAAATTAAGAGAAGAAAGGGAAAGGCAACTCGAAAGAAGAAATAAAATAGGCATGAAAACTGTTTCAATTATTGGATATACCAATGCTGGAAAGACTTCGCTTTTTAATTTATTAACAGGCAAACAAAAACTTGTCCAAGACGCACTTTTTGCAACGCTCGATAGCAGTGTCGGAAAAATATTTCTACCCCAAACTCAAAAAGAAATTCTTATTTCTGATACCATTGGGTTTATTCGAAATCTCCCTGCAACCCTTATTGAGGCTTTTGAGTCAACCCTACTTGAGTCACTTCATGCAGATCTTCTCATACATGTTATTGATATCTCAGACCCCGATATGGAGCGAAAAATTGAAACCGTTGAAAAAGTACTCTATGCACTCAAAGTTGAAAACAAACCACGTTTTTATGTTTTCAATAAAATAGACCAAGCCCATGACAAATCTGAAGAAGAAATTCATGATAACTATGAAGAATACTCTCCTCATTTTATTTCAGTTAAAAATAATAAAGGTATTGATACTCTCCTTGAGAATATTGAGAAATTTATTGTCAGCAAAGAGAGTTTTTTGACAAATCATTAAGGTTTCACCATTCCAATATTCACTCTTTTGATATAATTACACCATGCAAAAAAATATTCGGACTGTTTGTTTTCTCAAAGACAATGATGAAATTCTTCTTGCTGAAACTGTCTACTCATCACGTATAAGAAAATTTACCGGTATAGGTGGGGAAGTTACATCAGAGAAAAGACTTGAACTCGAAACAGTACAGTATTTATATGATGATCTTCGAATTACTGTTTATACACATGATTTGGAAAAAGTCGGCGTCCTTCACAGAGTTTCTGAGAATGAAAAGAATGAAATAATAGCAGATGAGACCCTCTTTATTTTTCTCTGTGAAAAATGGCAAGGAGAAATAAAAGCAACTCCAGGAAGAAAGCCACAGTGGTTTACTCTTGATACTATTCCCTATAATGAGACTTTGGAATACGAAGAGAAGTGGCTCCCACTTATTATGGATCAAGAAAAAGTGCTTATCGAAATCCTTGAAAAGAAAAATCCGGATTTTGGAGAGTTTGAAACAGTAAATATTGCAGTGAGAGATGCCTATACTTCACTTTAAGCGAGTGATTCTTCATGATGGTATGTCTTTTTGATTTTGGTATAAGCAAGGACGAAACACACACCAGCAAGTATAGCTCCAAAAACAAATGGGAGAGGGATACCATATGTTGCAATAAGTCCTCCTATGATTGGGCCAAGTATAGTTCCTAGACTAATATACGAAGAATTGATACCAAGAATTGTACCCTGAGATTTGGCATCTACTTCTTTTGAGAGCAATGCCTGAACAAGAGGAAGGAAAAATGAATTTGCAATACCAAAGAGTATAGAGATAATAACAAAAGAAATAATATCTCGAGATAAATACATGCCAATAAATGTTACAGCACCCAAGCCGAAACAAAGTAATAATCCATTCTTTTCACCAAATCTTTTAACAACGTATGGAATAATAACTCCTTGTGAAACAAGTCCTACTACCCCATAAATTGTATAAATAACTGAAATAGTATTCGCTGATAACTCCAACACTTTTACAGCAAACGGTTGGAACGCAAAAATAAAAAGTCCAAATGCAGTGTTGTAAATGAGAGACAGAAGTAATGTCATTCCCGTTGCCGGCTCTGCAATCGCCATTGCTAATTTTTTAAAGTCAAATACGTTTTTTAAATCAACATGTTCAACTCTATTCTTATTTGTTTCAGGAAGAAACAGTGCAGTCACGACAACAGTAATCAATGAAATAATCCCTGCAATAATAAAAGGAACATTTTCGCCAAACTGAAGAGTCAACGCAGAAATGGCTGGACCAAAGACAAATCCAAAACCAAATGCAGCACCGATTATTCCAAATCCTTTTGCTCTATCTTTATCAGAAGTTGTATCTGATATCACAGCTGATGCAACTGGAATATTTCCGGCTGTGAGTCCATCAAGAGCTCGAGCAATAAAAAGAAATAATGCGCTGGGAGCAAAAGCAGCCATAAAGAATGAAACCGCAGTGCCAAAGAGAGAGATCACGAGGAGTGGTCGTCGACCGTATTTATCTGAGAGTCGACCGATAAATGGAGTTGATGCAAACTGAAAAATGGAGAATATAGCAAAAAGCATTCCATTTTCAAAATCTGACAATCCAAATCGCAAGGAGTATGAATACAAAATTGGAATAATTATTCCGTAGCCTAACGAATTGATTATTGCAATGAGCGCGATTATGAGAAGACTTCTATTATTTTTAAACACAACAATTATTTTATCAGTAATTTATCACCTTTGCTAGTTCCAGATCCTTTTCAAAAACTATACTAAACGAGTATAATAATGCCTTATGCTAAATGAAAAACAACAATGGGTAGCAACTTCGGGACTTATATTAAATGAACACGGTAAATTTCTAGTTGTTCGACGCGCAGCACATGACTCGCATCCTAATACTTGGGAGCTTCCAGGCGGTGCAATAGATCATGGGGAGCATCCAAAAGAGGGAATGAAGAGAGAGATTAAAGAAGAGACTGGACTCGACGTTACTGTAAAGTATCCTCTTGCATCCTCATATGTCTACTCTACAAAAGATTCGAATCTTCAAGTAATTAGGCTAGCATATCTTTGCGAATTAGATGACAGTAATCAAGATATACTACTTAGCGAAGAACATTCTTCTTATCAATGGATAAAAAATATTCATGAAATAGAAGGAAAGGTTTCAGATTTTCTTCAAGAAATAATAGAAGAAATAGAGATGAATAATCTTTTAAAGAGATAACTATTGCATTCCTACATGATCAATCTTTGGAAAGTGGACTCTAATCTCGTCCCAGAATTTCTCAGAAAGATTAGTTGAGTACTTACTAAACATTCCGCTTTCAGATTTACCACAGAGTTGATTTTCATACCTTCGCATTATTCTTAATACCTTCTCCCCTTCACGATTGAATTCTTCTTTTACACTATCTGGGTCATCTACAAATTTATCATGGATTTTTTTAAACTCTACAAAAAGATCGTGATTGTATTCAAGCATTTCTGAAACTGCTTTTTTATATTTTGTCATCTCTACTCCTCAGGCTCAGGGGGAAGGAATTCTTCACCATTTAACTCATCATCTTTTTTTGGATATTCAGAAGGTTTTAACCAGTAGACATAAGGGCAACCCGTTGCCTTCCGTGCCTCTCTATCCCATCCAGCTGTACTACATTTCTTCATTTTCTTACCAGCAGATGTTGTAAAGAGAACTAATTTTTCTCCACACTCCGGACATTTCTCATCAAGCTGCTCTGTAGTTCCATTTATCCACTCTACATAATCGCAACCCGTTGCTTTCCGTTCATTCTTGTCCCAACCACCCGTTGAACACTTCTTCATCTTTTTTCCAAAACGAGTAACTGAGAGTATGAGAGGAGATCCACATTTCGGACATTTTTCATCAAGTGTTTCTGGCTCTACCTGCAACCATTTTACATAATCACATCCAGTAGTTGTACGAGTTGATGGGTCCCAAGAGGAAGCAGAGCATCGTTGGAGTTTACGACCAGTCGCTGTTGTTGTAATAGGAGCGAGAGGTTGTCCACATTTTGGACATGATTCTTGTTGTAGATTTTCTTCCATGTGAGTTTTTATCCTACTTTATTATTCTTATCCCGTCAAGAAGTTAATAAATTTCATACTTTTCAAGAAGCTTTTTATTTCCTTCAACTTGATAAGTGAGAAGATCTTTATAAATTCCAGGCCTCTCTGCTAACTCTTGAGGAGTACCCATATCCACAATAGTCCCCTGGTCAAGCACAATTATTTTATCTACATTTTGAATTGTTGAAAAACGGTGGGCAATAATAATAACTAATTTGTTCTTCATCAAATTCTCTAAGGCGTCCTGAACGTCTTTTTCTGACTTTGCATCAAGTGAGGATGTTGCTTCATCAAGAATTAATATAGGAGCATTTTTCAGTATTGCTCTCGCAATCTGTATACGCTGTTTTTGTCCCCCTGATAGTCTCACGCCACGTTCTCCAACTTCACTATCTAATTTATTGGGAAGTTTCATTACAAAATCATATGCATTAGCCAATTTAAGAGCATTCACAATTTCTTTTTCTGAAGAATCCGATTTTCCGTATGCTACATTCTCACGAATAGTCGAGGAGAAAAGCTCGTTATCTTGAAAAACAAGTGAAATATTTTGTCTCACCATTTTATGATCAAGTGTTGAGTACTCTTTATCTCGAAGAAATATTTTTCCAGAAGTTGGTTCATAAAATTTAAGAATAAGATTTATAATTGTTGATTTACCTGCTCCACTATGCCCTACGAGAGCTATTGCTTCATTTTTCTTAATATTAAAAGAGACAGAATTTAGAACTGTATTTGATTCTTCATATTTAAAGGAGACATTATCAAATGAGATCGTAGGATCTTTAATAAGAGTTAATGAAACTTTCTTTTCATAATCCTCAACTGACTTTTCATTAAGGACCTCAAAATATTCTTTTGATCCCGCTTCTGCCATCTGTATCTGTGTCAAAATAAAGGACATAGCAAAAAGTGGAAGTCTCGCTTGGTTTACTAACTGAAGAATTAACACCATTTCTCCAATCGTCAGATTTCGTTGAAATGTGTTGTAAAAAACTAGGATATTAATTGCAAATAATATTATCTGTAGAGATAGTCCTCTGAAAAAGTCATAAATATGAAATGTTTTACTTTGTCTTGCATAAATCTTATTAATCTCAGTTAAGTTATCTGCAATTATTTTGAATTCTTTTTTCTCAGTTGTAAAACTTTTAACCAAACTTATATTACTAATTACCTCCTGCATTCGTCCCCGAGTCTTATCCTCAATTGCATTTTTTAGTACTTCTTCTTTACCCCACTGAACTGTTGAGTAATAACTAAGAAGTAAGTAAATTGGGAAAAGAATAAAAGTGAAGAATGCAATTGGCAAATTATAGTAGGCAAGAATTGCAACAGTAAATATACTTTGTAAAAATGTTGGAAGTATAAAATTGGTAGATGTGTTTAGAAAACCTTGAATTGTTGTTATTCCTCTATTTAATTGGTTAAGAATTTTCCCAGACATTTCAGAGTCATAATATGCTTGAGGGAGAGTGAGCGCTTTATCATAGAACTTCTCTGTTAAGAACTTTCTTAATCGTCCAGCAAAATGATCTCCAATCCTCTCACTAATTGTTGTTGTGCCAAGCCCTATAAAATTCATAACAAATGCAAGAATAATTAAGAAAAGAAGTCTCCCAAGATCACCACCTTGTCCTTGAACACGATTTACAATTTCATCAACAATGAATTTTGAAAGAAGTGGCGCTGCAAGATTGAGGAGAGCAGAAAAAAGAATAAGAGCAGCAAGTATAAAGACCAAATGATGTAATGGCCTCGAAATTTTAATTATCCTTATTATATTTTGCATATATAATAGTATACCATTGCTGAGGCTAAAATCATACTCATGAAGGTAATTCTGAATTCTATTAGTATGAGTGATATACTACGGATGTGAAACGACTTTTTATCAGTATTTTATTCTTTGTATTCCTTTTTATTCCTCCACTCTCATCTGCTCAAGAAAACTGGATTATCAACTCTTTTATAAGTAAAGTAACAATCAATCAAGATGGAACAGTAACAATCCGGGAAGAAATTCTCGTTGATTTTCAAGATCTAGACAAACATGGAATTTACCGGGATGTTCCTTATGTCTATAAAAAAAATAATGGGGAAAATAGATATACATCACTTGAGGTGATTCAAGTTCTCCGAAATGATAGAAAGGAAAAATATGAGGTAATACAAAATAATGCAAATATTCGAATACGCATAGGTGATCCAGATAAAACAATATCTCACCAACAGAAATACACGTTGACGTATATTGCTACAGGAATACTAGATACCTATCCGGAATTTGATGAACTCTACTGGAATATTACAGGAGATGAATGGGAGGTACCAATTGACAAAACCACCGCTGAGGTAATTCTCTCTCAAGGGCAGATACTCTCTCATGCATGTTATAGAGGGGTGAGAGGTTCAACAGATACCTGTAGTGAAGATATAAAGTCTAATACGCAAGCTCTCTTCACAACAGATACTCTCCAGCCAGGTGAAGGAATGACAGTTGCTCTCAGTTTTCCAAAAGGCACCTTTCCAATTTTACAGGTAGAGAGACCAAAAACATTCGGAGAAAAACTCATGAATCCACATATTTGGTATATAGGAGGACTCATTTCATTTCTTGGTATTGGAGGGATTTTTCTAACATGGTATAAATCAGGGCGTGATTATTGGAACAATAACCTTCCACTTCTTGATAGAGACACTTCTGGAAAAATCAAACCAATTGGAGTAAATGAAAATATTGTTGTAGAGTTTGGTTCACCTGACAAATTAACTCCTGCCGAGATAGGAGTTATCATGGATGAAAGAACTGATACTCTTGATATTACAGCTACACTTGTTGATCTCGCGAGACGAGGATATTTACGTATTACTGAGATTCCCAAAAAATGGCTCTTTGGTTCAAAAGACTATGAACTTTTAAAATCAAAAAAAGATGTCTCATCATTACTCCCTTTTGAAAGAGAGCTTATCATAAGGCTCTTTTCAGGTACTGATAAAGTTATTCTCTCAACTATCAAACAAACCTTCTATGACGACTTAAAAATAATAAAAAACATGGTATACACAGAAATTGTGAGGAAAGAACTCTTTTTGGACAATCCTGAATCAGTAAGAAATAACTATCTCATTACTGCTGTCATAATTATTGTTATTGGTGGACTCTGTATTTTCTTTCCAGGACTTACACTTGAGAATGAATATTTTTTCGCTATTGGAGTAGGAATATCTCTCATTGGAATTGCCCTCTTACTCTTTGCACCTAACATGCCAAGGCGCACCGCAAAAGGCAGGGATCTTTATAGAAGAGCACGAGGATTTAAACTCTTTCTCTCAGGGGCAGAGAAGTATCGACAACAATTTTATGAAAAAAAAGATATATTCAGTGAACTCCTCCCCTATGCTATCGTATTTGGGGTAACTGAAAAATATGCAAAAGCAATGAAAGAGATGGGACAAATTCCGTCTCATTCAACCTGGTTTTATGGTTCTTCTTTACACTCCTCTACCTTTGCAACAAGCATGAATACTTTTTCAGCAACCATGTCTTCTGCAATGGCAAGCGCACCATCATCAAGTGGTTCCTCTGGAGGAGGTTCAGCAGGTGGTGGCGGTGGCGGTGGCGGTGGTGGGAGCTGGTAAGGAGGTGACGCACATGGATAAGAAGAAAATCGCGATAAATGTCAATGTTGACACTACTCCTATTCTTTATACGGATAGTGTGTTTATGACTACAAATGAAGACGGATTAACTCTAGAAATTGGACAAAAGATAATTGGGACAGATCAAGTTCGCATCGTATCCCGAATTGGTATGAGTAGGAATCATGCAAAAAAATTCGCAGGGGAGCTTGGAAAATTACTTGCAATGACAGAAGGTCAGGCACAAACAACTGACAAGAACTAAAATTTCTCTTCTAAAAACTGAGTAAATTTTTTAATTGCATCACTATCAAAAAAACTCAGTGAAAAAATTTCCTTTTGCACCTTCTTCTTAAGAGAAATCATTTTTTTCTGAGCTATTTCTTCAGAAACTAAATCTGTCTTTGTGAGAAGAACAATTTCCTTTTTTTCAAGAAGAGCTGCATCAAATTTTCCTAATTCTTCTCGAATTGTCTTATATGCAGATAAGATATCATCTTGTGAGATATCGATACAGTGAACAAGCATCTCTGTTTTCTCAATATGTTTAAGGAATTTAGTCCCAAGTCCTTTCCCCGAACTTGCTCCTTCAATTAGGCCCGGTATATCCGCAATCATTACCTTCCCCATCATTCCTATATTTGGCTCGAGAGTCGTAAAGGCATAATTTCCAATTTTTGGCTGAGCGTTTGTGAGTACTGAGAGGAGTGTGCTTTTACCAGCATTTGGCAAACCAATAAGTCCAATTCGTGCAATAAGCTTAAGAATTAATAAGAGAGTTTTTTCCTGTCCTTCTTCACCCTTTTCAAAATGCCGCGGTGCTTGATTGGTGGCAGACTTAAATTCATTATTTCCGCGTCCTCCCTTTCCTCCCCTTGCTAAAAGAAATGGTGTGGTCGTATCTAATACCTCCCAAACTTTTTTTTCATTGATCATCACTTGCGTGCCGATCGGAACTTTAAGATACAAATCTTCTGCATTTTTTCCAAAAAGCGTCTTTCCTTTCCCTTTTATTCCATCATCAGCTTTAATATATTTTTTAAATTGAAATTGTGAGAGTGCGGAGAGATCATCAGTTCCAATGAGATAAACATCTCCACCATTCCCTCCATTTCCCCCATCAGGACCACCTCGAGGATTCCCTTCATTTTTACGGAAAGAAACAGCGCCGTCACCACCATTTCCGGCTTTTACTGTAATTGCAACTTCATCAATTAACATATTTCGCATTATACAGTATGAAGATGCAGATTGCGTCATTAACACAGAAGCAGTACTATAAAATCCAATGAAGATACTTAAAGCCTTTTTCTTTTTTACTTCAGTTTTTCTTAGTCTTATGTTTTTGTCTTTCTTTCTTCTCCTACTTCTCACTAAAGAAAAAACTAAATCCCTCATATCTCCAGTGATTCAAACATCAAATCCAACAGTTGAAGTCCTTTCTATCCAAAATAGAAAACTTGAGAAAGGAATAGAAGATGCTTTAATTGGAACAAAAGGAACATATAGTGTTGTGGTAAAAAATATGAAAACAAATGAGACATTCTCTCAAAATCCTGAACGAAAATATATTTCAGCCAGTCTCTACAAACTATGGCTTCTTGCAGTTGTCTATGATCAACTTGAATCAAAAACTCTTAAAAAAGAAACAATACTCAGTGCAGATATCTCTGCACTGAATGAAAAATATGATATCGCTTCAGAATCTGCTGAACAAACTGAAGGAAGAATTGAACTGAGCGTTGAAGATGCAGCTGAAAAAATGATCACGATTTCAGACAATTATTCTGCACTTCTCTTATCAAGCAAAATTGGTGTTTCCAAAATGGCGCAATTTCTCAAAGAGTATGGCCTTACTCAGTCTTCAATTGGAACATCAACTACTTTACCTCAAACCACTGCAAAAGATATTGCGCTTTACTTTGAATTGCTCTACTCGAATAAACTTATCTCAGAAAATGCATCGAAAGAAATGAAAGAATTATTAAAAAAACAAAGACTCAATGATCGTATTCCTAAATACCTCCCAAACTCACTTCAGGTTGCACATAAAACAGGAGAACTGAACGGAGTAAAACATGATGCAGGAATTGTTTTTACAAAGAAAGGGGATTATCTTCTCATCGTCTTATCCGAAAGCAATGATCCAAACGCAGCAGCGGAGAGAATTGCAATTCTCTCCCAAAAAGTTTACGAAGCATTTAATTGATCTAGTTTTTTCTCTTCATCTGCGATTACATAATCAACAACAAGTAATAAAAGAATATTTACTCCAAGTGTGAGAAACGACAAAATTTCAACTGTGTAAAGAAGAAAAAATTGTGTAAAAAATATTGAGATAAAAAGAGATATCTTAAATGCTCTATATGCTCGTCTTTTTGAAAATCGAAGCAGGAGAATTCCAAATAAAACGATAAGTGCAGATGCACATGACGATATTAACTTCCCTAATTCATCAAAAGGGAGATGCGTACGGGTAAGTAAAAGATTAAGAGAAATGATAATCGTTGAGAGAGATTGAAAAAGGAGTATAAAAGCAACTGTTTTTGTTAGGAATGCAGATTGAGCAGTTCTTCGGTAATACGTCAAAATAATATGCCTAATACGAGTAAAAATACTTTGTTGAGGAGAAGGAAGTGACTCAACATTCTTAAGATAGTTGGTGAGAGCAATAGTTAAAGCATTATTTTGATCACTTCTTTTCAGATATGAGAGAGCGACTTTTTTCTCCTCAACATCCATATCGTTGAGTACTGCCTCTTTTACGCCTTCAAGTGCGTTAATAAGATATTCTTCTTTTGAGATTTTGTTATAGCGTGATAACGCTTGAGAAATAATAAATAAAAGTACAAAAATAATATATATGAGTGCGATAGTGGGTTGGAAAAAATAATTATTATCACGTGTAATAAATTTACCCAACTCGTCAATAAATGCTCCAAAACCCAACCCGCCTATCACTGCTGCAATTCCCGTCGTTTTTTTACTCACATACGAGAGAAGCATAAAAAATGCAACGACCATGAGCATCCCACCCCATAACATATGAGCAATATGTAAAGAATCACCACCTAGGCTGGGATATCCCGTTAATTTAAGGAACAAACGTATGACAATTATAGAAACGACTGCAGACACAAGAAATGACTCCCTGAGGAGAGCAGAGTCTAGATCATGCGCAAATAATTTTTCAGGGAGAATTGTCATCTTCTATAGTATAGCAAGGAAAGTAAGAAATTCATTGCTGTGCTTGCATTTTTTTATAACTAACATATATGCTAGTTTTATACTGTTATGAAAAGACTGCCCAGTAACGAACAGGAAGAGATAGACCCAGTTGTAAATAGAATTTGGGAAGAAATTGTGTATTCAATGGATGAATATACACATGACAGTAATCTTTCAAAATTCTATCTTCCAGAAGAAATACTCGTTCATTGCAGAACTGCAGCAAAGGTCTTTACTCAACTTCTTTATACTCCAATTCCATCTCAAGAAGAAGTAAAAAGGACAAGATTATATGGTTTGATTTATCTCTCAATGTCATGTGGTGTACAAATATTCCTAAAAGAGCGAGCATTAACAAAGCCTTATACCCCTTACGCTATAAATACACAGTCCGATCATATTAGACACGTGAGAAATAAAGTTGGAAAACTACTCTCAGAAGGTATTAAAGTACAACATCCCGTCAGTCAAGTGATGGAGTTATTTATTACCAACCTTAACTCAGAACAATATATTAAACGCTTAACGCTAAGAGGGAAAGAATTTAATGCAGAAAAATTTGAGAACCTTCTTCCCGCTGCAATAATGTGGGGTTATCTCTTTGCAAAAGAACTTGTTATTGAACCACAATAAAATTATTTCTTACAAAGTAACCTCATCATATTTTGTTATTATCTAAATATATGTTTGGTCCGGAACACCATCCCGGTATCATTGGATCAATTCAACCGAGAAGCCCTACTCCTGATATCCCTGCTCCCATTATTTTCCCCAGAACAATCAGAAGAGCTCCTCATCGACTCCAGCAATATAAATCCCATCCATTTAGAGAAGAAAGGAATAATCATAAAGCAATTAGCTCTCCAGTTAAAGAGACTGCGCCTGATGGGCAACGTCTACTTGATTTTGATCTTCAGAATGGAAAATTCGTTCGAATACTTCTCCCATACTCTCAAGATAAAGTAACGTTGGGTAACGAACAATCTCCACCAGTAGAATTAACAACTGTTCTAGGAAATAGACAGATAAGGAATAATCCAACTTCAGCAACAGAGATTGCCCACAACAATAATCTTCTCTTTTTCCATGCGAATTGGCCACGGATTGCCGGGAATCTTTATAAGACATTTCCCTCATCCATTGCAGGTCTCAAAGGATTTACTGAGGTAAATCTTTCCGATTACCTTCTAGAAGTTCCCGATCGTCCTGAACATATGTTGCCAACGTGTGGAGCAATAGATTTCCTTGGTTTAGGCCCCGATGGTAAATTGATTGTTATTGAATTTGCCCATAAGGCAGCACGAAAATCAAAACAACTTGCAAAGCAAGTTATTGCACTACAAAATTTGCTTGAACAGCATGAAATCCCACCGCAGGAAATAGTTGCATATAAAGGAGAGTATTCATATGAAGGAAACTCCTCACAAATTAGACTTCTCCCGCCAAGCATAGAATATTTTCCTTGGTCACCACATATTCCTATACATGATTTTTATACTTCAGCTGCAGACTAGACTTTAAGATGTTCCTTAATTTTTTACCATCTTGTTAAGAAATGAGGAGATAATTGAGGTAATAATACTGAAGAGTATAAGCCATAAAATGCCATCCACCCTAAATCCCGTTATTAATATGTCAACAAGGTAAAGTATGAAGAGATTGATAACAAAGGTAAATAATCCAAGCGTAAGAATGCTTAATGGAAGAGTAAGAATAATAAGAAGTGGTTTAAGAGAAAAATTAAGGGAACCTAAAATAATTGCAATAATAATTGCTGTTACAAAATCATTCACATGGACTCCTGCAAGTAGTTGTGACGCAAGAAAGATCGCAATACCATTAATAAGTAAATACGTTACCAACCTCATACGTTTATGCTAACAAACCCAACCATATTTAACAATAATGGAATCAAACCTTTTTCTTTCATGATTATTACTGATGGTTAATCGAATTATCGTAGGGTAAAAGTATGAAAATACAACAAATTTTTCCCTATAAAGATTCCCATAAACTCAAATCTAAAAACAGTCCTATCACCTCAGTCAAACTTCCTTTTCGTTTAACAAGCAGTAGTAATGCTACTAGTGAGCGAGTACAAAAAGAAATTAAACAAAAAGAATTCCTTCATGAAAACCTGATAAGACATCATAAACACCTCGATGCATTAGTTTCATCTTCCCGTATGCCACTCTACTCAACATCTGCATGTTTTCCCTTTGACTTTTTTCCTGACCAGTTGAGTATAGAGATTGCTCAGGTGAATGTTATGAAAAAATCCTTTTTCTTCACCCAGCATATTCAAAGTATACCTATAAAAAATGTGGCGGATGTTTTTCTGCAGACAAGTGTCTTCTTTGCAACTCTAAAAATTATTGATAGCAGTTATATTGAAAATTCTGTAAAAATTGAGTATTTGAAAAAAGATGATGCTTGTAAAGCCCGTCAGTTAATTCAAGGACTTGTTATTGCTCATAAAGAAGGAATCGAAGTAACCGGAATCCCCCCCAAAGAACTTATACTCAAGCTTGAACAGTTAGGCACTGCTCGTGATATAGACTTTATTCAGTGAGAGAATACCTTTTAAGAAAATGTACTAATGGTAAGAAAATAGGTTTGGGTAGTTGTTCAGGATCTACCCATTTTATTTCTAAGAATTTATCAGGTTCTGAAATCACTATTTTCCCACTATTCGACGACGCTCTCATCCATAAAGTTATATAGTGTTTATTTTCTTTTTGAAAAACGTCATTTGTAACTGTTATGAATTGAGTATCCTTAATCTTTATTCCCGTTTCTTCAAATACCTCTCGAACTGCACATTCTTCAATATTTTCTCCATACTCAAGATTACCTCCTGGAACTGACCATGCTCCTTCTCCATGAGCCCCCTTTCTTTTTCCCATTAATACTTTCCCTTTTCTGACGACAATTATCCCAACACCTACTCTGGGATGAGGAGGGGAGGGGTGTTCAAAAGAAAAACGATTCAGCACTTTACCATTTTTTTCAATCTTCTCAACAAACATCTTTGCAGGACGAACCCACAATGCATCTTTCCCATACTCTTTATGATCATAAAGTGCTTTATACACAACTACTTCTTCAAGCGTTTCACTATGATGAGCAGTACCAATTACTTGATAGTTGTTGCCTTTATAATGCTTATATATCCCCTCTTTAATTTTTTTCATATTTTTACCCCTGGAATACTGCTTCAGCGCATTCTTGCCTCAAACTATTTATAGATTCACGACTCACACGTCTGTGAGGATAAATATGGTTTGACAATATTACTAATGCTTTTTGCTGTTCTCTATTTACCATCATACTACACCCTGTAAAGCCAGTTTTGCCAATTGTCCTTCCTTTTGAAATTTTTCCCATAAAAATCTCCTGATCTAACTCCCATCCTAGACCATGCGAAACACCTATATTAGCGAGCTGATTTGTCTCCATCAAAGAAATAATCTTTTTTGATAAAAAAATAGATTCACCGATTTTGCCATCTTTTAAAATTATCTCTAAAATTTTAAGAATATCTCCTGCACTTGAGAATACTCCAGCAGATCCTACATAATTTCTTTTCCTACTAAATATCCGAGCGCTTTCATCATGCACTACTCCATAAATCTCTTTACCATCCTGTATTTCTGTCGGAACGCTCATCTCAACTGGTGGGATAAAAGTAGTATGAATTAACTGAAGAGGCTCAAATAACATATCTTTTGCTGCTTTTGCTAGGCTTTTACCCGTTACTTTTTCTATGACCCATCCCAAAAGAATGCTTGATGCGTTTGTATAGGTGAACTGTGTACCCGGGAGACAAACAAGATCTGAGGTAAGAATAAGAGAGCGTAATTCATCTGCTGAAAGGGAAGTATAAGCAGAAAGAGTAAATGGAAAAGTAACCGTCTGGGTGAGGAGGTGGAAAAGTGTTACTTTATTTTTATATTTTCCTTCAAATAGTGGAAGCAAAGATGCAACTGAGGTATTGAGATCAATGTAATCTCTATCAATCAAATGGAGTGTGAGAAGTGATGTTGGGATCACTTTCGTTAAAGAGGCAATATCATAAAGAGTATCAGATGCAACTGAATGCGAGGATTGATTATACGTATACTTTCCAAAAGGATAAACATGGACTTGTCCATTGTCATAAATACCTACGACACATCCAGGGAATACTTTTTTTTCAATTGCTCTATTAATAACAGTTTCTATTTTACTTTCTGCACGATACATGAAAGCGATTATACCCCTCCTTCAATTTGCAAGCAATTACGACAGGATTTATAATACGTGAGTCATGTCACCTTCTTCATTTCAGATCATGAAAAAAGGGAGTAAAACCTATTTTTATAGTTCTCTCTTTTTCCCTAAAGAAATCCGCAAAGATGTTTTTATTCTTTATGCCTTTGTCCGTACAGTAGATAACTTCGTAGACACTCTGCCTCAAGACAAAGAAGGATTTCATTCATTCAAAAAGTCTTGGAAAGATTATTTAATAACAGGTCATTCACCAATTCGAATAGTCTCTGAATTTGGAGAGCTTTTTCATAGAATGAATTTTGAAAAAAAATGGGTGGAAGCGTTTTTCACCTCAATGTCAAATGATCTTACGAAAAAAAAATATATAACATTTAAAGAAACAGAAGAGTATATGTACGGTTCTGCTGAAGTAATTGGACTGATGATGGCTAAAATTCTGCATTTACCCAGTGAGACATATAAAACTGCATCTCTTCAAGGTCGTGCCATGCAGTACATTAATTTCATTCGTGATATTGCTGAAGATAATGAGTTAGGGAGAACATACATCCCTCACATTGTTCTTCAAAAATATAGCCTATCTGATCTCCGTGAAAAAACTGCACGAGAAAACCCAAAGCAATTTATAGCACTTATAAGAAGTGAAATTAATAGATATAGAAAATGGCAGCAAAATGCCTTTGATGGTTTTAAATTTATCTCCAAAAAATCGCGGATACCTATAGAAACAGCTGCTATAATGTACATGTGGAGCGCAGAGCAAATCTATAATAATCCTTTTATAGTATACTCACAAAAAATTAAGCCAAGTATCTTCCGCATTGCATCTACAGCTCTGTTGAGGACATTAAATAATGGAAAAGTATTTTAAAGAAAAAAAATTTGTGATCTCACATCATCTTCTTTCCTACTTAAAAAGGCAAGAAGCTCAACTGCATAAAATTAATATGTTTGGCCCTGATGTTCTCCATAGATTGCAAGATTTCGCAACTGAGGGAAAAATGATTCGAGGAGGGCTTGTTCTTCTTTCTGAAGAAATGTTTTCAGGACAGAACTCAGAAGACGGATTACATCTTGCTGTTGCATTAGAACTCCTCCATACCTCTCTTCTTATCCATGATGACATTATGGATAATGATTACACTCGAAGAGGACAACGTACTATCTTTGCCCAATATGAAGATTTAGGAGAAAAAGAGCACCTTTCCTCCCCTCACCAATTTGGGATAAGTATGGGTATATGTGTAGGTGATATTGGTTTTTTTCTTGCATATTCTCTTTTATCTCAGCTCCAGGGAGACCCTGACAGAAAAACACGAATTATTCAACTCTTCTCTGATGAAATGACTGCTGTTGGCCTCATGCAGATGCAGGATGTTTACTTTGGAGGAAGTGATAAAAGAGTAACAGAAGAACAAATTCTTGCAATGTATACCTATAAAACTGCACGCTATACCTTTACCCTTCCACTTCTGGCCGGCGCGCTTCTGTGTGGTGAGTCCAGAAGTGTCCTGAAATCACTTGAGAGATTGGGTGAATCCCTCGGAATAATTTTTCAAATGAGAGATGATGAACTTGGTCTATTTGGAAATGAAGAAAAAATTGGAAAACCAGTTGGCTCTGACATTCGCGAAGAAAAGAAAACACTTTACTACACAACATTATTCAATAAAGTAAATTCTACTGAGAAAGAAAGGCTTTCCAAAATTTTTGGAAATAAAGATCTTACTCCTGAGATGATAGAGTATGTGCGAAATATTATTACTAAAACAGGAACCCGTGACGAGATACAGAATGAAATGACTAAGTTAGCACATGGTGCACAGACACTTATCGAAGATTTAAAAATTTCTGAAAAATATAAAACAGTTTTATCAGAACTTCTTTCCTACAACCTTGCTCGAAATTCATAAATGAAAAAAAAAGTTATTATTATTGGTGGCGGAATAGGTGGACTTGCAGCAGCTGCACTTCTTGCAAAAAAAGGATACTCAGTTGAACTCTTTGAAAAAAACGCAACTCTTGGTGGTAGATGTAATATCCTAAAGAAAAAAGGGTTCATTTTTGATATGGGACCATCGTGGTACCTCATGCCGGATGTTTTTGAACATTTCTATAAACTCCTTGGAGAACGGGTAGAAGATCATCTCAAACTCGTTAAACTATCTCCCTCATACAGAATTTTCTTTAGCGGAAAAGAAAAGCCAGTTGATGTTTTTTCCGATATGCAAAAAAACAAAAGGATATTTGAGAATTTTGAAGAAAATAGCTTAGAAAAACTAGATAAGTATTTAGACACAGCAAAACGTCAATATGAAATTGCAATCAATAATTTTATGTACAAAAATTATAATTCTATCAAAGATTTTTTTACATGGGATCTCATGACGAGGGGAAGTAAACTTTCTGTTTTCGAATCAATGGATTCCTATGTTTCAAAGAGATTCTCATCAGATGAAATGAGAAAAATCCTCATGTATCATCTCGTGTTTCTTGGTGCATCACCGTATAACACTCCTGCACTCTATAACATTATGAGCCATATTGATTTTAATATGGGCGTATTTTACCCGATGGGAGGAATGTATGAAATCGTAAAAAGTCTCGTAGCCATTGGAAAAAAACATGGAGTTACATACCATACATCCTCTTCGATTACAAAAATTGTTGTAGAAAATGGAACTACAACTGGGGTAAAAATTGGAAACGAACGAATTCAAGCAGATCTTGTCATCTCAAATGCAGATATGCATCACACTGAAACGGTTCTCCTTGAACCTGAATCACAAACGTATAATGAGGATTACTGGGGAAAAAAAACACTTGCTCCCTCAACGTTTCTTTTATATCTTGGACTTAACACGAAAGTTAAAAGTTTAGTTCATCATAATTTATATTTTTCAAATAACTGGAAACGAAATTTTTCTCAAATATTTGAACATCCCCAACTCCCTAATGATCCATCCTTATATGTGTGCTGTCCAAGCTATACTGATCCAAGTGTGGCTCCTTCTGGTAAAGAAAATCTTTTTGTGCTTGTACCAATTGCACCAGGAATGACTTTAACAAAAAATGATATAGAAATATATAAAAATAAAACGTATCAATTTTTAGAAGATACTATGAAAGTACCAAATATCAAAACGCATCTTGAAGTTGAGGAATTCTTCTCAGTAAGAGAATTTGAAGAAAGATACAATAGCTATAAAGGATCTGCTTTAGGTCTTGCTCATACACTTAAACAAACAGCTATTTTTCGACCAAATAATAAAAGCAAAAAAGTAAAAAATCTCTATTATGTCGGAGGAAATACCAATCCTGGTATAGGTGTCCCTATTTGTCTCATTAGTGCAGAACTTGCATATAAAAGAATTCAAGGAATAAAGTCATCTCATCCATTATCTTCACTTTAACAAAAGATAGAAAAATAATAGTCCTCCTACAATGGTATTTATGATTGGGAATTTCTTATAAAGAGAGAATATGTCTGTTTCATTACTCATGAGAGAGAGTGACATTAAAGTGACATAAATAAGTGCAACAAAGATGGCAAAAACTCCTAGAAACGGATAAATAAGTAGTGCTGAAATGATATATAAGACAAGACACAGATAGAGTGTTGGTGTAAAACCTAATTGCGTTGCTATTGTCTGAATATGTGCATTTCTATCAACACTAATATCTGGGACAGCTGAATATGCGTGCATTGCCATAGTCCAAAACAGTGCAGAAAAAATAATGAGAGGAGATGGATATGTTCCGGAAATAATAAAATAGGAAATAATACCTGGGATAATATACAGCCCATTAAATACCATATCAAGAAATGGTTTAGACTTTGCTCTTATGGGAGGAGAGGAATACTGCAGAGAAAGAAGTACAAATAACCCCAAAAGTGTGCCTACTTCAAGGGAGATAAATACGCTATAGATAAAAAAAGGCAGTGTTAAGAGAAGTATTCGTTGAAAAAGTCTTTTTTGTTCTTTTGGAGTAACGAGTTCTTCATACTTCTTTTTCTTTGGATTGAGTTTATCTGTAGCATAATCAAAAATATCATTTATACCATACAAAAGAAAGTTTGCAGGAAAGAGAAAATAAAGACCCAAGACTAGGAGATCAAGAGAAAAATAATCTCTATTTATTCCTCCTACGGCAAGTCCAATTAAGAATGGGCCGAATAAATAGATCCAAAATCGTGGTCGACTAATTTTTATTAATTTTTTCATATTTACTGTGTGATCAATATCATTGTAATCCTTGGTATAATATGGTTTAGTAATGCTATTATAGTGGAAATGAAACTCATCAAAAAGATCATTTTACTCATTTGTCTCCTGCTTCTTTTCACACCGTCAGCTTCAGCAGCGACATTTAAAAGTGGTGAAAACGTCTTTTTCTCAAAAACCCCCCTTCTTGAAAACACGTATCTTGCTGGTGACCGAGTTGAGGTAAGTGTATCTTCGCAAAAAGATATCGTCGCTGCAGGAGGAACTCTTCTTTTTGAAGGCGAGATACAGAGAAGCCTTATGGCAGCTGGTGGCACTATTACAATCAGCGGTCCTATTTCACAATCTGCACGAATTGCCGGAGGAACAATCACCATCGAAGACTCCATTGGAGAAGATCTTATTGTTGCAGGGGGCACTATACGACTCTCTAAAACATCATCTGTTGGAGGAGACCTCATAATAACCGGAGGTACGTTAGAAGTTGAAGGTCCAGTAAAAGGAAATGTGTATGCAAATGGTGGTGATGTCCGCATAAATGCACCAGTTGGAGGAGATGTTTCAGGCAATATGGGACAACTAACAATAGGATCTTCTGCATCAATTGCAGGCGATTTAACGTATACCTCTGAGGAGAAAGTGATATCTCAGGAGGGAGCTGTTGTCAAAGGAAATACTCGTTATACAGAGCAAGAACATCGAAGTAATGAACAAGCAAAAGCACTCATCAGCGCAGGTACCATTTACACATTAGTTATGGATATTCTCTTCAGTCTCTTATTTGTCCTCGTTCTCGGATTTATTACGAAGGAAGTACTCGAGAAAATTGAGTTATCAAAGATCAAGAGTTTAGGACTTGGATTTAGTTCACTTTTCCTTATGCCAGTTGCGGGGTTGTTCCTCCTCATTATTATCTGGTTAGGAATTACCTGGTTTGTTGTGTATATACTCTTGCTCCTTCTTTCGCTTGGCTTACTCAAGATCTATGTTGGAGCAAAAATTCTTAGCTGGTGGGAAAAAAGAAATAAAAAAGAATATGTGCTCGACTGGAAAGCTGCGGTACTTGGGCCAGTTGTAGTACTACTTCTTTCATTTATTCCTATTCTTGGTTGGTTTAGCATCTTTATCCTATACCTTATGGTACTAGGAGGACTTGTTCAAACAGTTTTTGATTTTATTTCCTCAAATACTTCTCGTTCAACAAAGTAATCTTCTATGCTATAGTTACCAAAGATATATGAAAGAATATGTTGTCTTAGTTGATGAAAAAAATATTCCGCTTGGGACCATGGATAAGTATGATGCCCATAGCGACACAACTCCCCTTCACCGGGGATTTTCTGTTTTTCTCTTTAATAGAGACGGAAATTTACTTCTTCAGAGAAGAAGTAACAAAAAAAAGACCTGGCCACTTATTTGGTCAAATAGTTGTTGTGGACATCCGATGATGGATGAGAGCGTTGTAGATGCAGGGAAAAGAAGACTTTCTTTTGAACTTAATTTAACAAATATTGACCTATCAATTATCCTTCCAAATTATCGTTACCGCTATGAACATAAAGGAATAGTTGAAAATGAAATTTGTCCAGTGATGATTGGCTTTACTGATGAGTTGCCAATACCCAATCCTGATGAAGTCGCAGAAACAAGATATGTTCCATGGAAAAAGTTTTTAGAAGAAATCTCTTTACCGAATGAGTACTCAGAATGGTGTGTAGAAGAAGCACAACTGCTTGAAACAAATCCTCTGTTCCAAAAACTTTTTTCTCTTCATTCCTCCTAACTATTTATGATTAGTGTCATTATTCCAACGCTGAATGAAGAAAAAACATTACCATTACTCCTCAAAGACCTCTCAACTCAAACACTTCTACCTAAGGAAATAATTGTCGTTGACGCTTACTCAGTAGATAACACAAAAAAGCTACTAGCAAATTTCCCCAGTATTATCTTTATTCAATGTCATCCTCCTGTTGCAAGACAAAGAACATTAGGCGGAGTAAAAGCTTCGGGAGATATTCTCTTCTTTTTAGACGCTGACGTTCGTCTAAAACCTACCTTCATTAGAGATGCAGTCAACGAATTGGTAAAAAAGAAATTACATATCGCTTGTCCCTGGTACATGCCGTATCAATCGACACTCCCAATTACCTCCATTTATATTTACTTTTCATCACTTTTTTTTCTACTCCAAAAGCTATTTCCTTCCGGTGCGGGGTCTGCAATTATAGTAAAGAAAAAATTATTTGAGAAAGTAAAATTTAACATATCGCTCCGTTATGATGATATTGCTTTTATAAGAAATGCCGCACGGAAGGGTAAATTCGGAATAATTTCACAAACAGTGTATGTCTCTGACAGACGATTTAGAAAATATGGAACACTTCGAATGTTATTAACATACTCTGCACTTTCAATCTTCTTCTTATTTAACCTCTATCACTTTGCACACATCATTCCATACGCTTTTAATATTTATAAGAAGGAAAAATAAATTCAAAGAAGAGGATCAGCTGTATCAAAAAGGATATGAGGATCTTTTTTACCTTTAGCATCAAATAGTATTTTCTCTGCTCGTTCTTTTTCTTCTTCAGTGACACTCTCAGACTCACTAAAGACTCTATTAAGTAATATTCGTGCAGCTACTTCATTTGGATAGGCGTTTCTATAATCTAGTGCATTTAGAACATTTTCTTCACGCATTGAAAACTGTGATGCCACCTTACCTACTTTATTTTGTTCATCATCTGGAAGAGCATCAAATGCTTCAGCAATGTAAGGTACAAAAATACCATATGTCCGATCACGAACATTGGCGAGATTGATATCACGAGAATATGCTTCAAGAGTTGTCGAATAGGAAGGAGTACTGTTAGGAGATGTCGTATGTCCTTCAGGAGAATGCATACAATTTAACGCTTTGGTGACTGCTTCTTACGTCTTGCTTTTCCACCAGTACCAACTTTTCGTCGCTCACGGATACGTGCATCTCGTGTCAGAAATCCTTTATCTTTTAATACTGGTCTGAAGTTTTCAGGATCTGCTTTTGAAAGCGCATTTGCAATACCTGCAACAACTGCGTCAAGCTGTCCAGAAGGCCCTCCTCCAGCAACACTTATAGTTACGGTGTATTTATTCTGAGCGTTGGCAACTCTAAATGGCTCTGTGTAGCGGAAACGATTTACTTCACCTGGAAAATAGTCTGCAATTGCTTTTTTATTGACAAGCACTTCGCCTTTTTTAATTGGGGTTTCTTCCCACGTGAGACCATCTCGTACAAACTCATACAATCGAACACGTGCGACAGCTTCTCGTCGTCGTCCTACTGCAAAAACATAATCTCTCTTTGAATCAGTCCTTTTTACTCCGTCTGCCATATGTGTTATACATTTCCTCCTTCACTTTTGGAAGAGAACTTATCAGCATAAGTGTGTGTTTCATCTGCAAAAATGAATAATCGTTTGAGCATTCTATCACGCAGTCTGTTTTGAGGCAACATGCCTTTTACAGCGTGTCTAATGATTTCTTCAGGTCGACGAGCTCGCAACTCTTTTAATGATTCTGCTTTAAATCCACCTGGATAGCCTGAGTGTCGATAATACATTTTTGCTTCTTCTTTTTTTCCTGATACTTTCACATTTTTTGCATTGACAACGACAACATAATCTCCGCAGTCAAGATTGCGAACGAAATTTGCCTTGCCTTTCCCCATTAATTTATGAGCTATATCTGTAGCAATTCTTCCGAGTGTTTGATCTTTAAGATCAACGAGATGCCATGCATGAGTAATCTCACTTTGTTTTGTTGGTCGAGTCTGTGCTTTCATTATTTCGCTTCCTCCTTTGATTTTGTCTTTTTTGCAGGAGTCTTTTTCTCTTTTGTTACTTCCTTTTTAGCTGCTTTTTTAGTAGCTTTCTTTTCAGGTGTTTTCGTACCAACAGATGCATCTAGAGCAACTTCATCATTCTTATCTTTCTTAGTCTTTTTCTCAACGAGAGCAGTTGCTTTTATTACTGGCTTTTCAACCCACTCCATTATGACCATATTCGCATTGTCATTAAATCGCTGACCAATCTTAATAATTCGTGTATACCCACCTTTACGATTTGCAAAACGTGGAGCAACATCGGAAATTAACTTTTTAACAGCTGGAGATGCGAGATATGGTGAAAGAAGACTTTCAGCATGCGATCCATTGTTCTTTAATGCTTTTGTAACCAACTTTTCTACTAATCCTTTAATAGCTTTTGCTTTCTCCTCAGTCGTCTCTATTCTTTCATGCATAACCAATGAAGTTGCAAGCCCCTTAAAAAGTGCTTTTCTTTCATTAATATCTCTCTTAAATTGTCGACCAAATACTTGTTTTTTCATAAAAAAATCTCAAAGCTTCCTCTGCAAATCGTAATCTTCTCCAAAACCCTTTTGTTCTTCTAAGAGACTAATCGATGCAGTATGCTTTGAGATATCAGATTTGAGATTTAGCTTAAACAGTAAATGAAATACCTTTATCTTTTAATTTTTCTTCAATAACTGAAATTGACTTACCGCCCATATTTCGCATACTGATTAGATCTTTTCGTGGTGTTTGAAGGAGTTGTTCTACTGTTTCAATTCCACCATTTCGAAGACTGTTATAAATTCGTGTAGGAAGATCGAGTTCATCAATTGTCATTCTACTTGCAGCTGCCGGAAGAGCAACTGATGGGGTAGCTGAAGTTGAATCAATTACAACATCTGCTGCTTGTGGTTCATAAACTTGAAGGAATGAATTTGCTAAAATTCGTGCAGCTCGGTCGAGTGCTTCGCGAGGATCAACTGTGCCATTTGTCCAGATCTTCATCGTTAACTTATCAAGATTTGTTTGCCTTCCGACACGAGTTGCTTCAACTGTGTATGTAACACGTCGGATTGGTGAGAAAACTGCATCAGTTTGCATAAGACCAACTGAACTGGACTTTCGTTCCTCTGCAAGAGAATATCCAAGACCACGTTCTACTGTTAATTCAAGATCAAGCTTTGCATCTTTACCAGAAAGAGAACCAAGATACTGATCCTTGTTTACAACTTCAACTCCGTCTGTTGCTTCAAGGTCTCCTGCAGTTACTGTGCGAGCACCTTTCACTGAAAGACTGATTGTTGCACTATCTCTTCCATCTGCAAGTCGAAGATTTAATTCTTTAATATTAAGGAGAAGATCAATAACGTTTTCTTTAAGCCCATCAATTGTTGAGAATTTATGTTTTACTCCACCAATCTTTACTGCAGTAACAGCTGCACCAGGGATAGAGGTATAGAGAACGCGTCGAAGCGCATTTCCCATCGTATTTCCAAAACCTGGCTCAAGCGGTTCAATGACGAATTCGCCATATCCGTTTTCGTTTTGGATCTCTTTAACTGTAAATTGTAAGTCGTTATTCATTGTATTTCTAGTCAGACAGATACATATTGTATCATTATCTTGAATAATATTCAATAATCTGCTGAGTATTGAATGGAACTACTACATCCTGAGCTTTTGGCATCCTCACAAGACGGCCTTTCGTGCCTTGTCTTTCAATAAAAGTAAGGACGTCTGACTTCTCAGTAAGTAACTTTGTAATATCCGGTGTTTTACTGATTTTTTCAGTAATCTCGATTTCATCCCCAACTTTCACTTGATAAGATGGAATACTCAATTTTTTCCCATTTACTTTAACATGACCGTGCGAGACGAACTGTCGAGCCATGAAGCGAGTCTTTGCAAAACCAAGACGATATACTAAATTATCAAGTCTTGTTTCAAGAAGTGCAAGCATCAATTCACTCGTATCTCCTTTTTGCTTCTCAAGATCGGTAACCATTCTCTTAAACTGTTTTTCTAACACTCCATACATTGCCTTTGCCTTCTGTTTTTCTCGAAGCTGAAGTCCATACTCAGAGAGTCTTCTTTTTCGCTTCGCTCCATGAACTCCAGGAGGGGTATTAAGTCTCCTTTGAAGAGATGCAGAAGTTTTATCTAAAAGATTTACTCCTTCTCGTCGCGCTAATTTGTGTTTTGGTCCTGTATATCGTGCCATATAAATTAAATTCTCCTCTTTTTCTTTGCCCGAGGTCCATTGTGTGGAATAGGCGTAATGTCTGCAATAGATGAAATTGAAAGACCCGCACTTTTAATTGCTCGAAGAGATGAATCTCGTCCAGATCCAGGACCTTTCACAAATACATCTACTGACTTCAATCCTTTTGCTAAAGCCTTCTTTGCTGCTTGCTCAACAGCTATCGAAGCTGCGTAAGGAGTTGATTTACGAGTTCCCTTAAACCCAACATTTCCACTAGAACTCCAAGAAATTGCATCACCCTTATCATTTGTAATGCTAATAAGTGTATTATTAAATGTTGATGTTACATAGACTCTCCCGTGCTCTCCTACTTGAAGAGTTGATTTTTTCTTAGCTACTGTTTTTATTGTTTTTTTTGCTGCCATATATTTTACTTACCTTTTGCTTTTGCTGCTGCTTCCATCTTTGCTGCTACTTCTTTTTTAATAGCTCCAATTGTCATTCTCTTGCCTCGCTTTGTACGAGCATTTGAACGTGTTCTTTGACCTCGTGATGGAAGACCACGAGTATGACGAACACCTCTATATGTTCCTGCTTCCTTAAGTCTTTTAATACTTTCAAGAACCTCGGCTCGTAAATCTCCTTCTACTTTCAGACTATCTATTGCCTGAGTAATTCTCTTCTGATCATCTTCATTCAAAGTTTTTACGCGTGCTGCAGGATCAATCTGTGCTTTTTCTAAGATAGCCTTGACGTTACTTCTCCCAATTCCATAAAGGTAGGTAAGGGCAATGTCAACTCTTTTTTCGTCTGGTATATTTACTCCTGCAATACGCATATATTTATCCTTGGCGCTGTTTGTGCTTTGGTGTCTGACAAATAACAAAGACAACACCTTTTCGTCTAATAATTTTGCATTTCATGCATCTTTTTTTTACACTTGCCTGTACTTTCATGTTTTTTCTCCTTTACCTTACTCTATAGGTAATTCTTCCTTTTGTCAGATCATAGGGAGTCATCTCTATTCTGACTTTGTCTCCCGGGAGAATTTTAATGAAATTTATTCTCATTTTCCCGGATAGATGACAAAGGACCATAGTACCGTCTTCTAACTCAACCCGAAATAGTGTGTTGGGTAGTGATTCACGAACTATTCCTTCTTTCTCAAATGATCCTTGATGTGCCATAACCGATTTCTCTCAAAGCTGTAAAACCCAAAAAAGCATATCCAAAAGAGGACGTGCTTCTTTTGAAACACAGTGAGCGTACTCGTCGAAGTATTATAGCATAGGAGGGAGCCTTGAGCAACACTACTTTGTTAGTACTATCGGTTCAGAATCAGTTATAGCAATCGATCTCTCAAACACAGCAGTAAGACTATCATCAGCAGACTTAATTGTCCAGCCATCGTCATTTGCATATGCAACCTCTGTAGTTCCCATTGCATAAATAACTTCAACTGCAATAGTCATTCCTGGTATAAGTTCTGGTGTTTTCTCAATTTTTCCATGTAAAAAACCAGGAACTTCAGGCGCTTCATGAAGATCACGCCCCACCCCATGGCCTACCAGGCTTCGAATGATATAATATCCTTCTCCTTCAACAATGTCCTGAATAACTTTTGAGATATGCCCTACTCTATTCCCTGCCTTTGCTTGTTTTATCCCTTCCCATAATGCTTTTTCTCCAATTTCAAGAAACTTCTGTACTTCTTTCGAAGCTTTCTCTTTTCCGCCAACAACGACAGTATCCGCCATATCTGTATGAAATCCTTGATAATAAACCCCACAGTCAATACAAATTACATCCCCATCCTTAAGGACTCTCGTTGAAGGGATACCATGAACCACGACTTCATTGGTTGCCGCACAAATAGTATGTTTATACCCAGAAACTCTCTTAAACCCAGGCTCTCCGCCTTGCTCTATAATTGATCTTTCAGCAATTTTATCAAGTTCTATTTCAGTAATACCCGATTTAACCGCAAAAAGAGCGTCGTTAAGAGCCTTTCCAAGCATTCTTCCACCCTTTTTCATTATCTCGATTTCTTGTGGTGTTTTAATATCAATCATAATATGTTCTTCTCTTTAAGCAGAGAGAGTATTCTCTCAAGTGTTTCTTCCTGAGTCAAGCCTGTAGTCTCAATAATGTCATAGCCGTGTGAAATTGGATCAGTTACAAGTGCTCCTGATTTTTGTTGATCTGACTCGTCCCGCCTTCTTGTGTCATCTAGTACTTGCTCAAAGGTAATATGCTCTCCTCTTTTTTCAAGTTGAGCAAGCCTTCTTTGAGCCCGTGTCTCAACAGATGCATCAAGAAACAATTTTACCTCAGCGTCTGGGAAGACAACAGTCCCCGTATCTCGTCCTTCTGCAATAACGGTAATACTTTTTTGTGTTTTTTCTCGACCAATTCTTTGTTGTTGTACAATTAATAATGTCCTTACTTCTTTGATAGTCGCAATCCATGCAACACGAGATGAGATAATATTTTGATGAATCTTTTCTGTCACATCCTCACCATTAAGCAATGTTCTGTCACTGGTAAAATTGATATGAATATCAGGAAGCGCTTGTATGATGTCAGCATCCGACGTAAGATTATGTTCAAGAGAATATAATGCTACACATCTATACATTGCACCTGTATGGAGATAAAAACCATGAAGGGTCTTTGCAAGTATGGGAGCAATCGTTCCTTTTCCTGAAGCTACAGGGCCGTCAATAGCTATGATGATTCCCTGTTTCATACAATTATCTTTTTTCTTCTTTAATCTTCTCCACTATCTCTTTATGAATTTTTTCTATGGGCTGCTCACCATTAATAGTTATTAGCTTTCGATGATGTCGATAGTATTCAAGAACTGGTTTGGTATGTTCATGAAATAGTTCTATTCTTTTTCGTATCGCCTTTAGTGTCTCATCCTCTCTTCCATCCGCTTCTTCTCCTTCTCGATACGAGAGTCTCCACAAAGCTTCTCTATCTGAAACTTCTAAATAAAAAGCATGATCAATACCATTCTCAAACTCTTCTGCCTGATGAAGAGTACGTGGGAAGCCATCAAGTATATATCCTTCTGCATATTCTGGTCTATGGAGGTAATCACTCACAATCTTCAGTGTTTTTGAATCTGGAATAAGAAATCCAGAATTCATAATTTCTTTAATATAACGGCCAAGTGGAGTATGTTCTTTTGCTATATCACGAAAGATATGCCCTGTTGAAAGGTATGGGATATGAAGCTTTTCCGAAAGAAGTTTTCCTTGTGTTGATTTTCCTGCACCTTGTATTCCAATAAGTAATATTTTCATGAATTATTTTCTTAAGAATCCTTCGTAATTTTTCATGACTAACTGCGCTTCAATTGATTTATATGTCTCAAGAACGACACTGACAACGATGAGAATCCCTGTTCCTCCTAATGCAATACTTTCAAGACCCGTAACTCCCCTCACAAGAGAAGGAAGCACAGCAATTAACCCTAGGAAAACTGCTCCAACTAGCGTCAATCTTGTGAGAATATAGTTAAGATATGCTGCTGTTTGGGTTCCTGGCCTGACTCCCGGAATAAATCCACCGTGTTTTTGTACTTGCTCTGAGACTTTTGTTGGATTAAAGATAACTGCAGTATAGAAAAAAGTAAAACCGACGACGAGAACAAAATATAATAAGTTATAAACAAGCCCATTAGGATCAAGCCAGGTTGTAATGAACTGACCAGCACTCACGAGTGTCGTATTTCGTGAGGACAACATAAAATTAGCAAAAAGTGAGGGGAGAAGGACGAGGGATACGGCAAAGATAATTGGAATTACGCCAGCTTGATTAAGCTTGATAGGAAGATGTGTTGACTGTGCACCTGTCACTTTATTACCACGCATTCTCCTCGCATAATGAATCGTCACTTGTCGTGCCGCTTCATTCACTAAGATAATTGATGCAACGACAGCAAGACCTAATGCAGCAAAAATAAAAAGACTCAAACTATTTTGCGCATCTGTTGTCGAGGCTGTTCTCCCAAGCATTGCCGGTAGACTTCCAACAATTCCAGCAAAGATAAGCACAGATACGCCATTTCCCACCCCACGCTCAGTGATTAATTCCCCAAGCCAAACAGCTATCATTGTCCCTGCGACCATCGTTAACATAAATGTGAGCATCTCGATTGGTCCAAGTGTTCCGATAATTCCCTGGCTTCGAAGGAGTGCGTACATGCCAATTGCTTGAAGGACAGCAAGCGGAACAGTGAGAAAGCGGGTATATTGATTAATTTTTCGTCTTCCTTGATCTCCTTCTTTTTGCAGCTCTTCAAGCTTGGGAAAAACCATGGTGAGTACCTGAATAATGATTGAAGCATTAATATATGGATTAAGCCCCAGAGCCATAATTGAAAAATTGGCGAGTGTTCCTCCTGAAAAAATATCTAAGAGTCCTAGAAATTGATTTTGACTAAAAAGCGCTTTTAACTGTGTTACATTAACACCAGCTACTGGGATGTGAGCAAAGATTCGAAATACGAGAAAAATAAGTGCGGTAAATAAAATCTTTTTCCGTACTTCTTCAGTACGAAAAGCATTTTGAAGCGTGGTTAAAAATTTGTTCATGAAGATACCACTACTGTTGTAGTTACAGGTTCAACTTTTCCACCAGCCTTAATGATCTTCTCGCGTGCACTTTCAGAGACTGCAAGTCTAACAGTTAATGGGACTGTAATGTCTCCATCACCAAGGATTTTTATTCCTCGAGTCTCTGCATCGCGAGCAGCAACTAATTTTTGACTGATGAGAAATTCAATTGTAACATCAGAGTTCTTAGGAAGTCTATTAAGATCCGAAACATTAAGAACAACAGGTTTTATGCGAAGTGATGGATTGCGGTCTTTTCCACGAAGGAAGGGAAGACGTTTAATAAGAGGAAGAGCTCCTCCTTCAAAAGAGAGCGGTACTGTATTTCGAGCATGCTGACCTTTTGTACCACGTCCACTAGTTTTTACCCGTCCAGAACCATGTCCTTGACCGAATCTTCTTTTCCCTTTCGTTGTAACTTTTGTTAATGAATGTAGTTCCATATTTATTTTGCTTTTGCTCCTTCTTTCCTTTCACTTATTTCTGAAAGCTGTCGAAGCGCTTCAAGAGCTGCATTGACATTACTTGCCTGATTATTCGTCCCCAGTACCTTTGATGAGATATTGGTAATACCCGCTGCTGCTACAACACTTCGAACTGCTCCACCTGCGATAATACCACTCCCTGGAGGTGCTGGCTTGAGCATAACTCGTGCAGCGCCTAATTTGACATCAACTCTGGATGGGATAGTTCCATTTACTAATGGAATGGTAATAAAGTGCTTCTTAGCAAGCAAAATTCCTTTTCTGATTGCACTTGAAACATCTGGAGCTTTTCCAAGGCCAACGCCAACTTTTCCTTTTCCATCTCCAACAACAGCGAGAGCTGAAAAACCTACTTTATTTCCACCCTTTGTTTTCTTCGATACACGACTAATTTTAACTACGTGCTCAATATATTCACTTCTATTTTGATCTCTTCTATCCATATTAGAATTTTAATCCTCCTTCTCGTGCACCTTCTGCAAATGCTTTCACTCGTCCATGATATGCAAAACGACCTTTATCAAATACAACTTCAGTTACTTTCTTTGACTTTGCTAACTCTGCCAGTTGTTGTCCCAACATTTTAGCACGTTCTGTCTTTGTTCCTGTCTTTCCATCCTTTTTCTCAGCAACACTAACAACTGTCTGATGACTTGCATCATCAATGATCTGTGCATATATATGTTGATTTGAACGATGAACTGATAGACGAGGAAGTGATGAAACTTCTCGTATTTTCTTTCTAATTCGTGCTTGTCTATTTTGTGATCTTAGATGTTTACTCATATCTTATTTTCCTCCAACAGCCTTAGCTGCTTTTCCAGCTTTTCGTCTTATCTGCTCACCTGCATATTTAATTCCTTTTCCTTTATAAGGCTCTGGGACTTTTGCTGATCTGATCTTTGCTGCTGTTTCTCCAACAAGCATTTTATCAGTTCCCGTAACAGTAACGACGTTTTCAGCTACCGAGATAGTTATGCCATTTTTTGGACTAAATCTTACAGGATGGGAAAAACCCAAGGAAAGAACTAAATCATTCCCTTGCATTTGAGCTCTATATCCTACTCCGATTAATTCAAGTTTTTTCTCAAATCCTGAATTTACTCCCTTAACTAAATTGGCAATTTGTGCGCGAGCAAGGCCGTAATAAGCAGAAAGTTCTCTATCGTTTGTTCTCTCGGGCGTCAAAACAACTTTTCCATCAATTACTTCTGCATTTATTCCTTGGGGAAGCGTATATGACATAGATCCTTTTACGCCAGTTACAGCTACCTCTTGACCAGTAACAGTTACTGTTGTTCCATCTTTTAATTCAATTGGCATTTTCCCAATTTTACTCATATCTTTATCCGATCTTGAAGAGAAGTTCTCCTCCAATTCCTTTCTTGATCGCATCCTTTCCTGTCATTATTCCAGAACTCGTTGAAACAATAAGAGTCATTGCATCGCGTCGCTGTTGCTTTAAAAGAGTTGCTGTATCAAGGTGCATTCGCAGTGATGGCTTGGAAATGATCTGAACATCTGTGACAACTGGTTTTCTTCTTTCAAATCTGATTCCTGCAACAAGAAGTTTTTTTCCGTCTTCTTCAACTTCTTTAATATCTGCCAAAAATCCTTCTTTTACAAGAACTTTCGCAATTGATTTACTCATTTTTGAGTAAGGCATACGCACTTCTTTGCGTCTTGCTGCTGATGCGTTTTTAATTCTAATAATAAAATCTGCTACGTGATACATATATTTTTACCAACTTGCTTTGACAACCCCTGGCAATTCTCCTTTTGATGCTCTTTCTCTAAAACAAAGACGGCATAAACCAAAACGTCTCATATACGCTCGTCGCCTCCCACAGAGAGCGCAACGATTTACCATTCGAACCGCAAATTTTTGTTTTCTGTGAAATTTAACAATATCTGATGTTTTTGCCATAGTGAATAATTATAAGGCTATTTGACTCTTTTCACAAGTCTTATAGCTTTATTTGCCCTCCTTTTCAAAAGGCATACCTAATGCTTCAAGAAGAGCAAGCCCTTCTTTATTATCTCTTGCTGTTGTCACAATGACTACTTCCATACCTTGAATCTTTTCAACAGATGTAGGATCAACTTCTGGAAAGACAGAGTACTCTGGAAATCCAAGTGTGTAATTTCCTTTTCCATCAAAACTTTGTTTACTTATTCCATGGAAGTCTTTAATACGTGGAAATACCACTGAAACTAACTTTTCCATAAAGGTATACATTCTCTTTCCGCGAAGTGTTACAGCAACTCCAATTGGGTCTCCTTGTCGAAGTTTAAATGAAGCAATAGACTTTTTTGCCCGTGCTACACGTGGTTTTTGACCAGTGACAGTAATGATGGCATTCTGTGCACGCTCAATATTTTTTTTATCCGCAACCGCATCTTTTACACCCATATTCACAACGATCTTTGTCAGTCGTGGTGTAGCCATGACGTTTGACAGACCAAGTGTTTTTTGTAGTTCAACTTTTATTGTTTTGTTATATCGTTCTTGTAAGTTTTCCATAATGTTACACCGCCTGACCTGATGATCTTGCAATTCTGGTCTTTGACTCCTTTTCTACTTTGTATCCTACTCGTGTTGGTTTTTTTGATTTTGGATCAAGAAGAGCTACATTTGAAATATCAATTGGTTTATAAATTGTTTTTATTTCAGATGCCTGGCCTTGAGTTCGTGACTTCAAATGTCTTTTGAACTCATTCATCCCTTCAATTGAAACCTTATTGAGTTTGGTAAATACCTTCTCAACTTTTCCTGTTTTACCTTTATCTTTTCCTGTTGTAACGAGAACTAAGTCTCCTTTTTTGATTTTCATATTGTTATACTACCTCAACAGCCATACTGGCAATCTTCATAAATCCAAGATCTCTTATCTCTCGAGCGATTGGGCCAAAGATACGTGTCCCTCGTGGATTTTTATCTTTTTGATTGTCAATAAGAACGCCTGCATTATCTGAGAACCGGATATAAGATCCATCAGCTCGTCCATGTTCTTTTCGAGTTCGCACGATCACTACTTTTACTAACTCTCCCTCTTTCACTTGACCATGTGGATTTGCTTGTTTGACAACAGCATTCACAACTGAACCAATACCACCCTTTCGGCGTGTTGAACCACCATAAATGTGAACTACTTGAAGCACTCGTGCTCCAGAATTATCTGCAACTGTTAACATACTTCTGTGTTGAATCATATTATTTATTTTCCTCCGAAATTTTGTGCGTTACTTCCTGAATCTTAAAGTATTTATTCTTTGAAACAGGCTTTGTCTCAACAATTGTGACTGTATCTCCCACTTGTACATCTTTTCCATCAAGTGCTACAGCATACTTTTTACTTCTTTTCAAAAGCTTTCTATACAATGGATGAGGAACCTTTCGGAAAACCTCAACAGTCACTGTCTGCTGCATACCAACTGATGTCACTATTCCACTAAGCGTTTTTGCCATTATTTTCTGCCTCCTTTTCACGAAGAACTGTTTGCATAACTGCAATTTCTTTTCTCTTATGAGTAAGAGATCGAGTATTCTTCAATTTAAACTGAGCATGGTCAAGCTGTAATTTTGTTAACTCTGTCTTTGCTTCATTAACAGCTTTTCTCAACTCTAATACTTCTTTATTTTTAATTTCTTGTAAAACCTTATTTTTCATAATTACTTTCTACTGACAATTTTTGTTTTTACTGGTAACTTATGCGATGCAAGACGAAGCGCTTCCATTGCAACTTCTTTTGAAACTCCACCCATCTCAAAAAGTACTCGTCCTGGCAAAACAGGCGCAACATACTCGTTGACATCTCCTTTTCCGCCTCCCATACGTACCTCTGGTGGTTTTTTCGTAATTGGTTTATCTGGAAAGATTCTAATCCAAATACGTCCACCTCGCTGAGTATAGTGAGTAATTGCTCGTCGCGCAGACTCTATCTGACGACTTGATATCCATCCTTGATCCTCACTACTGAGTCCAAACTCACCAAATGCAAGCGTTTTCCCACGATATGCATCGCCCTTCATTGAGCCTCGCATTTGTTTTCGATACTTTACTCTTCTTGGTACTAACATATCTTATTTTTCCTCCGGTCTATTTATCCACACTTTAACTCCGATATATCCTTTTTTCGTTAATGCTGGATACTCTGCATAATCAATATTTGCTCGAATAGTTGAAAGTGGAACTGTTCCAACTTGAATTTTTTCACGTCGTCCAATTTCTGCTCCATTAATTCTTCCAGACAAAACAACTCTCACTCCAAGACCACCTGAACTCATTACCTTTTCTGCCGTCTGAACAAGCACTTTCTTAAATGAAAGTCTACGGATAAGTGCCTCTGAGATATTCTTGGCAACAAGATATGCGTCCAGATTTGGATCTTTTACCTGTTCTACGCGAAGATCAAAGCGAGGCATCATTTTACCACTCTTGCCATTACTTTGGAAGAAGAGCTGTATTGACTTTTTCAGTTCCTCTATTCCGGATCCTGCTCGTCCGATCACGACTCCTGGTCGGGATACATAGACTATAATGCGAACATTGTTAATTGATCTTTCAATTTCAACACTACTAATTCCTGCTCGGCTTAATTTATCCATAAGCATCTTACGAAGCTTAAAGTCCTCAAGCATTGTTGTTTTATAGTCTTTCTCATTAAACCATCTACTTGACCAACTATGAACATTTTGCAAACGAATCAAATGTGGATTTACTTTCTGTCCCATACTAGTTTGATGCTCCTTTCTCTGTTAACACAACACGAACGTTACTACTTCTCTTTTTATACGGATGAATTCTTCCTCGTGTTGATGCGTGGTATCTTTTAAGTGCAGGGCCTTCAGTAATCTCAATTTTTGCAATTCTGAGATTTGCACGGTCTAATTGCTTGTTGTTTACTGCATTCGCAACAGCAGACTGAAGTGTTTTTTCAAGAACACTTGCTCCTCTTTTACGAATTACTTTAAGTGCAGTTAATGCTTCCTCAAGTTGCATATTTCGTACTGCATCCGCAACAATTCGAACTTTTCTTGGACTTATTCTTGCTTGTGTTGTCATTGCTATTATTTCCATATTATTTATTCCTTATGTCTTAGAGATTTCTCGTGCAACAATTCTTCCATGACCTCTAAAGGTTCGGGTTGGAGCAAATTCTCCAAGACGATGACCTACCATAGACTCAGAAACGAGAACATTTACAAAGATTCTTCCATTATGAACTGCCAGAGTATGCCCTACAAATTCTGGTGGAATCTGTGAAGCACGAGCCCATGTCTTAATTGCACCTCGAGAGCCATCAGCTTTCTGTGCCATTACTTTTTTCAATAATTTCTCGTCTATATATGGTCCTTTTTTAAGTGATCTAGCCATTCTTATTTTTTCTCCTTTGTAAAATATACTTATCTGAATATTTCTTTGGTCGTCTTGTTTTTCCAACTGCTTTACGTCCTGCAAAGGTCTTTGGACTCTTTAGTCCAATTCCTGACCTTCCTTCTCCTCCTCCATGAGGATGTGATCTTGGGTTTTGTGCTGTTCCTCTTACTGTTGGTCTAATACCGCGATGACGGTTTCGACCCGCTTTTCCCATTTCTTCATTCTTCCATTCAATGTTACCAACTTGTCCAACAGTTGCAAAGGACAACTCAGAAACCCGTCTCATCTCTCCAGATGGAAGTTTTAGATGAGCAAATCCTGCCTCTCGTGCTGTAACAATTGCACCAGCTCCTGCACCTCGTGCCATTTGACCGCCTTTTCCTGGTGTTAACTCAACATTATGAACAATTGTTCCAAGAGGCATCTTTGCAAGTGGCAATGCATTTCCTATTTTAACATCTACATTTTTTCCAGCTTGAACAGAGCTACCTACCTTTAACCCTTCAGGTGCTAAGATATATCTTTTGTCGCCATCTGGGTATTGTACAAGTGCAATATCACATGTTCTGTTTGGATCATACTCAATTGCGACGACCTTTCCCGCCACTTCTCTTTTATCTCGCTTAAAATCAATCAAACGAATATATCTCTTATGTTGACCACCTTGATGACGGACAACAACTTGTCCTGATGAGTTTCTTCCTGAATTCTTCTTTTTAATTGTTAATAATTTCTTCATATTATTATTCAGCTTCTAAGCGCTTCATCTTATACGCCAAGATCAAAAATGTCAATCTTTTGTCCGCTTTTCACTGTAACAATTGCTTTTTTTTCAGCTGTCAATCGTCTTTCTTCTCTCTTATTACCAAATCTTTTTGTTTTCCCTTTCTGAACTGTTACATCAACGCCAATAACATCTACCTTAAATGTCTTAGAGATAGCATTTTTAATCATTTCTTTAGTAGCACTTCGTGCAACAACGAATGAAAATTTATTTTCTTTTGCTAACTGCATTGACCTTTCGGTGATAATTGGTCGTCTGATAATTGGTCCATGTGACATATTATTTACTCTCCTTTATAAAAGTTGTCTTCAAGGTTTCAAGCCCATTCTGAGCGAAAATAAGCGTTTTAGTATTCAACACATCATAAGTATTTAACTGATTTGCTGAAACGTAGGTAACCCCTTCAATATTTCGTGATGCACGCTCCACCGTTTCTGTCTTTCCAGGAAGAACTAAAAGAACTTTTTTCTTCTTGTCAACCACAATGGTATCTAAAGTCTTTGCGAAAACTTTTGTTTTTGGTTCAAGTGCTTCAAGCCCTTCAATAACTTTTACAGCATTATTTTGAAGTTTATAAGAAAGTGCTGAGAAAAGAGCAAGCCTTCTCATCTTTTTGGGAAGGGAAAGACTATGGTCTTGTACTTTTGGACCATGCGCTACTCCACCTCCTACAAAAATTGGGGCTGTAATGCCTCCATGACGAGCCCGTCCAGTTCCTTTTTGTCGATAAATTTTTCGTGTTGAGCCCGTAACTTCTCCTCGAGACTTTGTTCGTGCAGTTCCACTTCGTTGATTGGCAAGATATACTCGAACTGCCTGAGCCATTAATGGCTGATTTACCTCAACTCCAAATATTTCAGCTGGAAGTGCTACTTTTCCTGATGCTTTTCCTGTTACATCGAGAACATCAATGGAAAGACCACTCTGTTTTTTAACAGATGTTTTGGTAAGCGTTTGAGCCTCAGGTGCAACTACTTCATTTGCTGTTACTTCTTCAACTTTTGCTTTTCTTGCTGCCATTATTTAGTTTCCTCCTCTTCTTTTTTCTCTTCTTGAACCTCTGTCACTTCAGGTGCTTCTTCTGTTGGTGTCTCTTCTTGAGTTACTTCCACAGTCTCTACTGGTGCCTCTACTGCTTCCTCAGTTGCTGGTGTTTCTTCTTCAGTCTTTAAAAGCGGAATATAATTTTTCTCTTTTACTTCTCCAACTTTTGTAATCTCTACAGTACTATTAAGAATTCCCGGTATCAATCCTTTAATCAATATTGTTTCAGGAGTAACGTCAACAACAAGCAGATTTTTGACGGTTACCTGCTCTCGTCCCATATTTCCAGCCATTCTTTTTCCTTTGTAGACACGACCAGGAGTTGTTGTTTGACCGATAGATCCAGGTGCTCTTTCTCTATCTGATTGTCCGTGAGTTCGAGGACCACCGCGGAAGTGATATCGCTTCACTCCTCCAGCAAATCCTTTTCCTTTAGACATTCCTGTTACATCAATAATATCTCCTGGTTTTAATATCTCCTGAGCATTTATTTGATCACCTAATTGATAAGAAGCTTCATCAACTCTCACTTCTTTGATTAAAAAAGGGACGTGTGTTAAATTAGCTTTTTTCACATGTCCCAGAAGGGTTTTATTTGATTTCTTAGACTGTCCAAGTCCTATTTGAAGAGATGAGTAACCATTCTTCTCCTGTGTTTTAATATCTGTTACAACACCGTTGAAGGGCACAACAACAGTTACCGGAATGCGTGATCCGCTTTCTAAAAATCTCTGCGTTTGTTTAATTTTTCTTCCAAATACTGTGTTCATAATTTTTCAAAAAAAAAGATAGCCTAGTAGGCTACCTATCAAAACAGTTGTGGCCTCAGTTTAGGCTTATATTATATCATAATTGTCGCTTAAAAAATAGGGCATGCAACATGTCATTTTTGTAGAGGAAGCCTCTACATCTTAATCTCAATATCAACTCCGGCTGGTAACTCAAGGTGTGTCAAACTATCAATTGTTTTGTCTGTTGGTGAAATGATGTCAATTAATCTTTTGTGGACTTTTATTTCAAAATGATCTCGTGCGTTTTTATCAACGAATGGTGAACTATTTACTGCGTATACGCTTCGCTGAGTTGGTAGCGGGACTGGTCCCACTATTTTAGCTCCGGTCCTGATAGCCGTATCTAAAATTTGTTGACATGTAGAGTCGATGACTCTCGCGTCGTAACTCTTTAAGCGAACACGAATTCTTCCTTTTGGCATGTTAGTACCTCCAACAGACTGGTAAAGTGCGATTACTTAATAATCTTAGTGATTACACCTGCTCCAACAGTTCTTCCACCCTCACGGATAGCGAACCTTTGACCTTCTTCAAGAGCAACTGGAACGATAAGTGAAACTGTCATTTTTGTACTGTCTCCAGGCATAACCATCTCTACGCCATCTGGGAGAACAACTGAACCTGTAACATCGGTGGTTCGAATATAGAACTGTGGTCTATAGCCTTTAAAGAATGGTGTATGTCGTCCGCCTTCTTCTTTGGTAAGAACGTATGCTTCAGCTTCAAAATCAGTATGAGGAGTAATTGATCCAGGCTTTGCAAGAACTTGTCCACGCTCAACGTCATCTTTTTCAACTCCTCTTAAAAGAAGTCCGACATTATCACCTGCTTGACCTTCATCAAGCTGCTTTTTGAACATTTCAACTCCAGTAACAACACTATTTGTTGTTGCTTTCATACCGACTATTTCAATTGGTTCATTGACCTTAACTACTCCTCTTTCAATACGTCCAGTTACAACTGTTCCTCGACCTTTGATAGAGAAAACGTCTTCAACAGGCATTAAGAATGGTTTATCAAGATCTCGTGTAGGTGTAGGAACGTATTCATCTACTGCTTTCATAAGAGCTTCGATCTGACCTTCATAGTGAGCGTCTCCTTCAAGAGCCTTAAGAGATGATCCTCGGATAATTGGTACTTCATCACCTGGATATTTGTATTTCGTAAGAAGTTCTCGAACTTCCATTTCAACAAGGTCAAGAAGTTCTTCATCCTGAACCATATCGCATTTGTTAAGGTATACAACAATAGCTGGAACTCCTACTTGGTATGCAAGAAGAATGTGTTCTCGAGTCTGTGGCATTGGACCATCTGGAGCGGAAACAACAAGGATAGCGCCGTCCATTTGAGCAGCACCAGTAATCATATTCTTGATGTAATCAGCATGTCCTGGAGCATCAATGTGTGCATAGTGGCGAGTTTCTGTTTCGTATTCTTGGTGAGAAATATTAATTGTGACTCCACGTGCTCTTTCTTCTGGGGCGTTATCAATATCTTCGTATTTCTTTGCTTGTGCCATTCCCTTCTTAGCAAGAACGGTAGTAATAGCTGCTGTAGTAGTTGTCTTACCGTGATCGACGTGACCGATCGTACCGATGTTGACGTGTGGTTTATTTCGTGTAAATGTTGCCATATTTTTTTAGTCCTTTAGAAAAAAAGAACCTCATTTATTTCAATGAGATTATGTGTATGATACAACATTTTCAAAGGAGCGTCAATACCCTTTTTAGGAGAAAATATGAAGCAATTCAAGGCTAGTTAAGAGACATGTAATAATGACATTAAAAATATGAGTACGCCCAGTAGGCAAAAGATGTAATGCCACGACTATTTAAGAATTCCTCTTTTCTTTTTACAGACTCCTTATCCTCAAGCCAAACAATATGTTTTTTGTTGTCGAGTGTCTCATACTTAATCTGCAATTCAGCAGTAAGTATATCTCTTTCCCAAGTACATACTTTATATGAACAATTATCTATTAATGTTATTCTTGCTTCCCGTAGGGAAAGAGGTTTACCCATACTCACTGCGTTCTCTTTTTCATCTACTTCCCAGTCATATCCATAAAGACCCAAGACAATTGTAATTTTCTTCGCATCAACTGACGAACTAAAGTTTTCAAGCATACGTTCGATATCATATCCAAACTCCTCTTTTCCCTTAAGTGGAAAGTTTGGTCCAGGGTTTCCCTTTGCTTTATGAAGATCATAGGTCATGATAAAAATCCCATCAGAATCTTTTGATAGAGCAGACATGTTAAATGGTCTCACTCGGTAATATGAATCTCCATACGCAGTAACAAAGTAACTTAGTTTTTCTTTTTTACTCTCAAGAAAAAATTCTCTATTAAAGAAAGTTATTTGTTCTATTAATGAATCAAAAGGGAGGGCAGAAAGTTCTAGATTCAATACAATTCCTTGAAAATTCTCTTTCTTTGCTAAAACAATTGCTTCACGAATAATTTTTTCCTGTGACTTTTTGTCTTTCAAAACCTCAAAATTTTCGGCACTATTTATCATCCTTATAGTTAGCAATTTTCTTTTACTGCCTGCGCTCTCAATAAAGGTATTCAGACGATGATACCCTTCTTCCTGAAGCAATAACCCATTTTTATTCGCAGCTATACCAAAATAAACAAGGTTCTTATAAGGGAGATTTTGTAAAGAGTCATTTGAGACAGCCCAATAAGGAACAAAGAGAAATGTTTCTTTTGTCTCAGTTGGTGTTGGGAGGGGAGTGGGAGAAGGAGTTGAAGCTGCAGGCTGAACAGAAAGAGCTCTATCAATCTTTTGACGAAACTGTGAAAGAACAACATTCCCAGCGATAGCAACTACGGAAATGAAAATGATAACAAATATAATTATTTTCACTTTTTGTATTATACGCTACTTCTTTACTCTGCTATATAAATATCCTCAGAATGGCTCAAGCTTGGTGAAGGCATCTCAGCGATACTCAACGACCCGTTACTTTGCAGCAGATACTTCCTAAACTCAGCAAGATCAGGTAGCTTCAAAGACCGTCGTCTTTCAAGAAAAAGTTTTATCCACTCTTCAGGATTTTCTTCTTGTTGAGCTCGTGCATTAAGTTTAGCCATTGTTCTTTTATACCGTCCAGCAGTTTCCTTTGCCCCAATTCCATAATTCACATACCTGTCATAAAAATAATCATGAATTGAGTGACTGCCCTGCCAATGTTTGGCATATTTATGACCTTTCACTCCTTTTATCCTCAGCCTTTTTGCTTCCTCAAGGTTGCCTGTCACTAACTCATCTGGTGTGAGGTATAATTCAAATCCTGGAAAATGATTGGAGAAAATCTCAGTGCTGTCTATTGCTGAGACTATATCCAAATCGATATCCGGTGCGTCTTGACGCGCAGCACGAAACCGTTTTTGTCTATCGTGATTTAATAATATTAATGCAAAAGAATAACGTGTATCTTCTTCTGCGCCCCAGATTGCTGATTTAACTGGGAGAG
>CAYRJZ010000001.1:106632-127443 GCA_964424775.1 uncultured Gammaproteobacteria bacterium | reverse complement strand
GCCCATAACAAATGGAAGGTGGGCAAAGACTGGATAATCTTCAGGCTTTACACCGTACCCTCCGTATAATCGCTGCAATACCTGTGGGCCGACAATCCTATGCTGCAATGTGGCTTCATCTACTAATTCATTGGACCATATAGCCTGAAGAACCTCTATAGGAGTGCTACGTGATTCGTACTCGGTCTGAACGTTTCTTTCCCTCATGAGGCGGAAGTATAGATGAGGTCATAAAAAGTTGCAACTTATTTCTCAAGAATAAGAAAATACTCTTCTTTTGGAAGTGATTCACAATGCTGAAGCATTGTCTCTACGTCTTTTATTTGCGATTGATGAGCTCGCATCGCTTTCAGTTTGATATCCCACACAGGGGAAACATCAATTACCTCATGTACGTCCTTCTTCTCAAAGCCCGGAGGGAAAAAGATAAAGTAATCATGCATTAAATCGCTTTCCTGTCTGCACACACAGTAATACAGAAGCTTCTTCACAAAAGATAATTTTTTAAACACATATGTTGTCACTAGAGAAACGGTAATATGATCAATATGACCTGAGATACCTCTCCATTCAAACGTCATAAGAGTATCTGGCCGAAGCTCTTCAAGTTTTGTAATAATATCTGAAGCCAATTGATGATAGATATTGTTTTTTAATTCTCCATCTTCATAACCAAGAAAATAGACTTCCTTAACACCTAAAATCTTTGCGGATTCCTTTAGTTCAGCACGCCGAGTTTCTCCAATTTTCAATTTTTCAGCCTTTGTCTTACCACTCGCTTCACCCGATGTTACACAAATTAGATAAACTACATTCTCTTTTGCTAATGTAGCAAGAGTACCGGATGGCCCTAGTGCTTCATCATCAGGATGCGCAAATATTCCAACAATTTTTTTCATAATCAGCGTTTATACACTATAGAGTACAGCTTTGCAACTTATCATTGCATCTTACTTAAAAGTGTATATACTCTAACTATGTCACGCAATCCCAACTCCCTTCTTCTTGTTCTTGTTCAAGGGCTCATGCTTATCTACCTGTTTCTCAGCGGTACAGTGATTCCGGTAAATATTATCAGTGGGATATTCTTTGTAAGTGGATTTATATTAATGTTTTGGGCATTCTGGACCATGAGAAATAGCACATTCCAAATAACACCTGATCTTGCTCCAGAAAGTGTTCTTATTACGAATGGACCTTACTCTTTTAGTCGCCATCCGATGTATGGAGGAATCATGCTCATTGTTATTTCACTTCTTCTTAATTCATTTGATAATTTGAGAGCAGTTGCAGCACTTATCCTTTTTATTGACCTACTCATAAAATGTAGTATTGAGGATCATCAATTAGAAAAATGTTTTGGAAAAGAGTATAAGAATTATGAAGCAAAAACGAAGAAACTTATTCCATTTCTTTATTAAGAAATTTTCTATACTCCTCAATCATGAGATTATGATCAAAGGCAACTCCATCTGGAAGCTCATTAAGACCAAACCAGCCACTCTCTAACACTTCTTCTTTTTGTATTTCTATCTCTTTACTTCCTATGACGTGTAAAACAAAAACTGCTGCAATATTTTGAGAATTTCTTTGAATACTGTCAAAAAATGAGAGGAATGTCTTAATGCTTGTTTGTAATCCTGTTTCTTCTTTTACTTCACGGATAACACCTTCTTGTAGTGTTTCATCCCAGTCAAGATACCCTCCTGGAAGAGCCCATTTTCCATATCCAGGCTCAATTCCCCGTCTAATCAGAAGTATTTTCCCATCATTTTCAACTATTCCATTTATCACCATCTGCCGACTGTTATACCGACCACACCTGGGACACAATTGACCTCTTTTAATTTCTTCCATGTTGTACAGCTCTTATGTATGAGACACCTGATCTTCAGTTAATCTAAATAATCCCTCATCCAGTCTTTTTTGATCAAGAAAATGAGCGACAAATCCAACACTTCGTGAAAGTACAAAAAGCGCATTAAAGAATTCTATGGAAGTAAGTTCCTGTAGGCTTTCTTCAGTAAATCCTTCTTTTTCAGAAAGCATATCCAACATAATTGCTGCTATCGCTCCATCCACGTTCAGAATGAGATTACCTTTTTTGCCAACTGTTACTTTTTCTACATTTTTTGCAAAAGTTGTGTACTTCTTTTTTTCAAAAGGCTGAACAAAAGTGAGTAGTTTTTCTACACGTGGGTCTGAGAAATCAGCTCGGTATTTTTTATGTCCAATTCCTGAAATATATTCCTTTCTTTTCGCAAAACTCTCAACAAAATCTTCAGGAAGTTGATTCTCCCGAACACCTTTTAACCAATTTGCAGCTGCTTGATTTATTGCTCCTCCAAATCGTGGACCAATGGTGAGAAGTCCTGAAGCAAGTGATGACACAAGATCTCGCCCTGCACGGGCTGTCACGATTGTGTTAACTGCTCCTGACACATATGGACCATGATCAATAAGCAGACGCAGTACAAAATCAACAAATTCCTCAACTTCTTTCGATTTAATTTCTCTCCCTAAGAGAAGAGAGACAACTGCTTTTGCAAACGAATGGGTATCGGTGAATTCAAGTAAGTCTTTCCCCAGTATTTTGACGTCCCCACCTTCATCGTATGAAATACTTGTCGTAAATAACGATGACTTGCGACTACCTAATTCTTCCATTTGAGTAGTATACTCCTTTTCATTCTCTTTCTGAAATGAAGGAATCTGATCAAGAGACTCAACAAAAGCTTTAAATGATTCACCAACGATCGCACCTGCTTTTGACAAAGCATCTCTTTTTGCGCGAGCTGTCTCTAACCCTGTTTTTGCCATTGCTTTTGCATGACCAAACTGAGGAGGTGTCTCAAAGAGGTCAGCTACTACCCCGCCTATATAGCAGAAAACAGGTTTGGTAATCTTTTTACTCTTTAGGTGCTCAACTAATGTATACTCATCATCTCCACCAAGTTCTCCAAAATAAACGATTGCTTGAGTTTTTTTATCCTGTTCAGCAGCAAGAAAGGCATCAATTGGTGTGGATATTGGAAAGCGATCTCCACCAAAAGAAAGTGCAAATCGGACTCTTTTCCCTGCATTTGAAACTACTCGAATCAACTCATTTGTCATCCCACCAGATGAAGAAAAAACTGCAATATTTCCCTGAGTAAATACATGTGAATCATAAAGCTGACGAGCATCTACGCCTCCAATTGCACCTAACTTTAATATATTTGGAAGAAGTAATCCAACACTTGCTGGTCCGATAATCCATTTCTGTCTTCTCTGAGCTTCATTATAGAGCTCAATTGAGTGAAGCTCAGGAACATTCTCTGCGAAAACTGCTCCTCCTATTAACTGGGGAAGAAAAAGGACATCCCGAGTAGACTGTAAAACTCTCCTTCCCGATGAAACATTATAAAATAGAGTAATATTTTCATATATCTCAACTGGTAGACTCTCTATTTGAGAATATACAGGAATAAGTACTTCCTTCTTCCCAAAAAAATATTTTTCATATTTCCTTCCGGAAGCAATGATTGATTTTACGCTGGGATTTTTTTTGCCTGAAAGAAAGTCAAAATCAAGAATTGATTGAATTATTCCAGGATGACTTCCTATAAAAAGAGTTTGTGGCTCTTTTTGTGAGAGATATTCAACATCGATCATCTCTTTACCTCCTCTAATACAAAATCAATAATATTCGTTAATATCATCTCCGGTCCAGCAACGTGACCATAGAGATCTTCATTTTTTAAATATTGTTCCATCATTCGTAACCCTTCTTCTTGGTAAGGTCCCCCTCGTCTTACATAGACTTTTACTCCTTCTGATCGAAGTTGCTCCTTTTTCTCATCGAGTGCTTTTAATATCCCCTTAAAGGTAATACGAATATCAGTGAAATTTGCCACGCCTCCTGCAATAATTAATACTTTCTTTTTAGCATGAGACTTAAAAAGGAGTGAGAGGATTTCTTTTGTATACAGGTATGTTTCTTCCTCATTTGGATTACCGCTATATTCACCATAATTTGCAAGCTCCTTCCCATAACCTCTGTTATAAACTTCATCAGCAAGTACTATACTTGCACCCCCACCCGATAGCAACATGAAGATTGATCCATTTTTATTGAGAACGGAAAGACTGAAAGATGCTTGGCTTTTCTCATTTAACGCTGCGACCTGCATTTCTTCAAATGATTTCCCTCCCTCACTACTGACAAAGTCTTTACTTGTCCATCTATTCTGAACAAAAAACTCCCCTGCACTATCAACTTCAATTGCCAGATCAAGAATTGTGACCTTTCTATCTTGAACAAGGTATGGATTTATCTCCAGGAATGAAACATGGTAGAGTTCCATGAACGATATCAATTTTTGAATGAGTTCCTGACTCAATCCAGCAGTTCGTGATATCTCTTCATTTGTCGTGTCGCTATAGATAAATGTCTTTACTGTATCTGCATGCGATTCAATGTGGATTCCACCCTGTTGGGATAAAGAGACGTGATACCCTTCCCTGGAAAGAAGAATTGCTATATATTTTTCTTCTTCAGGAGTATGCTCAACCATCTCTTCAATGAAAAACTGAGAAAAACCCTTTTCAACATAGCTTTTAAGGATGGACTCAATACCATTTTTTGGAACATGTATCTGAACTAATCCTTTTTTAAATCTTCCTTTGATACCTTGGTCAACTTTTACCACATAGTCTTTTGTTGCATCGAGGCCATCGATAATGAAGCGCATCTCATCATCGTGTGTGATCTGTGTTCCTGAACAAGGCAACCCTACGTGACCTGAGAACAATTTTTTTGCTTTATATTCTGAAAGTTTTTGCCGTGCCATAGCCTCACTAGTGTACCATAGTCTAACTGAAGGAAATTCTTTTTTGTTTTTGCTCGTTATGTCTTTCAATTGCGAGCTGAATTAATCTATCAATAAGCTCTGCATATGTCAGCCCACTTTCTTCCCATAATTTTGGATACATACTAATATTGGTAAATCCAGGAATAGTATTAATTTCATTTATATAGAGAGTTTTATCATTTGCGAGGAAAAAATCTACACGTGCCATACCTCCTGCACAGAGCACTTCAAAGGCTTGAACGGCAATGTCTTGTATTTTCTTCTCAAGTTCATCAGGAATTTGGGCAGGAATTTTAAGTACTGCACTTTTTTCATCTACGTATTTTGCATCATATGAGTAAAAGTCTGATTTTACAATTATTTCACCAACTGCTGAGGCAATAGGAAAGTGATTCCCAAGAACAGAACATTCAAGTTCTCTCCCGATAATTGCTTCTTCTATAAGAATCTTATTATCAAAAGAAAAAGCCAGATCAAGGGAGTCTTGTAATTTCTTTTCATGAGACACTTTCGAGACACCGACGGATGAACCCATATTTGCAGGTTTTACAAAAAATGGAACTCCCAAAGATGATTCCAGTTCAGGAAAGTGAATACTCTCTTTTTGTGACGATGTAAAGGTCAAAAATTTTGCAACAGGGAGTCCAGCTTCTCGAAGAAGTCTTTTTGTTACGTCTTTATCCATCCCAATTGCTGAACCTAAAACATCAGATCCGACAAAAGGAATATCCAGTATTTTTAACATTCCCTGAATTGTCCCATCTTCTCCCAGCGGTCCATGAAGTACAGGAAATATGACATCTATCTCTCGATCGCTTACATCTAAGACATTTGACGGTATACTTTCAATTGTTTCAGAGATCTGAGGAAGAACACCTGAAGATGAAGAGAGGAGAGCTTCGAATTGTTTTTCACTTAAACTATGCCATGTTCCTTTCTTACTTATTCCAATAAGGATTGGCTCATATTTATCTTTATCAAGTGCCCCATAGATATTTCGCGCAGATTGGAGTGATACCTCATGTTCTGCTGATTTACCTCCAAAAAGGATACCTAATCGAATTTTATTCATGAGAGACGATAGTAACGTGAATAGGGGAAAAAAGCAAGAAATTGTGGATTACTCTTCAACACGACCTGTGAAAGTAGATTTTGCCAACATTTGATCGACAATGTTCTTTGGCACAACATCATAATGACTTGGAACCATAAAGTAACTTGCACGACCTTGAGTCATAGAACGAAGTTGTGTTGCATAACCAGTAAGCTCTGCAAGAGGTACAATTGCTTTAATAATAGTTGCCTTTGACTTATCTTCACTTCCCAAAATTTGCGCTCTCTTACTTGAAAGGTCTCCGATAACATCTCCCATAAACTCAGATGGTGTGGTTACCTCAACAGTCATAACTGGTTCGAGAAGTTCCATTGGAACTTTCTTTGATGCCGCTTGAAGCGCCTTTGATGCTGCAATCTTAAACGCAACTTCACTTGAATCAACCTCGTGATATGAGCCATCATAACAAGTTACTTTGACATCAACAATTGGAAAGCCAAGAAGTACTCCATTTTCAAGTGTTTCCCAAACTCCTTTTTCAACTGCCTTTATAAATTCTGCCGGGATCGCTCCTCCTTTAATAGCATTCACAAATTCACTTCCTTCACCTCGAGGTTTTGGCTCAACTCGAAGCCAGCAATGACCAAACTGTCCGCGTCCTCCAGACTGTCGAACATATTTTCCTTCTGCCTCAGTACTTCCCTGATATGTTTCTTTATACGCAACCTGAGGTGCACCAACATTCGCGAGAACGTTAAACTCTCTCTTCATACGATCGACCATAACTTCAAGCTGCAATTCTCCAATACCAGCAATGATTGTTTGGCCAGTTTCGTGATTGGTCTTTACTGAGAATGTAGGATCTTCTTCGGTAAGTCTTTTCAGAGCGTAACCCAATTTTTCCTGATCTGATTTTGTCTGAGGCTCAATAGCAAGAGAGATAACTGGCTCTGGGAAGGTGATTTGCTCAAGCACAATTGGTTTACTTTCATCACAAAGAGTATCTCCTGTAATTGTGTCTTTGAGTCCAATGATTGCAACAATTTCTCCAGCATACGCCTCTTTTATTTCCTCACGTTCATTAGCATGCATCAAAAGAAGTCGTCCTACTCGTTCCTTCACATTTTTTGTACTGTTATAGATGTATGAACCGGCTTCAATTTTTCCAGAATAAACACGGAAATATGTTAATTTTCCAACATGAGGGTCATTTTGAATCTTAAAAGCAAGACCTGAGAATGGTGCTTCCGGCTTTAATTCTCGAGTTTCAGTTTCTTTCGTCTTAGGATTTGTTCCTTCAACATGATCCAGATCCATTGGGGATGGAAGATAATCCAAAACAGCATCAAGAAGAGGCTGGACTCCTTTATTTCGAAGAGATGTCCCTGCATAAATTGGGACTAATTTATAAGCAATAACTGCTGCGCGAAGAGCTTTTTTCAACTCTTCAACACTTGGCTCCTCTCCTCCGAGATATTTCTCAAGGAGTGCATCATCAGTTTCTGAAATCTTCTCAATAAGTTTTGCTCTATACTCTTCAACCTGATCCTTTAATTCTGCAGGAACTTCATCTTTCACCTCAAATTTGGCTCCAAGCTCATCAGAACCCCAAATAATTGATTGTCTTGTAAGAAGATCGACATTTCCAACATACGTATTTTCTGCACCGATTGGAATTACCATAATTGCTGGATTAGCTCCAAGTCGATCTTCAATACTTCGGACTGTTGCTAAAAAGTCTGCACCGAGTTTATCCATCTTATTAACAAAACAAATACGAGGTACTTTATATTTATCTGCCTGGCGCCAAACTGTTTCGGACTGAGATTGTACTCCTTCTTCAGCGTCAAGAACGGTGATCCCACCATCAAGGACGCGAAGCGAACGTTCTACTTCTGCAGTAAAATCCACGTGGCCTGGTGTGTCAATAATATTTACTCTGTGATCTTTCCAAAAAGTAGTCGTAGCAGCAGAAACGATAGTAATACCTCGCTCCTTTTCCTGTTCCATCCAGTCCATTTGTGTATTACCTTCATCAATGTCTCCAATTTTGTAGGTTCTTCCTGTATAGAAAAGGATACGCTCTGTAGTAGTTGTTTTTCCTGCATCAATATGCGCAATAATTCCAATATTGCGGATTTTATCGAGTGGATATATACGTGATGAACTATCTGCCATAGAAAAAAATGTCCCGCCTCAAGGTGAAGCAGGGAACAAAATAAAGTATACCACACTTTTTTCTCTCCTGCCAGTGACGATTTTACTTTGACAAAGAGGCTGCAAACACCTAGACTGGAAATAGGCTGAAGCTTCGGCACTTATTGTGTTGGAGTTACAGTTATCTGCCCATGAAGAAAACACAGGCATCACTCTCAATTAACCTTGCAAAGAAAAAGGGGAATGCAACTGTTGAGGCTGTTCTCCATTGGGCAATTACTATTGGACGATTTTTAGTCATCTTAACAGAAACAATTGCCCTTGCAGCCTTCCTCTATCGTTTTGTTTTAGACAGGCAGGTTATTGACCTGAGTGACAAAATAGAAGGAAAGCAACGCCTCGTTCAGTCGTTAAGTAGAGAGGAGACACGTTATCGTTCTCTCCAAGATAGACTTCTTTTCATTAAAGAGCAAGATGAAATTTCTCAAAAAGTTCCTGATCTTTTTACCAAAATTATTGACCTTGCACGGGGAAAAGTAACTTTTTCAACATTTACCATTACAGAAGGTCAAATAAGGATGGATGTAACTACACCTTCAATTTCTCAAGTAAACTCATATATTTCTTCACTTCGCAGTTTAAAAGAAATTGAAGATATAAGTATTGATCGCATTGAGAACAAAACGTCAACTGCTGTTATAACAGTCACAATCTCAGCAAATCTTATTGAGGAATTTAGACCGGTAAAAGAAGTTAATGCAGCACTAGATCAACCAAATTTATAAACTATGAAAAAAATTACACCTGTATTTTTCCAAGAACTATCCAAGAAGAAATATCTTTCTTATATCAAGTCTCTCCCTGACTTTCGACAGGAAAAAAACCAAACATATGCTGCATTAGCACTCACCATTCTTGCAATCTCATTTTTTGGTATGTTTGCAATTAGTCCTACGCTTTCAACAATTGCAGAACTTCAAAAGAAACGGAATGATGCTCAATTTGTCGATGAACAGTTAACAAATAAATTACGCAGCCTCAGTCTTCTACAGGAGAATTATAATACGTTTTCGCCTTCGCTCCCAATCGTGTACGCTGCAGTACCCCAAGAACCACAAGTTGCTGTACTTCTCGGGCAACTAAAAATGTTAGCAGAGAAGAATAATTTAACAATTGAGCTTATGCAAGCAGAAAGCGTCGACTTAGTAAACGGAGATCAGGAAGCATCTGAAGGAATACAATCATTTATTATTTCGGTTGATGCTACCGGATCATATGAAAACCTTGCAGCATTCTACAAAGACGCAGTCCGCATAAATAGACTCCTCTCCCTTGAGACAATTACTATTGCAAAACAACAACTGCTTACTGCTCCAACTCGAATGGTGATGAAATTAAAGGCATACTATAAAGAATAACTATGAAAAGACAAACTGATTTTTTATTTATCATTATTCCAACATTTATAGTCATCCTGTTATGGATTACCTTTACCATTTTCCAAAAAGCCACCTCAACAACGATAACAAAGACACAGACATCACTTCTCAAACCTATCTCTCCCACATTTGACACGTCAGTTGTTGCACTCCTTAATAGACGTGAAAAGGTGACACCAAATCTTGAAGAAGTTGTGGGGACAACTCCTACACCCGTGGCGTCCTCATCATCACCCGTTCTCACGATTCCTCCTACTCCGACTGCAACATCAACAGCACAAGAATCGGAGGTCTTACCATGAGAAACTCGCTCTTCAATAAAAAAATCCCTACACTTCTTGGTCTCATTCTTTTAGGGATAGGATTATTTACTGTGTCCTATTTAGCAAATACAGGATCACTTTTTGTAACTCAAGCAACACCACCCTACGCACCTGAGCAAATACGAATTACGAATATTTCTGATACTAGTTTTACCGTTTCTTTTATTACAGATGAGGCTGTTCTAGGAACGCTGTCATATGGAACAAATCAGTCCCTGGGTAAGCTAGCTCTTGATGATCGCGATCAACAAACAGGAACTCCTCGACCATACCAAACACACCATATTACCGTTAAAAACCTTACACCAAATTCAGAGTATTTCTTTAGCATCACCGCTTCGGACAAAGAATTTCTTGATCAAGATAAGCCCTTCTCAGTGAGAACTCTTTCCCCGTTATCGGAAACTCCTCCCCAGCAATCGCCGATTGTTGGAAAAGTCAGTTATCCTGATGGTTCGACGAGAAGTGATGTTATCGTTTTTCTTGTGGGAGATTCGACTCAATCCTACTCTGTTCTCTCCAAACAAGATGGAAGTTACGTCATGCCTCTTAACTCTATAAGGACAAAAGACTTCACAGGCTATGCGAATTTAAAAGGGACAGATATACTCCAAATGCTTTTTGTTGGCCCAACGCTCTCAAGTCGAGCGTCGCTTTATCCAACTCAAATAAATCCTGTTCCTCTCATTACACTTTCTAATTCATATGACTTTACTGTTGGAGAAACACCTTCAATTGTCGAGGAAACAGCAAGTACATCTGCATCATCAGTCAGCTTCCCAAGCTTTGAAGCGACAGAAGTAACACAAAATGAGCCGCAAATTACATCGCCAAAAAATGAAGAAGGATTATCGGATCAACAACCTTCTTTTCAAGGGAAAGCACTTCCGAATGAGTCCGTTGAAATTCTCATTCAATCAAGTCACGAAATATCAACAACAGTAAAAGCAAACGCAAATGGGTCATGGAGTTTTCGACCAGATCAAAAACTTGAACCAGGGGAACACACAGTGACTATAAAAACAAAAGACTCAAATGGCATTCTTAAAACAATTAGACGATCGTTTACTGTCTATGCCGAAGGGAGTCAATTCACTGAACCTTCTGTTTCTCCAGTACAGACTACACCTACTCCAACAATTTTTGTCGAACCTACACCGACATTGACACCGACTCCTACTCCCACACTGAGTATAACGGCTACTCCTTCTGCTATACCTACTATAAATGAAGCTACACCAACAGTCGTGCCACCACCTAGTGAGTCACCAGGTAGTTCAAGTGTTATTATTTCAGTTATAATAGCTGGTATTGCACTTGTAATGGGACTCTTTTTCTTCTCTTTGCAAGGAACGAAAAAAGTATGAGAGTAGGAATTATTGGAGCGGGATTTACCGGCCTTGCAGCAGCGTATGAATTACAAAAAAAAGGACATGAAGTTGTCATTTTTGAAAAAGATACTCAACCTGGAGGACTCGCGGTCGGGTATAAAGAAAAAGAATGGAACTGGACTCTTGAAAAGCATTATCACCACTGGTTTACCAATGACAAATCCGTTCTCAATTTAGCAAAAGAGATCAACTTTCCAGTTCTTATAAAAAGACCAAAAACGTCTGTATTTTTAAAAAACACCACATACCAACTTGATTCTCCAAAAGCTATTCTTACATTTCCCCGTCTTTCTTTAGTTGAAAAACTTCGTATGAGTTTTGTCCTTGGATTTTTACGATTTAATCCTTTTTGGAAACCACTTGAGAAATTTAAGGCAACACAAATACTCCCGATTTTTATGGGTAAAAAAGCCTATTCACTCCTCTGGGAGCCACAACTTCGTAACAAAATGGGAAAGTACGCTGATGAGATTTCACTTGTCTGGTTTTGGACACGAATTTATAAGCGTACTCCCTCACTTGCTTATCCAGATGGAGGGTTTCTTCGGTTTGCTGAAAAATTAGCTCATACGATAGAAGAGAAAGGTGGAAAGATTCACTATAGTACTGAAACAATTGAAATAAAAGATGCAAAGAAAGTAATAGTAAAAGTAAAAACAGATAAAAAAGAAGAAGAATACATTTTTGACAAAATCATTGTAACGCTCCCTTCATTCTTGTTTTTAAAATTAGCCCCACAATTACCCGAAACATATAAAAGTAAACTTGTGAGACTCAGAGGACTTGCTGCAACAAATATGGTCATCAGGTTGAAAGAGCCTTTTATGAAAGATGGGACATACTGGCTAAGTATCTGTGAGAAAAATGCTCCTGTGATGGTCGTTGTTGAGCATACCAACCTCATGGATAAAAAACAGTTTAATAACGAACATATCATTTATGTTGGTAATTACCCAGAAGTAACAAGCAAAAAATTCTTAATGAATAAAAATGATCTCCTTAAAGAATACGACCCGCTGCTGAAAAGAATAAATCCAGATTATCAAAAAGATATTATTGACTATGAAGTTTTTCGAGCACCTTTTGCACAACCAATTGTCCCCATGAATTATTCAAAATTAATTCCAAGCATCAAAACACCTCTTCCTCATGTTTTTCTTGCAAATATTGAACAAGTTTACCCGTGGGATCGTGGGACGAATTACGCAGTCGAACTTGGTCAAAACGTTGCGCATATTGTTTCCTCTACTGTATGAAGAGACAGGAGTTAGTATTCTTACTCATACTCATACTCATAGGTGTTCTTTTCAGGTTTTATAATCTTTTTTGGGGGGCTCCTTTTTATTTTCATCCAGATGAACGAAATATCGCAGGAAGTATCTCACAACTCAATTTTCCATCACAATTAAATCCGCATTTTTTTGCCTATGGATCTCTCCCTATTTATTTCACATTCATCTTTGGATTGATAACAAATATTCTTACTAACACCGGCACCTTCTCGACACTACCATTTGATTCAGCCATTCACTCACTCAGAATAATTTCTGCTACATTTTCAGTACTTCTTATACCACTTCTCTACTGGTGTGGAAAACTACTGAAAGACACGAGAACAGGCTTCCTTGCAGCAATAATGGGAATGGGAAGTATTGGCTTTATCCAATTTGCTCACTTTGGAACATTTGAAATGTGGCTTACCCTCTTTTCTCTCCTCTCATTTACATTCACACTTTATTATCTTAATAAGCCTTCTTTTTCTCTTTTCCTTATTCTCTCAGTTTTTTTTGGTCTTCTCCTGGGAACAAAAATTTCAAGTCTTTTTTTACTGCCGCTTTTTCTTATTCCACTTCTCTTTACTAAAAAAAATGCTCTTCTTTCATTTAAAATTAGTACTCTTCATCTGCTTAGCTTTATCACAGTTTCCAGTATTATCTATTTACTCAGCAATCCATATAGTATTTTGGATTATCCATCCTTTAAAGACAGCATAACCTACGAGTCACATGTCGCTACTGGAAGTCTCTTAGTATTTTATACAGGTGAATTTTTTAAGAGTAATCCTTTTACCTTTCATTTGATTCATATTTATCCATTTCTCCTCAATCCACTTATTCTCACACTTCTTATTCCATCTCTAGTCTTCTTATTTATATTTACACTCAAAAAAAGAAGTATTCTTTATTTATTCTTGCTTCTCTGGCTTATTGGAACCTTTATTCCGCAGACACTTCTCTTTGTGAAATGGACACGATATGTTATTCCCACGCTTCCTTTTATTTACTTAGTTGTTTCACTTGCACTCGTACATTTATATGACCACTTGGTGAAAAAACCTATCTTATCCCGTAAGATTTTCCTCACAAGTTCAATTATGATATTTATGATCATTAATTGTTTTTTCGCATTTTCGTATGTTTATACCGCATTTATCACACAAGATACCCGTATAGAAGCAGCCAATTTTGCAAAGAAAATATTTAATCCACAAACAAAAGTGTTAAGTGAGGTTTACGATCTTGGAATAACACCTTTTAATGAATTCGCGCCAATTACCCTTTTTAATATGTACGACCTTGATCCGGGAAATGAAATAAGTAATACAAAGACTCTACACGAACAACTTTCACAAAGTCACTATCTTGTTCTTCCCAGTCATCGACTTCTTAAGACAAGGATACTAGATCCTAAGAATTTTCCTCACGGACATAGGTTTTATTATGATCTCTTGCATGGAAAGACACAATTTAGCAAACTATATGAAACACCATGTGATCTTTTTTGTCAGGTAACGTACTGGTCTGATCCTGTTTTTTCTTTTGAACAAACAATAAATATTTTTGACAGACCAAATGTTTATATTTTTAAAAATGATAACTTCACGTCTAACTAAAAATTTCCAATCTAAAATTCTTCTTTTTCTTATTCTCCTTCTTGCCGCCCTCTTCAGATTTTATAATCTCAACTGGGATGAAGGACATTTTTTCCATTCTGATGAGCGAAATATCGCAATGGGTGTTGCAAATCTCACGCTTTTTTCTCAGATGGATCCCAAATTTTATGCTTATGGTGGATTTCTTATTTATATCTATAAAATAACAGCTGATATTGTTGGATTTGTTCTCTCTATTCCACATTTTGCTTCAGACTGGGCATATATTAATGTCCTTGGGAGATATTACTCGGCCTTCTTTTCTACAATGACTATCATTCCGCTTTTCCACCTTACACGCATACTAGTCAATAGAAAGACTGCATTTCTTTCTGTCATTTTATATGCTTTTACTGTCTCATCAATTCAAACTGCTCATTTTTCGATTACTGAGAATTTACTCACCTTTCTTCTGGTGACGATAACCTATCTTGCTGTACTCTATAACACCAATCAACAAACAAAATTACTCATAACAACGGGAATCCTCCTTGGTATTGCAGTTGCCACCAAAACAACTGGCTTATCATATTTTCTTATTCCTGGAGTTCTTCTTTTCACCCTTTTATGTCAGAAAAAGATCTCCTTTCTAAACGCAGCCTCAAATGGAATAATGCTGCTCATCCTCTCTTTTGTAACGTTTGTCACCTTCTCACCTTTCACTTTTTTAAATTGGGATGCTTTTTACCAATCAATGAAATTTGAAAATGAAGTTGTACTCGGTATTAACCCAGTTGTTTATACGCTCCAGTTCACTAATACTCAACCATATTTATTTCAATTAAAAAATTTATTTTTTCAAATTGGACCAGTTTTTATCTTTTCTCTTTTGGGAACATTCTATCTTTCTTATCATGCAGTAAAGAAGAAATCCTGGATGTACTTACTTGTTTTTGCATTCCCGCTTTTTTACTTTGCGTATGTTGGTTCCTGGCATACAAAATTTATTCGATATATGGTTCCTCTTATTCCTTTTTTCCTCCTCCTCGCTTCTATACTTTTGATAAAGCTACAGAACAGATATAAAAAAATTGGCATGTTTCTTATCGGAATAAGCGTTATTTCTTCATTCCTTTGGGCAATTTCCTTCACCTCAATTTACACCCGACCTCAAACACGTATCACTGCTTCTCAGTGGATTTATCAGCATATTCCTCCTGGTTCACGTATTCTTGGGGAACATTGGGACGAAGGATTGCCAGTCCCACTTACCACTGGAAGTCCTGATAATTATTCAATTGCACAACTTACTATTTATGAACCTGATAGGGAGGCAAAAATTACCTATTATTCTGATGTCTTATCAACGGCTGACTACCTCACTATTACAACGAGAAGATTATATGGCACGCTTATGTATCTACCCGAGAAATATCCTTTAACAAGTACTTATTACAAATTATTATTTGAAGAAAAACTAGGATATACAAAAATTGCTGAATTTAGCTCATACCCTACTCTGTTTAGCATAAAGATTAATGATGATAAAAGTGAGGAGACATTCCAGGTATATGATCATCCTAAGTCATTCATTTTTAAAAATACCAAGAGGCTCTCACCCAACGAACTTGAGTTAATTCTGAGGGAATCAGTTGATGCGATACTTTTACCCGAATAGATTTTGTGATACAAAAAGGTATAGAGAATTATGAAGATTGGATTTGATCTAGATAAAGTATTTGTAGAACACCCACCTCTCATTCCTGACCTGATGATTGAAAAACTCTACAAAAAAAAAGCAAATGGTGAGTTATTGTACAGAATACCAACAAAGGCAGAACAATTTATTAGACAAGCCTCACATTATCCACTGTTTCGTCCACCAATAAAAGAAAATCTCACATTTTTAAAAAAACTAGCAAAAAAAAATCATCACCTCTACCTTATTTCAGGAAGATTTGGATTTCTTGAGCAACAGACTCATGAACTTGTCAAAAGATATGAACTCGATAAAATTTTTGAGGGAATGTATTTTAACTTTAACAACCAACAACCTCACCATTTTAAAAACGACTTACTTTCTAAACTACGTTTGGATATTTATGTTGATGATGATATTCATCTTTTAAAATATGTTGCTGCCCAAAACAAGAAAACAACCTTTTACTGGCTTCATCCCAATCACTCAAAACAACTCATTCTCCCAAATCTTATTTCTATCTCTCATTTATCAGACATTGTAAAATAATAATATGTTTGACGGTTTTTATTCAGTTCTCCAGTGGCACTTTATGTTTCTTCTCATCGGGATAGCTTTTTACCCAGTCTCTTCTCTGCTTTTTCCTCATTTTATTGATAGAGGTTATATCTTTGGAAAAATTATTGGCGCAATTGTTATATCATATGCTGTGTTTCTGCTGGGAACACTCCATATTCTCCCGTTCAATTCATTCACAACAATAGCTGTTGCAGGAGTTACGACACTTATCATGTGGCTCTTTTTTTATAGGAAAGTTATTCAAAAGAATAACTCTTTTTTTCCAACACTAAAAAAAGTTCTTCCGATAATAGTTGTCGAAGAAGTTCTTTTTCTTCTTATTCTTCTCCTGTGGAGTTATATACGCTCATTTGCACCTGATATTAATGGACTTGAGAAATTCATGGATTATGGGTTTGTAAACTCAATTTTAAGAAGTTCTTATTTTCCCCCCAAAGATATGTGGCTTACCCCAGAACCAATAAATTATTATTATTTCGGTCATCTCGTTACAGCAGTACTTACTCAATTATCGTTCCTCCCTTCCTATCTTACATACAACATTATGATGGCAACTCTGGCTGCTCTTTGTTTTACCGCAAGTTTTTCAATAGGTATTAATTTTTTCTGGAGCACTATTGAGAAAAAGATTTTGCCAATTCGCTTATTCTTTATTGGCATTCTTGCAGCTCTCCTTGTTACTTTTGCCGGAAATTTTCATCCAATCTATACACTTTTTACTTCCTATGAAAATGAGAATCCTGTTCCAGTCTGGGAGTTAATTTTTTCTCCGCAAACTTTTCCAAATTCTTACTGGTATCCAAATGCGACACGCTTTATTCATAACACCATTCATGAATTCCCACTTTACTCCTGGACTGTAGCAGATCTTCATGGACATGTTCTTGATATTCCCTTTGTTCTTTTGACAATTGCTTTTCTTTATTCATTGACTCAACAAAGTCAAAATGGAGTAATTATAAAAAGGACAGTACGATCCAAGCATCATTTAAAAGCGCATCTATTGTTAGAAAAAATAACCACATCACTTCCAATAAAATGGCCACATCTCATCTTCCTTAGTTTTTTGATAGCAGTTATGTACATGACGAACGCATGGGATGGTCTTATTTATATTTTATTATCTATACTCGTTTTTATATATATTTTTTGGAAAGGGAACTGGCTAAAAAATACAACTTTTATAAATAAAATTGTTCAACTTTCACTTCTCATTGTTATACCGTTAGGAATTCTCATGCTTGGTTTTGTGATATTCTCACTACCTCTTTCCCTGTTCTTCAAACCTTTTGTCTCCGGAATTGGCGTTCTCTGTGCTCCTGAATTTCTCACATCAATTGAAAAACTTGGTCCTTTCCTGTTTGAAAAAGATCACTGTCAACACTCTCCTCTCTGGCAGCTCATTATTCTGCATGGATTTTTCTTCTTTTTCGTTATTTTATTTCTCTCTCTTCTTGTGAAAACAAAAAAATATTACTCTTCTGACTACTTTATTCTCCTTCTTATCCTTCTTTCATTTCTTCTTATTCTTTTACCCGAGTTAATTTATGCAAAAGACATCTATCCTGCACATTACCGAGCGAATACTATGTTTAAGCTTGTCTTTCAGTCATTTATTATGCTTAGTCTCTCTACGGCTTATATCATTCCACGCCTTGCATCGGTTTTAAGAAATAACAAAGGACTGCAATCAAAAAGTATCTACGTTCTTTACTTTGTTTTAACAATTATTTTCCTCACGACGGTTCTGTCATACCCTTATTTTGCAATTAACAGTTACTATAATAATGTCTTTGCTTTTGATAAAAAATCTTTTCCACAATCTAAAGGGCTAAATGGAATTACCTATCTTGAGAAATATCCAGATGATTATAAAGCTATTCAGTGGATTCAAAAAAACATATCCGGACAACCAGTCATATTAGAGGCTCAAGGGGATTCATATACAGATTATGCACGAGTATCGTCAAATACAGGATTGCCTACTGTTCTCGGATGGACAGTTCATGAGTGGCTATGGAGAGGAAGTTATGATATTCCAGCACCACGAATTGAAGAGATAAAAACAATATATGAAAGTAATGATAGGCAAAAGACAAGTGATCTGTTAAAAAAATATAATATTACCTATATCTTTGTAGGAACACTTGAACGTGAAAAATATTCAGTAAATGAAGACAAAATCCAGAACTTAAGTGAGACTGTATTCAATTCAGGAACAACGTCAATCTATAAAATTACCAGGTAACATATTATATTCTCACAATTAGTTCTTATATTTCTTTGCTACAGAACAGTTCATGCAAAAGTGAACTATTGAGTTAATTGCTAGAAGAGATAGCGCGAGTTGGAGTAATGGTACAGGAAGTGCCGTCGGTTTCTTGTAAACACTTAACGTAGGCTGATATCTCACTATAATCACCATTTCCTTCTCTTGGGATCAGAACCCACTGGAGATTATATTCTTTCGTAATAGGAGGATTGATAAGAAGACCTGCTCTTCCTTCATTATCATCACCATAATCAATAACATAGTTTTTCATTTCAGCATTTTGTATTTTCTGAAAGAGTTTTACAAAGTCATCATACTCATCTTTTTTAATATCTGTATCAATACTATCTCGAAAGACGTCATAGAGACTAACAAGAGTCAAAGGATTTAAAAAAGTGCCAGCCGAGATAACTTTCTCACGAAAGGCTGCAATGACCTTTTCCTGTCTTTTTGATCGTGCAAAATCTGTTCCTTCCGAACCAAGCGCGTGACGAGATCTCACAAACTTAAGCGCCGTATCTCCATCCATTGTTTGTTTGCCTTGCTCAAACTTTAAATGCTCATACCTGCAAGGGAAAGCTTCAAGTTGCGCTTCAGCAGTTGCCCTTTTCTCAAACTCCTCTCCTTCAAAACCGCAGGTATCTGTTTCTTTTCCTGAAAGTGGATACTCTGGATCTTCAAAGGCTCTTTCAACATCAATTGTTATACCTCCAACTTCATCTACTGCCCGAACAAATCCATTAAAATCCACTCTAAACCCATAATCAATTTTCTGTCCCATAATTTTTCCTACAACTGCCTTTGTTAATGTCAAACCTCCCCCTTTCTGTTTTGACTCTCCAAAGGCATATGCATAATTAATTTTCTGCTTTAACTCAGGAACCCACAGATCTCGGGGAATTGTTACCATTGTTACCTTCATTAATTTCGGATCAATACTCGTAAAAATGATAGTGTCAGTCAGAAGAGGACCATCGTGTTTTCCGCCACCTATTCCAAGTAAAAGGACGTTTATTTTCTCATCTTCAGCTTTCTTAAGTTCAATTTCTTTCTGGAAAAAAAGTTGATAGAGAACAGGAAGATAAGTCACTCCTTTAATAAGTAAAAATCCACCAATAAGTGCAATAATGACAAACAATAAGAGTGCTAAGCGTTTGGGAATGGCAGATGAAGTAGCCCGTCGCATAAGAGAAATTAAATTATATCAGGAAATACTATGCATTTTTTACAATTTCTGAAAATTCCTCAGGATCAAGACTAGCTCCTCCTACCAGAACTCCATTAATATATTCCTGCTGTGTATATTTCGAAACATTTTTCGCTGTTACACTTCCACCATAGAGAACATAGAGGACATTTTTCTCCTCCTTAAAAAATGCAGCAACTTCATTGGCATGCTCTGGTGAGTCAGGATTCCCTGACCCTATTGCCTCAACTGGCTCATAAGCAATGATCTTTATTCCATCAGGAATGGGAGTATGTGTCCCCTGTACGCATAAGATTGGTTCGAGTGAGTGCTCAAGAGCCAATTCAACTTTTTTCTCAACTTCTTCATCCGTTTCCCCCATCTGTCGTCTTTCAGAGTGACCAATGATGACATATTTTACTAATCCATCTAGCATCTCAGCAGTTACTTCTCCAGTATAGGATCCCTTTTCAAGTGATGAGACAGTCTGGGATCCAAGAAAGAGAGGAATTTTAAGAGATCTCTTTTCCGACAACAACTCAGCAGCACTCGACAGAGTAGCGAACGATGGACAAACCACGACTACTTTATCATGCTGTTTTTCTTCTTCATGAAGATAAGAGATAAAACTGGTATTCAAAAATGAAATAAACCATGAATGCATCTCTGCAATAGTTTTATTTGCTTTCCAGTTAGCAACTATAAAGAGTTTTTTCATATGTTACAATGAATTTTCACTTATACTGTAAGTATAATCTATGGACCAATCACTACTCAATGATCTAAATCCAGAACAAAAAAAAGCAGTTCTTCATACCGATGGTCCGACAATTATTCTAGCTGGGGCTGGATCTGGAAAAACTCGAGTTCTCACATATAAAGTGATGTACCTGATGATTGAAAAAAAGGTATCCCCTGAGAACATTCTGATGGTTACCTTCACTAATAAAGCTGCGAAGGAAATGCGTAGCAGGCTATGGCAACTT
>CAYRJZ010000001.1:106336-106622 GCA_964424775.1 uncultured Gammaproteobacteria bacterium | reverse complement strand
AAGAAAGAATTGAGAAATTTGTACATACACTTCATAACACAAAATCCATGGGCCTCCCAAGTGTTGCGACCTTTCATTCACTCTGTGCTCGAATATTAAGACGTGAAGGACATCGTATCGGTCTTTCAAAAAGCTTTGTGATCTATGATTCATCAGATCAACTAGAGGCGATTAAAGAGGCGATGTCCCACCTGTTAATTTCTCAAAAAGATTTTAAACCTTACTCTGTTCTTGCTACGATTTCTGGAGCAAAAAATGAATTAATTTATGAAGATGAATATGACAC
>CAYRJZ010000001.1:83640-106326 GCA_964424775.1 uncultured Gammaproteobacteria bacterium | reverse complement strand
TTTTGATGACCTTATTTTAAAGACAGTAAAATTGTTTAGAGAAAATCCTGATATTCTTCAAAGATACCAAGAGTTGTTCCAGTATATTCTTATCGATGAATACCAAGACACGAACAGAGCTCAATATATCCTCACCAAACTTCTTTCCCAAAAATGGAAGAATGTGTGCGTTGTTGGTGACTTCTCACAAAGTATTTATAGTTGGCGGGGTGCGGATTATCGAAACCTCATCAAGTTTAAAAATGATTTTACGGGAACAGAAACATTTTCTCTTTCCCAAAACTATCGATCAACGCAGAAAATTCTTGATGGAGCTTCTGCGGTAATTGCTAAAAATACCTCTCACCCTGTTCTCAGTCTTTGGACAGAGAACCCAGATGGTGAACCCATAGAAATGTATGAGGCAATAAATGAGCAGGATGAGGCTGATTTTATCATTAGAACAATTATCTCTCTTGGTGTGAGTAAATTAAGTGATATCGCAGTATTGTATCGAACGAACGCCCAATCTCGTGTCGTTGAAGAAGCTTTTTTGCATCATGGTATTCCATACGTGCTTATCGGAGGAACACGATTCTATGAGCGAAAAGAAATAAAAGATGTTCTCTCGTATCTTCGCCTACTTGTTAATCCTGAAGAATCTGTTGCATATAAAAGAGTTGAAAAGATTGGAAAAACCCGTATGGCTAAATTTTTTGTCTATCAAAAAAATCATCCTGTTACAGATGAAACTGCAACTATTGACCTTTTGGATGGAGTACTCTCGGCAACAGGATACCTCGAATTGTTTGATGAAAAAGATGAAGAAGACCGCTCCCGACTTGAAAATATAAAAGAACTTCGCTCAGTTGCTCTCTCATTCCCTGATATGACTGAGTTTCTTGAAAATGTTGCTCTTGTTGAGCAAGAATATGTATCGGAAAAAGCAAAAGGTGGACTTAAAAATGCAGTCACACTTATGACACTTCATGCAGCAAAAGGACTAGAGTTCCCTGTTGTTTTTATGATAGGGATGGAGGAAGGCTTATTTCCACATTCACGTGCTCTCATGGATAAAAATGAGTTAGAAGAAGAGAGAAGGCTTTGCTATGTCGGGATGACTCGTGCAAAAGAAAAATTATTTGTCACACACGCGAGGCGTAGACTCTTCTTCGGTCAGAGAGCAATGAATACCGTCTCACGATTTATTGCAGAACTTCCAGAGCATGTTGTAGAACAAAATACTTCACGAAGCATGCTTTATACTGAAAATACCGACTGGTAGGTCAGAATACATGAGCGTGATACAATATTTCTGTGCCATTTATTGATATCTCAGCAGCAGAAAAAAAATCATATAATAAAATAGTAACTCATCCGCTCCAATCATATGAATGGGGAGAATTTCGAAAAGCAACTGGTGTAAAAGTAATACGTCGTGGTCTTCTCCAGGATGGAAAATTACTTGACGCATTTACCCTCACGGTTCACCCTATCCCTAAAACTCCATTTACGATTGGATATCTTCCGAAAGGAATGATACCCACCAAGAATATTCTTTCTGAGCTAAAAAAAATTGGTAAACAGGAAAAATGTATATTTATTCAACTCGAGCCAAACCATGTCGCAAGTCAGGACGTAAAAAAGAAATTAGCTGACCTCAATTTAAAACCATCTGTTCATCCTTTATTTACGAAGTATACTTTTATGTTAGATCTTTCGCCAACGGAAGACACTCTCTTTAAAAACCTCCACTCAAAAACTCGCTACAATATCAAAGTTGCCTTAAAACACGGCGTGACAGTTACCGAGAAAAGTACAGATGATGCATTCACATCATATCTTCACCTCACTGAAGAGACAACAAAACGTCAAGGATTTTTTGCTCATACTCCCGAGTACCACAAAAAGCAATGGAATACTCTCAGTCACGAAGCCATCTCTCCTTATACATCTCTTTCCTCCCATTTATTCTTAGCAAATTACAACAAAAAGATTCTTGCATCTTGGATCCTTTTTGTTTTTAAAGACACGCTCTACTATCCATACGGGGCATCAAGTAATGAACATAGGGAGGTAATGGCTTCAAATCTTATCATGTGGGAAGCTATAAAATTTGGCAAAAAACTAGGTCTAAAAAAATTTGACATGTGGGGTGCACTCGGACCAGACCCTGACACAAGTGATAGTTGGTATGGGTTTCATCGCTTTAAACAAGGGTACAGACCTTCACATGTTGAGTTTGTCGGGAGCTATGATCTCATTTTAAATCCTGCTTTATATCTTTTCTATACCGCAGCGGATAAGCTTCGTTGGCTTTATCTTAAACTTAAGAAATAATTATGTACTCTGCCTTTACCACCTGGATACACCGCACCTCAATTTTCAATATTCTTACTCTGCTTTTTTGTGCAGGATTTCTTTTATACCTTAACACTTTCTTCAATGGACTTTTTTTTGATGACGAGCACTTTATTTATAATAATAATGCTGTCACAACTTTCTCAATTCCCGACATATTCAGTAATAGCCTTACATCAGGAGCAGGCAGACTCAGTAATTACTATCGACCTCTTCTGTTTACAGGGTTTGCTTTCGAATATTCGTTATTCGGGAGCTCAGGGTTTATTTATCATCTGAACAGTACTCTTCTTCATCTTTTTTGTGGACTATTGCTTTATTTTATTTTGCAAAGGCTTTTTAAAAACTCATTTGTTTCTTTCTTGACTGCACTCTTATTTATTATTCATCCGATCCAAACAGAAGCGATAACTTATGCCTCGGGTCGAGGAGATCCTCAATCACTCTTCTTTTCATTAATTGCAATCTATTTTTCTCTCAGAAGGACACGAATTTCATTCTTTATTGCCGCTGTCTCTCTCATCTGCGCACTTTTATCAAAGGAACTCTCCCTCATTACTCCTGGACTTATTTTTCTTTGTCTTTTCTTTGAGCAACCCACTTTTACACGAAAATACTTTCTCCAAATTCTCAAATATTCACTTCCTTTTTTTCTTATTTCTTTTACCTATTTCGGACTTCGTCTAACTATTCTCAATTTTTCAAATACACTCAACTTTTATTCGTATGAGTCAGTGTATACAAAAAGCATCTTTGTTCGACTTATAACATTCTTTCATTTATTTCCAACGTATCTCTCCCTTCTCATTTTTCCCAAAGATCTTTTTATGGAAAGAGATAGCACCCTTACTATCCAAACCTTTTTCACCCTATCTTCACTATTTACTCTTTTCGGGCTATCTTGTGCTACTGTATTAGCATTTCTCAAAAGAAAAAAATATCCTATTTTTCTCTTTAGTATCTTATGGATTAGTATCAGTTTTATTCCCACAAGTGGGATTATTCCTATAAATGGAGTCTTTTACGAGCATTTTCTGTATTACCCATCTATCGGATTTTTCCTTCTCTTTTCGTATGGAACTTTCCTTTTTCTCCAAAAAGCAAATCAATTTCTCAAAAATATAGTATTTCTTCTCCTTGTTCTAGGTCTCATTTTTTTGAGTATTCGAACAGTTTTGAGAAACACTGAGTGGCACAACGCAATTGTCTTTTACGAACAAACATTACACCATGCACAAAGTTCTCGAATCTATAACCACTTAGCAATGGCATATGCTGAAAAAGGAGATAATAAGAAAGCTATTGCAACATATAAAAAAGCTATCGCACTGGAAGATGTCCACCCTGAAACGAGGTACAATTTAGGAAATGCATATCTTGAAGAACAAGATCTTAAAAATGCTGAGAAAGAATATAAGGAAGCACTCCGAATAGATCCCTCCTTTTATTTCGCTCACCAAAAACTGATGACTATTTATCGTTTTCAAAAAGATACACAAAAAGAAGCATTGCTTCTTCAAGAGATAGAGAAACTGGTACAGATAAACCCAACTTTTCTTCCTCTTCTCCAAAGTCTCCAGAAAAAAGACTAATTATCTAACCTTTCCAATCTCATAAACATATAATTTATTCGCTACATCCTTTGCTTTCAGTGATAAATAAGGGATTTGATACATATAACTCACAACGCGAGTTCCTGGCTTAAGCTGTGACTGAAAGAGAGGCTCAAGACGCTTGAGTGTTTTTGGTACAAGGTACACAATAACAACAGTTGCCTGAGTAAGATCTGTTTCAAATAAATTACCTCTGACAATTCTTACCTGATTCGATACACCTTTCACCAATACTCTCAGTCTTGCAATAAAGACTCGTAATGGATCAATCTCAACTCCCAGTCCTGACGCCTTATACAGTGCAGCAGCTGTCACTAATACTTCACCATCACCACACCCTAAATCTATAAGGAAATCTTTTTCTGAAATCTTAGCCACTTTACAGAGTGCTCGTGCTGTCCTGCTATTAGTTCTCCACCATGGCGACCAAGGGCTATCAGGAGGCCAAATCATCGTGAGAAGAAAGACTAAAAGAGCGATAAGAGAAAGAATGACAACACCAGCAAGTAAATCCATAACTCAAGTATAGAGAAAAAAGACTTGAAATAGAAACTCAAAAAGAGTATTCTGGTCCAAGCTATGTTTACACTTCCCAGCCTTCCCTATGAATATGATGCTCTTGCTCCGTACATCAGTTCAGACATTCAACATCTTCATCATTCCAAGCATCATGCAACGTATGTGAATAACCTTAATGCTGCACTTGAGAAGTATCCAGATTGGCAGAAAAAATCAATTGAAGAGATAATTATCTCCCTTGATACCCTCCCCGAAGATATTAAAACTGCTGTCAGAAACAATGGAGGTGGTCACTATAACCATTCAATGTTTTGGCAGATGATGCATCCCAAAGGTGGTGGGGAACCAACTGGATCGCTTAAGGATAAAATTCAAAGCTCTTTTGGAGATATCCAAACATTTAAAAAAGAGTTTACTCAAGGGGCGGTAAAAATATTCGGTAGTGGATGGCAGTGGCTCGTCCTTGATGGAGACGCTGTAAGCCTTCTGGCAACACCCAACCAAGATTCTCCTCTTTCTCAAGGGAAAATACCTCTTCTCGGACTCGATGTCTGGGAGCACGCATATTATCTCCAATATTATAATAAGCGCCCTGATTATGTGGAGGCTTGGTGGAATATTGTTCACTGGGAAGAAGTAAGTAAAAGACTAGACGATGCTTCTCAAAAAAGCTAAAAATTCCTTTTTCTCGATTGACGTTTCCTAAAATCAACAATTAATTCAGTTACCGTGTCTTGATTCCGACGCTCACGACGAAGTTCGTCAAAACTTGCATCTTGGAGAATAGGGTCAATAGCCTTACTCTTCCACAGGAGTCTTGCTTCTTGTGCGGGAACGATGAGCGGCTGGTCTGCAAAATGGACATTTCCTTCATAAAAATAGTTCTCCTGATCCACCATGCCATTTTTCGTATAAACCTCAACAAAAGGATGAGTCCCATATGCCATGTGTTCGTGATTGTATCGCCTGGTTGAATGTCCGCTTCGTTGGATAAATACCTGTACCACTTTCCCCTCAGGTGTGACTTCTACTTTTGTTTCCCAGTCATCATCATATGTTCGGTTATATTCCCGATAAAGACTTTCGTACCTGCTATCTTCAGCAGTTGTCACTTTATGAGTAATTATCCGATAATTTCCATCCTGCATGAATGGTAAGGCAACTTTTCTCACAATACAGTCATTCCAGACTCGTTCACCTCTTCTTGGTGCAGTCAGAGCTGTTGTCGAATCAACCAGAGTTCGTAAATTATTTTCTGCCTCTGGATACCAAAGTCTTGGCATCGCTTCTTCGAGCATTACTTCCTCATCTTCGCGGCTATCCACTTTATATACCTGAAGGTTGTGTTTTCCTTTCCTTCCAACGGGCCCTAACATGATTCTCTTTGAAGAAGGATGAGGACTACTAATGATCCCTGTACGAAGATGACGACGATTATCGAGAATGATATCAAATACAGTGAGAGTAGGATCTCTCCTCACAATTCCAGGAAATTCTAAATACATCTCCCTTCCTACTCCTTCAAACTTTCCTTCCATCCAGATCCCACTTCTGTTTCTATCTATCCAATCAAAACCTATTTCACTTTCCTGATAGCCTGACAATGCGCTATCTATCTCTTCTCCTGTGAGTGGAATAGCATCACGAAGGAATTCATCTTTATCATATGTCGCATCCACATAATCTTCTATCGCCTGTCGTTGAGATAATGCACCAAGGACAATTCCACTCGCACCCAGTTGTCCAACATTCCGCAATAGATCTCTTCGCGAAAGTTTGACATCAAGAATATCAGAGAGAGTTGAGCGAGCAGGTAGTATGCATGAAGAATATTGACGTTCAGCCATTGTACCTATCCCAGGAGTATATCAAAAGATGAGTTTGGGTTACATGACAAGTGCTGTTGCAATTTTGTCAGCTCGTTCATTATTTATATCTCCTGAATGCCCCAATACTTTTTTATATTCAATCAATAATTTATTTTTTACTACAGTATCATGAATCTTTTGAAAAATATCTCTATTCTCTTTTACTTTCTCTGGATGCTTAATTACTCCATGAAGGGTAATTTGACTATCACTATGAAGTCTTATTCTCCGATATCCTTTTTGTGCAGCCCACTCAAGGGCATGATAAATTGCAAATGCCTCACCACGATTGTTCGTTTGCTTCCCTTCAACTGGTCCGCCTTCTTCATAGTCTCCTGACACAAAGGCCCAGGCTGCTTTTGCCAATGGAGTACCATTTCGACTACACGCACCATCTGTCCATATCTCAACTTCAACTTTTTCGTCAACGAGTGAATTTTTTTCTGTAAAAAGTTCATAATTTTGATTGGTAACTTTAAATGCATCATCAAAATACATTCGATGACAAAGAGGACACAAATAATATGCAGTGTAGTAATATTGCTTAAGGAGCTGAGAGGAATTCGGTTTTGTTTTTTTAATGATTAAAGGAGTGCTATCCTTTTTACACAGTCGAGATTCTACCATTCAGTTACTCTATACTAATACTACCCTCTTTGACAAGTATTTTTACCCTATCACCTGGCTTTATCGAGCCATCAATGATCCGATACGCAATCTCATCAACAATTTTCTCTTCAATTACTCTCTTTAATGGACGTGCGCCAAAAACTGCATCAAAGCCTTCTTCCGCAATAAGTGAAAGTACATCATCATCAATATCAAGAGTAATATTGTTTTCTGTCATTCGCTTCTTTACATCCTCAAGTTGTAACCGAGCAATTTCCAGTACTTCCTTGGCTCCCAGAGGATTAAACATCACCACTGAATCAAGTCTATTCAAGAACTCTGGTTTGAAAAAAGTGTGAAGAACTTCCCATACTTTTTCTTTTACCTCTTCTTTCTTTTCTTTTCCTTCACGAATAATGTCACTTCCTAAATTGCTCGTCATAATTATTATGGTATTTCTAAAATCAACAGTAACTCCTTTACTATCAGTTAATCGTCCTTCATCAAATACCTGCAAAAAAAGATTAAAAATTTGAGGGTGAGCTTTTTCAACTTCATCCAAAAGCACTACAGAGTAGGGTCTTCTCCTTACAGCCTCGGTTAACTGTCCTCCTTCATCGTATCCAACATACCCTGGAGGGGCTCCGATAAGCCTTGCAACACTGTGAGACTCCTGATACTCAGTCATATCTATCCGAATCATCGCATGAGAGTCATTGAAAAGAAGTGTTGCCAAAGCACGGGCAGTTTCTGTCTTTCCAACTCCCGTTGGTCCGAGAAAAAGAAATGACCCGATTGGCTTATCTTTTTGAGAAAGTCCTGAGCGAGATCTTCGAATAGCACGAGAAACTACATTAATTGCTTCTTCTTGACCGATAACACTTTTTTGAAGTTCCTCTTCTAAATTTCTGAGTCGTTCTGCTTCAGTTGAGAGCATACGAGAGGCAGGTATGCCCGTCCATCGTGACACGACTTTTGCAATATCATTGCTATCTACTTCTTCACGAAGCACACGTTCTTCCTCAGGGATAGCTGTCCACTGTGTCTGAAGATCATGAAGCTCTTTCTCGAGTTCTGGAAGTTTCCCAAATTTTATCTCTGCAGCTTTTTGAAGGTCAACCTCCCGCTCAGCTTTGTCCAGTTCAATTCGAAGTGCATCAGTTTTTGCTCGAATCTCCTGAATTTTTTTAATAATCTCTTTTTGTGCTTCCCATCGTGTCTCGATAAATGATGCTTGTTCTTTTAACTGGGTGAGTTCTTGTTGTATGTTTGTTTCTTTAGTCTTAGCTATCTCTGTTTTCTCTCTTTTAAGAGCAGCAAGCTCTATCTCAAGTTGTGTCATTTTTCGCTTCAGACTATCAAGTTCTGTCGGCATACTTTCTGTCTCAATTTTTATTGCAGCTGCCGCCTCATCGATGAGATCAATTGCTTTATCTGGCAAAAATCGATGTGGAATGTATTGTGATGATAACTTTGCTGCAGATATAATTGCATCATCAGTAATACGAATTCCATGGTGAAGCTCATATTTTTCTTTAATTCCTCGAAGAATTGAAATACTATCCTCAACTGTTGGTTCATTAACACTAACAGGCTGGAACCGACGTGCAAGCGCAGGATCTTTCTCAATATATTTTCTATACTCAGTAACCGTTGTTGCACCAATCATTCTGAGTGTTCCACGAGCAAGTGATGGCTTAAGAATATTTGCAGCATCCACTGATCCTTCTGCAGCTCCTCCGCCAACAAGGGTGTGCAGCTCATCAATAAAAATGATGTATTTTCCTTCTCCTTCTTCAACAGCTTTAATAACTCCCTTCAATCTCTCTTCGAATTCTCCTCTAAATTTTGCTCCTGCTAAAAGCTGTGCAAAATCAAGAACAATAAGCTCTTTATTTTTCAAAGTGGTGGGAACTTTCCCTGATACAATATTTTGAGCAAGGCCTTCTACAATTGCCGTTTTACCTACTCCTGGATCTCCAATAAGAATTGGATTGTTTTTAGTACGTCTGGAAAGTATCTCCATCACACGCCTAATTTCTACTTCACGGCCAATGACAGGATCAATTTTCCCAGTACGAGCAGTATCAGTCAGATTTATAGTGAATTTCTTAAGCGCCTCTTTTGGATCAAGAGGCTTCAGAAAGTCCAAATTTTGATTGTCCATACGAAAAATATAGCATAGAAATACCTTTTTAGCAATAGAGAGGCTGGAGTGCTAAGTTCGCCGTCACAATAAAGCAGCCTCTTATTTCCTTTAAGGCTGCCTTATTGCAATGATGTCTTAGCGGTAGAGAAATGCTTTTCCAAGTCCGATAACAATAACCGCACCAAGAAGAGCTACTAAGAAACTATAAAGATTAAATCCGCTGACACCTGTTGCACCAAACAGATTCATAACTAGTCCTCCGACGAAAGCGCCGATGATACCAAGAACAATATTCATTACTGCTCCCTGTTGTGCATCAGTCTTCATAATCATTGATGCTACCCATCCAGCTGCTGCTCCGAGAACTATCCAAAGTAAAATATCCATATCTTCACCCCCTTTCTTTAATAGATTCATCTTAGAAAGAAGGGATGAGAAACTCATCAAGAGGATGTAAGAAACATTTAAGAAGAAAAAAAATAAAAAAAAGCGCAACTATTTTATTTCTAAAATACTCACGCTTCATAAGATCATCTTTTCTGATTTCGTAAATTACTTTACTGGTGCCTGAAGGACTAAACGAAATGCAGAAAGCAATTTATTTTCTTTTATTTTTGTACTGACATCTGGAATTCGTATTTCCACAATGTGTACTTTCTGTGATTCTTTTTTAACGACTGCCGGTAGGGGCAGAGAAACTACCATACATATCACCATCCTTTCTTCTTACTACTTTAGAGCTGAGGGTTGTGAATAAAACGAAAAATCGGTAAGGATTTTGCAAGAGTGATAAAATACCTCCATGTCAAAATACTTACTTATTAATAAACCAATTGGGATAACTCCACTTCAAGCGATTGAAGATTTCAAAAAGAGTAATCCTCTCTTTTCTCAATCGACACTAGGTTTTGCCGGACGACTTGATCCAATGGCTGATGGGTTACTACTTGTCCTTATAGACGAGGAAAATAAAAAAAGAAGAGAATATGAAGCTCTTTCAAAAAAATATACTTTTTCCGTTCTTTTTGGAATACGAACAGATACGTATGACCGACTTGGAATTATGGAAAAAGTGACGCCACATTTCTCAACTGATGAAATAAAAAAACATCTTCCAACTTTATTGCAAACAGTTCCTCAGATGAAATCACAAACATTTCCTCCTTTTTCTTCAAAAACAGTTTTAGGAAAGCCTCTTTATTGGTGGGCACGACAAAATAAACTTGATGAAATAACACTTCCATCCAAACCGATTGTTATATCCTCATTTTCACTTGAAAAAATAGAAACTCTTACATCTTTAGAAATTGGTGAAAATTCAATTTCAATCATTGAAAAAATAAAAGGAGATTTTAGACAGGATGAGACAATCATTCAGTGGAAAAATTTTATCAAAAAATATCACAATTCTTCATTTCCTTTAGTAACTTTTTCTATTACATGTTCAAGCGGAACATATGTGAGAGGAATAGCACATGAAATGGGTGAATCGATTGGATGTGGAGCCATTGCACATACGATCACAAGAACAGCAATTGGCTCCTATGTACTTGAGAGAGTATTATGATCTTCTTTTCACGTTTAAGTAATGGTATAGTACAAAAGTTCCCATGAGAGCTCTTTTCAACAATATTCGTTTTTATATTCTCCTGATATCTACACTTCTTCTCGGCGGAATAATTCTGTACAGTGTTACCTCTTTTAACTCGACAACACTTCAGCTTATTCGGATCAATCAACTAACGTCGTTTGCTTCTCTTATCTATCTTTACCTCGCTCTTCTTCCTTCTCCACTTTTTGCTGTCTTCCCTCACTTTCCTTTAAGAGACAAAATAACAAAAGCTCGTCGTGCGCTTGGAGTATCTGCATTTTTCTTTGGACTTATCCATGCACTCATTGCTTTTTTTGGACAACTCCAAGGATTTGAAGGTCTTTCTTTTCTTACGTCCCGATATCTTATCGCACTATTTTTAGGATTTCTAGCTCTCCAAATTCTTGCAATACTGGCTCTTACCTCATTTGATAAGATGATTGCAAAAATGACTTTCCCCAAATGGAAAAGATTGCATAGACTTATTTACGTTGCTGGTATCTTAATACTTATACATACCTTTATGCTTGGAACACATTATGCAGACTTATCAGAAACGATTCCTCAATTTACCTTTATATTGTTTTCCACTTTACTCCTCCTGGAAGCCATCAAGATTGACGGTATTGTAAGAAAAAAATATTCAGTTCAATTTCCACTCGGCGTCACTTCTGGTTTTACACTAGGAATAATTGGGATACTTTATTTTTTTTCATTTCTTTCACAACAAGGTGTATCACTAGGAATTCATTCACAACATATCCAAATTGCAAAAGAGGCACAACAGAGTACAATTAAAAGCTCTAATCCAGCACTGACTGGAGATCGATCAAAACGCTACACCGTCGGAATGAGACAAGAAAACGCTCTCTCTCCCAATGTCCCCACAGCACTTCAATTTATTATTCATGACGCTTCAAATGGATTACCTACCCTTCTCTATAGTCGTGTCTATGAAAAACTCATGCATTTAATAATTGTTGATGAATCTCTGACGTATTTTGAACATATCCATCCCGAGCAAAATATGAATATCTTTACTATTACAACGACATTTCCAGAAAACGGAAGGTATCACCTCTATACTGACTTCCAACCACTTGGTGCTATTGAACAACAAATGGGATTCACCTTAACAGTTGGGGAAGAAGGCAATAAAAAACCACTCACGACAGAAAAGTATTCAGATGAAGTAGATGGATATATAGTTGCGCTACAAAAAGATGAATTCAGGGCAAAAGAACTTTCATTAGGAAATAAAAAAATAGTTTTTACCATTAAAGATAAAAATGAAAACCCTATCACAAGCTTGAAACCTTACCTTGCATCTTTTGGCCATCTCGTTATGATCAATACATCAACCTATGATTATTTGCACGTGCATCCATTCTCTCTCATTGCCCCTCAAAAAGAGGCTACCAGTGGACCAACAGTTGAATTTCTCCCTCTTGGTTTATACGGGCCAATCAAACCTGGTATCTATAGAGTCTTTGCACAATTTAATCCTGATAATAAATTAATCACGACAGACTTTACTATTCGTGTACAATAATGCATATGCTTAAACGATACTCCAGTCTCTTTCTTCTCCTTATTCTTTTTTCATCTTTCTTATCACATGCTGATGCACATGTTCTTGAGACAAATAATACCGTAGGAGCAGTTATACATATTACTCCAGATGATAGTCCAGTTGCCAATCAGCCTTCTGACATATTTTTTGAGTTTAAAGACACAGAGAACAAATTTTCTCCTGAGGCTTGTACGTGCATCGTCACCATACGACAAGGTGAGAAAGAAATTCATAAAGAGCAGTTATTTCAAGAGAATCCTTCTCTTGAAAATGCTGTAATAACCTACACGTTCCCTCAGGAGGGGAAATACACCCTCTCCGTGACTGGCAAGGCTAATGACCAATCATTTAATCAGTTTGACCTGAAATATGAAGTCGTTGTTAAAGAAACGGTGCAACAAAAAGAGTCCATTCCGCAAAAGCAGGTACACTGGATGGATACACACAAATATCAAGTACTAGGTGCTCTCGTGATTGTGGGTATTTTAGGCACGTCAGTCATAATGAACTATCATAAATCTCAAAAAAGACACCGTTCTTAAAAATATTACGAGAGCTTCATGAAATATTTTCTTATCTTCATACTTTTTATTTTTTTTATACCAACTAATGCATCTGCCCATATTGCAGGACAGCCACCATTTTTTCTAATGAATGATAAGTACGCAGATTTTTATCCTGTCTATACAACAACTCTTCCCGACTTTACCCTTCCTCAAGACATAGCTCCAGAAACCTACCTGGTTAATGAAGATATTGTGATGAAAATTGATGAAGATGTTCTCCCTTTTCCGCCTGATGTTACAGACAACATCACCTATACATGGGATTTTGGCGACGGGACGAAGGGAACGGGGATTGAGAACACTCATCGATATAACAACATGGGAACTTACCTTCTCACCATTACCGCTGATTATGGAGGTTATCAAGATGAATATACCAAGCCCCTATTACAAGCAGTCATTATAAATATTCGTCCTGACCCATTATACGAGCTTCCCAAAGCAATTATTTCTGCAAATGGCAAAACTGTTTCCGACCCACTTGTCGATACATTTCAATTTGATGAAGGAACAAAAATTACATTTTCTGCTGAAAATTCAAAAACAGGGAGTAGTCACATTGAAGAATATATATGGGATTTAGGAGATGGAAAGAGAAGGACAGGAAAAATGGTAAGTATTACCTACTCAGCGGATCAAGCCTATGTTTTTCCATTCTTGCGTGTCAAAACTAAAGATGGATTCTTTCATGACTCTTATATCCAAATTGAGAATGTTTCCAAAAATATCAAAACTCAAAATGCATTACCCTTTATACCCCTGCTTATTGGAATAAATATTTTATTAGTGGGAGGAGTTCTTCTCCTTCTTTTCAAAAAAAAGTAAGTTAGAATCGCTCTTGCTTGCTGAAAATAGTACGATGAAAAAGAAGCAATAAAAGTGTCCCTGTTAATGCAATTAGCAGAGCAGAAACATCAAATTGAGAACTAAATCCAAAAAGGAATGCAGCAACGAGCCCTCCAGATAATGCCCCAACAACACCAACAAGAAGAGAGCCAACAAGTCCTCCCTTCGCATCCTGATTATCGAAAAAATGTGTCAACCCTCCGAATACTACTCCTAAAACAATCCAAAGTAACATCAATTGAATGAAAATTTATGAAAAAATACGTAAGAAAGGAGAAAGAAGTCCTCAATATAACTGAAAGGAAGCGTTCCTCTGGAACCCATCCTTCATTGTTGTGTAATTATTTTTAAACAGAAGATGTATTTATTTTATTTTCACCTTGTAAGATAGCAAAAAAATTGCGTAACAATTACGCAAGAAGCTATACTATATCTATGGCTGAGCGAATCTACGGAGGAATTATCTGGACAAAACACGCATTAGAAAGACTAGGCCAGAGGGGATTATCACAAGACCTCGCGTATCAAGCATATCGTTACCCCGATACATCCTTTCCTGGTAAAAAACACGGAACAACTGAGTATGAAAAAAGAGTTCAAAACTCACTTATCACCATCATCACAACGTTTACCGAAAATAAGGAAGTGCTCGTCCTCTCATGTTGGATAGACCCTCCGCTTTTTGGAACAGAAGACTATCACAAAAAAGAAAACTATAAAAAGTATCAAAAAGCAGGATTTTGGGGTAAAGTCTGGCTGACTGTGCGAAAGCAGCTTGGATTTTAAGCTATACGAGCCGACTTTAATGCTGAAGCCCACCACAGTAATTGTCCAACCATGTTATGTAATTTTTTTGTAAAACCTTGATCTGCAATCTCGCCTGACTCGTGAAAGACAGGATCTTTTTCAAAGATTCCAACGTGAACAGCTTCTCTAATTGGCGCCATCTGTAACTCTATAGCGACAAGCCTCAGTTGCTCGACAGAACGTGAGCCGTGAGCAGCACCTCCATAACTGATAAAAGAGACAGGTTTGTTGTTCCACTCCTGATAAATTGCATCAAGTGCACTTTTCAACACTGCTGGATACCCGTGATTGTATTCAGGAGTAATGATAATAAAACCATCTGCCCCAGCTATTTTTTCTGACCATTTTCTTCTTACCTCAAGTTCATAGGGAATTTGAAGCATACTCGCTGGAAGTTCGTCATCATAATAAGGAAACTGATAGTCCCTCAGATCGAGTAGTTCATACTCAGCATCGGTTCGCTTTGTTAGTTCATCCATTACCCACTGGGCAAATTTTTCTCCCGCTCTTCCTTGGCGTGTGCTACTTAGAATTACTTTTATCTTCATGCTTGACATAGTAACACTCATACTTTATTATGTAAAGTAGTTACATTATGGAAAGTAATAGCACCAATCAGAAAGCTTGCGGCGTTGAAAAAACTCTTAAAATAATCGGAAGCAAGTGGACAATACTTATTCTGCATCAGCTTTGTGGTGGCAAAAAAAGATTTGGGGAGCTACAACGATCTCTTCCTGGAATAAGTCCTAAAACACTCTCAGAACGCCTAAAACAACTTGAAGAAAATGATATTCTTACTAAAAAGGTCTTTGCTGAAGTTCCGCTTCATGTTGAATACTCCCTTACCATCAAAGGACAATCACTCAAAGATATTATCAACCGCATGGGTGACTGGGGAGAAAGAGCTACCTCATAATTAATTTCCACTAGAGTGAAAACTGAGGGGAACAGGAGAGATGAGTTCCTGATAATTAACCTGTGTTTCTTGTGCCTGTGTCGTTTCAACCCACGGTTGGTAGTAGGATAAGAAGAAAAAAAGGCAAACACCCAAAGTCGGACCAATAAATAACTTTATCATTAGGCACATCATAATTCCGTAGAGTAAGAGGGGAACGTAAAAAATGTAAAAAAAAAGAAAGAACCTAGTTCTGATTTGTTATATGACGAGTCTGTAGATATAAGCTTATTACCCAGACCCATGAAGGGATGAGAAAGAAAAGCCCACTGAGCATCATGACATAATCTTTCTGTTCTATTCCTATTGCCACAAGAATAAAACCTCCTGTTCTTACTAATTGAGTTTTCCATGAAAGGTACGCTCCTATTTGAAAGAGCGTAACTTTCCTTTTAAATGACGGAAAAGAGAAAAAGAACATAAGAATTGCAGAAATAATAAAAGTTGGAAGTAGACCAACAATCAGTCCCATTAGTGTATTTCCCTGCCAGAGAAAGGTAAATGCAATAAGTGAACTTATAATATCTCCCAGGAATTTTAATGGATGAATTTGATGGTAATATATTTTGTCTTTCATTCCTTCATCTAGTATACCTTACTTATCATCTTCACCTCCATCTGGTAATATGTACTCAATGACTGACATAGCAACTTTCGCAGGCGGGTGTTTTTGGTGTACAGAAGCTATTTTTAAACGAATCAAAGGAGTACTCACTGTTTCCTCAGGTTATACAGGAGGTAAAGTTGACAACCCAACTTATTCTCAAGTCTCAACTGGAAAAACTGGGCATGCAGAAGCGGTACAAATTGAATTTAATCCTGATGTTATCTCTTATGAAAGACTTCTCGATATTTTTTGGCATCTCCACGACCCAACAACACTTAATCAACAAGGAGCTGACATTGGAACCCAGTACCGATCAGCAATTTACTTTCATAACGAAATGCAAAAAATTGCAGCTTTTAAATCACAAGAGCAGATAGTCAAATCAAAAGAGTTAAAAGGAGACATAGTAACTGAAATCAAACCATTTACGTCTTTCTATAAAGCTGAGGACTATCATCAGAATTTTTTTGAGAACAACCCAGTTTATCCATACTGCACGCTTATCATCAATCCAAAAATACAAAAACTCATCGAGTTATATAATAAAGATATAAAAAAGGAATACCTTACTTGAGGAAATAATGCAGTTCAATTTCATCTCGCATTGGAATATTTTCAAGACCAGTTTGGGGAATCTCAGGCTTAAGAGCCCGAGCTTTTTCTAGTGAATTTGGATACAGAGCTACTAAAATAAACCCTCTTTTCTGATAAAACTTGAGACCAGACATGTTGTCGTTAGTTATAATAACCCAGATTTTATTAACACCTTCTTCTTTCGCTTTAGTAATTACTTGCTCAAGTAGCTTAGTTCCTATTCCTTTTCCTGGTATAAGGCTCACAAGACTGGTAATTTCCAGCGCATCTTTTTCTTCTCTCAGAGTAATAAGACCTGATGGATGACCTGAGAGAACTGCAATGAATCCTTCATCGTGAGCTACATCTATAAGCTCATCTTTTCTGACCATTTTAGTTGAACCCCAGTACTCCTTCAGAATATTTTCCTTCCAGGGCTGATCATTTGAAGTAAGGGGACGAATGAGGAGTTCTTCCATATGGCGAGTATAAAGGAAATTTTCTTATCTTTCCAACGTTAGTCTATAAAAGTCAAAGCTTTTCCTGTTTGATCTGCTCGGCCTGTTCTTCCAATTCTATGAACATAATCTTCATATGTCTCAGGAATATCATAGTTAATAACATGAGTAACGTTTGGAATATCAAGACCACGTGAAGCAATATCTGTTGCTAAGAGAATATTAATTTTATTTGATTTAAAATCATTAATAGCTCGTTGCCTCTGATTTTGATTTTTATTTCCATGAATTGCAGCAACTCGAAAACCTCGTTCCAGAAGTGCTTTTGCCAACTTTTCCATACCCCACTTTGTTCTTCCAAAAACAAGTACTTTACTAAACTCGTCTTTTGCTAATAAGTCATGAAGAACGTCTATCTTTTGTTTTCCTTGAGTTCTTACCACATCTTGATCAACATTAGCTGAGGTGTTCGTTTTTTTAACAGAAACAGTGATAGGATTTGTAAGGAAATGACTCATTATATCCTTCACATTTTCTCGCATTGTCGCAGAAAAGAAAAGAGAGTGACGTGGTCTTGCTAACTTACTAACAATCCATTTGACATCATTAATAAATCCCATATCAAGCATTCTATCTACTTCATCTAACACAATTGTCTGAAATGATGAAAAATGAAGCTTTCGTTGTTTTTCAAGATCTTTCAGCCTCCCCGGAGTACCGATAACAAATGCTGGATTTTTCGATAATCCTTTGATCTGACCATACATTCCAACTCCACCAATACAAATTTCGGAAAACATATTCATTCCTTTTGCGAAAGAGCGGAATTCATCATTTATTTGGACTGCAAGTTCACGAGTAGGCGCGACAATAAGTACTTTTTGAGACCTATCTCGAGCTACTTTATCGATGAGTGGAAGTAAAAATGCAGCTGTTTTTCCAGTTCCAGTATTTGCAAGACCAACAACGTCACGCCCTTCAAGAAGATGGGGGATTGCCTGGTCTTGAATTGGTGTAGGATTCTCGTACCCTTTATCTCGAATGTTTTTCTTTAGTGATTCAATGAATGGAAAGTCGTTGAATGAATGGGTCGGACTATAAACTTCTTTGTCAATAATTTCTGCTTTTTTAATCAGTTGTGAGACATCAATACTTGATTGAGGTCGCCTTCTTGAAAAGTTTTTTCCACCAGAAAATGATCGTTGAGGACGACTATTCTGACCTGTTTGAGAATGAGAACGCACACGGCGTCTTGTGTATGTCATATTACTAGTAATAAACCTGCTTAAATAAGAAACGACTAAAAGGAGAAAAGATACAAATAAGAAGAAATATGTAGGGTATCTTTATCTTTCTTTCAAGAAAAGTTGCATATAAGCAGATTCATTACTGTAATCTGCTAGTTTGTGTAGTATACATCATTTCTTCCCAAATGTCAATCAACTATAGGATATTAGCTGTGCAATTCCCACTTGATGTGTTATTATTTATGAATGGTAATTGAAGTGGTAACACTGACATTCACCCTTTTTTCCCTCTCGTCGTTTTTGACAACTCAACCATCCCCTCTAGCTACTCCACTCCCGCAAGAGTCTGACTTATCCGTTACTCAAGAATTAAATGAGTATGTTCCACCGACCTTAACCCCGACTCCTTCCCCTTCACCTCACATTTCTTCCAAAGAAGCCACACCCACTCAAATAGTCGAAAATAAGAGCAATGAAACCGAAATAACTCCAACATCAATTCCTCTGATAACAGCTACTCCAACACCATCTCAACAAGTCACACCGACCCCAACCATTCCCGCTCCATCTGATATAGATAGTTTTTTTGATAAATACAGCATAGAGTACACTATTGACAAAGAACTACTCAAAAAGATTGCACGTTGCGAGTCAGGATTTAATCCAGTTGCTGAAAATGGAGAATATAAGGGCATGTTCCAATTTGCCTCTTCCTCCTGGTCTTCGGCGAGAAATCAACTTGGACTTGATCCCAATCCAGATCTGCGTACAAATGCTGAAGAAGCGATTCGGACAGCATCTTTTATGATCGCTAAGGGACAACAGAATGCATGGAAAAATTGTCTGTAGTTGTAAAAATTAAAAAAGAAGTTACTTATCTTCCCATGGGGTCATAAGCTGAAAGTAATTCCCATCAGGATCTGCAAAAGTTGCTATTTTCATACCAGGCATTTCATCCATCTCATAAACATCTTTAACCACTTTTATTCCCTCAATCTTACTCACTCTCTCAAATTCCTCTTCAATTTCTTCTGTTTCAAAATTGATGATTATCCTTTGTGGCTCAACTGATGTACCACGTACTTCAGAGTGCTCACCGACATTAATAAATGTTTTTCCAATTTGCCATCCTCCCCAATCTTCTTCACCCATATCGGGTTTTTTATTAAATACTTTTGTATAGAATTCGACCAGAACTTTTGGCTGATGTGATCCAATCATGATTGATGTTACATTTAACATAAAGGTAGTATAAAAAGTTCTACGCAAAAATCAAGCTTCATTTTTATCTTTTATTTATAGTTGCGTATCATTATATGTAAACGATACTTCGGGCTTTGACTTCTCTGAAGGAATTCCTGTACCTTTTAGGTAAGCCTGGGACAATTCTTTATAGTATCGTGATCTCATTGCCAGAATTGTCACAATAAACCCTATAACACCTGTTACGGTGAACACAAGCGCAATTCCTCTTGCTTCACCTGTTCCAAACCATGTCCCTATAAGATCTGCACCCGCTCCATTTGTCATAAAAGGAATAAATACAAGTTGAGTAAGAGGACCAATAAGAAAAGCAGTTAAAGGAGATGCTGCCTGTTCAATACTTTGAGCAAATCCAAAGACTCTCCCTTGCCTCTCTGCGGGAACGACCTTTTGAATAATTGTCTGTTCTGAAGCTTCAATAAAAGGTACGATGATCAAGTAGAGGAACATTCCAATCATCATCGGAATAATTGATTGGGGAATGACAAAAACACTTGAGATTGCCCAGACAGCAATATTTGCTAAGAAAAGTGACTTTAACGGATTTTTCCCAAGTCCAAATTTCGCGATCACCAGTCCTCCGATAATAAATGCTGTACTGAGAAAACCCCAAATAAGTCCCCATACTTCAACTGAAACAAGATTAAGTCCATACGCGTCCATAAGCGCCATGAAAACTCCTCCCAGTAAATTGTTGATGATATTAAATGCAATAAGTGCACCGAGTCCTGGAATAAGTCCAATAACTTTTATAGTTCCTTTCAGATCAATTTTTTTGGGTTTTTCATCAGTCGGATGAACTTCTTTTTCAGGGATCGTAACAAGCCAAAGATGAATAATAGTAAGAAGAGTAAATACATTTGCGAGCCATAAGACATCAAACATACCTGATCTTCCGACTAAAAGACCACTAATAACAGACGTCACGAGAAACGAGGCACCAAACACAGTTCCAGACATACCATTCGCTTTATCATGCTTATCCTCGGGGACAAGAAGTGTTACAGTCGTTGGTTGTGCAATATTTCGAATGTTTCCTGCGATGATGCCAAGAAAGAGAATAAAAATAAATACCCAAAATAGAGGACTTGTGATACTACTAAACGCTTCAGGAGGCGCGAGAAGATAAATTGCGAAAGAAAAAGCGTATGCGATAAATGAGGCAACGCTTGAGGCAAGCATGACACTTTTCTTTTTATGATGGTCAACAAGTGACCCAAACCATATTCCCGTTAAGGCAGTTGAGGCAACATAAATTCCTGAGATAATGCCAGTCGCCATGACTGAACGAGTCTGCAAGTAGACAAAAAATGTTATCGCAAACCACACCGTAAAATTGACAATGGATGCAACTAAATTATTAGCGAGTATTTGATAAAAGGCTCGCATCTGATTTATTTGTTTTGTTTTATTCATAAAGACAATCTTCCAAGTATAGCAGAGCTTACTGGCCGATTGTTGTTCCAACCGGCCGCGCTCATTTCTTATTGATGCCTCTCTGGGTTATCAAACTCGAGCATCCATTTGGTACCGAATTTATCAGTAAGACTTCCAAACCATCCAAAAAAAGCTTCTTCGAGAGGCATACTCACCTTACCTCCTTCAGATAATTTACTGAATAATAAGTCTATTTCTTCTTTCGAATCACAGATAATGGTGCAGTAATTACCCTCTCCCATTTCAGCTGTTTGACCAGGAATCATCGTATCCGATGCCATGAGCATCACAGTATTCCCCTTCATTATTGCTGCATGTAATATTCGATCTTTTGAATTAGGCATTTTTTCACCCATGGGAGACTCGCCAACTGTCATTATGGACAACTCGCCTCCTAAAACTTTTTTGTAGAAATTCATAACTTCGCGACAATTACCATCAAAAAATAAATATGGTGTTATTTGTTTCATTCTTTCACCCCCTTCCTTTTACTCAACAGAAAATTCTTCTGTCAGCTTATTTCTGTACGTAATTTGGATCCATGTAAAACACTTCCCAAATATGGCCATCAAGATCTTCAAAAGATCTGCCGTACATAAAGCCATAATCCTCAGTTGGACGGGCTTCTTTACCTCCTCCTGTTAGTACTTTTTCTATAAGGTGATCTACAGCCTCTTTACTCTCCATATCAAGTGCAACTAATACTTCAGTGGCAGTATGAGCATCAACAATTTCTTTTTTCGTAAATTGCTTTATCTTTTCATACGTTAGAAGCATTGCATAACTATGCTCACCAAGAACAAGTGCCGCTGCTGTTTCATCCGTAAACTGCTCATTAAATGAGTACCCTAATTTTTCCCAAAAGTTTTTTGTCTTTTCTAGATCTTTGACTGGAAGATTTACAAACATATTTTTGTGCATTTATTCCACCTCCTTTCTAAAAGATAATTCTTCATCCTTTAATGCATTCTCTAGAATTGGAAGGGAAGCAGGTCCCATACCATGAAGAGCTAAAATTTCTTTTTTCGAAAAGGTTGATAACTTCTTCAGCGTTGTAATACCTTGTCCTTCAAGAGCCCGTCTAGCTGGTGCACCAAGAAGTGAAAGAAATCCAGACTTTGGATTTCTTTCTTTTTCACACACTGGACAGACCGGACAATCACTGCTTTTATAAAAAATATGCCCTCTCCTACACATTTTCTTTGTACCTTTATTCATAGTTTTCACTTCATAACCACTAGGTAGTAAGCATCGTGTGATACATACTACGTACTGGTTGATTTATTAAGCATTTTCAATATCTTTTATGATGATTTTTTTCATTTTCATCATTGCCTGGAAAGCCTTCGTATTTACTGTGCCATCTGGATTGTTCATCATCTGTTCCCAGTTGGTGGGTGTTACTTGCCAGGAGAGACCATATTTGTCTTTTAACCAACCACAGACCGATTCTTCTCCCCCGTCTTTTGTCAATTGCTCCCAGTAGTAATCGATTTCTGCCTGATCCTCACAATTAATCATAAATGAGACAGATTCATTAAATTTGAATTCATTGCCTGAATTAATTGCGATATAACGCTGGCCAAAAAGCTCAAACTCAACTGTCAGCACTTTTCCAGCGAAATCCTTTTGGAAGTCCTCAAGACCATCAGTGGGATAGTATGT
>CAYRJZ010000001.1:16791-83630 GCA_964424775.1 uncultured Gammaproteobacteria bacterium | reverse complement strand
AAAAATATTTAAATAGTAATCCACCGCTTCTTTTGCATTCCCGTTAAACCATAAATTTGGTACTATTTTTTGTGTCATTATTTTATTACACCTCCTCTCTTTTTCTTTTTACTCTCTTCTTTTAGCATCGCTTCCAATCTGTCAAAGTTAACTTCCCATAACTTTGTATATGTCTCAATCCAACGATCAATTTCCAAAAAATTTTGAGGAGAGAGCTCATAAACTCTTTTATTTGCTTGAGGGTGAACCTCAACAAATCCTGCATCGGACAGAACTTTGAGATGTTTCGAAACTTGAGGTTGATTGAGATGAAGCTTGTCAACAATTTCATTAACTGATCGGGGATTCTCACGAAGAAGTTCAACTATCTGCAGTCTATTCGGCTCTGCAAGCGCTGAGAATGTCTGTATATGCATACTAAAATTAATATACTAGATAAGGAATATTCCTGTAAAGGAATATTATTAGAGAGGACTACATTAATTATGCTATAACAATATTTACTAGCTTTTCAAATGCAGTTGTCCAGCCTGCTTTATGACTCTCATGCGTCCAGTTATTCTTCTTGTCATGTTCAGTTGGATGGAGAGCAAATCCAGAGTGAATAAGTGTAACAAGTGTTTCATCAGGTCCCTCTACTTTGAAAAGGACAGTTACTTCCGTCTCTTCATCTGAAGTGTCCCATTTCCAGCTATAGACAAGTTTATTGGGCTTTTCAATTACTTTGTATACTCCACGAACAGTCACAACCTCACCTGTCTCATCATACTTCATCGCGATTGCATACTTACCACCAACTCTCAAATCAACTTCTACACGAGGATTGGTCATCCCTTGAGGAGAGTGCCACTTGAGCATGTCTTCAACTGAGGTAAATGCCTGCCAGAGCCTTTCTCTATTTGCTGGAAAGATGCGAGATATCACAACTTGCTTTTTCTGTTCTTCCATATTACTTTTTGTTCAATGCTACAGCTTCCTGAATAAGGTCTTTTAACTCTGCTTCTTTGACATTATCTCCTTCATGAAAATCTATAGAACGATGAGCTTTTGACTCAAGGCCTGCATTAATTAGACCATGTTCATCTATTAATTTTGCTCCTTTGAAAAAATTGATCTTAACATGATCTTTAAATGCACTTATGGCACATACCATTCCATTGTGGGTAAAGACAGGAACATCCCATTTCCACTCTTCAGTTATTTCGACATCTGCCTCATGAATAACTTTCCTCAAGGATAAAAGGATTTTTGTTTTCCATTCTTCCTGGTCAAGTATGTATTTATCAATCATGCTGGCTTGATTCATTACGATCTACCTCTTGTCTCTACCGAGGAGTATATCAAATAAAATAGCAAGAAAGCACCTTGGAGTAAACTCGTAAATCCTCAGCGCCTTCTTGCTCCCACCTCAAATCGATGAGACGAAAATTCTTAGGGTACGTACTTTACGGTGCTTTGTTAAGGGGTGTTACCTTTTTTGTCGCTTTGCAAGCCTATATCTGACTTCATAGTCAATTATTGCTGCAATTACTGATAGACAAGTGAAGATCACCAATGGCCTTTTGATCTTGGGCAACATCTTTCACTCCTTCTCTTGTTCTGAGTGCGCGTGCACTCATGTGAGCGGATTATAAGACCAGTTATTATGCTTGTAAAGAGGCGTTTGGAAAAGGGTGTATTAATGAGATTTAATTTCAGACACTCTAATTTGTACAATTTTACGAATTATTCCCACTGGAAGTTCTTCATCGAGTGAGAACTGTAATGTTCCTTTTCCCGTACGGTACTTTGCTACTTCTGGGAGATGGTCTTCTAACTTTGAAGCTGTTGGGAAAAGACTGAGATGATCTTTAAAGCCAGCAAAGTGAATGAGATTTTTTCCGTCTAATTTAAACGTAGGCATCTGATAACTAATTGCTTCAACAGCATCCGGCGCTTCTTCTGCTATTGTCTTACGAATACGTTGAAGCTTAATTTTTATATCCTCTGGGAACAATTTTAAATACTCATCAATTGTCTTAATTCCTTTATCCATATACTCACTTTTATTTAACTTTATACATTTCTTTCGTATATCTAAATGACTCTTTTATAAGTTCTGAAAGGACATCTACGTCGACATCTGCGAGTGAATTAAGATAAAGACATCCAACACTTGCCTTATGCTTGCCTAATTTTTTCAGAAGAGGATTATCCTTATTTCCAGCCATAATGTACAAAGATAAATTCTGTTTTCGCGGGGAGTAGGCAACAAGTGGCCAGTCTCCTTCCTGGCGGCTTCGCTCTGATTTATAGTGATACTTCCCAAAACCAACAATACTCTCTCCCCACATCACAGGCTCCTCGCCAGTGACTTTCTTAAATAAATCGAGAAGTACGTATCCATCTTTTCTTTTTGATTCAGGTTCTATTGTATCCAAAAAGGATGTTGCGCTCTGCTGTGTCGGCAGTGTCTTGAGTTCAGCCATACTGAAATTATACCAGACACCTATTTTGTTTTTATCCAGCCGACTAGAAGGGGAAGAAAGAAAGTAATGAGGTAGTAGAGATACACATCCATCTTGTAATATCCATCTTCTGGACGGAAAAGCTGTACGAGGAGAAAATAATCAAGAACAATTGCAAGGAGAGCCCACCCGGCAGCAAGAAGAAGATAATTTTTCAGAAAAGAATACGTTATTCTTTTCGAAGTTATATAAAAGAGAAGGGTAATACCAATTGGCATAATCACCCACCCGATGAGATGTACTGGAATAAATGTAAAAAAGATAATTCCCAAAAGATATCCAACAAACCAAAGAAAAATTCCCCACAAAAAAATTTCTTTCCAGATCTTTCTCATCATTTGTTAAATGTATAGGATAGATTTTAGCCCAACAATGATGAAGATCACATGAAGAAAAATGAACTAAAGGTGAATTAACATTGAATATGTTTTTTAACATACTAAAGAAATTATTTCTTAATGATAAAGCTTCAACTCTCAGAAATGCTTTCCTAAGTTCTCGATGTGCTTGTAATTGGAGGACAGTTGACTCATCAGTACTACATGCAGCTTGTAAAGTACCTATACCTGAATAATAATAGTTACCAATTTCTTCGGGATTGGATAATTATTCTTAACATATCCGAAATAGCCATAACCATATTCAGTTGCTGCTTTTTCTTGAGGAGATACTTCTCTTTGATAATTATTACTCACAATTACTTTATTGTCACCGGTCAGCTCTTTATAAAAGAATATGCCAACGATAGCTCCAATGAGAATACCTAAAAGTAAAATAACAACTGAGAGAAGAGATAAACCGCTCTTTACTTTAATAAAAAGCTTAGGGAGCTACAACTCAGTAACTATAATCTGCACTTCTTTTCATGAATCCGCTATTTTCTGCTCAAAGAAATACCCGATTTATATTTTCCATTCTTATCACTATTCCAAAAGGTTTTTGGGAAATATTCATCATGTCGTTGTTGTGAATTGTGCATATAGTGACGCATAATTCCTTGCATCGGCCCACGTCGAAACCATACATTATCTAAATTAAAGTACTCAATTGCTAAGATAGCAACGAATATAGCCATTATAATCCCTAACACTATTACCCGAAAATTATGCCTATATGAAAAATTATATTTTTTTAATAACCATATACTGACACCAACTCCTGCAATCGCCAATAGCGGTGCCCACCAAGGAAAGCTAGATAATAATTGTTCAAAACGATACTCTCCCATAGGACCGTGAGTTCGCAAAGTAAACAACGTGAGACTCAGTAAAAATATAGAGCCGATAATAGAGAATACTATACTAACAAACAAAAGTACTGCGCCAAAAATAAAATAAGCTCTTGGCTTCATCCGGATACCTCTCTCATGAATTTGATTCATGACTTTCTCACTGATATCTATTTGTTCATTTGACATATTTTTTTCATGAGGGACTTTGCCCTCTTAATCCTCGTTGCGACAGTTCCCATCGGAATATGCAAAATATCACTTATTTCATCATATGATTTATCATCAAGATAATATAATGCCAACGGCTCACTGTATAACACAGGCATATTCTTAAGGCAGTGTTCTACCTCTTTCATAATTTCTTTATTGCTATAATTCTCCTCAACGTCTTGGGTGCTTTGATAATCAACATTATCAAGTATTGGCATCTCTTTTTTGTGTTTTTTTACCTCATTTATTGCTTCGTTGTGAACAATTCGATATATCCAGCTTGAGAACTTCTTTTTTGTATTAAACCCATTCAAGTTGATATAGGCTTTAATAAATGAGGCTTGCACTATGTCTTGAGCTTTTTGCTCATCACTTACTAAATATCGAGCATACCGTAAAAGCTTGTTTTGATACCTCTGAACTATTTCTGTATACCGTTCCTTGTTTCTTGTTCTGATTATTTCAACCAAGGCCTCATCTGATAGTGACTGTTCTTTTTGCATGTGATTATTGTAGTACAAGACATACATCCTTTCTCTACGCCAAAACCCCGATTATAATCGGGGCGGCGTATGTATGAGCATTAAGATTACTTACCCAGACATCCCATACCGTGACCTGATCCATTTCGTAAACCCAAACCGAGTTCTTGACGAATCTTTCTTGCTTCTTCTAACTTGCCTTGTTCAGCTAGTTCATGAGCTTCTGCGAATTTTGCAAAGTTATCCTTTGTAATCACTTGGCTTACCCTTCCTTTACCCTGCATGAGATTCTTCCAAGCCTTATAATCTTTAGCTTCAAAAGCTTTTTCCATTGCCTCATGACGCTCTTCTGAGTAATTTGGCCCTTTTACTGCAGGATCGCCGCGGTATGCGGAAGCTGTATCGGTAGAAGTCACGACTCCTCCAAAAACGACCGCTGCAATAACTGCAATTGTTAATAATTTATACATTCTTTTCCACCTCCCTTCTCATAAGATACTTTTGTCTTATCTACATGTAGTACAACTTGTATGGCATTTTTCTTTCAAGGAAAGATTTGTTTATAGTTAATTGAAATAATGACGTGTTATACGGAAGTTTTGAGACTATTATAAACGGCGTAGTCTCTGTAGATTCATGGTGTTTTGTTATCCTTCTGAATAAATCTTTTTTCTCCTGACTGAATAACTACTTTTTGACTTCTACGTAATTTTTTAATGTTTGAAGCGCTTTAAAGAGGGATTGCTCAAGAAAATTCGGTTTGACAACTTTTATTAACTTGGGAAACCATCCAGACAATGATTCCTCTGTTATCACCTTTGTTTTACTTCCATGTTTTTGAAAAGACCATCTGTGGATAGCATACATTCCAATAGATTTTCCAGACCATTCAATTGTTTTTTGTTCAATAACTTCTTGCAACTCAGAGGTAATATTCATCCCCATTGCCTTCCAAGTAAAAACGGTACCTTTTACTAATTTCCCATGGAGCTTTGCAAATGAAACATCTTTCTGCCATTTAGACCAATTATTTATATCCGATTGAATTTGCCATACGAGCTCTACAGGTGCATCAATAGTTATTTCTTTTCTTGCCATCAAAGGAGCATTTACATCTATCTTCATAGGATAATTATGACAAAGGCGGGGAATAAAAATTGAAGCTAAAAGGTGATATCCACCAACGATAGAAGATTACTCTCCGGCTTTTCTGATTGCTTCAAGGTCAAGCTTTTTCATTGGCATGAATACTGCTGTGACTGCGTCAGCTTTTTCTGAATCTCTCATCATCTCATCCAAAATCCTTGGGGTAACTTGCCATGTGATACCAAATTTATCTGTACACCAACCACATTGTTCAGCTTCTGGAACTGCTGAAAGTTTTTCCCAAAAATAGTCAATTTCTTCTTGCGTTTCACATTCAATAATGAAAGATGTTCCGCCATTAAGTTTGAACTGGTCAACAGGACCTCCATTAAGAGCCATGAAACTTATTCCATCCAGTTCGTATTCTGCGGTCATAACAGATCCCTCAGGTCTACCTGAAACTTCTTCAGATGCTTTTGGGGATTTGGTTATGTCTCCAATTTTTGCGCTGTGATTACCTGGTGCTGAATTGAAAGTCTCTATATAGTAATTTGCTGCTTCTTCACCATCGTTATTGGCGAACCAGATACATGTAATCATTCTACTCATTAAATTTATTCTAACAGATTATGAAAATTTTTTTATGTTAGTTATATATGATCCCTGAACCTAAAAAGTATTTACGGAGCTACAGATCTTATAAAAATAACGTAACTCTGTTTAATTTAATTAAGATGAAAGGAAGTCAATAACATTTGTAAGGATTGATTGTTGTTTTGCAACTGTCTGTCCAGTGTCCGTCGAGACAAATGCAGTTACAGGCGTTGTAACCGGTATAATGCCGAGTATATTATGTGTCTTTTTACCTTTTATTTTATAAACAATTTCATTATCGCGCGTTTCAAGTTCCACTACTCCAGTAAAAATATCGAACTGATCTTGAGTAGTAATCTCTGAGGGAGGAGTTTCGATGCTGTTAATAATTCCCGTTGCAAGTAAATTCTTTACTGCTTCGTCTGGGAGTACAGTAATATGCTTTTGTCCTGCGGGAGTGGTAATAACAAGCTCTTTGGTCTCCACATTGATAGAGAGTGGAAAATTCGTTAAAGCCGCTATTTGCTTTTGAGTAATCGCAAGTTGATTATCAGTAATTTGCACTAGTTTTACATCATCATCCATTAGTTCATCTTCAACATCAGTTTCCAACTCTTCAAGCTCGTTATCATCAATTTCTACTTGTTCTCCATCCTCATTTTCAACTTTTACAACTACTTGACCGTTCTCAATGCTATATTTCAACTTTACAGTTCCATTTTCAATCTCAATCTTTGTTGTACCATCATCTTCAATCTTGGTCTTGATCTTCTGTCCTTCTGCTGTCTCAATTTCCGTTTCCTGCTTTTTGTCTTCAAATTCTGTTTTCATCTTCAGATTACTCGGAGAAATGGTTTCTGTTTTCGATTTTATCGATTTTTTCGATACTTCAGAGGTACCTGTTGTATTTGTTGTCGTACTTTTATCTACTTCTTTCTGTTGTTCTTCTGCTTGTTTAAAATTTTCCTCTTGTGCTTCTTCAGCTTTTTTCTCATCTTCTTTCCGTTGTTCTTCTACCTGCTTTTGCTCCTCACTTTGCTCATCTTCTCCAAGGACATGTTGTGCACCCGATGTAAGACTTTGTGTTATTTGAATGTTTGCAACAGCGAGTAAGACAATAATTGCTAAGACTATTAGTACAAGAGGATGATAAAACCTAATAGTTGATAACGAGGTATTTTTTCTTGCAGAAATTTTATTTTTATTCTTACGATTTTGTTTTGACACTTCTAATTAGAATGGATCATTCCAAGGTAATTGTCAAATAATCGATAAAACAAGTTATATTAGTGGATTGCTGATACTTTTTTCTCCGCCTGATGGACGATGTTAGAACCTGAAGAGAAGATGATATACCAACCAATTTAGAAGTTATATGGACTAAAAATCTATCTCTGCTCCCCCGCGTGGATTCGAACCACGGACCTTGAAGTTAACAGCTTCCTGCTCTACCGCTGAGCTACAGGGGAATATTCAATTGTCTGCCCATTTTAGCATGTAATGCTTCTAGCCTCAAGACCAAAATAAAAGTATTTTGCTACAATGCTTGCTATGAGAATTTGGGACGTCCCACCATCAAATCTTTGCCGGCAACATTTGCTCGGTGAACATCATGAACTTCATGCTCTCTGGACGATACTGACTCAGAATAGAAAAGGGTACATGCAACACCCAGAGACCAAAAGATGGGTCGGTAAACTAAGAGCTCTTTTCACTCGTCATGAGGCGCTCGTTGAGGAGATGGAAAAACGTGGCTACCGACACTCATCTCCTCTTGAAGAATCACTCGCTATAGGTGATGCGACTCAGACAGAATTTATCCATTCTATAGATGAGCAATATCGACTTCTCAACGAAAAAGACTGTCTATGTAAGAATCCCAAGTAAAGGGTTTACAACTTATAGGTAAGTTTTTTACAATAAATATGTTCCCTTTCTTCGAGACACAATTCACCGTGCCCCGTTACCGAGAACACTTTTATATATGGTAAAAGAGAATTTGTCGCGTCTAAAAGTTAATTCAGTTGTCAAAGCTATTATTTTGGCGGAAATGCTTCTCTGGTCTGGCTGGAACTTCATCATGCCAATTTTCTCAATCTACGTTTCCCAACTCCCAAATGGAAGTGTTGAAAAGGCTGCTTCCTCTTTCAGTGCGTATCTTCTCGCACGTGTTATCTTCGGTCTTGCAAGTGGAAAGTATCTCACCAAAAAAAGAACACGCCATAAATTATTCCTCATGGTTTTGGGGATGAGTCTTTTGAGTATTTCCTATATTGGCCTTGCCTATGTAAATGATGTTGCACAAGTCTATTTCCTCTATGCAATGATCGGTATCGCTCTTGGTATTGCAAGTCCTGCAAAAAATACCTTATTTAGTGCTGGCGTAAATAAAGATAAAGCTTCATTTGTCTGGAGTGTTTTGGATGCTGGTGTCTTTTTAAGTATGGCCTTAGCAGCAATCATTGCAGGTGCAATTGTTGGGAAGTATGGCTTTCGAACACTTTTCTTTATTGCGGCTTTTATTAACATGACAGGGATTGTTCCCTACTTTCTTTATATTAGACACAAAAGAAAAGATATTTCTTTACCAAAACTTTCTTTTGACATCCTCAATAAATAGCTCTTTTTTGACAGAAAATTCCTATCTCTGTATAATCCCCAGCTATGACACGATCTGAAGGCAGAAACCCACTTTCAAGTGATGTACTTATTGAGATACGAACACAAGAGTTAGTTTTACTTACTGAGCACCTAAAAAAAGGCACTCTTCCCAAGAATGTCTTCCTTAATAGAGTTCATGAAATTCTTTCTGAATTAGATCTGGTTACAAAATCTGAAGAAAGACGTCATCTTAATAAAATTGGACTTCAATCTGGGATAGAGAGTTTGGGCACTGATGACCGGGGAAATAGATCTGAAAAAGAACTTGCAGAAAATGGACGAGCTTTTGCAACTGGTGTTGCGAGTCGATGTCTTGCAGTAGCAGTGGTACATCCGGACGTAGGCGTAGGGGCAGCGCATACCAATCCTGTCTCTTCAACTGCAACTATTGAATATTTATCAAGACGAATTGATAATGAACCAGTAACGCTCGATCTTTTATTTAGCATTGATCCAGATCGCGTTATGCAAATTGTTGGAGAGGAAAGACTTCGCACGGCAACAAGAACGACTATCAATCATGCACTCTCCGAATTTAGAAATATTCAAGATGGACCTCAATATATTCCTTCAAATACTTCAGTACACCTTACTGGACTGAATTTTATTACTCCCTCCATAAAAGAAGGTGTGCTTCGAACTGCACTTGAAACACTTCATCAAGTTGTTCAAGAACAGCAACAAGGAACAGGGAGAAGGACAAATATACAAATTTCAGAACATCTTATGGAAGATGGAGGAACTATCTATGGAGGGAAAAATCATCCAGAGTACAACGTACCTTCTTACTACCGATTAACCTAAGTAATCTTTAAGTTTATTTCCTCGACTTGGGTGGCGGAGCTTGCGGAGTGCTTTTGCCTCGATCTGTCGAATACGCTCACGTGTAACGGCAAACATTCGTCCAACTTCTTCAAGTGTCTTTGGACGTCCATCTTTCAGTCCGAATCGCTCTTCTAGAACACGTCTCTCGCGGTCTGAAAGCGTTCCTAAGACCTGATCTGCCTGTTCTTTGAGTAATTCACGGGATGCAGAGTCAAAAAGCGTAGGAGCGCTTGAGTCATGAATAAAGTCTCCAAGTCTACTATCCTCTTCATCTCCAACAGGTGCTTCAAGAGATGCTGGGTTCTGAGAAATCTTAATAATTTCAAGTGCCTTTTCAGGCTCAATACCGAGAACTGCTGCTACTTCTTCAGGGGTAGGTTCACGACCAAGTTCCTGCATAAGCTTTCGAGATGCACGTAAAAATCTATTAATATTCTCGACCATGTGAACAGGAATACGAATAGTTCGAGCCTGATCTGCAATAGCACGGGTAACTGATTGTCTAATCCACCATGTTGCATATGTTGAGAACTTAAATCCTCGCTGCCAGTCATATTTCTCAACGGCACGAATAAGCCCTTGATTGCCTTCCTGAATGAGATCAAGAAGTGAAAGGCCTCTCCCGATATATTTTTTCGCAATTGAGACAACGAGACGAAGATTGGAGTTAATAAGAGTCTGTTTGGCTACATCATCACCTTTTTCGACGCGTTTTGCTAACTCAATTTCCTGATTGAAGGTAAGGAGTGGAATACGGCCAATTTCTTTCAGATACATACGGACAGGATCAGAGACTGTTCCTTCTGTGAGCACAGTGAGTGCTTCGAGTTCTTTCTCTAAATCCTCAATTGGTTTTGATTCATCCTGCTCTTGTGAAACACTCTCAAACACGTCAATATCAAGCTTCATCAGCTTGTCATAGAGTGAATCGAGTTCTTCAATATGTTCTTCAGGCTTGGAATATATACCGAGAATTTCCTCTTGGGTAACATAACCACGCTTTTTAGCTGAGACAACAACATCTTCAAGAATTGTGGGGAGTTTGATTTTGACTGCAGTGCTACTCATGATGTTTTCCAACGACAAAAAGCCCACCTCCTAGGTGTAGGGCTTATGGTACCTCCTATAGTAGCACACTTTGAGGAAATTGCAAGCTCTACGATGATGTCTTGTGGAGGAGCGTTAACAACTTGGAGTACTCTTTTTTAAGATTCTCCAGTTCATCCGCTTTACCATCTTTTTCACTTGTTGCTATTTGCTCTGAAAGTTTTTTTAGTCTCTCGCGAAGATAGAGATCTCGCAGCTCTTTCGCAACTTTTTCAACTTCTTCCTTATACCGATCACTACTTTGAAAAGAGGGGAGGGGGAAGAGAAGGCTGGTATTATATGTTGCCAATAGTTCTGTTGGAAGACTCATTCCAAAAATATTTCCATCAAATTTTTTGTCGTTATCTAAATGGGTGAGGAGATGATCAAAAATCTTGTGATACGCCTTATCTTTTGAAATGACCTCTGATAACTCAGTAAGAGCCAGTTGCAACATTTCTTTCGCTGACTCTGCCTGGAGAATAAGTGATGTGAGATACTCTTCAAGAACTTCTTCCCGTGTTCTTTTTACTTGGATATCTGGGATTTTAACGTGTGTCACCAGCTCTTTCTGTTTCAGTCGTTGCAACTCTTTGACAATGCTCTCATACGTTGTTCCAAGAGACGTGCTCAATTTGCGAAGATAATGTTCTTTAATAATTTCATTTGACATAGACTGGATGACTGGAAGGAATGCATCCGCAATGTCTTTCTTGCCTTCTGCTGTCTCTTTATCCCCACCCTTTTGTGCCTGATCAAAGAGGTAGTCGTAGACACTAATGTCTTTTTTAACTGCGATCTTAAAACCTGTTGGATTTTTCTTCAAAGCTTCATCTGGATCTTTACCATCAGGGACAACGATAACTGTTGCCTGAAGCCCTTTTTTCTCAATAATTGGAAGGCTTCTCTTCATTGCTTCCTGTCCAGCCTTATCACCATCAAAGCAAATAGAAATTTTACTTGCGTATCGGCCAATGAGTGAGACCTGCATCTCTGTAAGTGCTGTTCCTTTGACTGCTACAACATTTGAGACACCTTCCTGAAAACACGAGATAACATCAAATTCCCCCTCTACCATAATGGCATGCCCAGCTTTACGGATAGCGTCTTTCGTAACAGAAAGGCCATAAAAATGCTCTCCTTTATGGTAAACAAGCGTCTCGCGAGTATTAATGTATTTTGAGGTTTCTTTATTATCTTCTAAAATTCTGCCTGAGAAGCCAACAATATTATCCCTGTGATCAATGAGGGGAAACATCAGTCGTCCCTTAAAAAAATCCACAAGATCTCGTCCCCGAGGATAGGCAAGTCCAGCTTCAATAACTTCATCTCGAGCATATTTCTTCTTTCCAACGAGATACTGAGAAAGACCATTTCCACTTCCCGGTGCAAATCCAAGAAGAAATGTCTCCATAACTTTTTCATTCACACCACGTTCCTTAAGGTATTCAAGTGCTTTTTTTCCAACGGGGTGTTTGGTCAGAATATAATGGTAATAGTCAGCAGTTAATTTATTCAGTGAGTAAATTCTCTCTTTCTTTGAAGATAGACCAGCTTCATGTTTTGACTGTACAAGTTCCACCCCCGCTCTTTTGGCAAGAATACGAAGAGCCTCCGGGAACTCTACATGCTCATACTCCATGAGAAAGGTATAAATATCTCCTCCCTTGTTACAGCCAAAACAGTGCCACATCTGGCGTTCAGGTGAGACCATAAATGAGGGTGACTTTTCATTATGAAATGGACAAACAGCCTTAAAATTCCGACCGGCTTTTTTTAGAGTAAGGAATTCTGAAAGGTATGAAGTAATATCAATTTTATCTCGAATTTGCGCAACTTGGTCCATCGGTAGGGCTATTGTAGCACGAGTTATCTTGTACAGAAATTCTCTTCCATGTACAATCATTTCTCAATGAAGTATAAGGCACTTATTCTTGACCTTGACGGAACAACTATCCCCAATAGATTCGATGGGCTTCCATCAAAGCGTGTTATCGAAGCGGTGAATAACGCACAGAAGTATGTTCATGTGGGCCTGGCGACTTCCCGCTGCTATCCAATTGCCAAACATATTATTCAAAAACTCTCTCTTCAAGGATACTCAATTTTAAGTGGTGGGGCAAAAATAATTGATCTCTCACAAGAAGTATACCTATACAAACAACCTCTTTTAGACTCTGCTGCTCAGGATGTGTGTAATATTCTTCACTCCTATGATATTCCGTTCTATACATGTATGAATGATCAAGATACTCTCTACAAAAATGAACAGCACATTGAAGAATGTCACATGATTTACGCCCTTGAAGTTGACCCCGCAAAGATTGAAGAAATTATTAACGCACTTGCCCACATAACGACACTTTCAGTCCATCGAGTACCCGACTGGAAAGCGCATAAAATTTCTTTAACTATCACTCATACGCAAGCGACCAAACAACATGGAGTTTTGGAACTTTCAAAATTACTTGGGATATCACCAAGTGAAATGATTGGGGTAGGGGATGGGTATAATGACTTCCCTCTCCTTATGGCATGTGGTCTCAAAGTTGCCATGGGAAACGCAGTGCCGGATCTGAAAGAAATAGCTGACTATATTGCTCCGTCAGTTGAAGAGGATGGGGTAGCGGATGTTATAGAGAAATTTATCCTCAACTCCTAATTACTCCCACTCCATTGTTGCCGGCGGTTTGGTCGTTATATCATAAACCACTCGTGATACACCCGGAACTTCATTTACAATTCGTGAAGAAATTGCCTGGAGAACGTCATAGGGCAGATGAGACCACTTCGAAGTCATAACATCCCGAGACTCAACTACTCGAAGCGCAACCACTTCTCCAAAAAATCGTCCATCTCCCTTTACAGCTGTTGATTCAGCTCCTGTCATCACGGGAAATGATATAAATACGCCCTTCAGGATATTTGCTTTTTCTAACTCTTCAAGAACAATAACATCTGCGATACGTTCTCTTTCAAGCCTCTCTTTGGTGACCTCCCCTCGTATCCTCACACCAAATCCAGGTCCAGGGAAAGGCTGTTTGTGAATAAATTCATCAGGCAGTCCAAGCATACTCCCAATAAGTCTTACTTCATCTTTGTAAAAAGTTCTGAGGGGCTCAAGAAGCGTTAATTTCATATGCTCAGGAAGTCCCCCCACATTATGATGTGACTTGATTTTTGATGCATGCTTTGTCCCCTTACTTTCAATTACATCCGAGTAAATTGTCCCTTGCAGGAGATAAGTCATTTCTTTTCCCTCTTTCTCAAGTTTTTCCATCTCACGCTCAAAAAGCTCAATATAAAAATTCCCGATAATTTTTCTTTTCTCTTCAGGGTCAATAATACCTTTAAGCCTGTTTAACATTTCCTCTTCACACTCAACAATATGCACTGGTACACCAATATGTGAGAATATTTCTTTCACACTCTCAGTTGTTCCGCTCCTCATAAGACCGTTATCAACATAGAAGGGAATGAAATTCTCACCAATTGCTTTTGCCGTTAAAGCAGCTGCGACAGTTGAATCGACACCGCCAGACACAGCCCCAATCACCCTTTTCTCTCCCACTGTTTTACTTATGTCCTCAATTAATTCATCAATGTTTATCTTTTTCTCGCTAAGTGGAGTTTCACAGAGAGTGACAAAATTCTTTAAAATAGTATCCCCAAATTCCGTATGTTCAACTTCAGGATGAAAAAGCATTCCGTATAATTTTTCATTATCATTCACAACGACTGCGTAGGGGACATGATCCGTTGAGGCAATTGTCTGAAATTCAGTAGGTATCTCAATTACCTCATCTCCATGACTCATCCAGACTGTTGTTTGGCCGCCAACTCCTTCAAGAAGTGAGTGTCTCTCTTTTATCTGAATAACTGCCGGACCATATTCTTTTTTCCCCGAGACTACTTTCCCACCATGGAGATGCATCATCAACTGCATTCCATAACAGATAGCAAGAATTGGAATTCCTTTTTCAAATATTTCTGCATCAATGGTAGGGGAGTCTGGTCCATAGACCGATGAAGGTCCACCTGACAAAATTATTCCATGAGGATGGAGTTCATCAATTTTTTGAACGGCTTCTTCTGGTGTAATAAAAAGAGTTTCAGCACCAAAATCCTTTACTCTTCTCTCAATAAGCTGTGCTGTTTGGGAACCAAAATCGATAACGAGGATCATAACTTAGTATACATTATATTTATATGTTGACTCCACAACATAAACGCCCTATACTGCCTTTGCAATGCCGAGTCCGGAGCAACCATCCTTCCTCACACTTCCAGAAAAAAGAAAACTTCTCTACGCCACACCATGGTTAGGCATTTCACAAGATATCTCGCGAATATACGATGGACCAGTTCCTCTTGTTGGAGTACGCAGTAGATCAGATATCCAAGCTGAGCCGCTCAGTGACAAACGCCTCCGGGGAATTGAAGGGGCTCAATTAGGGGATGAGGGAAAAGGAAAAGTTGTTGCTGCCCTGACAGACATTGTTCTTGAGAATGACAATGTGGATACAATTGATGCAATCCGTTGGAATGGGGGAAGTAACGCTGGGCATACCGTTGAAGTGAATGGGGAAAAAATTGATCTTCATCAAGTCCCATCCGCTATTTTTAATGAGCGTGCAACGGTCATTATGGACCAAGGAATGGTCATCAATGTAGAAGACCTGAGAACAGAAATTGGATACATCGAAGACGTTGTAGGAAGCACTGAAGGCCGAGTCCTTCTTTCACCATTTGCAGCAGCGGTAACAGATCTTGAACGTGCTGAGGAAAAACTCAACAACGAATTATCAGGCAAATCAAAAGGAGGAACCGGTCGAGGCATCAGTCCAGCTTATGCCCATCGCTTAGATAGAACAGGATCTCTGATTGGCAATCTCCTGGATGAGGATTGGCAAGATCATTTTACAGAGAGGTATCGAAATTATGAAAAAATGTTTGCAGGGTATGGAAAATCACTTGCAGAGATGCAGGTACCTGACTTTAAGAAGAAAAGAGAACAACAGGGAGTTGACGCTACAGTAGGGACACTTCCCGAATTCCTTGATCGCCTCGCAGAACAAAGGCAATGGCTTAGAGATCGGGGTATGGTGCAGGATACATTTGAACACCACAAAGAATCCTCTCAAGATCCCCGAAAGGGAGTTATTTTCGAAGGAGCTCAAGCTGTTGGGCTAGATCCTTGGGTGGGGACCTATCCTGATACGACATCATCAAACACAACTTTTTATGGTGTTAACTCAGGAACTGGGTTTTATACCAAAGATATAATCCATCAGCGCTTAGCAGTTGCCAAACACAATCCTTCAAGTGTCGGTGAAAGACGGATGCCTACCCATATTGATCTCTCACGAGAACATAATAACGTACCTGAGAATGCAACACCTGAGCAAGTTTGGGCTACGGAAATACGACGAATTGCCAGTGAAGTTGGTACGACAACAGGTAGATGGAGGGATATGAATCACTGGGATCTTGCCTTCCTCAATTATAATCTCATGCAAGGTGGAGCGAATGTTCTGGGTGTTACCCATATGGATATCCAACGAGAAGATGTCCCAGTACGTATGTATCATTCTTATAAAAAAGAAGGACAAATAGTTGGCTATCAGCCAAAACTTGATTATCTCAAAAGCGTTACTGTTGATGAAGATAATTATGTTGAGTTACCAGGCTGGGATGGAGAAGCGGCTGCACGTGCTCAGACAATAGAGGAAATGCCCGAAAACGCTCAACGATTCCTCGGATTTTTACAAGAACGAACAGGTGTCCCAGTCGTTGTCTTTACCAATGGAGCTGAGCACGATGCAATTGTGGGACTTCCAGGATATGAAAGCCTCGATGTATCATAATCTGAAGTGATATAATCGATTATGGAACAATCTTTTTCCCCTTCTTACCCCTTAGCAGAACTTCATGCTCATCTAGGAGCCTCTATTCACCCTGCTATTTACTGGAAAATCGCTCATGACCAAGGATTCAAACTTCCTCAAAAGGACTATCAGGAGTTTCGAGACTATATTCGTCTTTCACTTGAACACACCAAGCCCATGGAAGAGTATTTTAAAGAGATATATCACCCGCTCCTCGATCGTCTCTCATCTGGAACACACGCAGTTGAGGAGGCAACGTATGAAATTATGGGTGGAGCGTACAGATCAAATAACACAACGCTTATTGAGCTTCGCAACAATCCCATGAAGCACAATCATAATGGAACAGTTGATCTCGACCATGTCATCATGGCTATGCTTCGTGGCATGGAACGCTCACTCCTTGAGTACCCACGCCTCTCTGCAGGTATCATTTTTTGTCTCGCACGAGAATTTTCATACGAACAGAATGAAATAATTGTCGAAAAAGCAATAAAGTACAAAAGAAGGGGAGTAGTAGGTATCGATTTTGCCGGCCCTGCAACCAAATCATTTAAATTTAGTGACTACACAAAATTGGTACAACGAGCCAAAAGAGCTGGACTAAAAGTAACAGCGCATACAGGGGAGGTAAGAAGTGCCAATGATGTCTGGGAGGCGCTTGAAACAATCCAGCCGCATCGTATTGGACATGGCATTATGGCAGCGTATGATCCAAAACTTCTAAAGGAACTGAGGAAAAGAAAAATTGTTCTTGAAGTTTGTCCGCTGTCAAATCTCGTTACTCAAGCTGTCAAAGATATTGAAGAACTCCGCTATATCCTTAAGACTTTTATTAAGGAAGATATTCTTTTTACTATTAATACAGACTGGCCTGAGATGATTGAGAAGGCACATTTGAAAAGACAATTTGGATTTCTCCTGAAGAATAATTTGCTTACTGAATCTGAGTTAAAGAAATGCAATAAAATTGCTTTTGCCGCTGCTTTTGCTCCAAAAGGCGGACTCTCTGCCTATCTTTAATAATTTTCTCCGGAATTTGTGACGAGGATATCATGCGGATGGGATTCAGTAAGTGATGCCTGAGTTATCTGGATAAATTGTGCTTTTTTCCACAATTCCTTTATATTTTTCGCACCAACATAATACATTCCTGATCGTATACCTCCTAATGCCTGTTCGACCACATCCTCAACAGTTCCTTTAATTGGGACAAGTCCTTCTACTCCTTCAGCAACGAGCACCCGCTCTTTATAATAGCTTTTTCCATGGAATTCATCCTCAGACTTAATCTTTGCTCCTTGCTTCATTGCCCCCACAGATCCCATTCCACGATATGTCTTAAAAAGATACTTTTCCTTATCCGTCAGGATGCTTTGAAAACGATGGGGGACTGAAGAGCGGGGGAGTTCGACAACATCTCCTGGAGATTCCTTACATGATGCAAAAAAAGATCCCATCATGACACTTGATGCACCAACAGCAAGAGCTTTGACAATATCCCCAGAATATTTAATACCACCATCTGCAATAACGGGTACCTTTGCAGGGCCTGCTATCCTCACTACCTCCTGAAGTGCTGTAATCTGTGGAACACCCATACCTGAAATAATTCGTGTCGTACAGATCGCACCTGGCCCCATACCTACACGAAGGCCATCCGCTCCTGCATCAATAAGAGCTTTTGCTCCATCATAGGTGGCAATACTTCCAGCTATCACCTGCGTCGCAGAATATTTTTGCTTGATCCATTTTGTCGTCTCGATCACTCCGGTGGAGTAGCCATGTGCTGAATCAACGACAATAACATCAACTTGTGCTTTAACAAGTGCAGTAATTCGCTCTTGAGCATCGCGACTTGCACCAACAGCAGCGCCTACGAGGTGTCCTTTCGCTTTAACCTTCGCAACCTGAGCTGCCTGTGAAGCTATTGGCAGATTCCGATGGATGATGCCAATTCCGCCTATAGTAGCAAGCGCAATAGCCATTTTAGCCTCAGTTACCGTATCCATAGGAGAGGATACGAAAGGTATGGTCAGTTTTATCTTTTTTGTAAGAGGGGTTGAGACATCAATATCGCTTCGAGAAAAGTCACTAAAGTCCGGGAGGAGGAGAACGTCATCAAAGGTCAGACCTTGAAGAAAATTTTTCTGCACCATACATTATCTTACGTAAAAACATCTTGATAAGTCAAGCTAAAGTTATCCACATCACTATGCAATTGTATACATACGTCTTATAAGTGTTTCCGTGAAAAGTGGTGTGAAATTCTGTGAAATAACTATATCATACTATATTAATAGTATCAAACTGTATCATTCGTATTTTTTTCTACTTCCCCCACTCCCTATCTCTGAGGTTTCTTTTGAGGCTAATAAATTTTATTTCTTTTCTTTTTTCTGAATTAAATTATTCGCAACGCCTTCAATTGCACGAAGAATTTCAATAGGGGTTACAAAAACGACCGTATTTGACTGATCACTTGAGATATCATTTATTGAGTTAAGGGTACGTAGATGAAGAGCTCCAGGTGTTTTAGCCATAAGATTTGCTGCCTTTGCTAAGTTTTCTGCAGCGATAACCTCACCTTCTGAGTTAATAATTGTTGCTCTTTTTTCTCGCTCTGCTTCAGCCTGTTTGGCCATTGTTCGCTTCATGTCTTCTGGAAGAATAATATCTTTAAGCTCAACCGATGATACTTCTATTCCCCACCCACCTGCTGTCTCACGAATAATGTCACTAATTCTACTCGCAATTTTATCTCTATTTGCCAAAAGGTCATTCAACTCAACTTCTCCAACAATATTTCTCATTGTAGTTTGTGCCAATTGATGAACTGCAAAATAGTAATCCTCTACTTCGAGTACTGCTTTTGCAGCATCAATAACTTTGTAATAAATAACAGCTGAAATTCGAGTTGAAACATTATCTTTTGTAATAGCTTCCTGATCTGGAACATCCACTGCTTTGGTACGAATATCTACCCTTCTGTAACCTTGAAAAACTGGGATAACGAGTCTCCATCCAGGCTGCATCATTCCCGAATATTTCCCGAATGAGAACTTAATTCCCCTCTCATACTGGTTGATCTGTTTGATAGAAATAAGAAGTATTAAGAGTATGGGTACTAAAAATAAAAACTCCATATCGAGGCAATTATAGTCCTCTTCTGATCAATGTTCAAGATGAGAGTGATGGGAGAGTAATTATTCTCTCATCACTATTCCTCTGTGAGTGGTAAATAAAAGTCTCAAGAAGTTCTAGTACATCTGTACTATCTCCTATTCTATATTGGGCACGTGATGTCTCCTCGCCCACTTTAATAGTAAATGCCTTCCTTGGGAGCACCTCAAACATATCTTCATCTGTTGTATCATCGCCGATAGCAAGTATAAAATCATAATCCTTCTTCATGAGCCACTGTTGTGTTGCTGTTCCCTTATCCGCTCCAATATTCTTCACCTCAATGACCTTATTCCCGTGAATTACCTCTGCATTTGTTGTTGAGGCAAATTCAGTCAATTCAAAAAGTATTTCTTTTATACTGTTTTGAGTAGTCGCCTGATCAACAAGACGGTAATGCCATGCAAGTGAATACTCTTTCTCTTCTATAAACGATCCGGGCACTCTATCTACCCATTGATTGAGAAGTGGAAATAATGAAGATTTCCACTCAGATGAGAATTTTCTCATCATCTTCCAGTAGTACTCATTTCTTTCTTTCTTCCAGACACCATGTTCTGCAACAAGCGTTAATTTTGGAATATTCAACCACTTATCAAGTGTCTTTTTATCTCGCCCACTCATGAGGACAACTTCATTACGATAGTCCTTTGTTAACTCTACCAAGAGGTTTAATACTCTTTTTGTGGGTCGAGCAAGATGAGGCTTGTTCGCATATGGAACTAAGGTCCCATCATAATCAAGCAAAATAAGCCTGCGAGAGGAAGCTAAATAACTTTCAGTAAGTCTGAACTGCTGTTCCTCAGAAAAATGCGCACTTTGTTGACCTTGCTGTTCTTTTTTCACCTTTATGAGCGATTCGTTTAAATCATTCGCCCACTGTCTGACGTCATACTTTTCTAGTCTCTTTCTCATACTTTTATTTCTCTTCTTTTGCTCAGAAAGAGGCATTGTGAGGCCTTGATAAATTGCCTGTGCCACTTCTTCAGTGTCTAATGGATTAACCGAGAGTGCTTCCTTTAATTCCTTTGCAGCACCTGCCATTTCGCTTAAGATGAGGACCCCTTTATAGTCTGATAGACTGGCGATGTACTCTTTTGCAATAAGATTCATCCCATCTCGAAGTGGCGTGATAAGTGCAATATCGCTGGCTTTATAAAGTGCAACAATATCCTCAAAAGAGAGTGATGTAAACTGATAAAGAATAGGCTGCCAGACAAGATTACCATAAAGTCCGTTGATACGGCCTATCAACTCATCAATCGATCGCTTCATAGCCTTATACTGATCAATATCAACACGTGATGGTTCAGAACTTACCACAAGTGTTACTTTTCCATGCCACTCGGGATGCTTTTTTAAAAACTGTTCGTAACCCAGTAATCTATTCGCAATTCCTTTTGTATAATCCAGCCTATCAACAGAAAAGATTAATTTCTTGTCTCCAAGGGATTTTTTAAGTTGTACCGACTTCTCCTCAACAACTTTACTTATTGAAGCAGTATGAAATTTCTGAACATCAATACCCATTGGAAAAACACCAGTATCGACAAGCCTATTCGTCACGAGAATTTTTCCTGTTCTATTCTCAACTCCAAGTGATCTGAGTGCAGTCATGAGAAAGTGCTGCCTATATTCGTGGGTGTGAAACCCAATAAGATCTGCTCCGAGCATCCCCTCAAGTATTTCCCTTCTCCAAGGTGTGGGTAACCAGCGACAAATCTCACCTGATGGAAAAGGAATATGGAGAAACAAACTAATTGCAAGATTGGGATAAATCTCACGAAGATACTGAGGAACTAGTAACAACTGATAATCATGAACTCCAACGAGATCATCTTCTTTTAAAAAAGGTGCTATCTGGAGAGCAAACTGTTTATTTACCTCTCTATACATCTGCCAATACTCCTCACTTGGCTCTACAAAGTTGAGGAAGTAATGAAAAAGTGGCCAGATCACTTTATTACAAAAACCATTGTAATAACTGTTCACCTGCTCTGTTGAGAGAAAGATTGGGAGAGCAGAATGCTCATGAAGAAGCATATCTGTGAGTAACTTTTGATCCGCTTCTTCCACTGGTGACCCAGGCCAACCAGCCCATAATGAGCCTTCTTTCTTTTGTTCGAGAGGAAGTGATGTTAAGTAAGAATTAAGTCCAGAAGCCAGCCCTCCTGGACTGGGTCGAAGATGAAAAGGCTCATTCTCCTTTTTCTCAATGCGAACTGGGAGCCTATTCGCAATATACACAAGTCTCATAGAGGTATTGTGCAGTAACTCTGCAATAAAAGATTACTTTCTCTGGTAAGAAAAAAGTAAAAATTACTCCTTAAAAAGATCGAGTGAGGCTAATTTAAGAGGAGTATCGATGACAAAATCCGGCCTGTTCTGACGCAAAATTTCTTTTGAATTAAATCCCCAAGTTACACTTGCCACCCTCAGACCAGCATCCCGAGCAGCATCTATATCTCGAACCTCATCTCCGACATATAAAACATTCTTTGCATTAAACTTATATTTTCTAATGACATTCTTCATCACCTTTCCCTTCCCAAAGATACTTCCATCTGAGTAGACAAAAGCAAAATAATCTATATGGTGTTTGAGCAAGAATTTTTTAACTAACTCAGGTTCATTTGAAGTAACAATCCCAAGTGTATACTGCGTTGAGAGCAAATTTAAAGCTTCAGAAAGTTGTGGAAATGGCTTAAGATCCTCAATCTGTTCCTTAAACAATTTTCTCCCTTCATTGAGATAAAGAGGAACTTTGTAGGATGGGATAGGCAAATTCTTAATAACTTCCCTTGCACTCATCCCACGTAAATCCTCTCTTTTTTGGGCAGTGAGATGAGGATAATTATATTTATCTGCCAGTGTGTTATAGACTCTCACAACCATTTCAAGGGAATCAGCAACTGTCCCATCAAAATCAAATAACAGAACCTTGTCTCCTTTTTTCTTTGCCAAAACATCAGGAGAGACGATTACTGTGACATCATTATGAAATATTTTAATAACTAAGTGGTCTGTGGGAAGAAAGTGGTTACCATCACACTCATAAAACTTTTTCCCGTTGAGGACTTTGATCTCAATATGACTAGCTGTGTATACATCATAATGAGGACTCTTTTCAATTTTTCCCCGCAGTGCGTGTAAAAAGACACTCAACCACTCTCTCATACCCCGCGCTTTCACAATACCTAGCTGAAGTGTTCCACTTCGTGGGTGAGTTGAAGGAACTAAATCCACTCCTCCCACAAGTTTTCCCATATTTGCTGCCATAACTGACTTTGCTCGAGTACGAATTTTCTTCTTCTTATCAAGTGTTATTTCAAAAAGAGCAGTACGATTTGAAAGACTTTTAATTGTCGTGAAAACATAAGCTAAAATTCCCCATTTATCCTTCATCTCTCTTTTTGCAGCCTGCACTACTTCTGCATCCAGACCAATTCCGGCAATAACACCAAAATATGTTCCATTCGCTACTCCTACATCTATTTTTTGATGATTTCCAAAAAGTGCTACCTTTAACGATTCCTCTATGTCTAAAGGAAGAGATAGATTGCGTGCGAGAAGATTTCCTGTACCCAGTGGAACGATACCGAGTGCTACTTTTTTCCCAACAATGGCCTCCAGTACTTCCATCACTGTTCCATCTCCACCGCAAACAATAATATGTTTCACTCCCCTCCCCACTTCCCTTTTTGCTATCTCACCCGCACTCTTTGTTTTGGTCGTTTCGATATACTCCCCTTCCCATCCGTAACTTCGTGCAAGACTCATTATTTTTTTCCGTCTTTCTCGTGGGTCCCCTACTCCACTCACTGGATTAACAATTAAAGTAGCATTTACTATTTTCTTTTTTTCTTCTCTTGCCATCGCTGTATGGTACCACAAACTCTCCTCACCTATTTATATGAATAATTTCACAACCCACAATAATTTATATCTGCAAGAAGTCACTTTCTTTAGAAATTAACTACATGTATTATTTAATTATGGATATAGAGAAAGGTGCAGTATTAACACAAGAAGAAGCAATGGCAAAATATGAGCCTCAGGTGTATACCGAGATTCACGAGCTGCCAGGAGTAAAGGGTATCCTCCATTTTCCGAAGCTATCTGAAAAATATCCTGATGTCGTTCATGGAAGTACCTTTGGAAGAGGAAACATGTCTGATTTAAGTGTAGCTAAAACAGAAGAGGCAAAAATTCAGGCAAGAGCAAATACCGAAGCTGTATTTTATGACCTTGACTTAGCACCATTAGAAAACAGGGTAAGAATTAGTCCTGGACCTGATGCTGCACGCGTTGCCTGGATTACTCAAGACACACTGAAAGAAAATCCCAAGAGAGGTGAACAGGAATTGGCAGTTCAGGCTGATGCAATCTTTACTGAAGAAGAAGACATAGCAATTATGGTAAAACAAGCAGATTGCCCGGTCTGTATAGTTACAGCTTGGAAAATTGATGAAAATGGAGATATAAAAAAAGTAGTAGGACTAATTCATGCAGGTGCGAAACAAGCAGATGCCAATCTCCCACTCGTTGCAATTTATGATCTCAAGCTACAAGGTTATGACCCTCAAAATATTCACATAGGAATGGTTCCGGGTATTGAAATGGACAGTTACCAAAATAAAGAAGACGACCTTTATAGTAAGTGGCCAAATTATGACAACTGGAGAAGTTCAAGAAGAAAGTACGTGACTCAACCTGATGGTTCTAGACTTCATTACGTTGATATTGCTGGACATATTGCAGATCAGATCATCATAGAAGGTGGTGTTCCAGATTCGAACATTGAGATGTATAGACGAGATACCGCTACTCATCCTGAGTTCTTTTCGAACAGGCGAGGCAAAGAAAGCGGAGATGAAGGAAGAGATTTAACTTTTGTTCAGCGTAAATCAAAGAAACAGTAAAAATAGTTAACTGAGGATTGATTGGTAAAAAAATTGTTTTGTATGTGTTGTATGCTCCATGAACTATGGACTTCATTTATTTTTGACCCTTTTCCAAATATTCATCGCATATGATGAAGTAAGAAAATAAATCTATTTTCATGTCGTATCTAGTAAACTGCATGGTCCGCCGAGTTGGCGGACCAGCTTCACATGGTTACTCTTGAGGAATTGGCCACTTGTCGAAGACACCCCAATTGGGGTTGTCATCAACATGAAGACAAAGTTCGTCTGCCGAGGCGCCTAGATCATCTTTGATCCGACCTGAGCCTCGTTTGTACCCGGTTGGGCCGGGATCGTCAGGATCGGGATCGTCCCAATCCTCGTTAATGAAAACTTGCTCCCTCTCGGGATCAACTTGTCGGTTTTTTTCAGGATCGCAAGACATTTCCTCGTTACCTCCGGTACGTAGGCTCCCACTCGGAAACCATGATATCCGCACCAGCTTTTAATTCCGTTTACCGGAGCTAAAAGCTAGTACGGATTACTAGATAACATACAACACTTATTAATGTACTTCTAACACCAATTTCTGAGGCTAGAATAAGTAATATTATACTAAAGACAAAGGGGAAAGTCAAATATTATAGGCTATTGTTGGGGTGTCTATATCATAAATATTTATACGATTCAAATTCCTATAGAATTAACTATTTATTAGTTACTAAATCACTATACTCTTGAAGAATAGAAAGAAAAGTTCTATTGTTGAGTAATAATAGTATGCTGGCAAAGATTTATTCTTCAGCAGTTATTGGTCTTGATGCTGTCCCAATTGAGGTTGAAGTGGATATCGCATCTCAAGGTCTCCCCTCTTTTACCATTGTAGGCCTCCCTGATAAATCAGTGGATGAAGCGAAAGAGCGAGTCCGCTCAGCTATTAGAAATAGTGGAGCTGACTTCCCGTCAAAAAGAATCACTGTCAATTTAGCTCCTGCTGACCTTCCTAAAGAAGGACCATACTATGATCTTCCAATTGCTATTGGAGTTCTCATTGCCTCAGGGCAATTAAAAGCAGATCTCTCATCAGCCATCATAACTGGTGAGTTATCTTTAGATGGGACAATTAGAAGCATACCCGGTGTACTTCCTCAAGCAATTATGGCAAAGAAGTCTCACTTTACAACTTTCTATCTCCCCTCATCAAATGCACCTGAAGCAGCAATTATTGAAGGAATAGATGTTTACTCAGTAGACTCACTCCTTTCTTTATTCAAACATTTGTCTGGAGATAAACTTCTAGAAATATTTCCCTTTACCCCCTTCTCCGAAAGTTTGGATGAAAAATACGATTTTGATATGAGTGATATAAAAGGTCAGGAACAGGCAAAGCGAGCTCTTGAGATTGCTGCTGCCGGTGGTCATAACTTGCTTTTGAAAGGACCCCCAGGTGCTGGAAAAACACTTCTTGCGCGTACCCTTCCTTCTATTCTCCCTCCTCTCACCTTTGATGAGGCCATTGAGGTAACAAAAATTTATAGCATTTCAGGATTATTAAAAGGAGAACAAATTGTAAATCGTCGTCCTTTCAGATCGCCTCATCATACGACCTCTCTTGTTGGGCTTATTGGAGGCAGTAGCAATCCCCGCCCCGGCGAAATAACACTTGCTCATCGTGGTGTACTCTTTTTAGACGAATTACCTGAATTCCCGCGTCACGTTCTTGAAACACTTCGACAACCAATTGAAGATGGAGTAGTTCATATCGCACGAGCACAGAATAAAGTGAGTTTTCCCGCAAAGTGCATGGTGGTTGCTGCACAAAATCCATGTCCCTGTGGATATTTTGGTGATCCTACTAAAGAGTGCTCCTGTCCATCAGGTACAATTCTTCGTTACCAGAAAAAGATTTCAGGTCCCCTCCTTGATAGAATTGATCTTCATCTGACTGTTCCTGCAGTAAAGGTAGAAAAATTAACAGAGAAAAATTCTGAAAAAAGTGAATCATCAGAGTTAATTCGTGAGAGAGTAAGAACTGCCCGGGAAAAACAAATAAATCGCTACCGAGAACATGGAATTCTTTCCAACGCTGAACTCACCACGAAAAATGTGAAAGAATTTTGTCATCTCACAGATGAATGCCTCTCTCTTCTCAAAAGTGCTGTCTCATCCCTTAATCTTTCAGGAAGAGCTTTTTACAGAACAATAAAAGTTGCCCGTACGATTGCAGATCTTGAAAACGAGGAAGAAATTACTCCAGCCCACATTGCAGAAGCGTTGCAATATCGCTCCCAAACGGAGTCACTCTAGTTTGACAAGCTCTACCTCCTTCGCTTTAATAAGAAAGTCTCCTGTCCATGAGAAAATTACTTACTATTATTATCTATACGCTTGTTGTTCTGCTCATCGGTCGTAACCTTCCCTCACTTCCCCGCTTTACTGTTCTTTCCTCACCTGCAAATTACCCTCAGGAGCTAAAAAAAGAATATGAATCAATTATAAAAAACAAAAAAGGTAACTATGGAATTTACTTTGCAGACCTTTCAACAGACCAAAGATTTGGCATAAATGAACAGGAATTATTTACTGCTGCGTCAGTGAATAAAGTCCCCATTGTTGCTGTCTTGTATTATCTTGAGAATAAGGGAAAAATTGATTTTGACGAACAAATTACTCTTCAGGAAAATGACATTCAAGACTATGGTACCGGAAGCTTGAGGTACCAAAAGCCTGGAAGCACTTATTCTATAAAAACACTTGCAAAGTTAGCACTTAAACAGTCTGATAATACTGCAGCACATATACTTAGCAATAAAATTGGGACACCAATTGTTCAAAACACTATTGAAGAGTGGGGGTTGTCACAAACAGACATGGAAGAGAATAAAACTTCACCTGAAGATATGTACCTTCTTTTTGAAAAAATATATAAAAATGAGGTAACTAGCCCTGCTAAAACAAAAGAGTTACTAGGCTTTATGACAGAGACAGATATTGAAGATAGACTTTCGCTCAAGCTTCCTTCATCTGCAAAGATATATCACAAAACAGGAGACGCTGTTGGGTATCTTCATGATGTAGGAATTCTTGAGCACAATGGGAAAGTTTTCTTTGTCGGTGTACTGACCTCAGATATTGGAAATGATGAACAATCAGTTAAAGAAACAATTGCTGAGATAGGTAAAAAAACTCTCGACTTCTATGAAAAACGCAAATAGATCCACTCCTCTTCATCAACTTTTTGCTTTTCTCTTCATAATTCTCACTTTTACTCTTTTATCCGTTGGATACTTTCATAGTATTAGTGCAATCACACAAGATCTGGGAAGGCATATTTTCCTTGGTGATATTATCCGTCTAAACGGCTCCATCCCCAAAACCAATCTCTTCTCCTACACCTACCCAGACTTTCCCTTCATCAATCACCATTATCTCCCTGAGATAATATTTTCGCTTCTCTATCACCAATTTAGTTTTCAAGGTCTCATGATCTTAACTTTCTTTCTCATATTCACTTCATTTGGGCTCCTCTACTTTTCAGCTTTAAAAAAATACTCTCTTATCGCGACCTCAATTGTCTCACTTCTCCTCCTTCGAGTTCTTTTTGAAAGGACTGACATTCGCCCTGAACTATTCAGCTATCTCTTTCTTTCACTCTTTTTAGTCATCCTTTTTAAGTTTAGAGAAAAATATACTCGCCTTATTTTTCTCTTGCCTTTCATTGAATTACTGTGGGTCAACTCACATATCTACTTCTTCATCGGATTGGGAGTCATAGGAATTTTTTGGCTAGACGAACTTATGAGAAAGAGAACTATTCATGATAAAAATGTATTAACGCTCACTCTTATTCTTGGAATAAGTAGCGTAATTACGCTTATTAACCCAAACGGAATTCATGGAGCAATTTATCCATTTACTGTCTTTCATAACTATGGTTATTCAATTGAGGAGAACCAAACCCCATTTCTCCTCTCTCAACTTGGATTTCAAAAAACATCGTGGCTTTACCTCCAAATAAGTCTTGGTCTTCTCTTCACGTCTCTTCTTCTCGCAGTTAAAAAAACTCGAATTATCGATTGGCTGCTCTGTATTTCATTTTCAGTTATCGCGCTTCTTGCAGTAAGGAACTTTCCACTCTTTTCCCTTGCTGTCTTTCTTCCTTTTATCCGAACTCTAACAATTATTATTTCCGAAATACAAACAAGAGTTGATGAAGCATACCCTAAAAGAACACTTCTTCTCTTTTTGATGACCGCTGTATTGCTTTGTTTCGTTTATATATTGCAAATAAGAGAAGTTTCCTCACTTCGACAGCTTTCTCCGAGCCCTGAGACTGGAGCGTCAATGGGAATAGATTTCTTTCAACGTGAAAAACTAAAAGGTCCTATCTTTAATAATTTTGATATAGGAAGCTATCTTATCTTTAGACTGTATCCTCAAGAGAAAGTCTTTATTGATGGCAGACCTGAAGCGTATCCTGCTCATTTTTTTAAAGAGGTATACATCCCTATGCAACAAGACCCATCAGTCTTTCAAAGAATTGAAAGAAAATATGGATTTAACACAATACTTTTTTCTCATAATGATATGACTCCCTGGGCTCAGCAATTTATCAAAGATATCATTGAGAATGAAAACTGGAAAACGGTGTATCTTGATCCTTACATGATCATTTTAGTGAAGAATACTCCTAAAAACGCTCATGTTATTGCAGAATATCAAAAAACAAAAGGATCATTCACTATGTCTAACCTTCATGATAATTCACGAAACGCTCTTGTACGAGCTCTAAATTTTTATCAGTTTACTCAAATGCTTGAGTATCAAGAGCCGCTTCTGCAAAAACTCCTCAACCTAGATCCTCAGGATTGTCTTGCCCTCCAGCAGCTCGCGCAAAGAAGTTCAACTGTCCCACATCTCAATACATACCTTATTCGTTACCAACAACACTGTCTCTAAAACTGTTACAATGGTATAACCCATGGATCAAGGACTCACTCTTGCTCAAGTCGTTCAAAAACAAAAAGAATTTGGTAAAAATGTTATTCAGACTGAATTGAAATCATCACCTATTAAATTGTTTCTCTCTCAATTTGTCAGTGTCATAAATCTTATCCTCGTCTTTGCAGCCACATTATCATTTATCATTGGTGAGCCACTCGATAGTATCTTTATCTTCTCGATTATCTTTTTAGACAGTATTTTCGGATTTGTTCAAGAATATAAAGCTGAAAAGTCTCTTGAAAAACTAAAATCCTATACTACCCCGCTTGCTCGAGTTATTCGAGAAGGAAAAGAAGAACAAATCAGCAGTGAAGAGTTAGTCCCTGGGGATATCGTCTTTTTAAATGAAGGTGATCGAATACCAGCAGATGGAGTGCTTTTAAAAGAGCACCATTTGGAAAGTGACGAATCACTTCTGACCGGCGAATCACTACCAGTTATGAAAGAAGGTGGAAACGAGGTTTATATGGGAATGCTTATTACAAAAGGAAATGGGTATATGGAGGTAACAAAAATTGGTATGCAGACCAAATTTGGCCAAGTTGCTCAAACACTCTCAGCTATCGAAAATGATAAAACACCTCTTCAAATTCAACTCACACGACTCGGACGAACGCTATCTGTCATTGCTGTTGTCATTGCATTTCTTATTATTCCATTTGGCATTTTTCAAGGAAGAGAATTTACGCCTCTCCTGCTCCTAGCTACGAGTATTGCAATTGCTGCTGTGCCTGTTTCGCTCCCCGCTGTTATCACCATTGCACTAGCACTTGGAACAAGTCGTATGGCAAAAAGACGGGCAATTGTTCGAAAGATGCCATCCGTTGAGACTTTAGGATCAGTTCAGTACATTCTCACCGATAAGACAGGTACCTTAACGCAAAATAGTATGCAGGTGAAAAAAGTGTGGTTTGATTATCCCAAAAACCTTGAACACATGCGCTTTGCTTCAGTCCTTGGGAATACAGCCTCACTTATACATAAAGGAAGTGCCGGATATGAAATTGTCGGGGATAAAACTGATGGAGCACTTCTCGTCTGGAGCCTTAAAGAACAAAAAACGATTAAAGATGAGATCACTAAAGGGAAAATTATCGATGAATTTGTCTTTGATTCCAAAACTAAGACTATCACGACCGTCTGGAAAGATAAAAGAACTACCCATGTCTTTGTTCGGGGTGCACCTGAAGCTGTTCTTGAACGAAGTAAGGTAAGCGAGTCAAAAAGAAAAGAGGTTGAAAAAGCCTTTACCGAATACGCATCCCTTGGATTGCGTGTTATCGCATTTGGAAGTAAAAGTGGAACATTTTCAAAGGCATCCCGTGAGCAACATGAGAAAAATTTAACATTTCTTGGCTTTGTCGGAATTTATGACCCACCTCGTGAAGAAGTTGCACATGCAATCGCTCTTGCTAAAAAAGCTGGTATTGAAACAATTATGGTCACAGGAGACAACGAATTAACTGCAATGGCAATTGCGAAAGAAATTGGCCTCCTTCAAAACGATGGTGATGTCTTAACTGGGGATGATTTAGAAAAACTCTCGGATGAAGAGTTAAGCAAAATAATTACCAAAACCCGAATATTTGCACGCACCAAACCACAAGACAAACTTCGATTAACAACACTTTTTCAGAAGCAAGGATATGTGATAGGTGTCACGGGAGATGGAGTAAATGATGCCTTAGCTCTGAAAAAAGCTAATGTAGGTGTTGCCATGGGAGAATCAGGAACAGATGTAGCAAAAGAAGCTAGTGACATTATTATTGCAGACGATAACTATGCAACAATAGTTCGAGCTATAGAAGAAGGAAGGCGTATTTACCACAACATCGTAAAGGCAATTACATACCTCGTTGCCGGTAATATTTCAGAGCTCTTTCTTGTGTTTCTTGCAACACTCTTTGGTATGCCTGCCCCCCTTCTTCCTACACAAATTTTATGGATCAACTTAGTAACCGATGGCTTACCTGCACTTGCACTGGCAAGTGACACAAGAGACCCTTATGCGATTAAACAGCCTCCTCGTGATCCACGTGTCCCTATTCTCAATAAGAGACGTCTCCTCATCACAGGGAGTATTGGGCTTTCTTTAAGCATTTTTCTTATTCTTCTTTTCTCTTTCTTCTATCAAATAACAAATGAAACGACTGCCCGAACGATTGTCTTTACCACACTTGTCATCTCTCATATGGTACTTGCGTTTCTTGTCAGGGGGAGAAACATCCTACGCCCCAATAAATTCCTTGTTATCACAGTCCTTATTACGCTTCTCCTCCAAGGAATTATTCTTTTTACCCCATTCTTTCATCCCATATTTGAGATAGGATTTAGTTATTAAAGGAGAGGTTGCTGAAGCTCATCTTTATGAGAAAGATTAAAATGATCAAATGCTGCCTTCGTTGCTATTCTTCCGCGTGGGGACCTTTTAATAAAACCCAGTTGAAGCAAGTAAGGTTCAACCATATCTTCAAGTGTAGTAGTATCCTCAGAAATCGTTGATGCTATCGTCTCAACCCCAACAGGCCCTCCGCTATGTTTTTCCATAATTGCTAAAAGATATTTTTTGTCCAGTGGGTCAAGTCCCTGATGATCTACTTCAAGCATACTCATCGTTTCGATTACTTCTTTAGGAGAAATAATACCTCTAGCATGAATCTGAGCGTAATCTCGTACTCTCTTCAAGAGTTTTAGGCCAATTCGTGGGGTTCCACGTGCTCTTATCGCAATTTCATGAATACTATCCTCATCTATTTCTACTCCTAACTTCCCTCCTGCCTCCTTAATTATTCTTCCCATCTCAGATGATTCATAAAAATTAAGCCTGTGCACCACACCAAAACGATCTCGAAGTGGAGCGGCAATCGCTCCAACACGAGTTGTTGCTCCAACTATAGTAAATTGAGGAAGATCAAGACGAAGTGTTCGTGCAGAGGGACCTTTTCCTAAAATAATGTCGAGAGCATAGTCCTCCATTGCTGGATAAAGCGTTTCTTCAACAAGTTTTTGCAATCTATGAATCTCATCAATAAAAAGTATGTCACCCTTTTCTAAATTGGTAAGAATTGATGCCAAGTCCCCTGCTCGCTCTATTGCCGGACCTGATGTGACACGAATATTTTTCCCCATCTCTTTTGCAATAATATGAGAAAGCGTTGTTTTCCCAAGTCCCGGTGGGCCGTAGAGAAGAACATGCTCCAATGCCTCATCACGTTCTCTTGCTGCATCAATAGCAATACGTAAAGATTTCTTAATGCCACTCTGTCCAATGAACTCATCCCAACTCGACGCACGAAGTGTGGTGAGAACTTTCTCTTCTTCCGGTTCGACTTCTAAAATATCTCTTTTTTTTGTATCATCCATCTCCTATCTTCCCTTTCCTAAATACTGTAGTGCAAGTTTTATCATCTCCTCAGATTTAATCCCATCCGTCTTTATTGCCTGGAGTGCAACCTCTGCTTCACGTTGTGAATACCCAAAGTGTTCAAGCGCAGCAATGACTTCTGTTGTTTCTGGGCTTTCTGAGTTCGAAAGATCAAGGTCCTCAACTCCCCCGAGCTTATTCTTCAACTCAATAATGATCTTCTGAGCATTTTTCTTGCCCAAGCGTGGTACTGATGTAAAAAATGAAACATTTCCGGTTACAATTGCAGAAACTATTTCGGATCGACCTCCAACTGAAAAAATACCAAGAGCAGTCTTTCCTCCAACTCCTGAGACACTTATGAGGTACTCAAATAGTTTTAAATCCTCAACACTGGAAAACCCGAAAAGCTCAAGTGCGTCTTCTCTTACATGGGTATAGGTAAAAAGTCGAAGTTTGGAATCTAAAACGGATGATGCAAAAAGTGGAGACGGAACGAGTACTTTATACCCTACTCCAGAAACATTAATTATAAGATGAGGATTAATCTTAAGTGCGACCTGACCTTCCAACATGCCTATCATAAAGCGGTATTGGCATTATAACACAGGACTTATGAAGGATATTTTGCAGAAAAGGCATGGGTAAGAGCAATAGCAAGGGCATCGGTCGTATCATCAAGTCGTGGAATTTCTTTTAATTTCAGAATAATTTTCACCATCTGTCCAATTTGCTTTTTCTCTGCTTTTCCATACCCGGTCACTGCAATCTTTACCTCGCCTGGATTATACTGTGCAATGGTGACTTTATGTTGGGCAGCGACGAGAAGGGCAACACCCCTTGCCTGTCCAACAGAAAAGGCAGTCGTGACATTCTTACTGAAAAACAACTCCTCAATTGCGAGTGCTTTCGGGGTATACTCGGTAAATATTGTCATTAATTCTCGGTAGATTTGCTCGATACGTTTTTCTTCAGAAAGCTTAGGAGGTGTCTCAATACAACCGAACGCAAGAGCTTTCTGTTTTTGAGATTCTATCTCAACAACTCCCCATCCTAGTCTCCCAATACCCGGATCTATTCCAATTATTCGCATCCTTCTATTATACACATGACTACAATTTGCAGTCCTATAGTTTGACAAGGGTGTGAGATTATGTTATACTTGCAATCAAAGCTTATCAATGATAAGCTGTACAAATTGTATGAAACATCCACAACTTAAAGCCTCAGTTCGCACGATACTTGGTAAAAAAATCAAGAAACTTCGACGCGACGGAATTCTTCCTGCAAATGTCTATGGAAAAGATCTATCATCTGTTGCACTTCAGCTTCCTTTAACTGATTTCATGGCTGTCTTTAAAGAAGTTGGAGAGACTGGTCTTATTGATCTTTTCGTCGAAGATAAAAAACGCCCAGTGCTTGTTAAAAACATGCATATGGACTTTCGTACCCAAACTCCTCTCCACGTTGATTTCTATCAGGTTAACTTGAAAGAAAAAGTAAAAACAATGGTACCAGTCATTCTTATTAATGAATCTCCTGCTGTTACTGAAAATGTCGGGACCCTTCTCCAAACGCTTAATGAAGTTGAAGTAGAAGCACTTCCTGAAGCACTCCCTGAAAACATCGAGGTCTCAATTGAGAATTTAGCTGCAGTTGATGATCAAATTACCGTTGCTGACTTGAAAGCACCTGAAGGTGTTGTAATCCTTACGGATGAAGGACAAGTTGTTGCAAAAATTGCTGAAATTGTTGTTGAAGAAGAACCTACACCTGAGGAGACTGAAGGTGAAGAAGGTGCAGAGTCACCTACTGAAGGTGAAGATAGTGAAAATGAAGAAAAATCTGATGAATCTTCTGAAAACGAAGAAAAGTCTGAGTAAGATTACAAGAGTCCTGTTTTCTGACCGAATTCCCTTCCCTCTTTAAAATTTGGATCAAGGGCCATCGCCTCAATAAGATATTTCTTTGCAAGATCAACATCTCCTAATTGGTAGGATACTAAGGCAACTTTAAAATACGCATCTCTATACCCACTGTATTTCTCACTTACGTCAAGCCAATACTTTCTTTCTGCCTCAAGTTCACTTCTTTGTGATTGGGCACTTTGTAATGCTTCTGTTACCTGAACGAACTGATACCCCTTCATACTAATCGCCATTAAGAGAAATCCCGAAATAAAACTGACCAGAATTACCTTTACATAGAAAGGATTTTGCTTCTTGAGATATTCGGGAATATATCGGGAAAAGCTCGGGGATTTATACACATTAATTTCTTTCATCCCTTGTGGTGTCTTTTTTTGTGGCTTACTCATAAACTCAATGAAAGTACACTCATTATACCATCAGGAAGAGAAATTTCATGCTGAGCAGTAACTATTCAGCTGTTGACGTTGGCCATGGACTGACCATTAATGTTTCCTTATGTCCTGGGATTTTAAGATAAATCTCCTCAGTAACAAATGGCATAAATGGATGAAGGAGATGTAATAGGACAACAAAGAGGGACTGAGCAACTGTACTGCTGTTTTTATCCATTCTATTTTTTACATCCTCAATATATTTGTCTGCGAATTCATGCCAAGCAAATTCATAGAGCATTTGTGATGAATGATTAAAATCATAGACATCAAGAAGTCGGGTAACATCCTTTGAGAGTTGCTCTGTCTTTATTATCATCTCTTTATCTTGTGGATGAAGATCAAATTTGTGAAGTTCTGAGATCTCAACTAATTCCGAATCAGGAGTCCTCTTCATCTCAAGAAAACGCGCCATATTCCACAATTTATTAGTAAATTTCCTCATCGCATCTAATTTAGGATAAGAAAGACTTTGATCATGTCCTAACGCAGTCCCGTACACAAGAGCAAATCTGACCGCATCCGCTCCATACTGCTCAATAACTTCAAGTGGATTAACGACATTTCCCTTTGATTTACTCATCTTCTTACCATAAGGATCATTTACTAGGCCATGAAGGACGATTTCAGAGAATGGCTTTTTGCCAGTGACAAAATATCCAAGCATCACCATTCGTGAAACCCATGCACGAAGGATATCGTATCCGGTTTCCATGACTGAAGTAGGATAAAATTTTTCATAGTCACCTTGCTTTGTTGTTTGTAATGTAGCAAATGGCCACTGACCACTAGAAAACCACGTATCAAATGTATCTTCATCTTGTACCCACTCTGAACCTGACGGCGCTTCTCCATCTGTTACTTTCCACTCCCCTGTTTGAGTATTTTTCCAAGCAGGAATTCGAATTCCCCAGACGATTTGACGACTAATATTCCAATCCCTTAAATTCTCCAGCCACTGATTATAATGAGTCACAAAGTTCTCAGGATGAATCTTTATGTCTCCCTTTTCAACTGACTCCATTGCTTTTTGCGCAAGAGGTTTAACTTTCACAAACCACTGTTCTTTCGGGAGTGGCTCAATAACCATTTTACATTTGTAACATACTCCTACACGATGAGAATACTCTTCATCAATTCTCTCCATTAATCCCTTTACTTGCATTTCTTCAACAATCGCCGATCGTGCCTGCTTAACATACATACCCGCAAATTTACCCGCATGCTCATTAAGCTTCCCATCAAATCCGATAACTTGTTTCAATGGCAAGTTGTGCCTCTTTGCTACTTCAAAATCATTAAAGTCATGCGCTGGAGTAATTTTTACTACTCCTGTACCAAATGTAGGATCAACCATTTCATCACCAACAACTGTTATTTTCGCTGGTCCAAGAACAGTTTCTATATCAATAGTCTTCCCGATATACTCCCTATAACGCTTATCCTCAGGGTGCACAGCCACAGCTGTATCTCCAAATTTTGTTTCGGGACGGGTTGTTGCAAGAACGAGAGGTCCGTATTTAATGTAATAGAGTGGACTTTTTTTTTCTTCATACACGACTTCTAAGTCAGAAAAAGACGTTCCATCACGCGTGCAGTAGTTAACAAGACGTAAATCTCGATAAATAAGATTTTCTTCATACATTTTTTTAAATGTTTTATAAACGACTTTTACTACATTTTCATCAAGTGTAAAAGTACGCCTACTCCAGTCAAGAGAAAAACCCAATTTTCTCAGTTGCGCCTCCATTCCACCCTTATTCTCTTCAACATAATCCCAAATCATCTGATAGAGAGTCTCACGATCATAGTCGAGGCGTGACTTTCCTTGTTCTTGAAGTTTTTTTTCAAATACGAACTGCGTCTCAAACCCAGCATGATCAGCTCCAGGAACCCAAAGAGCCGCATATCCTTGCATTCGTTTGAAGCGAATAAGAATATCCTCAAGTACCATCATGGCGTGACCAAAGTGAAGGGACCCATTTGCATTTGGTGGTGGAAGAATAATCGTAAAAGGTTCCCCATCAGGATTGACCTCGGGCATAAAGTACCCTTTTTCTTCCCATCTTTTATAATGAGCGTCTTCTACTTGACCATGTAAATAAACTTTATCCATAGAATTTCTTTTCTGCCTTGAGCACGATTGTATCAAATGAGGAATAACTGGGCAATGCGAACTCTTCGGGAATCAATCGGTTTATACTCGGGAATTACACTTTGGAGATGAGCACATAGCCTCGTGTTCTGACTGTTTTTATCTCATAAGGACTTGCCTGATCTTTTAACTTACTCCTCACTCGCGCAACAAGTCTATCGATCGACCAATCGGATACCCCAAACTCAACGTATTCAGGCCAAACAGCCTCAATAATCTGTTCCCTCTCACTTATCTCACCTAAATGGTCATGCAAAAAACTAAAGAGAAGGTGTTCCTTCTTGCTAAAAACAACCCCTTTCCCTTTCTGATCACTCTCAATTTGTTGACTTACGTAATGAGTAAAAAGTGGACTAAAGAGATGGAAGAGCGTTCCATCCCTTATGATGACTCCTGCTTTAAGAAGATATTCAGCTGCTTTAAGATCTTCTTGGGCTATTTTCTCTTCTTTACATAATTTAATAAGTATTAATTTCTCCTGTGGCAAGAGACTCTCCCATAACTCCTCTGATTGAAGGAGAATTCGCTCGTCTTGAAGTAAAAGGGCTGTTAGCTCATCTTTTGTGGGAAGCTGTGCCGCTTTCTCATGAAGGAGAATAAGTGCAATCTGAAGAAACTGGACGTATCCTCCAACCAAAGCAAAAAGATGCTCTGTTAGCTCCTCATCAATTGGCAATGAGTATCTTTTTTTATAGGTTTCAAAGATTATCTGCAAATCCCCTCTTTGAGAAGGAAGTAAATACATTACCTCAGAAAATGCAGACAAAGAGGCTTTCGTAAATACTTCAGGCGAAAGCTCATCAAGCGTGCGATAACTTGTGAAGACGAGAGAAAGTTTGGAATAGAGTGAGTCACGAAGCCCCTCCAAATTAGAAAAGAATTCTGGCGTCACCACATCCTTTATGCGGTCAAAACGAAGAAGAAAAAGCGTTGGAAGATAGCCTTCCTCCACAAGGAGTGTTAAGGATCGCCTTACTCCATCAATGAGCAAGAAAAGATCTTGAGACTGAATTGATGCTAGAAAAGTTGACGCAATTTTCTGTTTGAGCGCGTCAGGTAGATCACTTGCTTCACTACTGTCAACTATTCGCTTAAAGGTAAGTGTCCAAAAAGGATATAATTCCCGCTCAACAAGATCATTGAGGTCAACAGGGATAAGGAGATGTTTTTGGGTCTTATCGATATAGGTAGGAATAACTTCCTTATGAAACAGAAAAAAACGTAGAAAGTTACTAATCCCAACCCTCTTCATACCGACAAGGTTTACGCAATGCCTCAGACGAAGATGTTCACCTAATTTTTTTGCATCTTCTTTTCTAAACTGTAAAGGGTAATTTGCCTCAGTTGTAACACTATCCATTCTTGTATTGTAAATATTTTTAATTGATTTAACAATCTTTTTCTTTATTATTCTCTTTTGTCATAAAGTCAGGATTCTGTCTAGTATTATCGTTCTTTTCTGTCAAGTTACAAACTCAACAAAAAGTTACAGTAACTTTTGTGGAACTAACTGATCTATCTGCAGGATATTACTCTACTCTTGAACAGAAAAGGAGCCCTGAAAATCCTACTTTCGTTTTTCTCAGAAAAAATTATGGGGAGAAAAATGGTGGAGTCCCGCAAGAAGAGAGTAGACGGCTTCAGTTTCTCATGAATCGATTTGATGATATTGCTGAGTCTATTGGGGTACAGACTGCCCGATCAGTCAATTTTGATGAGTCGAAGCATGAAACTCCAGGACATGTCATTTTACATGAAGATGTACCATTTGCTGGACCAGATATTCAACGTCTGCTTTCATTAGAAGCGCCGGATTCACCGAATATCATTACTCTCATGGAAGAGGTACTTACTGTTCATCAGAAGGTATTTGATGCAGACTTTCCTATTACACTTGACGCTGTGTATGCTAACTTTTGCCTAGGAGAAAATGGTATTGTCTATATTGACAAAATGCCACCTCGTCAACGCTTAGAGGATGGAACATACTTATCTGAGATTCCCTCTCCCCCATCATCGAGTCGTCAGATTGTTGAAGATAGACATTTTACTCCTTTGCAAGCGAGAGTCATTTATACACAAGGGCTCAGAGCGCTTACTATACACGGACCTTCTCCACTTGCTACAGATTACAAAGCAGCAATAGGTAAAGTATTAGGAGATGAAGCGGCCACGCTGATAAACCTTACAGATGACGAGAAAGAAAGAGTACTGCTACTACCGACCTATGATGATATTGATACTCTTCGTATGATTGGGTGGGAGATGTATCACGAAGGGGCTGTTTCTCTTGATGCAGCAAAAGCCGCCCACAAATTGTCTCATATCCATTATGGAGGGGTGTTACCTGAAATGGTCGAATTACAACAAGCCGGCTCCCTCCTCAAAACATCACAAAAATTGTCGCGCATTGCAGCTAGCCGAAATATGTAGGATTCTCTCTGTACTGCTTTGTAAGGGCACGTGCAAGCAGGGTAATATTTAGTACACCGTATTCAGCTTCTACATTTTCTATTAATCCCTCAACGATACGTATCCATTCAGGATAGCGCTCCTTCTTTACTGCCATGTCATAGACAGAGGAGACTTTGTCAAAAAGTTTAAGTAACTGAATATGAGGAGGTTTCTGAAGAATTGTTAACTTTTCTTTTTCCCAACCACTAAAATTATACTGTTCTTCTTTCTCTACCGTTAATTCTTGAACAAGACTTCTTACATCATCACTTAAATCCTCAGGGAGATCAATTGTTGTGTCTTCAAGAATGTCATGGAACAGAAGCGCAAGTGCCCCTGGAAGGCGCACTTCATCTGGAAGTTTTGGCTCACAAAAGAGAGTAAGAGAACACCATAATGGATGAAAAAAATAGGGATTTTCACTTCCTGATGGCAACTTTCTTATAGGATTTCCGAACTCACCTAATTTCTCTTGATGTGCTTCAGCGACACTATGTATATACCTCAATAAAAGTTGGTAATCACTTTTCATCATGTAGGACGTATGAAATTAACCGATTAGTTGAATCATCATGTGTATCTACTATTTTTTGCACCGTTAATTCATCCTTAATTTTTTTGGCAAGCACTTTTCCGAGTTCTACTCCCATTTGGTCAAAAGAGTTAATTCCCCAGATTACTCCTTGAACAAACACTTTGTGTTCATAAAGTGCAATCAACATACCCAGGGTCTCTGGAGTTAGTTTTGACAAAAGAAGTGTTGATGTAGGTCTATTTCCTTCAAAAACCTTGTGTGGGATCAACTCCTCGCTGACTCCTTCTGCTCTTACCTCATCACCCGTTTTCCCGAAAGCCAATGCTTCAGTCTGTGCTATAAGATTGGCAAGGAGTTTTTGCTGATGGTCACCCAGTGAATGAAGCGCTTCTTTTATACCAATGAAATCAGCAGGAACAATCTTTGTCCCTTGATGGAGAAGTTGGTAGAATGCATGTTGTCCATTTGTCCCTGCCTCACCCCAGATGATCTGACCCGTCTGGTAACTCACTTTTTCTCCATCTTTTGTTACTGACTTGCCATTACTCTCCATCTCTAATTGTTGAAGGTATGCAGGAAACCTATGAAGATATTGAGAATATGGAAGGATTGCGTAGGTTTCAGATCCAAAAAAATTGTTATACCAAATACCGAGAAGTCCCATGATTACAGGAATATTTTTCTCAAGAGGAGCTGTCTGAAAATGTTCATCGACTGTTTCATATCCACGAAGCATTTCTGAAAAATGCTCTTTCCCTATTGCAATCATAAGGGATAGACCAATTGCTGAGGGAAGTGAGTACCTTCCTCCTACAAAGTCCCAGAACTCAAACATATTCTCCTCATCTATCCCAAACTTTATGACTTCTTGAGAATTTGTTGATAACGCAACAAAATGTTCTTTTATACTCTCCGTTGGCGCACCACGCTTGAGTAACCATTCTTTTGCAGTCTTAGCATTTGTCATTGTCTCCTCAGTTGTAAATGTTTTTGAAGCAATAATAAAAAGCGTTTCTTCCGGCTGACATTGAAGGAGTACTTCTGCAATATGGGTACTATCAATATTTGAGACAAAATGAAAAGTAATTGATCTGTCAGAATAGAACTTTAAAGCCTCATAAGCCATAACTGGTCCGAGATCTGATCCCCCGATCCCAATATTAACAACGTGTCTCATTCTTTTTCCGGAATATCCCTTCCACTCCCCGCTTCGGACTTTGTCAGAAAAATGCTCCATTTTCCGTAAAACACTCTCTATCTGGGTAATAACATTTTTTCCATCGACAAGTACTTCCCCAGAGCTCTTCCTGAGTGCTGTATGGAGTACCGCTCTTTTCTCTGTTGTATTAATCTTTTCTCCAGCAAACATTGCCTCTCGTGCTTGCTCAAGCCCTGCTTTTCGTGCCAACTCAAACAGTAGTTCCATTGTTTCAGGTGTAATTCTGTGTTTTGAGTAATCAAAATAGAGTTCATTAAGTATGAGTGTGAATTTATCAGCTCTTTTGAGATCTTCAGCAAAAAGATCACGTAGATGGTATGAAGAAATGTGGGAAAAATGCTTTTCTAGCTTTTTCCATTCAGGAGACGTTGTGATCATCACAAGTCTATTATATCATCCGTTTCTGATCTTACTGTATGCTATACTGCAAAAGATATGCATGGATTATGGAGTACGAGACAAGATTTCATCAATCATGCATCAACCTGCCTTGATCTTTCTACTCAGGTTACTATTCACAACGAACAACATCTAAGAAATGTCTTTATTGACGACCTTATTTATAACGCAGTTTTTGCTAAAGATGAAGAATTGAAAAGAGAATTTCACACCCTCATTTATTCCCTTTCTCTCCTTCTCAAATGTCCTCCTTCATCCATTCGCCCCTACTACAGATCTGTAGGAGAAGGAAAAAAAGCGCCATTTACAACCGCAGCATTCAATATACGCACACTCACTTTTGAGTCTGCACGTTGTATATTCCGTCTCATGAAGATCCACTCTACCGGGGCTGTTGTCTTTGAGATTGCGAGATCTGAAATGGAGTATACCGACCAAACTCCCCAGGAATATACTTCATGTGTACTCGCTGCGGCGATAAAGGAGTCCTTCATCGGGCCAGTCTTTTTACAAGGTGATCATTTTCAACTCAGTAAAAAGAAGTATACAGAAGACCCACAGAAAGAAGTAGAGCGTATTGAGGAACTCATAAAGACATCCCTGAACGCTCATTTTCTTAATATCGATATTGATGCTTCACCACTTGTTGATCTTACTCTTCCTTCAGTTATTGAACAGCAAAAAATAAATTCTGAGATAACAGCACGCCTCACACACTTTATACGATCAATAGAAGAAAAGACTGAGGAGGTATCAATAGGAGGAGAGATTGGGCATATCGGGGATCAGAATAGTACGAGTGAGGATTTTGAAGCGTTTATGACTCAATTTACAACAAAAGTTCCTCGAGATGGTTTAAGTAAAATTAGTATCCAAACTGGGAGCAGTCATGGAGGCACACCACTTTCTGACGGAAGAATCAAAGACGTCTCAATAGATTTTGAAGCGATTAAGGAAATTGGCAGAATAGCACGTGAGAAATATCACATAGGTGGAGTTGTCCAGCACGGGGCTTCTACTCTTCCCCTCTCTCTTTATTCACAGTTTGTTCAGCATCAAACTTTAGAGATCCATCTCGCAACCGGGTTACAGAATATTTTCTTTGACTCGCTTCCTTCAGATCTGAGGGATGAGATGTATACATGGATTCGTGAGACACAAGGAACGATGAAGGAAAAAAATTGGACTGACGAACAATTTATCTATAAAACGAGGAAACTAAGTCTTGGCGCTTTCAAACAGGTGCTCTGGGACATGGAGAAGAATGAAAAGGATATCTATCTTCAAAATCTCTCTTCCTATGTAGAAGATGTTCTTACCCGCCTCAATCTCCCTGGCTCATTATCAACCATCTCGTCATATGTAAAAATTTAATATGAAATATATTGATGAACTGCCTATCGTCAAAAAAAAAGTTCTTATTCGTGTTGACTTTAATGTCTCACTCAATGAGAAACATCACATTATAAATGATGAGCGCATTCGACAGATACTTCCGACACTTGAGCATTTGCTTGAGCGAGACAATATCCTTATCCTTCTTTCCCACCTCGGCAAACCAAAAGGGTTCGATCCAACCCTTTCTCTTCACAGTGTCGCAAAACGACTTCAGCAGTTTCTTCCCGATAAAAAAGTCATGCTTGTGCCTGATTTAGAATCCCTACTTAGAGAAAAAACACGAATGGATGATCCAAACCTAATATATCTACTTGAAAACATTCGTTTTAACAAGGGTGAGGAAGAGAATAATCTCATTTTTGCCAAATACCTTGCTTCGTGTGCTGATATTTTCGTGAATGATGCTTTTAGCGTTTCGCATCGAAAAGCTGCATCAATTGTTACATTGCCATCACTTCTTCCTTCATTTGGAGGCCTCCTAATGAAAAAAGAAGTTGAGAATATTTCACCCCTCCTCACTCATCCCAAACATCCCTTCATAACACTCTTAGGTGGAGCAAAAATCTCAACCAAGATCAAACTTCTCAAAAAGCTTCTTACTTTGTCAGATGAGGTTTTGTTGGGAGGAGGACTTGCAAATACATTTCTCAAATCGTTAGGGAAAGAAATCGGCAATAGTCTGTATGAGTCAACTGAAGTAAAAACAGCTAAGGAACTTCTTCAGTTTGCCAAGAGTAAGAACACTTCCCTACTTCTTCCTGTTGATGCAATTATTGGTGCAAAAAATGGTATACACACACAGGAGAAATCGATTCACGACATATCTCCTCACGATACTATTTTAGATATAGGGCCTCAGACACAGGCAATCTATGGATCAGCAATCGCTACTGCCAAAACCATTCTTTGGAATGGTCCATTTGGTTATATTGAAAATGAAATGTACAAACGAGGTACAGATTTTATCTACTATGCGATAGCAGAAAATGAACATGCCATCTCAATTGTAGGTGGAGGAGAGACTCTTGCTGCATTGACCAAAAAAGAGCATCTAGATAAAATTACCCATATCTCAACAGGAGGCGGCGCAATGCTCTCATTCATAGAAAACGGCTCACTTCCTGGAATTGATGCCCTTACCTCTCCTGTCAGAAAATAAAATTTTGTCAGCATTCTGTTACCTTTTAGTCACGCTCTTTCTCACACTCTCACGTATTCTATTTTTATGGCTGAACGAATTGGTAAATTACACCACGAAGTCCTTACGGGAAAACACGGTATACGACTTCGAATAACTAGACGAGAAACACCTGGTGAATCTTTCTATTCTCCCTCACCATTACCACCAACTCCTGAGGAGCGCGCTGTTATCGCACCAAGTTCAACTTATCCGTTCACTGAGGATGATCTCCTTTTTCAACCAGAGTCATTTGATGATTTACCTCCCCTAACACTTCATCGCCGAGGAGATATTTTCTAATTAATTCGAGGGAATAAACGTTACTTGGAGATCTTCGTCCGTATCTAGTTCTGATTCGTAGATAAGTTTTCCACCAATATTACTTACCCCACTTGATGATTTAAAGAGTTGAAGTGAGAGAGGATAACGAATCGTTAACCTATATGAATCGTTGAGTGTGCCGGGCTGCTTCACTATTCTATGTGAATAGATCGACTCAGGACTCTCAATGGGAAATCGCTCTGGAAGTGTATATGACAATGTGTATTTTTTCTGAGAACGAGTTGGGACCGTAATATACATACCGATTACAGAATGGCCATTACTTTGCATAGTCTCAATTTCAATTTCTTTTGGGGCGATAAAGTTGCGTGCAGTGTATCTTGCTGGGTCAGTAATAGCGGGTGTTGTGGGTGTCTCGACATTATCAATGAGCAATCCTGACATAACTGCGTTCTCAGGAAGGACAAAGCGAAGATACGCCTTATACTCTCCACCAAAAGGTGATGAGGTATCACTTGTATTTATATATGCTATTTCTACCTTTTCATTCACATTCCCTTCCCCATCAATTGAGACATCCTGTGTAATCCCCCGCTTTATGTAATAGTTCACTTTATTAAGACCAATATTCATTTCATTCACACTTAAGAAATCAGTTGCTGTCTGTTCATTATCCACTCTCCCCTCCCACAAACTTCCGGACACATTATTGACAGTATAGAGTCGTTGAATTGACTGATCCGCAAAAGCAACTATCACATGTTTTTGATCTACCCCTTCTGCGAGAAGCATCAAAAGTTTTTGATATGGTAACTTATTACTATCCAATTTCTGCTCAATGGCTGAATGGAGTGCTCGAAGATAGTCACGCTTCTGTGTGGATCCAGGAAAAAACTCTTCCTCAACATGTTTTTGAGTAGTCAAAAAGAAGTTGTCACGAGTGATTGTTTCTTTATAATCTGGAAGATGTATTGGGCCTGTTACATCAAGCATGCTGCTGAGGAATGTGGTATCGACTGCGATGACTCCATCAACTTTTGTCTTTGTGACTTTTCTTAGAAACTCTGCTGACTGAGCAGCAGCTGTAGGGAAATCGATCGCATAATTACTATCCCTCAAATACCAGTGACTTGCACCCATGTATCGTCTTAGTGCGAAAGGCGGATCAACATGCTCTTTTAACTGCCCATCTGTTTCATAGACATCCTGGATCACAAATGAAACAACTCTTCCCTGCTCAAGCGTTAAAAGACCGTATGAGCCTATAAATCCCCCTGTTGCTCGTAATTCAAAATTATTTTGGAAAAGTACTAAATACTGTTTTCTTTGCTCAAATCCTAATAATTCTGGATAGGTATCAATAGTATTGAGCATTAATGTAACCATAGGCTTAAGTGGCTCAAGTTTTTTTGCATATGCCTGTGGAATTGATCCTTCTACCTGCATTTCTTGAAGAAGAGTCAGAGCTTCTTTCAATTTGTTACTCCCTTCAAGGAATTCTTCCTTTGGTTTTGGAGAACTTCCTTGCACGACGTTTTGGATACTTGCAGCTGCTATCGCGCCGTTTTGGAGGATGTCAGCAACTTTTTCACCATTCTCCATTGTTCGTTCTAGGCCAAGTAACTCGTCATTTCCTATAACTCTTCCAAAACTCATTTTCACTGTCTCAATTGATCTTTTGGCAATGGTGAAAAAAGTATGACCAGTGAAGGCTGCTTGTCTTGCTTCCTCAAACTTTCCACTCTCAAAAGCCTTTTGACTTTGAAGAAGCATAAAACCTCCCCCTGTCGCAAACCCAAGTGTTGTCATGCTGGGAAGTGCGAAAAGGAAGAAAAAAATGGAAATTGCTAAGAAAATATATCGTCTTTGTGATTTGGTGCGAATGCGTTTTATTTTCTTTTTCTGTCCTTGTCTCGGAAGAAGGGGAGTAAAGGTAAGATCAAGCTCTTTTAGCCGCTGCTCAAGTGGATAATTTCCCCCAAAGACGTAAAGTGGATTGTCTGGAAATTCTATTTTTTCATGTAACTTTTTTTTCTTTGAGAAATCTACCTGGAGGAGGGGGTATAATTTCTGGAGTATGCGTGTAAGCGTTATACTTGTTGGTGGGTATTTTGGATAAAGTGCAAAAACTCTCTGTTCTATAACACTTGCACTGCGTATTGCTTGTATTGCTTCTATTACGTCTTTCAGTGCAACAGGGTAGACAGCATGAAGCCCTGATTCATAGAGCATTACATGTCCATATTCTTTTGCCTCATGAAGAAGCGCTGAGACTGGGGAGGAAGGATGGATAGTGTTACTAAAAATATCTCCGGTAATGAGTAAAAAAACTTCTGGATATTGTTTCTGGAGTCTTGCAGCAAATCCACGCGGAAGATGGAAAATACTAGTAATGAAATAAAATCTAGCTCCTTCTTCACGTGCTTTTTTTAGAAATGCTGGAAGTGCTTCAAGGAGTTCCTTTTCACCATTGTAGACTAAAAAAATCTCTGAAAAAGAATTATCTGGAATCTTTGGGATACGTTTCGTAAAAGGAATATGCAAAATACTTCTATTTGTTTCAGGAACAGTTTTGGTGACAATAATTGTGAGAAGTGAATCATCAAAAATACTCAGGAGTGAATTTCCTAAAAAACCTTCTTTATCAACGACAAGTCGAGGTTTGGCAGTATCCATAGGCAGTATCCTTATTGTACACCAAAGAGAAAGGGGAGGAGTGCTACCAATTTCATATGTTTGAAAGCCATTTCGAGGAATTTTCGAACTATGGCTGAGGAATCGAGATTTTCGACACTCGCTTTTTCGTTCTTTTCGAGTAATTTCCTTTACTAGATCGCCGAACTTGATCCTTTTTACCTGTTGTGTGAAAAATCCCAGCAAGAATCAGTCCCAGAATCATGTGTCCTTGATGAAGAGTCCATAAATAGTGATCCATACTGCCAAGCCCTATAAGCAACAAGAAAAAGGGGAGGCGAGAGAAAATAGTTCCCTCAATTTTTGTAAAAAGAGTTTTGCAAAGAAAGACGATCACTAATACTCCAATTACCCCAACCTCAACAAGCATCAGTGCGAAAAGTGAGTGGACAGGTTGGAGAAAGGAGAGAGGAAGAGTAGGGGAGAAAGAAAGAAGGGAGGGAAGAAAATGAAAAACTCCTCCTCCAAAAAACGGATGTTGTGTAAAAAGAATCCATGCAGACTGAAAGAGAAATATTCTCTTCAGTGATGACTCTTCAAGAAGGGAGCTGGAAAAAAGATATTGTCCAGGAAGAGACAAAAGCAAAAGAAGTATGCTGAGAACGGTAAGGAAAATAACTCCTTTTTTAGAATCCTTCACGACGTAATATCCAATAACCCCACAAGCAACAAGAATGGAAGTACGACTGAAAGTGAAAAGAATGCTCGTAAAAAGAAGGAGAAGAAAAGGAAGTGTGAGCTTCTCTTTTTTAAGAGTCGTTATTGGAGTTATAGCCAAAATGTAGACAAGAACTGTTACTAAAAAACCTCCAAGAACATTTGGATGGGGAAAAGTGACATATGGTCTGAGGATGAGATTTCCATTAACTGAGACATTGGCAATTCCCGGTGTTTGAGATGAAAAAGTTCTCTCTCCAAGAAAGTATAACAATCCCCCGAGAGAGTGCTGAGAAAGATACTGAAAAAGACCAATGATAATAACAAAAAATGCACTCGCCATTATTGTGTTTTTAAGATGTTCTCTCCAGATACGATTTTTTAAATAAACAACTAGTAGAAATCCCAGATATATTCCTTGAAATAATCTGAAAATTCCATAAAAAGAGAGGAGGGGAGAAGAAGCTACTAATGAGATAACTATAAAGTAGGTGAGACATCCAATAAGAATGACTTTTATGCGCGATGAGATTTGAAGGAAAAGAGGAAAAGAGAGAATGAATAGAGGGAAAAAGAGTACATCAGTTGCGAAGAGTGAGGGAGCAAGTAAATCACTCCTCAACCCTCCAAGAAACGAGAAGGATGGCCAAAAATAAAGATTTAATTGAACAGGAATAAGAAAAATATAAAGTAAGAGTAGAGAAGAGGTGGGATTATTCGCGAGGTTTGACCACCAGGACACGGTCTTTTCCTTCACCCATTGATTCAGAGACGACTTGGTCATCGTTTTGAAGAAGCATGTGAACTATTCGTCTTTCCCAAGATTTAAGTGATGACAGGGTATGAGGCCTACCTTCATCGAGCACACGCTCTTTTGTTTGCATAGCAAGACGCTCTAAATACTCACTTCTATTCTTCTTATAGTCGCCAACTTCAAGTGAAATTCGAACAAATCTATCTAACTTTCGTGAAACCATAAGAGAGCTAATTAACTGAAGTGCTTCAAGAATTTCACCATGGTACCCAATAATGATACCGCTTTCTTCAGTCTCAAGAATGACCTCTGCACCATTCCCCTCATCTATAAGAATTACCTCTGCAGTAGCCTGCACTTGAAGTCGAGAAAGAAGGTCTTCTACAACCTCTTTAATAATTTGTTGTTCATTCAAATCTGCCATACTTATTTTTTAATTCGAGAGAGATGAGGAGTCAAACTACCCGCTCCCTGAATTTTATACTGCTGTATGATACCAAAAAGTGTGAAAGTTATCCAGTAGAGTGACAAACCAGCAGGAAACGTAAAAGAGAAAAACCCGATCATAAATGGAAAAATGTAAACAGTCTGGGTTTGAAACGCGGTAGCAAAATCTGGTTCTGTCTTTGTTTTCACTTCTTTTTTCTTCTTTGAGACATTCTTTTCCTCTTCTTTATGTGGAATCATCATCTTTGATTGAATGAACTGAGTAAATCCAGTGAGGAAAGGAAGAAGAACTATGCCGAAACCAAGGACAGGAAGAAGTTCGGATGGTGTTTTTGCGAGGGGAATCCCAAAAAAATGTGTGTCCCAAAGAGTCGTCAGCTTTAACCAATCTGCATAAGCAAATTTATTGATAGCATCAACTGATGTTTCTTTTACTAAATGCTGCAGTACTGAATATAATCCCCAGAGAATTGGAAGCTGCAGAAGAACAGGAAGACATCCAGCGGCCGGGTTAATACCATTATTTTTATAAAGAAGCATTGTTTCTGCTTGGAGTCGTTGTGGATTATTTTTATACTTTTCTTTTAACTTTGCAACTTCTGGTGCCACACTCTGCATTTTCTGAGCGGATCGGAGTTGCTGAGAGGTAAGAGGAGCGAGGATAAAACGCATAGCAAGAGTCAGAAGAATGACAGAAAAACCAAGCCCATACGGCAAACCTGTAGCCTGAACTACTTGGTAAATTGCCAATAAGAGATTGGTAATTGGGGCAAGGATGATAACTTCAAATATGTTTCCCATGGAAAAAAGGCTGACAAGAAAGAACTCTTTTGAGAGACTTAATCGATCCTCGTAGTATACCATACTCTTTTATTACCTGCGAAGCATACTCAGAGCATGTTGGAGTATACCGACAGCCTCCACCCGGTGGAACACCTAGAGTTTGATGAAGAAGAGGTGATATGACAACTTGATAAAAATGAATGAAAGAAAGGAAAGTGCGTTTCATTGAAGAAAATCATTTTTTTGGAAGAGATCATTTATACACAATTTTAGTTCATCCATAGAACATTCTTTTATATTAGAACTGGCAATAAAAAGAAAATCATATCCTGGCTTTACGTGTGGTAGAAGTTCGTGGAGAGACATTTGAAGTTTTCTTCTTGACTGGTTTCTCACAACAGCTCGAGTATCAATTTTTTTACTTACCGTAAATCCAAATCGAGAGCGCGTACTATTATTACTTCTTATCTTTAACAAGAAAAAAGGTGTTTTGTAGGTGTGAGTAAACGGAGAGTAGGGAGTAACGGGAAGACGAAAGTCTTTAGGAAGCATGTTAGATAGTAAGTGATTTTCTTCCTTTTGATCGTCGGCGCTGAAGAACTTTTTTCCCATTATGAGATGAGGAAAGAGCTAAAAATCCGTGTTTTCGCTGTCTTTTAACCTTTTTGAGTGTTACAAATTTTTCCATTTCACTCATAAGTATATCATATTTGGCCTCAAAGGAAAAGTATGTCTATTTTCGTTCTTGACATCAGTTATCCACATTACTACACTGACTACTACACGCCCTGTAGAGATCCCGCTTCTTGCCCTAATTTTTGGGAAATCCAGCAAAAGGAATCGTTTATGGAATCTGAGTTATCCACACTATGGACAAATGTATTATCAGATCTTGAAAAAAAGGTGTCAAAGGCAAGTTTTGTTACTTTCTTCAAACACACTGAGCTTCTTTCGTGGGAAGATAAAATTGCAACAATAGCCGCACCTTCAACAATGATTGTCGATCTTTTACAAAAACGCTTCCAAGCGGATATTAAGGCATCACTTGAAAAACACACAAAAGAAGACGTTACTCTTTTTTTTACAACGAAGACATTTACCCACATTCCCTCTAGCGATGAGAAAGAAGGTCCTTTATTTACGAACACTCCTACTGGAAAGAATGAAACACAGCCTCTTCACATGACTTCTCATACTACATCTCAAAAAACAATAGCTGTTGGACACCTTCCGCGTGTACGTGCCGATTATACCTTCAGTAATTTCGCCGTCTCCAGTAGCAATCAGCTTGCTTTTACTGCTTCAGCAACAGTTGCTGATCATATTGGGACATCATACAACCCGCTCTTTATTTACGGACCGGTTGGAGTGGGGAAGACTCATCTCATGCATGCTATTGCAAATTCAGTCTACCTCAAACAACCTGATAAAAAAATTATTTATATTACAAGTGAGGAATTCACCAATGAAGTCGTTGAAGCAATTAGAAATAATAACACCTCTCAAATGAAGAGAAAGTTCCGCTCAGCTGTTCTTCTCCTTATTGATGATATTCAATTTATTGAAGGGAAGGATCGAGTACAAGAAGAGTTATTCCATACTTTTAATATTCTCATTGATAATGGGGCGCAGATTTGCCTTTCCTCTGACCGCCCACCACATGAGATAAAAAAACTTGAGAAAAGACTCTCTTCACGCTTTGCTGGGGGACTAACAGTTGATATCGAGACTCCTGACTTTGAACTCAAGACAGCTATCCTTCTCAAAAAAGCAGAGAAGTATGGCCATCAACTCCCAATTGATGTTGCAAAAATGATTGCTGAGCGCGTTCAGGATGCACGAAGCCTTGAAGGGCTCCTGCTTCGAGTTATAACACAGGCAACAAGTATGGGATCAGATATAACGATTGAAGTGGCACAACGAGCCTTGGGACTGATGCAGGAAGAGAAACGTGAGCATATCCATGCTGAGGACGTACTTAAGGGTGTCTGTGACTTTTATGGAATAAAACCAACCCAACTTCGTGGACCAAAGAGAGATGCCAATCTTGTCAAAGCTCGCCAGGTCGCTATGTATCTTCTCAAAGAGGAGTTGGGATTAACTTATGTAGAAATAGGTGGACTCTTGGGAGGACGTGACCATACAACGATTATGCATGGTGTGGATAAAATTGAATCACTTGTGGAGAATAAAGCTAAGGTGAGTGAGGATATCCAGGGGATAACAAATCGTATCCGTGGGTAAAACTTAGGGATAACTTTTATGGTCGAGTTATCCCTAACTCATCCCCATTTTTATCAACATCTTATCCACATTTATCCCCAGGCTATATCTCGTGCTTTCATTAATTATTATATATTTTTATAGATGTACCGTTTTTTCATATTAGCCTGGTTTTTTGAGACGTTTCTTAAAACAGTATTGTATTATGGGGTAGATTTATACATTTCCATATACACTACTACAACATCTAATAGATATATATGAAGATAAGCGTTACCAGCGAAAATCTCCAGAAAAAATTAACATTCTTAAATCACGCTATCTCAAGTCGCAACGATCTTCCAGTACTTCTTAATATTCTCATTGAAGCAAAGAATGGCAGTGTTACACTCAGTAGTACTGACCTTGAGATAGGAATTCATACATCAGTTCAAGCAGAGATTCATGAAGAAGGTGGGACCACAATACCTGCAAAGACATTTACCGAGCTTATTTCCTCACTTCCTCATGAGACAGTAACCTTAACAACAACTGATGGATCATTAATAGTAGAGAGTAAAAAAACGAAAAGCTCATTTCAAACACTAGCAAAAGAAGATTTCCCTAAATTATATGAAGAAAAGGGAGAACTTCTCGCAACAGTACAGTTTGCAGATCTGAAAAAAGATGCGGGCATGGTCGTTTTCTCAGCAAGTAATGATACTACTCGTCCTGCTCTCTCGGTAACACTTTTAAGAAGTGAAGCAAGTGGGTTTCTTTTAGTTGCAACTGATGGATACAGACTTTCTTTAAAACATCTCTCCCTTCAGAACGGTAGAACAGGAACAGAAGAATCACTCATCGTTCCAGCACGAGTAATGCGCGAGGTCCTTTCGATGAAAGATGAAGCAGAGACTGTCTCTATTCATGTTTCAAAAGGAAGCAATCAAGTTATATTTGAGTTAGGAGAGACACTTCTTATTGGTCGTCTCATTGGAGCAGAATTTCCTCCTTTTGAAAAGATAATTCCATCTGACCATGCCTCACGAACGGCTTTTGACAGGGAAGAGTTGTTAAAAGCTGTAAAGATTTGTTCCATCTTTGCAAGAGACGCTGCAAATATCATTACACTTTCCTTAAAGAGTGATAAGATCGTTGTTCTCTCAAAAAATCCGTCCCTTGGTGATAACACTGTTGATGTTGAGGCTAATTTAGAGGGAGAGGAAAATGAGATCGCCTTTAACGCTCGTTATCTATTAGATGTCTTATCAAATATACCCTCAGACATTCTGACATTTGAGATGACTGGTCCTCTTAATCCAGGAGTATTTAAGATAAAAGATAATGAATCATTTCTTCATCTCATAATGCCTATCAGGTTACAGAATTAATTCGCAGCGTCTGGTCTTTCCTGAGGATAGGGAGGGGCAGGTTGAAGGTAGCGAGAATATTCTTTTTGATACTCACTAAGGCTCATAGGAAGATATCTATGAACATCATACACTGTTTTGGTGTACCTATTAGCAAATAATGTAAAGCCTTTACTAGCATAAATATACGCTGAAACATGTTTTCCTAACTCAGAAACACTATCCAATACAAGTTCGGGTTGACCATACAAATCTTGAAAAGTATTTAACTTAGGAGGAGGGGGAGATGAAATCTCAGTTCGTGTAGTTTCAAAAATAACCACGCCATTTTTTGTTCGAATCTCATTCGTGTACTGTTTTATGTACGATTGTGTGATATATGTCTTTATTCCATCTTGCTCTTTTTCTGAAATGACTTTTTCTAATTTTTTAATATTCTCATCCTTTGTTTGACCAATGATTGTTCGTTGAAGAGGGGTAAATTCAAAAGACTTAGTATCATCTGGATTTGTCGTATTGCGAACTGGTGTTGGAAGCCTATTTGCATTGTCATTTGTATTCTGGGGAGAACTGAAAAATGATGAAATAATTAAAATAAGAAGTAGTATAACTCCAACTCCAAGAAGTATAACTAAAAATAATAGAGATTTATTATTTTTCATTTTCCTGTTCCATTTCTTGCAGCTTTTGCATGCTCTGGGAATCCACCATTCGTAAAAGGATTTACATTAGTTGTAGCACAAGTAGACTCTCCGCTTTGAGGGTTAAGGTAGAGGGAAATTGATTCGGCATGATCTTCTTTATACACATCAACATCAAAACCACACTTTGTTCGTGAGTAATTAGTGATTCCTCCTTCTGCATCATATGCAGTGTTATTTTCTAATCTGTTCGATTCCCCTCTGGAGCTACAATTTTGCCAAATGTGAGTTAACTCATGCACTAAATGTGTCTCGACCCATTCCCCTGAAAACTGACTGGATATATAGAGATTGACCCCATCATCGCCTGGGCATGAAAATTGCTCAGACCAGCCATTTTCCCAGCTTCCCACAACAGAGCCACTTATGTCTTGGAGAATTCCAGTACAGTCGATTTCATGAAATTCCTTCCATGCATTTTGCATTTGATGAAGAGGAAGAAAAAGACTTATTCTCCATTTATCAGAAATAGCTTTTCTATACTCTCCCTCGCTGGTAAAATTTGCAGGAGGAGCTGCCTGACATGGCCCAACTGCACCACCGCCACTTGTTCCGCTATTGCACTCTGCTGGAAGTTCTGGTTTGTCACCAGTTGGATCACCAACTTTCGTTGTGAAACAGCTGGTTGAAGTGGTTGCAGCTTCTACCATTGATGTCAAGAAAGATCCAAATAATAAAAGAAATAAAGATGAAACAAGCAATTTTTTCATATTAATCAACAACTTCTGGAAGTTTTATACGCGGTACTTTAATAGAGTAGGTCGTAATTACCTGGTTGTCCTTATCAAGCAGTGTGATTTTATAAAGAACATCAGGCTTCCAGAAGTAGGGAGGATCAGGAAACACTTCAATTTTCCCATCAGTATTTTGTCTTATTTTTACAGGAATAGTTGGTGAAACTCGTACAGTAACTTCACTTGGTGATACTGAGTCTTGATTTAGTGTATATTCAATTTTTTGAGATGGATTAAGAATAGTGGTGCCTGAAGTGTCTTCTGGGGGATTAATACTTGTTGCTTTTATGTGTGATGTTCCACGCTCATCAATCGGTAAAGAAGTGGGAGCAGGTGAGGTTGAAGGAGATTGAGAAGATGGTGAGAAATTAATAAATACAAGTAAGATAATAACTAGTAAAGCAAATAAAAATATTCCAGCTAATAAGAACTTATGAAGCCTGAGAGTCATTAATTACATTGTACGAACTCGTCTGCATTCCTGCAACTTGCTGTCCCACCTGCGCCGCATGGCCCACTTACACCTATTTGGTAATGGACGTGAGGATCTGAAGCAAATACCTCCATTTCAGCAGAGTATCCGACTGTTTCTCCTGATTTATATGTTTTCCCTTCGGTAACTGGATTACTTTTTTTACTATGATGAAATTGCATCCAGACTGCCTCATCCGTCTTATCATCAGAGCAACTGAGTATTTGAATGATCTGATTTGGCTCCGTACTTCCTGTTTGGTTTCCATAGCCTATACAGGTAACAGTACGAACTTCACCTCCAACAGATATCTTTGGAATAAAGACAGGTGCGTCTAAGGGATTTGCAATATCAATAGCGTAGACAGCCCCATCATCAGGTGGGTGACACCATGAACAGTATCCATTACACCCTGTGACATTTTCTTCATAAGAGGCAGTACAGTGACAAGCAGAGGCTTGCGCACTGCCTGCACGAGTTCCGCAAGTAATTGGTCCTTCTCCAGGACAGGTCGCATCAGGGTTGACTGGCCCATTTGTCGTTGCAGAAGAGCTACCTGTTCCACCAGTGCCGCCGATAGCATAAGCGGTTGCAATATTGGTGACATAGACATCATCTTTTGTCGGTTTGAGAACAAGACTGAGAGTAAATGATCCACCACCAACACCTCCACCCGGTACTGTACCGCTGACGCCAGTGTAGTGTTGTGCAAGATAAGCCATTCTGTTTGAAAACTTTTGCATGTTATCTGTGTAATATGTGGAGTCGGGAGGACTATCCCATCCTTCCATTGCTCCCCGCCACGACCCATTGCCAGCAATGTCTGATGCAATTTCCCGAGCAACAGCAATTGCACCTAATTTTTGATCCATGAGTAAAACAGCAAGTGCTTGTTGTGATGCTGAATCTCCATTTATTGCTGCAGCAGATATTTCTGAAAGTTTTTTATTTGGGAATGTTGATGGATTAGATATACTACCGGAATCAAGTACTGCTTGTCCTATTCCACCTACAAAAGTTGCATCGTCTGCTTTTCCATCCCCATATGCTGCATTAAAATCTTCAACTATGTGATTGGCTGCTTGAGAAACTTGAATCCCAAATCCTACTTGCCAATTTCCGGATGAAAAATTGCCAGCACATCCATCATTTACCGTTATTGAATCATTATCATTGCAGTTCCAGAAATAAGGAGAAGTAATTCCTTCAATTGCTGCTGCCCAGATTGCTGATAAAAATGGATCAACGAGTTGAGCGTCGTGCTTGCTAGTTAGATAAGTTTGGAAAGATGCAACATGCGAACCGACGGAGTTTGCAATTGTTATTGCTTCGCTGCTTAATTCTTCTGGTTCTCCAGGAGTAGGAAGGTTGTAGGGAGATTGAGTGTATTTTGTTACATCGACTGCTGCATAAGCAGTCTGAGATTGGAGCACGCCTTTTTTTATACCTGAAACAGTTGTCTTGGAAGGTAAAATGTTTTCGCCAAACTTTGTCGATAGAAAGAATATTCCTAATCCGACAATAACCGACGTAAGAAGAAGGAATAATTTTTTATTAATTCTCACTTTATACATAGATCGAGAAGAAGTGTTACTCTGATATCCATTGTTCAGCTCTTTGCTGGATGAATGCTTGATCTCCCCATTTGATAATGATTTTGTTAGAATCTGCTCCATTCTCTCTTATCCAAGAGAACGCAGAGTTTGCTCCTTGGATAAATAATGCTTTCTCTAACAGATAATTTGAGGAGGAGGAAGCAATTTGATAATCAGGTCCAAAAATTTGTACAGTCAATTTCCAAGGATCGTCCTGATATTCTGCTCCTGGAATAACGATAGAAATTTTTCTTTTGTTCACACCACTGAGATCTCTGATAAATGGTAGACTTGATCGTATTTTCGCGATTTCGCGTTCTGAATTTATAACTTCAGGAGCATTCGTCCGTATAGCAAATCCTTCCCTCGGAAGTTCAGATATAAGTACTGGCTTTGCTTGTGGCTGTGTAGGAGTAACTCTATTTGGAGCAATACTAATTTGTGTAGGAACAGGTGAGTTGTTTGGCATACGTTGATTGTCTGTTCCGTTTTGAGGTGATCTTAAGCTAAAGACAATGAGAGAAAGAAAGAGGAGAACGATAATGATGAAGATGACACTAAAAAATAAGAGCGTTTTTCTGTTCATAGTCTTAATTTAATCCTTCTGCAACCCATTTGGTAACGGTAAGCGCGCCTGGTCTTTGATCTCTCGTTCCATATGCACACTGAGTCCCATCGCTACAGTATATTGCATACATAGTACCATGCTTTTCATCAAAGAAATTAAGGGTGTAGGCACTATCTTCTGATTCAAATACTGGTGGACAGTGGGGATAAGGTGATCTTCCGCAATTTTCATTACCAGTACCATTATATCGTGAAAATGCCTGAACGATTTCTTCATAAGAGGAAGGCACCTTGCCGATTTTTCCGATGAGATGATCTGCAGCAAACATAATATCATCAACTGCGTTTGCATAAGTACAATTTATATCAGCCTTTCCATCGACAGCCCCTATTGGTCCAGTACAATCTCCTGCTGCATTTCTGTCTGGTTCAAAATCGCCAATAGGTCGTCCACTTGTTAGTGAGTAATTTGGGAGAGCATCACCTTCACGCCAGTGCATTCCAGCAAAAACCTGCCAAGGGATACCTGTTGTAGAGGAAGCATCTTTATACTGTGTTATTAGATCAGGGTAGTTACGGAAATGAGAAAGGATGGTTTCCTTTATCGTATCCACTCCTGAGGGATCCGTGGGAATGGTAGATGGGAGGAGCGCGACGATATCACCTGATGCGCTTCCTGTCCTTGTGCCACTCCTGGAGATTGGGATTCTCCATGTTACTGTTCTTGTGGTTGGGTCGTATGTCGGATTACCAGCGCCTGATGCAGCAACAAATTCAGTATCGAGGGGGATTTTGTCAGTCACAACAATTTCTCGAGGTGAACCGGTATAGTTTACTTTGAGATCATAAGTAATAGACTCTCCATTTTCAACTTCCTCCGGACCAGTCTTCGTCAACGTTACTGAGACACCTTTACTTGAGAGGTCAAAGACAAGAAAAAAGAGAATAATAATTACTAAAATGAGAAGCAAAATCAGCACTACAATTCCAGGACCTGTTCCAAAGAAAGCTACTACACGAGCTGCTTGTGCACCTGTTTTGATCGTTGTCCCTATGCCACCAGATCCTGACTTCCCACCAATCTTTGAGAGTCCGGGTAATCTAAAAGGTGAAGATCTGCCAACTTGTCTATTTTGAAGAGACCGTCTTAATTGGTTAATACTTGGTCTTTGTGAAGATGAATTATCTTCCGAATTTTCTTGTTGATCTTGATCATCTCGATACTGCTCGTCATCCATATATCTTTAATCGTAGCATGATTTTTCTTACTACGGAATTTGTGATAGGGGAGGTTGAGGTAGCGGTTGGTTGGCTATCTCTTGAGGCGTAACCGTTGGTTCAGCTGTAGGTGTAGGTGTAGGTGTAGACGGTTGATATGCCTGACCATTTTGTGTTTGTTGTGCTGCCAAAACTTCTTGAGGATTTGAAGTAATTATTTCATGTTCAAATTGCGCTCCGAGTACCTTCATGGCTACGTGGTTCTGTCCAGCAAAGAAAAGGCCTTCTCCTATGTCAGCGGATAATAGTAGCTCTCTTTCTCCCTCTGATAGATAGAATACCTCTCCCACCATATCTACCTCAGCAGTTCCTTGTTTTAATAGTATCTGGATAGATGAATTTGTGAGGACTGCCTTCCCATAGTCAGTTTTGAGAAAGTCCTCAACGTCTTGAGTTGCTGTAGTTAAACCTAAGTAATATTTTCGTGCTCTTTTTGCAATTGAATACACAAATGAGGCTGAGTCTTCATACTTCATCATATACCACGCTTCATCCAAAATAAGAAGTCTTTTCTTAAGTGACTTTTTCACTTTCGTCCAGACAAAATCAAGAATTATATGCATTGCTATTGGTCGTAACTCTTCTTCAAGGTTTTTAATCGAGAAAATGGTGAGAGGATTGGTGATATCGAAGTTAGACGGTTGATTGAAAATGCCGGCGGCACTTCCTTGGATAAATTTTTCAAGTCGATATGCCATCTCTTTTGCAGGTTGTGTCTCCATACCCAGTAATGTTTTATAGAGATCTTCAAGAAGAGGAGGTGCTTTTTTCTGTGTTTCAGGATCTGGTGTAATTCCTTTTTGTCTATATGTTTCAACAAGAGCTTTATCTAAAATCGCATCATGTTCTGCATCAAGCTGCCCCATGATAAGCTTAAGAAGCCCATGAAGAGAGAGAATCTTCAAACCCAACTCGTTTTCTCCTGGTTCATAAAGTTGTGAAAGATCAAAAGGATTAATTTTAATAGGGGAGGATGAGGTGAATGATACCGCTTCACCACCCAAGGTTCGTGCGAGTGCCTCATATTCCCCTTCAGGATCTACAACAATGACTTCTGTTCCCAACATGAACTGTCTCATAATTTCCAGCTTTATAAGATATGATTTTCCTGCTCCAGACTTACCGAGAACAACTTCGTTTGCATTTTCAAGTGAGAATCGGTCAAAGATGATAAGTGAGCCATTTTGTTGATTTATGCCGTACATAACTCCTTTATTTTGAGTGAGAACTGCTGATGTAAAAGGGAAAGTTGAAGCAAGGGATGTTGTGTCCATATTTCGTGTAATGAAAAGCCTATCTTGTGCGAAGGGAATAGTTGATTTAAACCCTTCTTCCATCTGAAGGGTTGCCGTCTTTGCAGACAAAAGAAGCGAAGCAAGTGTCGTTTTTAGTTGTTTACTTGCATCTTCAAGTTCGTTTAAGCTATCAGCAGAAAGTGTAATATAAAAGCTGAACTGGAAAAAACGTTCAACTCCTTTTGCAAGTTCTTCTTGAAGAGCAAGGGCATCTTCGAGCGCTGCCTCAACTCGTGGATCTGGTGGATGTCCATTCTCTGCATCACTTTGTAATGTTGCCTCCATTTCTGCAATCTTTCTTTTAATATCGTCAAGAACATCTGAGGATGAAGTTGGATAACAATACATTGCGATATCCAAAGTGTGGTCATAATCAATAATTGGTTGCAGCCAATTAGGTGAAACGTAGCGTGGGTAGCCCACAATAAAGAGAGTGGAATAAAATTTTTCGCCAACACGAATATACTTGAAGTCTACCTCAACAGAGGAGGGGGCAATAACATCAACAAGACTTACCATTCCTTTTTCCAAATGTTGAATGGCTGGACTAGGTTGTCCTGGTTGGGGTGTAGTCTGTTGAGTTGATGGTTTTGTTTTTCCAAATGGTAATTTCATCTTTACGCTCCTTTAATAATCGGACTTCCGATATCACTTTGTGCTTGTGTCCCTTGTATGGTGGAGTCATTAAAAATATCATAGAAGAGTTTAATAAGCTCTTCTTTTTCAAGTGTTTTTGATGCAACTGATAGTTTGGCAAGTTGTGCATGAACAGACTCAGCTTTTCCATTAAGAGCTTTTTTGGCTGCCTCTGCAAATGCCTGCTTTTCTGCCTCATTTTTGCCAAATGATTGTTTAACGCCACTTAGACCTGCTTCAAGGGAAGAGAAAGGAATAACAATATAGAAAGTCTTATTGAGAACGACATTTACTCGTACCATCTCACGAACAAATTCTCGGTAAAGACGGATGTGCTGTGCAAGTAGTTCATTTTTTGTAGTCAGTTCTTCTTCATCTAATTCTTTTAAGTATGATGTAATATCAATTCTTTTATTACGTATGAGAATTTCAATAGGGAAGGTAAGTGAGTTGAGAAGTGAGGCGTAGGCAAATATCTTTGAGTCTTGTTCTTTTTTTGAGAGAAGAGCAAAGTTACTCGCTGTGATCTCAATAACAAGTGCTGCATTTCCTCCAGCGAGAATGACGACATTGTCAACTATGTCTATGATTTCAGTAAACTTTTGCGTTGTTGCATGTATTTTTTGGGCAGGTGATTTCATATTAACTAAATAACTCTCTTCTTAATAATTCTCTATCATCAATTGAGATTACTTCAAGAGGAAGCATAACTTCTCCTTTTGCTTCAATTTGCACAACTTCAAAGCGATGTTTTCCTCTGGTGTCTTCAAATTCAATTGTGTAGGTCCCGTTAGCGAGTGCTGTTGCGGATGCGAATTGACCGAGTCCATTTGTTTTAAAGGCTCGAACAGGATTGCCATTTGTATCTTTTATTTCAACAAGGATATTAGGAAGAACATTTCCACGTGAATCACGAACAATTCCAGCTACAACATTTGGATGATCAGAGACAGCGGGAAGGCCAACCTGTTTTGCCTGATCCGTTGGAATGCTGTGCACATTTATTGCTGGAGCAATAGGTTGAGCTGGCTGTTGTGGCTGAACTTTTTTCTGAGGTTGCTCCATCTGTTCTTTTAACTTGAGAAGATCCTGCTCAAGCTGTTGTTTTTGCTGCATAATATCTTGCAATTGCTGCTCAAGCGTTACCACTTCAGTATGTACCTCTGTTGTCTCTTGATGATTAACCTCAAGAGTATGTTCCTCGACTTTTGCTAATTCAAGCTCTTTTTTTATGGCCTCAGCTTCCTTCTCAAGAGCATCTTCCTGCTGTTCTAAGTTAGGTCCGACTTTTGCACGAAGTAGTTCAGCTTCTGAAAGTCTGTGTTCCTGAATTGATGGCTGTCCATTTTGTGTAACCATCATTGGCCCTTGAGCCTGCGGATTAAAAAGTGCCTTAAGAAATACTTCTTCTTTTTCATCTAGTTGGGTTTTTGTTGATGTACTCACTGTTCTAAGTAATTTTGAGAGTTGTTCGGCTCGGGCTTTTACTATTTTTTCATCAGTATGAGATTTAGCTGCTAGTTGTGTTGTTTGTCTCTGTATATGCGCAAGATCAATAGTCGAAAGGAGAAGTGTCCCTCCTGTTTTCTGGTAGATATACTGTGTAGGATTGAAGAGATCTTTCAAGAAATTCCCCAGCATAACGTCAAGAGGCCGTCCTTCGATTGGAAGAAAGGCAAGTGCGACACCTAATCCACCAGAAATTGGAATAACAATAAGCTTGAAGAGGAAAGGGAATGGAATATAGTATGTTAATACAGCTACAACTGACCCCGCTGCCACATACGCAAATTGTTTAATAGTCATACTCCCGATGAGCTTAAACTGAAACCCGGTTACGTCTTGTGGTATAGGATGGTTTTCCATAACAAATGTAGCCCTGGTAGCCACAAAAAGAATTCTGAGGCGGGCAGGGAGTATATCTATTGCTAAAAGTGTATAACGTGAAAAATTTGTATGCAAGTAACTCAAAATAGCTCAAAAGAGGAGCTAAATAGTACTACTTTTTGTGAAAATTCTAACTGAACTTATTTACCTTGAATTACGTTTGACATTAATTTTAAAAGAAGGCTATAGTAGATGTATATGGATGTTTCACGTCAACCTCTTTCTGTGGAAATGAAAAAGAAAGTTTATGATGATCTTGCAGATGCGGTCATTGCCGGATTAGAAAGAGAGCAGATTTTGACAGATGAAGCTGCTGCTTCCGCTCATTTTATTTTATCTCGAGTAGAGAAAGCACAAACGCTTGGAGAGCTGACTCAAGCTCTTCGTGAACTATCCCTTCGATGGGATATCTATATAAATGTTTTTCTGGATTTAAAAAAGAAGGATTTAATTGGAAAAATAGAGTCTGAACTGGCTCAGATGGAAAATAGCCAGTAATAATTATGTCATCACTGCCAACACCAGAAGAACCACGAGTTTTTAAAGCAACAGATGCACTTCTCCTTACACCAGATGTTGACGCAGTGAGAAGGCTCTCTTCAAGAAGTGTTGAACGAGCATTAGAAGACTCATTTACCGTTGCACAAGAGTTAACACAGGTAAAGAAAGAAACGGGGTCTGGACATGCTGTCATGGAGCGACTTGACGCATATCATGCACCTAATTTTGGGCTCAATGATCAAGAGTCACTCCTCATGCATTTTGGTGGAGAGCGGGCTCAAAAGGGAAGAGGGGGAGTAACAGTTGATACTGATGGGCTTGGTGATTATGAAAGATCGTTAGTTAAGACCAACCATGAGGAAGCTGAGAGAGCAATTGGAAATGTTTCAAAGGTAATTAATTATTTAGATGTCCTTCAGATGAAGATAGCAAATCCAACGCTAAATGAAGCAGATGTATTAAAAGAAAAAGGGTTTCCTCCATCAAAGCGTGACTGGGATACCATTCGAGCAAATGGTCTTGCTGAATTAATGAAAGATCCATCTGTAGGAATTCTTTTTCCTGAACTCAGGAGTCTTCCTGCTGACCAAGTTGCACTTCTCCTCGAACGAACTCTTGCCTCAGACCCCAAGCTTCTTGCCAAGATAAATAAACGTATGAAGGATATTAGTACCCGTTCTCGTGATCTTAGTCATGTTGAAATAGATCCTGAATTACAGAGACTGAATTCAGAAAAAACAAGAATTACGACTGAGCAACAAGAAGTACTTGATCATATCTCAAGTAAGTTTGAAGAGATTGGTCATACCCTAACTCCTGATCAAAAAAATGATATTTTACGTCGGGTAAATCTAGGCGATAGGCCAGATATGATTCTCCGAGATATTAGGAACAATGTAATTATTGAAGCAAATATTGGAGACAGGTTTGCAGATATTGTGGCTTATCAACAATTAGTCCATCAAGAAATTCCTGAATTACGTGCGTTTCTTAAAGCAAATGCGACAGTAAATAGGGCAGGTGTCTATACGCCTATAGCAGGAGCAGATGCAGGTGAGGTTACTCGTGCAGTTACAGAGCTTACGAATGCAAATGCAGCTAAATCAGGGTTTGAAGGGTTAGTTCGTACCGATCCAGATTTAAGTAACCAACTTCAGAAGTTTGCTGACCTGAGTAATTTTTTAGGTATTAGTCGAGAAGGTGGGACTTTAACAGGTCCACTTTTCCAAGAAATACAAAGACTTGGCAACTCGCGAGCAGAATTGAAGAGAATTGATACCGCAATTGCTCAAAAAAGTGCAGAAGCAGGGAAAAAAGAAAAAGCATCTCTTCACACGCGACTTGCTGAAGAGATGGAACTCGTTGATGAAATAGACACCGTCTTGGGTCAATCAATAAAAGATGTAATAAATGACAAATTAAAAGAGCTTGATGCTGCAGAACTCGTGCGACTTGACGAAGCAGCGAAGACAGCAAAGGAAAATGGAGAAGAAGGATTAGCTGCAGCTCTGCATAGAGTTGCACAGGAGAGGCAAAAACATTGGATCAGTTATGACGAAGGGTCACGAAAGAAAAATGTAGATAAAGATGAGATGACTCGTGATATGCGTACCCTTGCATATCAAGGAGAAGACGGGGTGAAAAGGCTTATACTTCGTGATTTGGTGGGTACTGGGCATGGTGCTATTGCAGAAGCGGGAACAGGGCCGGATCAGATAGAGTGGAGGAGTGTTGATCTTGAAACAGGGCTTACTGATCAACAGAAAGAAATTGTTGAGAAAGTCTATGCAACACACGGGCAACAGTATAAAGAGAAGTTAATGCTTGATTACTTTGGTTCACGCAATCTGGGCAATAAAATTGGCGATTTCTTTGGTACAGGTGGTATGGCTCTGAAAGATCATGAGTGGAGACTTCTTGAACAGAATTTCAGTGGTATGCTTGAGGAGCGCATGAAGACGTCTCCTGAAGCACAGCAAATACTTAAACAGCTTCAGGAAAAAGGAGTAACACCTAACTCTAAAACAAAGTGGTATATTTTTGCACTTTTGGGTCTTCTCGGAGGAGTTGCGCTTGCTGTTGTCGGAGCACCTGTTCTTGGAGGAGGTGCAGCACTTGGATCTGGAATTGGAGCTGCTGTTAATAGAGGTCGAAAGTATTCAGTATAGTTTTTGTAAACCAAAATCTCCACTTATTCACAAGAATTAAATCCAAAGTCTAATATACACGTAGCACCTGTTACCTGTGCGATAGTGTTCAGGATGAAGTAGGAGAGGAAGACGAGAATAAGTCCTATGATAGCAAAAGTAATGGTTTGGCGAGCACTCTGCACTTGTTTTTGGTCTCCAGCAGAGCGAATCAATTTTATTCCTGCATAAATGATAAAAAAGAGGGCAACGAGACCTGCAAAAATTATTGCCGCGGTAATAATATTGTTAAATAGTGGCTCGATACAACTGAGAGTAGGAATGTCTTTGTTCGGTCCTCCCAAGCATTCACCCCATGCTTTAAACATATTTAATTATAAGAATATTTCGAAGAAATAGTAAAGAAGGGATATGAAAATTAAGAATTAGGCTGAGCGGTGATATTAGGGACGTCGAAGTTACCGACATCAAATCCAGGAACAAAGATGCGAACGACGAAGTTCAGGATGAAGTAGGAGAGGAAGATAACGACGAGACCGATAACAGCAGCGATGATTGTTTGGCGAGCTGTGTCTACTTTTCCTTTGTCTCCACCTGAGAGAATCCATCTAATACCGCCCCAGATAAGGAAAATAAGAGCAATGACAATAGCAATGATGAAGATAAGGGTAATAACTCTTCCTAGAATTCCGCCTTCAAAAGTGAGGGCACAAAGACCACCAAATCCAGGATCTACTGTCCCAGGATCAGCTCCTGGACAAAGACTTGCTGCAAAAGAGGGAGTTGTAAGAGATAAGTATCCAGCAGTAGCTCCAAGTGCTCCTGTAAGTCGTGTAGAAAGGGCAGTTAACTTTTTCATATATTTAAGCTATATCCAGCATAATATGTTCTTTTCTCATCTGTCAAGGGGGAATTTTATTCTGATTGTCTGCAACAATAGAAGGTCATCATAAAGATATATATGTGAATGAGTAGTCTAGAGAAGGAGGTATGTATTTTATCTACACTGTGGGTCAGTTGGAGTTAGACTACAGTCAATTGGACCTGTTGCACCAGTGATATTAGGGACGTCGAAGTTACCGACATCAAATCCAGGAACAAAGATGCGAA
>CAYRJZ010000001.1:5313-16691 GCA_964424775.1 uncultured Gammaproteobacteria bacterium | reverse complement strand
TCAAAAGTGAGGGCACAAAGACCACCAAATCCAGGATCTACTGTCCCAGGATCAGACTGAGGACATATTGTCGCAGCAAATGATGGGGTAGCAGTTGTAAGAAAAGTGAGAACAGGAAGAGTTATAGCACTTAATTTCTTTAACATATATCTATTTATGCAGAGCTAAAAATCGGTGTCAAGTACTATTTTTATAGTTAATTTCGTGTTTTTCTTTAGTAAATTAAAAACGCGGTATTTCAAGACCAAAAATAGTAATAATAAAGTTTACTATGAAGTAGGAAAGGAAGAGCACAATGAGACCGATGACTGCAAAGATAATTGTTTGACGAGCTGTTTGGATTTTGGATTTATCTCCTCCTGACATAACCCATCTTACACCACCAAAAATAATGACAAAGAGTGCAAGAATTATTGCCAAGATGAAAATGAGAGTAATAATATTTGATCCTATATTTAGAGCTTTAGGAAGTCCTCCTTGTGGGATAATGGTAGGAGCGGTAATTTCTTGTGTTTCTTCCCCTGTCCCAATTGTTAATGCTATATAATTTTTCATATTAACTAAATCCTGGTATATGTAGTATATCAACTCCAATAGTCTCAAGTATAACAAGTGAGAAAATAAGAAAGAGGAACCCAACAATAGCAGATGTAATTCGTTCTTGTGCTTCTTTTACTTTCTCAGGATTGCCTTGAGAAGTCATCAGAATATACGCAGATCGGATAATAATAAGGAGAATGATCAGGCCAGAAATGCTTAAAAGAAAAGTAAAAATAGTTGGAATGACTGATGTTGGATCAATTTTCAGAATTCCAAAAGCCGTATTTACCTCTTCACATTCACCTAAATCATTGAATTTTTGACAAGGTGGAGGAGGGGGAGGGATGTCTTCGACTGCCTCATTGATACATCCTGCACCACCTCCGACACAAAAATCTCGAACTGCAACTGCTGAGTCATCTTCTGCACCGTTATCTACTCGATAGAGTCTTACAGAGTAATTTCCTGCTGCTAAGGCAGGCATAGGAATTTCGGCAGAAGGATCCCAATCACTGGATGCAAGATAGTATGCATCTTCACCATCACGATATTTATTATCGACGTATCCTTTTACAGAATCATCGTTACAATCACCTCTATCGCCACCATTTGGAACATAAGAATCATCTGTCTGGTTAATGATTTGAAAGAAATAGCATCCTTCATAATCTGCATCTAAATCAACTGACATTCGACCATCGAGTCCTCCAAGTGTCATAGTCCAACCAGCTATGTCTGCTTCAATTTCTGCTGGAACGAGGATATATTCTTCTCCTTCACCGAGAACTCTCATTGATTTAACAAGAGGCCCCTTTCCTTCACAGGTAGCTCTTACTGCATACATTTCTGATTTTCCTTCTGCTCCAAATTCATTCGTGAATGAAGCAGCCCCATTGGAGACTGATTGTGTCTTACTATCATCAGGTTCGCCTATGGGAAAACAGGTGCCTGTGGAACATTGGGCATTCTTGTCACTATCGCGCCACCACTCAAATGTTACTTCAGATTGTGAACACCCAACTGCTGTAATTTTGACATCTTTTCCTTCATAGACATTGTAGTTTGCCCGAGGACTGCCAGCTTTTTGAATTTCCGCTTCTGAAACAACATCATTGGGTTCTATTCTAAAATCGAATTGTTGCGTATCTACAACAAATTTTGTTGAAGCAACGGTATTTCCATTTTTTGTTAGATAGAGCGTACAAGTTCCTTGAGGATTTGACGTATTTGGAGCGCAGTTAAAACCTGCTGTGTTTATTTCAAATGAAGCTGCTAAAGCATTGCCAGTACTTGTACAGCCTTTATAAGAAAATGATTGTGAATTTTTTGTCATGGTACAACTTGAAGAATTTGGTGCGCCAGTGGTGAATGTTACTTCTTGCCAAACTGTTTGACCATTTTGATTTCTCAGCGAAAAGCCATAGGACGTGTAAGGTGCAAGATATTCAAGAAATGACGAAATAGTATTTCCTGCGGTAACGCCGTGTTGATCAGTTTGTACTTTGGGAGTAGGCAGAATAAATATGAGCTTGTCTTCACCATCTTGTGTGGCAAAATCATTTCCAGTTCGCCCTTGTTTAATATAGAGTGTATATGCAGAAATGCCGGGATTTACAGGAATTGAGGTGGTATCAATAGATGCAATCACAGTTAGTGAGTCACCGGAAACACGGCAGGAAGTAATGGAGATAAGTCCCTGTCCTTTATTAGTCTCAGTAGGATTTGTATCTGAGTAGCTAGCGGGTCCACATTGACGAGCCTGAGTCCAGGAGAGATTATATTGAATAAACGCGTCATCAGTTGTCTGATCTCCCATCTCGATTCGATAGTCAGTCTGGGTGGTAAGTCCTGATATTTGAAAAACTAATTTATCTCCTTTGGAGACATAAATTCTTTTATCTAATCTGTTTCCACCTTCCTCAACATGGCTTGAGACACTGACACGGGCATCTTGAGCGTGAGTCGTCTGAACACTTAGCAAAGAAATAAAAAAGAAAGAAAGAAGAAAAAAGAAAAGTTTGGGCAGTTTCACTCTTTAATAGTAACTTACAGGCAGAGTTGATGCAACAAAAACAGGGGAAATGGTACTATAGAAGTATGCAAAAAGTGCCTTCTCATTTTGAATCTCTCTATCCTGAAAATTCATGTGAAACAGAAATTGCAAAAATTGTCACTTATATTAGAGAGGGAAGCTCATGCCAGCTCATTGGGCTTCCGGGGTCGGGAAGATCTAATGTCCTTGGATTTTTAGCGTACAATAAAGAGATTCGACTCAAGCATTTCCCAACTAAATTAGGTTTTGTTCATTTTGTGATGGTCAATTTCTCTGAAGTAAAGGGTAGAAATTTTTATGATGTCATGAAATTTCTCTTTCTTTCTCTTGTCACTTCACTTCATGAGAGGGACATGAAAAAAGAATATGAGCATGTTAACGCACTCTTTAAAGAAAGTATTTCATATAGCGATGAACTCGTTCTGACTCAATCACTTAAAAATGCAATTGATTATCTCTCTCTCGAGAATAAATTAACGATTATTTTTCTCTTCGATAGATTTGATGAGTATATACCTCAAATTACCCCCGAGCTCTTTACCAACTTACGAGCATTTCGGGATAGGGCAAAGTATCGCTTCTCTGTTATCTTTTCACTTTCTCGTCCTCTGGAAGAGAGTCTTGAACCGCACATTTATGCAGATTTCAGTGACTTTATTACAGGAAGGCATGTTTATCTGAAGCTACATGATATTCCAAGCATCCATTTTCGAATTGAGTATCTTAAGAAGTTAACTGGAAAGACTCTTTCAGAAAAAGAAAAGGAGGCAATTATAGCCTTGACTGGAGGACACCTACGATTGACCAAAGTTGCAGTTGAGTCTCTCTTTAGTGAGGAAGATACTCCAGCGGATCTACAGGATTTCTTACTTTCACAATCCACTATGAGAGCTGCATTGAAGAGTATTCAGAAAGCTTTAACGCCTGAAGATATAACTGATCTTATGAATGGAGGAGATAATGAGTATCTGAGAAAGATAGGGTTAGCTAGTAATAATGGGGTGACCATTCCTCTTTTAGCAGATTATTTACACACTGAAAAATCACCTATTGAGGAACGAATTATTTTTGATGAGACAACGCAGAGTATTCGAAAAGGTAATCTTGTCCTTTCAGATAGTCTCACCCGTGCGGAATTTAGGCTTCTTCGATATCTTCTCCAGAATGAAGAGAGGGTCATTGAGCGAGATGAGATTGTGAGTGCCGTGTGGGGAGATAGCCTCTCAACTGAAGGTGTCTCAGAACAGGCTATAGACCAACTCATTTTTCGACTCAGGCGAAAAATTGAACTGGATCCTAATCAGCCTCAATTCCTTCAAACGGTTAAAGGAAGGGGAGTCAAATTCTCTCAACAGTAAGCCACAAGTGTCATTTTCTGTGACTTTTTTGTAAACATCCTGAAAGGTTAATCTCAAGTCCTTATTCGCCTCTTTTTTTATACTTCCCTCATGAAAGAAAGAGGCCCACAATCAAGTGATTTTTCTATTAAAAAAGAACAGCAAATTCCTCAGGCTGAAGGTTTGACACCTGAAGGCCAAAGTTCGTATGCTAGAAGTGGAGAAATATTTACTATGCCAGAAGGTGGAACAAGCCAATTTGACCGACCCCCATTTGATGAGGAAAAACCTGAGTTAGTAGACCCAAATGAGGTCCCTTTCTTCCCACGTCAGAATGAATACTTAGGAATTACCAATGAAGGGGAAGAAGATTCTGGAACGATGATCTCTATGAATGAAGCTTTGCGTCGAGCTAAGTTTATGTCAGATCAATACACTAGACAAACCGGACAAGAGCCAACAGAGGATTTAAAGAATACTTTTTTGTATCAAGCAAGTCGTGGGATTAAACCTGCTGGCTACAATCCTCCACCTCATATTGATGAAGGACTCATTCCTCCTCAGTCTGTATTAAATGACGGGGTAAAAGAGAAAGAATTATCACCCGAAGAACTGATCGAGCAAGACTTAGCAAAGCTGCCCATGGATGAACGACAACAGAGAAGAAATTACCTTGCTTCAGTTGATGCGTTTGAACGAGATCACCCCGATTATCCAAAAGAAGCAATTGAACAAATGCGAAATTATGCAGCAAACGGGATTGATCCAAAAAGATTTATGGAAGATGGCAGAACCGAAGGGGCGTTCCATCGTGAAGCTGAAAATGAGTTAGAAGAATTAATGATAGCACGAATTGAAGAGCGGGAGAGAAGTCGAGGGAAGATAGATAATATGAATCAACTTTTTGAAGAAATCATGATGTACTCAGATCCAAAATTCGGTGTAGGTGGAGATCATGCTCTACTTGATTTCGTAACAGATAGAGGTCCTGATGGGAAATTACGTATAGTTGAGACCAAGATTAATCAAAATAATTTTGTCTATTGGGTACGAGATAGAATTAACTTTTTTCATAATGATTCACCTGATGACGATATGAATTTTTTCCAGAAAGTTGCACTGCAACGAGACTGGCGAGATATCTCAATTGGTTCAATGCTTGAAGATCAGGCTCGATATTTTAGAGATCAAAATGGAAATCAATACAGAGAACTTGCTGACTTTGTCAGACTTAATTTATGGCAGATTGGTGCATATAGGAGTGCGGATCTTCAGTATAAAGCTGTAATGGGAGAGGAAGAGGGCCTTCCCCGGGCACTTATTCAGATGTACTACAAAAGTACCTTTACCAAACCAGCTTTTTATGGACAGAGTGCACTTGCCAATGTTCTCACTATGGCAGCGGATTTTGATTCTAAACCGGTCTCAAAGGAAGAGGCAAAACGTGGCCATGGATCAGAACATCCCGAAAATCTTGACACGAAATTAGGAGGGGCGATCAATACCGCCTTTCTTACGTATTACTATATCTCAGATGCTGATAAGCTCCGAGAGTTATTAGGCGAAGATACATCACTGCTTAATAAAGATAAGTTACGAGAAGCAGTGCGGAAAGCAGCCGCTAGACACTATAAAAAAGACATTAATGAATTAACAGATCAGGAAGCGATGCGATATATTGAGTCAACTGATGGTAAAGCTGGTTCGGATGCGCGATTTCTTTTTTCCAATAAGGAAGTAACTGAAAAGCAAATAATTAGTTTTATTAATATATTCAATGCACCTACCAAGGCACCTCCTATTGTCAGTATAGTCAATGGACTTTTGCGTGAAGAGATAGTACGAAAGTACGGCCTTAATGATATTAATGCAGAGTACGCGCAAATTCATGCTTCAGTCATGGCACGTATGTATGGAGCAGGGTGGAGAAATGATACTGGAGCCGCAGCCTATGATGCAGGTGCCAAGCCAGGCAAACTTAGAGAATATCGAATCAAGCAGGCAAATGGTGAACGAGGAGGGGCTATGGGTAATCCATATAGTGTTTATATGATTAAAGCGTCACTAGTTGACTATCTGAGCGCAGCTCGATCAGAGGTGCTCGTTGAGGACGAGACGGGTAATGTGTATAAGGATAGAGAAGGAAATACCCACTACTATTCACTCCTTCAGCTGATGGAACTTATGGAAAAAGCTGGGAGTAAGAGGGATGGGACAAATAATGAAGAAGTTGAGAAAAAAGTAAAGGAACTTGCAGGTAAATTAAGACCTATTCAAAATTCTATGCGAGACTGGGCGACCAATCATATGACACGTGCCTTCAAAGTCTATGATGAGTTGCTCACTACTGCACAGATAGACTTTAGTAAATTTACTGATACTGACGCATGGGGGAATATCCGTATCAATAGAGCTGCATTTGAAAAAGAAGTGAAAGATAGTTTTATGAAGACCTTACGATATGGATACAGTACATTTAATTCACTTGATTTCAGTAAAATGGTGCGTGTCCAGGATACTAAAGGAAATTGGAGAGATGAACCACTTGCACTACAACTCTTTGGACGAGAAATTTATGATATTGAGGAATTTTGGAAAAGAGATTATGAAATGGATAAAGATGGGAATTATGTAACGGAAAAAGTTGATGATGGTCATGGTCATAAGGTGGATAAGATAAAAATAAAAAAGTTATATGAACATGAGATCGATTACTCAAGAGTAAATGCAAATAAAAAGTATATGTGGAAGATGATCGCCCTTGGAAGACTGGCCGCTGATATCTATGCACATCGAGATCATTACAGTACTGATCCACGATATGGCTTTGCATACTACAAACATATGATAGAGGCACTTGAAACTATACCTGGAGATATTGATGGTGATGAGATGGGCGATAGCTTTAGAACTACGAAGACGAAGGGACATTTCTTTGATCATGCACAGATGGATTGGTTCTTAGATAGAGCAGATATTAAGTTGCAAACTCTTAGACGAGAACAGCTTAAGAAAGATGTCTTTAAAGGAAGTTGGGATGCGATGAAAGAAATTGTTGACTCGTTCTGGAAAAATATATTTAAATTCTAAAGAATATAGTTAAATTTGTTGTTTTATTTTGTTTCTGTTCCTGTCCCTGGGGTAGAAGTATCCTTAGCTCCACCGCTATTTGCTTGCTCGGTACGCTTCTTAATCATCTCTGCATATCGATCTCTATTATTTGAGAAGAAGAATCTCCCAATTCCTGTCTTCGTATATCTATTGGCTAGATTTTGCCTCTTGTCAGCAAGCCAACCAAGCTCTCCCTTATGATGATCATATGCATTAATTCTCTTCCATAACATACGTGCTGGAGCGGTGCCTGGTTTGGTACCTGCTGCAAACCCACCTTGAATTGCTCCTGAAAGCACCTTATTTGGAGGAGATTTGACTGCATCACGTACCATATTGAGAAGTTCGGGTCCGATCATGAGGAATCCAAATGCAATAAGTATTCCCATGTTGTCTGAAATATTAGGATTACCAACGAGAGGAGGGAAGAATTGCCCATCAACGGCGTTATTCAAGGAGTCATTCATGGCAAATGTACGTGCAGCGATAATTACAAGTGCAGCCGTTGGAAAGATCATAAGGTGGGCAATCATGTATCGAAGCCATCTTCCAACCCCCAAAGAGCTATTTGGCAAAAGTCCCATGAGTATCCAGACTGGCGCAAAAACTGTCCCTAGAATGACATAGATATAGGCTCGTATGAGAGTAAACCATAATCTAAAAAGTGCAAAAACAATGGCAAAGAAGAAAATCATGACTGCCACAATACCAATGAGGTACTTTATGAATTTGTAAAGTCCGTTCTCAAAACAGTCTGCGGCATCGAGGATACCTCCTAACTGTTTCCATCCTGTATCACAGTTATCTATTTCATCAGTATCAAGTCCCATTGCTTCAGTAAGTGTGCGTGACATGATGTCTCCAATGGTAAATCCAAGGTCTTTAGCAAGTCCGGAAATACCATCTAATGCCCCGAAACATCCTCCTTCATCCCCAAAGAGTTCAGTTGTGTAACCTATTGGATTGTTAAGAAGCCCTTGAGTAGCAACTGAGGTAGACGTCCTTGTATTAGATCCACCACTTGGGTCATCTCCTCCACATTGATCCATACCGTTAGCTGGATTGGTCAGAACGTTAATTGAAGTATACGTTCCAAACCACATTGCATCAACTAATAGTCCTGCAATAGCATAAGAAAATGAAATGAGTACAATTGCCACAACGACTTTAGGAAGTTGGTTTTGAATTGACATAACGGTTTTGGGATCAATTCGAAAACGAAGCATAATGCCAAAGCCGATAAGGATAAAGAAAGCAACAAGAATGATAAATGAAAGATTGCGAATTGCTGACCACATATTCTGTACTTGGCTTAGAGCATTAAATCCTTCTTCTTGTTGAGCATAGGCATTTTTAGTAATTCCGAAATTATCACGAAGTGAAGAGATGAATTGGGAAGAACTGGCTGGCTGTTGATAGGTCGCTCCAATAAAGTCTGCAGCTGTTCCTATGAGTCCGAGGGGTCGTTCATTTTGTGAGAGGATATTTCCCTCACAATCCCTCTCTCTATTAAATATATTAATTCCGGTAAGTTGGCATGTAACGCTAGCACTCACTTGAATAAATCGTACTTGACCATCAGTTACTGGTGGATTTATTTCATATGAGGATTGAGCAGAAACAGGAGAAGAATTAATAAGAAAGAGAACTATAAATGCAAAAAAAAGAGAAAAAAATTTTCGTACGAGGGCAGGGTAGGACATACTATAAGTGTGCGAGATTTAGAGGAGTATGTCAAGCAAAATAGTGGCGGAGAGAGCGAGATTTACCCTTCGGGTATATCCACTTCATGGTTACTTCTCACCTCGCTTTCTGCGGAGAGAGCGAGATTCGAACTCGCGGAAGGCGTGAACCCTCAGATGTTTTCAAGACATCCGCACTAGACCACTATGCGACCTCTCCATGTATTAACGAGGAGCGTAGTCCCCTTGTGGGACGACCTCTCCAGTTGTTGCCTGAGGCTAGAGTATAGCAAATTGAGGCAGCAAGAACAACGGAGAATCCTTGACGCATGCACAGTACTCCGATAGAGTAGATATATGGACCTCCCAAAAGATGAAAATATATTTCTCCCTAAAGAACCTCTTGAATTGCCTGAGCGTACCATGAGTGATGCCAAAGATGTTCAACCGCAGCAATCTCAGTATGCAGTAAGAACTCTCCTTTCATGGAGTGCACCGGGTAGACCATTTCAGAGAAGAAATAAAGAATACTTTCTGAACATACTGGTTATTGCTTTGTTGTTTGAAGTTATTCTATTCCTTTTTGGACAATACCTTTTGATGATCTTGGTGGTCGCACTTATCTTCCTTGCTTATGCGCTCAATACAGTTCCTCCCCATGATTATCATTATAAAATTACATCTGAAGGAATCATGATTGAGAATGATTTTTTCCTCTGGCAAGAGTTGTATGATTTTTATTTCAAAAAACAAAGTGGAGAAATAACTCTTGTGGTAGGTACAAAAACATTTTTTCCAGGTGAATTAACCCTCGTTCTCAGCACGATGCATCCTGAACATCTTCGCGATGTTTTACTACCATATCTTCCTTTTAGGGAAGTGGTAAAACCAACTTTTATGGAAAAAGCTGCACATTGGCTTGAGAAAAATTTCCCCCTCGATCGTCAGCATCGCCCCAAATCATCCTAATATTTGCTTCAGTATTCGTAATTGGGTAAAATATAGGTCTCTTTCATATGCACCCGTAGCTCAGTTGGATAGAGCGCAACGTTGCGGACGTTGAGGTCGGAAGTTCGAATCTTCTCGGGTGTACAAAGAGGTAGGGAGGGGTCGCACCACAAGGGCACTTCCCTCCAGTTTTGATTAACTTAACAATCATGGAGGGGTCGCATAGTGGTCTAGTGCGGCGGTTTCGAAAACCGCTGTTGGGAGTAATCCTAACCGGGAGTTCAAATCTCCCTCCCTCCGCAGGGCATCTTAATGAATATGAAGCTAGAATTTTCAGCAGGTGGAGTCGTTTTTAAAAAAGAAAAGGGAGACATAGCAATTCTTCTTACCAAACATTCTCAGAATAAAAGTTGGGGATTTCCGAAAGGACTTATAGGTGATAAGGACATAAAAGAGTCAAAAGAACAGACGGCAGTTCGTGAGGTAAAAGAAGAGGCAGGAGTTAACGCTGTTATCCTTAAGCAACTTGACGAAACAAATTACTGGTATCAGTGGCAGGGAGAAAAGATTAAAAAAACTGTCTATTATTTCCTGATGGAATGTATAGACTTTGATTTCTCTCGAAGGGATAATGAGATGGAAGAAGTAATCTGGTGTCCAGTAGAAGAAGTAGAAAGTACTTTAACTTTTTCAGCAGATAAAAAATTATGGAAAGAAGCTGAAAAAGAGTTACAATTTATTACAGGATTTTGAAATAGGTGGGATCGTACCACAAGGGCACTTCCCGTTATTGTATAATTAAAAACTTAAGGAGGGGTCGCATAGTGGTCTAGTGCGTTCGCTTGGAAAGCGGATGTCTTCGTAAGGGGACCGGGGGTTCGAATCCCCCTCCCTCCGCATCTTGAGAGAGGGGGATGAGAAGTCTATCCCACGCAGTGGGAAATCCCCCTCCCTCCGCATATAAAAAGCTCCCAATTCTGGGAGCTTTTTATGTATTGAGCAGGAGAAAATGTTATTTTGTTGGAGCTTTTGCTGCAACTTTTATTTTCTTTGGTTCTGCTTTTTGAATCTTCTTGAAGACAAGAGTGAGAACACCATTCTCTAGTTCAGCTGATGGTTCTTCATCACTGATAATTCCTTGAGGAAGTCGGAAGGAGTAGTTGTAAGACTGTGCCATTGAAGACATAAAGTATCGTCTCTTATTCTTCTCCTCAGTTTTTTCTTCAGAAGTTGCACTGACACGAACGACTCCTTCATCAACAGAGATATCAATTTTTTCTTCTTTAATTCCTGGAAGTGCTGCTTCTGCAACAATAGTATCTTCTGTTTCGTAGAGGTTGAGTCCTTGTCCTGCTAATCGTGAAATGCCTGGAAGCGTAGGGAGGTCCCAGTCATCCTCAAGCATAGATTGAAGATTCCATGGATTCCATCTAATTAATGCCATCTTTTTCACCTACCTTTCTGAAGTATTAGCACTCTTATAGCATAACTGCTAAGGTCTTGTCAAGATCCTAAATGAGGAAAAAAGTCAGTCCAAGAATAATAAAGAGGACACCTGCAATTTTTGTAACGATAGTTTTTTTCTCTGTTTTGGCAATAAATTTACCGACCCAGATAGCAAGGACTGCAAGTAGAATAAGAGCAAGAGATGAGCCGAGAAAGACAGAGAGAGCGTGGTATTTAGTCGCAAAAGTAATTGTCGCAAGT
>CAYRJZ010000001.1:0-5303 GCA_964424775.1 uncultured Gammaproteobacteria bacterium | reverse complement strand
GCTACAGAATCAGTTGTTGTAACGGGAATAAAGGTAATTGTCGCAAGTTGTGTTTTATCTCCTAATTCACTAAAAAAAATGAGCATAAAGCTTCCCAATACTGTGGCATTAACTTTTTTTTCTTCATGAAATTCATCATGTTTTTCGAGAAGTGATCGTATACCAAAATAAATAAAAAGTCCTGAAGCAATAACTTTGAGAAGAATTGCTGGGATAACTCTGGTAATATTATCACCTACTAGCACTGCGATTCCGGTAAGAAGAAGAAAAGCAAGTGTAACACCTATAAATATTCTTACGTGTTTTTTGGTGCGAGAAGAAAGAAGCAAAATTGCAAGCTGGCTTTTATCAAAGAGCTCAGCGAGTGCGATTGTTACTAATGGCACAAGAAAATGATCCATATTACATCCTAAAAAGAATACCAACAAAATAAGCAAGGAAAGCTGCGACTGAACCAACAAGGACTATCTCAAAGACTGATCTGAAAAGGTTCTCACGTGTTACTCTAAATCGAAGTAGTCCTAAGAGAATGAGTGCTGAAAATGTTGCAACAAGCGAATATCTGAATGCGTCTGAACCATCCTGGACTAAAAGATAGGGAATAAGTGGGATAAACCCAAATGTGATGAATGCAAAAAAAGTTGCAAGTCCAGTGAGAAGAGGATTTTCACCTAAAGGATTTGCCATTTCCAGTTCATCATTCATCATGAATTGCACCCAATAATCTTCATTTGTTTGGTAAATATTCGTAAGCTCAACTGCCTGGTCTTTGGTAAATCCTTTTGCTTGTAATATTTCAATTGACTCCTCTCGTTCATACTTTGTATTTGTTCTGATTTCATGTCTTTCTTTTGCTTGTTCAGATCTATAAACATCTTGTTCTGAGCGGAGTGAGAGAAAATTCCCAAGCCCCATGGATGCTCCATCAGCTGCTAAATTCGCAAGACCGAAAAGAAGAACAGTGAAAAAAGACAGTTGGGGGAGGCTCCCACCCATACTTGCTCCTGAAAATCCAGCGACAACTGCAAATGTGGTGACAATTCCATCATTTCCTCCATAGACTATCTCTTTGAGATATGTCTGAATAGGAGAGGCTTTGTGTTCATCTTTTAGGTGCTTTAAGAGTTGTTGTGAAGCCATAGTGGTATTGTAGCACTGCAGTGATAGAAATATAAGAAAAGGAAGTGCGGAGGAGACAGGATTTCCACAAGGGGACTAGCTACTTCACCATAGGTACTAGGGTCGTTGCCCGTCGCGTAGCGTCGCTTCGAATCCTGTCTTGTGGCGGAGGAGACAGGATTCGAACCTGCGCGAGCCAGTTTAAGGGCTCAGAGGGATAGCAACCCTCCGCAATGGGCCAACTATGCGACTCCTCCTGAAGTATGATGATTATAGCATGAGGAATACACTAAGAGACGCGGTCAACTACAGAGAATACAGCTTCAAGTCCTACAGTATCGACTGCAAAAAGTGCATTACTAATCATACTACGTGTTCCAAGTGCACGTCTTACTTCAAGTCGCACATTTCTTCGTTCAGTTATAAGATCTCTACCAATATTTTTCTGTGCACGAATTCTATCTCTGAAGCGAGCAAATTGCAATGATTTATTGGCAAATATGGTAGATTTTTGTTGCTTTAGCTCAGGATCTTTTTCTTTGGCATATTCATCTTCTGCTTGATTTACTTCAGTTTTTAGCTGTTGGGCAGTTGTTTCCATCTTCTCTACAACTGTTTTTTGAGTCCGTAATTGTAACTCTTTTCGACACAGATCTTGAAGAAGTTTTTTAAGTCTCCTTGTTGTTCCGCTTTCTTTGACATCTTTTGAGTAATCATTATTAAATAATCCTTTTAAGAACTCTCGCGTGTCTTTCTCTTCTTGTGCTCGAATGTTAAATCCCATCGAGTCCGCTAGTTTCTGATTTAAGGCTACGATATCATCAGTTGCATCTTGCCCATTATAAAGTTTTTCTGCAATAACTTCCTTGAGTTCATCTATTTCTTTTTTTTGTTTTTCTTCAGGATCTTCTTCTGATGCCTCTGCACCTTCAAGTGCAGCTTCCTCCTCAGGAGTTAACTCATCTGCTTTTCCATCTTTTATTTTTTGTCTACCTGACTCAAGGTGTGGGTTAGACTCTGGGGTAGAATTTTTTAAATCTGTATCGATTTGTTTAAGACGTGCTATTTCTTCTTTACTCAGATTTTGTTTCAAGCTTTTTTCTTGAAGTTTTGCTCTTTCTGTGACTAATTCATTTCTTTTCATTTCAGTAAGCGCAACATCTTGTCCGCCATCAGCTCCATTTTCTCTCATCTCTTTTACTGCAGTAGCAACTGGACGTGGTGCAGCTTCAGTTGGGAATGTAGGAGCAGCTTCAGCTGGATCTTCAAATCCCACCGGTGTTGTCCCCTCAAATGGAGTAGTGCCAGTAGCGTCTTTGGAGCCCTGCGGTGTTACATCTGGTTCGGGGCCGAGGTCTTGGGCTACCCGTGCATCTTCTTCAGCTGATCGAGCTTTATCTGCATCAGTTGCAGGAGGACCTTCTAATATACTTCTACTTTGGGGATCTAAATCAGAACCATTTCCCCCAGCTGTTGGACTGGCATCTGCAACAGGAGGTTGGGGAACAGCATTATCCAGCACGCTATCAACACTTGTTAAAACTGACGCGGCATCACCTGCGTGTGCATCAACGGCAGATTCAAGAGCCCCTCCCGCCATAGCACCAAGTGAACTTGCAGCTTCGGATCCAGCTGTGGTGGGAACTGCACTTGTTATTTCAGGTCCAGATCGAGGAAATTCACCAGGAGGAAGCATAGTTAGTTCTTGGCTACCTCCAAAGCCTGGTCAATATCTCCTTGTCGAATGTGATGTCTCATCTTTTCAATCATAGCATTTTTTTGTTGTTCACTATAATAAGCCTCAATATATTCATTTAAATTACTGAAGTAATCTTCCTGCCTGGTAAAGCTATCTAATTTTGCTTTTGCATCTTCAACAGAGGAGAAAGGCTCAATTTTAAGAAAAGCTTTAGCTAGGGCTTTTGCTCTAGGAATATCAATTTTTTCTTCTTTTAAACCTCGAGCGAGTCTTTTTAAAAAAAGAAATTCGAGTTGATTGGTTACTTTTGCAAGATCTTCCATGCTCTATTCAGCATAGAACACTTTTAAAATAAAAATCAAGAAAAGTATTTGGTACACTGAAAAAAATGGATTTGCTAAGTCTCTTTTTCCCAGAAAGATGCATATGGTGTAGAAAAAATGGAAGCTATTTATGTAGTAATTGTTTTGCAACGCTTGATTATTCACCGGAGTTAATATGTGCTGTATGTTCAAGACCCGCTGTGAGTGGTTTAACGCATCCAGGTTGCAAGGGAACATACTCAATTGATGGCGTTTTTTCTGCTGTTTCCTATAGAGGTGTGATGAAAAAAGTCATGTATCAGTACAAATTTGAACCATTTTTATCACATGTATCCTCCTTACTTGCAGATATTTTGTATGAATCTTTTATTCAGTTTGAACCTCTCTCCCATATAACAAAAAGTGATACTTGTCTTGTTCCAATCCCATTGTCCAATCAAAAATTAAAACAACGTGGGTATAATCAGGCGCTTCTTCTGAGTAATGAATTCTCCAAAAGAATTGGGTTTGTGGTCAAGGATAGTCTCAAACGCGTAAAACAGACCAAGCCTCAGTCTGACCTGAAAAGAGAAGAGAGGATTACTAATATTCGTGATGCTTTTATTCTCCATGAGAAAATTACTTTTCCACACGTGTTACTTATCGATGATATTTTGACATCTGGTGCAACACTGAATGAAGCTGCAAAAGTGTTAAAAAAGAGTGGAGTGAAAAGCGTTTATGGAGTTACACTTGCTCATGGTCAGTAGATTTTAATTGTATTTTCCCCTGTGAAATTCTTCCTAAGAAATAACCTTGATACTTATCAAGTTGAGGAAGAGTAAGTCGAAAATCATTAGTCAGAGGTGAGAAGAAAATTTTTGCATGATATTTCAGCTGTAATAAGAGTTCTTTTGAAGAACACATATTGAGATCTCCTGAGAATATAGTTAACTGGTGTTCAGTGAGAAGAGATATTGTGACTTCAGGTAGTTCGTCGATGTTATGAAGGAGAATCACTCTCTCTTGAATATCAGGAAGGGTCGAGAGTATGGATGGAAGAAGGAGTATGTCTTTATGTGACAAAAAAAGTGATTGGAATGTCTCCGCTCCAATCAGATCTGATTCTTTTTCGAGCGTGAGAAGATTGTCTTCACAACTAGTCAGTGTGATAAATTCATTTTTAACGTCCGTGTGAGAGGCTATAAGAAGGACTGGATGACCTTGTCTGTATAACTCTGCAAGAGCAGTAATGGTGAAGAGTGATGCACCAACATGTTTTTCCCCATGAATCAGTGCGGGCAGATCATCTGCCGTTAGCGTATAAGGTGAATTATCCAGCATGATATTCCAACTCATGTTCTGAGTATAGCAAAAAGGCGCCTCAGATGTCCGAAGCGCCTTGTCGCACGATAGGGTGAAGTGTTGGTTTAGACGCGCCAGGTAAGTCCACCCAGCTTTTCGTAAGCCTCAATGATCTCCTCAATCTCTTGCTGAGTGTACTCACGGTGCTCTTCAGCGTTCCAGAGCATAATCTTCGCAAGAGGGAGTGATTTCCTCAAGAAGAGGACCTCCTGATAGACTTCTGAGAGAGCGACGATTCGTCGCCGTTCATTGCCTGTGTCATCGAAGACGAGGTGGATGCCCAATTCACCTCTGTATTGCTCATGGAGAATGATCTTTCGATCACTTCCTTCGAGGGTGGCCTCAAAGGTGCCTGTGCAGCTACTGAGGCGGATCTCGCCCAACATCTCGTTGCTGTCTGCTCTTGCCAGGATGGTAACGTTACTTCCTTTGCAAGAGTGCCTCTTGATGAGGTCAACAAAACGGTCATAGTCGTAGACCGTTTTTGTCATAAGCCAGCAGCGTACTTGTTGGCGCAGAGAAGCGAGTATCATTACTCTCCTCCAGAAAGATACCACTGCCGATCACCCAAGTGTGAGCAGCAGACTGTCTCTGTGATGAAACACTCTGCTGCTCACATATCAACTTCACTTTAAACGTGCGAATACATACTTAGATATTCAGAAGAAACGCATATGTTATCTCTTACTTCCTAAGCTGCGAGAGTATAAACGAAAAAAAGCACCATAGTCAATGGTGCTTTAAGTGTGGAGATGTCCGGGTGTGATCCGGAGTCCGAAATCTGGTTCTAAAAAACTTCTACAAGCGTAGTCAATTCT